>CAVVEU010000025.1:0-92208 GCA_963747235.1 uncultured Candidatus Rokubacteria bacterium
TCCCGGGTCAGGCGCTCGACCTCGGCCCTGGCCTGTCGGAGCTGAGGCGTTTCGACGATCTCCCAGGTCAGCCGCCGCCGGGCGACCGCGAACTGGTGCGTCCGGAGCACGTCCACCGGCTCGCCGGGTTCAGACCGCAGCGGGATACGTGCACAGGATGATCATGCGCTGCGCGGGGCACGCACCGTTGATCTGCGCCTCGTACTCGCAGAACTCCTGCCAATCCTGATCCTGGAGCCACGCGGTATTGCCGCTCACCCGCATTCCGGCGTAGCCGCGACAGCGCTCGCGCGAGCTTGTCGTCCCAGCTCGCGGTCACGCGCTGCCGGCGGCGGTCAGCGGCTCCGACACCACCCAGACACAGAACTCCCCGTCGTCCAGTCCCGCCTTGGTGCCCCGGGACGAGCGTGTCGAGCAGATCGTCCTTGGTCTCGTAGAAGTGGCAGAAGTGCGTCCCCCAGGGCATGGCGCCCACGACATCGATCCCGCTCTTCCTCAACATGGGACCATCAGCTACTTCAGGCCTCGACGCGAACGAGGGGGTGCGGCTTCGGCCGAACTCGCGTGTTGTAGCGCCGACGAAACTCGAGAGGAGAGACGCCCAGCCGGTGCCGGAAGGCCTTGTCCAGATGCGGCAGATCGTAGAACCCGGACTCGGCGGCGATGACGGTGAGCGACAAGGAAGAGGCCAGCAGGAGCAGGTGCGCCCGCTGGAGGCGGAGATCCCGGACGTAGTCGCGGAGCGACATGCCCAGCACGGCGTGGAACGTGTGGGAGAAGTGCGAGCGGCTCATCGAGGCCATGGCGGCGAGCTCGTGGAGCGTGAGGGTCTCCCCCGTGTGCTCGCCGAGGAACGTGCGGATCCGATTCATGGCGGCGACCGCGGAGGCCGTGGGCGACCGCCTTCCCGCCCGGTCGATCCCACGCGTGACGGCGGCCCGCAAGGCGGCGGCCGTGACGGGATTCTGGATGAACGTGCGGGCGCCGCTCAACAGCATCTGGCCGGTCAGGCGGGCCCGATCCGGGATGCGGCCGATGACGACCACGGGGATCCAGGGCCAGCGCTCGTACATGGTCTTGACCAGCCCCACGGTGGCCGACGCCTGCGTCCGATTCTGACCGCGCGCCGGCCCACGATCACGATCCGGAAATCCCGGTCGGACGCGGTGATGGCCTTGATGCCGCCGCGGCTGTCCTTGCTCTCGACGACGTCGTAGCGGCCGCTCAGAGCCTTGACGACGAAAGCGCGGACCGGGCGCTCGTCGAACACCACGAGCACCTCCGGCCGATCGACTCTGGGTTCCAGTCCAGATGGGCGTGGAGAGGCCAGCATCAGGCGTCCATCCGCGCGAAGGTAGGCTCTACGGGGTCTACGGATAGTAAGATGTTCCGGATGAGCATCGACGCCCCGCTGACCCGGCTACTTCTTCGGGCGCGGGCGCGTCAGCGGCTCGACCAGGTCGGCCATCGCGGGTGGAGTCGTCACGTCCTTGAACTCGACGAGCCGGCGATAGATCTCCCCACACGCCTGGTGAAAGCCGCCCGGGAGACCGGCGGCCTCGAAGGTCGCCGCGATCTCGTCCATCTCGCCCACGAAGCGCCAGGCCTTGCGCGCGTTGTCCCGCGCGGCGGCCTCCGACTTCTTCGGCAGGTCGGGCTGCGAGCGGTGCCACTCGGCGAGCGAGAGCGTCGTCCACCCCTTCGCTCGCGGCGAGCGCGCGGACGCCCATCAGCAGCGCGGAGGTCCCCTTGGTGAACGCGGCGTACACCATCTTGAGCGCGGAGGCCGCGCCCGGCACGTCGTTGATCGCGATCGCCTCGAGCGCGCTTCCCTCGAAGAGCGCGACCGCGCGCTTGGCCTCGCGTCCCGACAGGTAGAGACGCGTGGAGCCGGCGGCACGCGGGGGCGGACCGATGAGGCCCCCGTCCACGAAGGTGGCCCCGCCCCGCTCCACGATGACGCCGATCTCCCGCGCGGTGGCCGGCGCGATCGCATTACCGTCCACGTAGAGCCCGGTGAAGCGCTGGGCCGCGACCTCGCGGGCCAGGTCGAGCGCGGCGTGGGGCGGGCAGATCGACAGGACCACGTCGCTGGCCGCCAGGACCTTGGCCACGCTACCCGCGTCCTCGAGCCCCGCGGCGGCCGCGCGGGCGCGCGTGTCCGCGCTGCGCCCCGCGGCGGCCCAGAGCACGCGTTGCCCCGCGGCCCGCGCGCACCCGCCCACGACCGCGCCCATGTCCCCCGGATGCAGCAGCCCGATCGTCGTCGCCATGCGTTTCTCGGTCCGGTCAGTCCTCGCCCGCGAGGTGCGCGAAGCGGCCCGACGTCGAGCGCGCGGGCAGCTCGGCCGAGCCGTGAATGGCCTTGATCTCGACCTCGCGCACCAGGTCGCCCAGCAGGACCGCGATGAGCCCGAGCATGGCGAGGAGGGGCGAGAACATGAGCGCGGCGAGGAGCCAGATGAAGAAGCCCTGCACGCCCCGGGTGGCGCCACCCACCATGCCCACGAAGAGCGCGCCGATCACCCAGCCCGCCAGCAGTGCGAGGAGCCAGAGACTCAGACTCGATTCAGCCACGGGGGAATGGTACCGCAGACCGAGGCCCCTGCCCAGGCTTCAGCAGGGCCCAGGCTTCAGCCGGTGTTGCTCAGCGGGCGGGGGCGCTCGCCGAGATCAGCGCCGGGTCGTCCACCGGCGTCACTTCCGCGTCGGCCATGAGGAACATCGCGAGGATGAAGAAGGTGACGAGGATACCGAATCCGATCGACGCGCGCTTCATACGGGGGTGGTCTCCGGGCGCAGGTTGCGGACGATGCTCCGCAGCTCCCGCGGGCTGATGGGTTTCTCGAGCAGGTGGGCGGCGCCGTACCGCTGCGCCTCCGCCCGCGTATCGGGGTGGCATTCGGCGGCGATGAGGACCATGAGGAGGCCCGGGTCCGCGGCGCGCAGGATGCGCACCAGATCCCAGCCATCCTCCGCGATCCCGTGAACCGGCGGCAGATCCAGATCGATGATGGCCAGGTCGAACTCGCCCTGGTCGGCCTTGCGGATGGCCTCCGAGCTGCTCGCCGCGGTCTCGACGGCGAAGCCGCCGCCGCGGAGCGCGGCACCCAGGCCCTCGCGGCTCGTGCCGTAAGGATCGACCAGCAGCAGCCGGTCTCGTCCCTCCGTCTCCGCGTCGCCGTGCAGCCCGAATGTGGCCATGTTCGCCGGATCTCCGCTTCCATAGGCAACCGCGGTGCCAAATGGAGGAAGCCCGGCCGAACCCGCCGAAGCTCGGATTTCCGATCAGTTAGAGAAAATCGGCTCGAGGCGGCGCTGCCGCTCGGTGTCAGTGAACTGACACTTGTTGTGTAACCGTTACATCGAAACCGGTAATTTTTTCTTCGTGGCAGCGGACTTGGAGAGCAGCGCGCGGCGACGAGTAGAGGCGGCCCGCGCGCGCTTGCCGTATGCTGCGTGAAAATCCTCGCGGGGAGGTGGGACGATGCGAGTGCTCCTGGTGCATCCGAGTCCCCTGATGTATTCGGAGCTGTACCTGCGGCTCGAGCCGCTCGGCCTCGAGCGCGTGGCCGCGGCCATCGAGGCCGCCGGCCACGAGGTGCGGCTGCTCGACCTGCAGATCTTCAAGCACGCCGACTACTGGCGCGAGATCGAGACGTTCGCGCCGCAGGCGGTGGGCTTCTCGGTGAACTACCTGGCGAACGTCCCGGAGGTGGTGGACCTCGCCAAGGAGACCAAGGCCCGGCGCGCCGCCCCCTTCGTGTTCGTGGGCGGGCACAGCGCGTCCTTCATCGCGGCCGAGTTCCTCGACCACGCCGGCGGCGCCATCGACTGCATCGTGCGCGGCGAGGGCGAGGTCATCGCGCCGCTCGTGCTGGAGGCCATCGGCGACCCGAAGCTCGAGAGCCTGCCCGGCGTGGTCACCCGGCACGGCGCGGGCCCGAGCCCGACCCTGCTCAAGGATCTCGACCTGCACCTCCCCGCCCGCCACCTCGGCCGGCGCCGCCACAAGTACTTCATCGGCGTGCTCGATCCCTGCGCGTCCATCGAGTTCACGCGCGGCTGCCCCTGGGACTGCTCGTTCTGCAGCGCGTGGACCTTCTACGGGCGCAGCTACCGCAAGGGCTCGCCGGAAGCGGGGGTGGAGGACCTCGCGCGCATCCGCGAGCCCAACGTGTTCATCGTGGACGACGTCGCCTTCATCCAGGCCGAGCACGGCTTCGCGATCGCCCGCGAGATCGAGCGCCGGCGCATCCGCAAGCAGTACTACCTCGAGACCCGCTGCGACGTGCTGATCAAGAACCAGGAGCTCTTCGCGTACTGGAAGCGGCTCGGCCTCTACTACATGTTCCTCGGCATCGAGGCCCTCGACGACGAGGCGCTGCGGCTCCATCGCAAGCGGGTGACCCTCAACGAGAACCTGCGGGCGCTCGAGATCGCCCGGTCGCTCGGCCTCACCGTGGCCATCAACATCATCGCGGACCCGAGCTGGGACGAGGCCCGCTTCGCGGCGGTGCGCGACTGGGCGCTCACCGTGCCCGAGGTCGTGCACTTCACGGTGGCCACCCCCTACCCCGGCACCGAGCTCTGGCTGACCGAGACGCGCCAGCTCACCTCCCGGGACTACCGCCTCTTCGACGTGCAGCACGCGGTGCTGCCCACCAAGCTCCCGCTCAAGCGCTTCTACGAGGAGCTGGTCCGGACCCAGGCCGTGCTCAATCGCAAGCACCTGGGCTGGGGGGCGGTCCGCAAGTACGGGGGGGCCGCGCTCCGGGCGGCGGCGCGAGGGCAGACCAACTACCTCCGCATGCTCTGGAAGTTCAGCACGGTCTACAACCCCGAGCGGCAGTACGCCGACCACCAGCAGCCGGTCCGCTACGAGATGCGGCCGCCCCGCCCGCTGGCCGGGGCCAAGCCGAGCAAGCAGGAGCTCTACGTGCACATGCCCGCCGCCGTCCACTAGCCGTGTAACCGTTACACGCACCGTGTAAAGTTTATCGGCGCGCCGAGAAATTCCGTCCCATGGATGCCCTGCCGCGGGCGCGGGCAATGCCTAGCAACTAAAGGCCAAATCACGCTAAATGACGCACCCAGCCTCGGCCCGTCTCCCCTCTCTCACCTGGCTTGCTTGTTGCTGTCCAAGGCAGGTTCGCGATTCGTCGTATACGTCAGTCAACGCTCACAACAGAGGAGGCGGGTACATGCGGAAAGTGATGAAGATCGGCGTCCTGCTACCAGTGGCTGTCCTGCTGGTGTCCGGCTGCGCCACGAAGGGCTTCGTGCGGGACATGTTCGCCAAGAAGGACGTCGAGGTCGACCAGCGCTTCGTGAAGGTCGAGACCCAGGTCGAGGGCGTCAACACCGAGGTCAAGGGCGTGACCACCCAGGTGAAGAGCCTGGAGGGCGCCGTGGCCGATGCCCGGAGCCGTGCCGACGCGGCGATGACCAAGGCCGAGGGCGTGGACACCCGCCTGACCCGCCTGTGGTCGAACCGCTACAACCAGAAGACGGCCGACACCCTCGAGGTCTACTTCGGCTTCGACAAGGCCGAGCTCACCGACGGGGCCCAGACGGCTCTGCTGGGCGTGATCAAGGAGCTCCAGGGCAACCCCACGCTCGTGGTTGAGCTGGGCGGCTACACCGATCCGAAGGGCACCGTGGACTACAACTACGGCCTGAGCCAGCGCCGGGTCGAGTCGGTGCGTCGCTTCCTGGTCGAGAAGGGCGTTCCGCTGTCTCGCGTACAGGCGGTCGGCCTCGGGCCCATCGCGGCCAAGGAGACCCCGGACGAGAAGAAGCGCCGGGTCACCGTCAAGATGATGGTGGATCAGGACTAGAAACAGCTCCCCCTCTCCCCTGAGGGGAGAGGGTCGGGTGAGGGGTGCGACGGGGGAGGGACGTCACGTCCCTCCCCCGTCTTATTTCTTCTCCCAGGCGGCCGGCTCGGGGGTGGAGGCCGGGGTCTCGGGAATCCGCTCCAGCTCGCTCAGCAGGAGCCCCGCCCAGCGATAGATGTTGTGCTCGCGCACGCTCTCGCGCATGCGCCCCATGCGGGCCCGGCGCTCGTCGCTCGGCATCGCGACCGCGGTGCGGATGGCGTCGGCCATGCCGTCCACGTCGTACGGGTTCACCAGGATAGCGTCCCGCAGCTCCGACGACGCGCCGGTGAACTGGCTCAGGATGAGCGCCCCCTCCTCGTCGTCGCGCACCGAGATGAACTCCTTGGCCACCAGGTTCATCCCGTCGTGCAGCGAGGTCACCATGCAGAAGTCGGCGTGCCGGTAGTAGGGCCAGATGTCGCGGTGCTCGTGGTGGCGCTTCAGGTAGAGGATGGGCTTCCACCGCTTGGTCTGGTACGTCCCGTTCACCTCCTGCACCACCGCGTCCACCTCCGCCTCCAGCGCCTGGTAGCGCGGGATGGTGCTGCGGCTCGGCGCGGCGAGCTGCACGAAGACCACGCGCTCGCGGTACTCCGGGAAGCGCTCGAAGAAGCGGCCCAGCGCCCGGAAGCGCTCGGGCAGGCCCTTGGTGTAGTCGAGCCGCTCCACGCCGACCCCGAGGAACTCGGCGGTGGTGTCCAGACTCGCGAGGAGCGCCTGCCGAGACGTCGTGGGCGGGTTGTCCACGAAGCCGGGCGCCACGCTGATCGGGAACGGCTTCACCGACGTCACGTGCTGCCCCCGGGTCACCGAGAAGCGCTCCCAGTCGATGCGGGCCTCGATGGCGCGCTCCACCGTGTCCAGGAAGTTGTTGCAGTAGTACTGGGTGTGGAAGCCGATGAGGTCGGCGCCCAGCATCCCCAGCAGCAGCTCGTCCTGCCACGGGCAGATCGAGAAGGCCTCGAAGTTCGGCCACGGGATGTGCCAGAAGATCGCGGTGCGCGCGTCCGGGCGCTCGCGCTTGATGAGCCCGGGCAGGAGCGCGAAGTGGTAGTCCTGGATCAGCACCATCGGCGACTCGGTGCCCGCGATCTCCTCCAGCACCGCGGCCGCGAACTTCTCGTTGACCGCCCGGTAGTGCGCCCAGTCCTCCGGGCGGAACTGGGGCCGGTTGTGCACGATGTGGCAGAGCGGCCACAGCCCCTCGTTGGAGAAGCCGTAGTAGTACCCCGCCTCCTCCTCCGGCGTGAGCCAGACGCGCTTGAGCGTGAAGCGCGGGTCGTCGGGGGGCACGCGGAGGCGCCCGCGCGCGTCCGCGGTCTCGCGGTCCGCGTCGCCGCTCGCCTGCGCGACCCAGATGCCGCCGCAGGCGCGCATCACCGGATCCATCGCGGTGACGAGGCCGCTGGCCGGCGTGATCACCTGGATGCGCCCGTCCTTCCAGACGTGGCTGATGGGCTCGCGGTTGGAGACCACCACCAGCGGCCGCTCGCCCAGCCGCATCTTGGCGAACTGCTTGAGCCGCTCTTCCGTCCAGAGGGTCTGGCCGATCAGGCGCAGCGCCGCCTCTTCCTCGGCGGCCGCGCGCGCCCGCTGGAGGTTCTTGGCCAGCACCGTGACCTCGCGCGCGATGGGGCCGAAGAGGCTCTCGTCCGGCATCTCGGGCGGGTCGATCGCGTGGCCCCGCCGGACCGCCTTGGTCCAGCGCGCCATCTTGGCCAGCGGCTGGGTCAGGCTCATGCGGACGACCAGCAGCGCGATCAGGGCCAGCACCGCGGCCAGCACCAGGAAGCGGATGCCGTTGAAGCGCCAGCGCTCCCATTCGGCCACCTTGAGATCGGAGGCGTCGAGGAACACCACGAGCGCGCCGGTGGCCTTGTCGTCGCGCAGGATCGGGTCGGCGTAGACGTAGAGCGTCTTGCCGTCGAGCTTGCGGAAGCCGGTCTGCACCGCCCCCGACGTGAGCGCCCACGTCACCTCGGGCGGCGGCGTCTCGATCATCTGCTTGCCCACGCTCGGCGTCACCGAGATCATCGAGGCGACCCGGTCGTAGACCGCGAGATCCAGGTCCGGCTTGCTGAACTTCTTGATCAGCCGGTCGATCTGGACCTTGTTGCCGCCGCGGGCCAGCGCCGGCTCCAGCACCTCCCGGAGGCTCTCGCTCACCAGGGCGGCCCGCCGGTCGAGCTCGGCGGTCAGCCGCTGCCGCTCCTCGTTGACCTGGAGGTAAGCGAAGACCCCGATGACCAGCAGGGAAGCGACCCAGAGCGCCGCCACGAGCCGGAGCTGGAACCTCACGCGCGGCTCTCCGCGGTGACGCCGTCGGCGAGCAGGGCCAGGAGCTGGTGGACCTCGGAGACGTCGGTCAACCGGTACGCCGCCTTGGACGCGGGCACCGCGTCGCCCACGCGGATCGTGAGCGCCTGGCCGCTCAGCACCTCGAAGGCGTGCTCGTCGGTCCAGTCGTCGCCCAGGTAGAGCCAGAGCGCCGGCTCGGGCAGGCTCGCCCGCAGCCGCTCCTCGATCCACTTCGCGCACTCGCCCTTGGTCCAGGCCACCTGCGGCAGCACCTCGATCACCTTGCTGCCGTGGAAGATCTTCAGCAGGCTGCCCGGCTGCTCCTGGATCGCGCGGGCCAGCTCGATCTCCACCCGGCGGATCTCGTCCGCGGCCACGTGCCGGTAGTGCACGGCCACCGCGAGGCCCTTCGTCTCCACGCGCATCCCGCTCACCGAGGGGGCGCGGCGGACCAGGACGTCCCCCACCGCCCACAGCGTGGCCTGCTGGGCCAGCGCGTCGGGATGGCGGAAGACCAGGTTCGGGCCCTCGATCTCGAGCCCGTGGCAGCCCGCGTAGATGACGTCGTCGAGCCCGACGCGGCCCCGCAGATCCTCCAGGCCGCGCCCGGAGATCACGGCCACGCGCGCCCGCGGGGAGCGGGCGAGGCGCGCGAGGTCCTCGCGCGTCTGCGCGGCCAGGACCGCGTCGGCCGGGTCGTCCACGATGGGAGTCAAGGTGCCGTCATAGTCGGTCATGAGAAGAATGCTACCGGGACCGGCCAGCGATTCCTCCGCCCAGGCGAGGAGACGCGCAAGATCGCTCACGCGCCGCGCTCCGGACTGCGGGGCGTCGCCGGCTCCACGGAGACCGCTCGCGCGCTCAGTATCCACATGGCACACGCAACCTGCGAGGACGACCGGACCAAGTAGGCAAACCTCAGCATATCGGTCGAGCGGGAGCCGGTCAAGAGTTGGGTCGCCCTCAGGTCCGCGGGTACGGGTCTCCCGTGCGGGCGAGTGCTCGGAGCGCGCTGTCCAGGATCTGCGCCGTCGTGCCGGCGAGTCCCCAGTTGCCGCCGTACGCGTAGTAGTGCGAGAACCCGCCCTCGTCCAGCCGGGCCAGGAGCCCCTCACCGCCCTCCTGGACCAGCAGCAGCACGCGCTCGCTGCGACAGGTCGCGGGCACGCAGCCCGTCACCGCCACGTAATTCGCGTCGCCGACCCGCACCCCGCGTGGCACCTCGGTACGACCGAAGTACGCGGCGGCGCCCTTCGCGATCTTGCCGCGGCCCTGCCGCGGCGGGCGTCCAGTCCGCGCCGAAGAGGTTGCGGATCTTGTCACGGAGCTGCGGGTTGTTGACGACCTCGTCCCCGGTGCGACCGAACGTGGCCTCGCGCGGCCCCGGCTCGAGCACTCCGGCCATCGGGGGCGTCGGCGTCCCCGCCGGCGGATCGATGGTGCAGGCCGCGGTGAGCGCGCCCAGAGCCAGCGTGAATCCCAGGAATACGCTGCGCATGATGGTCTCCCCCTCCGGCGAGTGTGTGAAAGTCCAGGGAGACTCGGCAACCCCCATGCCACCCCATGATACGAGGACCCGTGGGCCGCGAAGCCTTACGGTGCGGGAGCTTGGAAGGAATCCGCCGGGACGGGCTGAACCGCGGAGCGGTAAGACTTACCGGAGGCGGTAAGCTTTACACGCCCGTCAGCGTGGCGCCTTCGACATCTCATCGGCCAGGAAATAGGCCTTGTCGGCCAGCGTGAACGCGCGCTGCACGTCGCGGGTCGAGAGCGCCTCGCGCGCCTTCACGAGGAAGCTCTGGATGGTCCGGTAGTTCTCCTGCTGCTCGCGGGGCAGGCGGGCGGGATCGATCCGCTGCACGAGCTTCTCGGTGCCCTCGATGCGGCGCTCGGCCTGCGCCTTGAGCCGCTGCTCCTCCTCCGCGCTGGCCTGCGGGGCCAGCACCGGCGGCTCGCGGGGAATCGCCGCGCTGCGCGGAGGCGGCGGAGTCGGCGCGGGGGGCGTGGGCGCGGGGGGCGTCGCGAGGGGCGCCGGGGGCGTGGGCCGGGGCGGAGCCGGCGGGGGCACCGGCTCCCTGACCGCGGGGGTCGACCTGGCCGCGAGCTCCTCCTCGCCGGGGGCCGAGGCGCGCGGCGGCGCCATGGACGGCGCGGGCACCAGGAAGTCGCTGGCCCCCGCGCAGCCCCCGAGCGTCGCGGCGGCCAGCAGCAGCCAGATCGGGCCGCGCGGGCGCGTCATCGTAGCGGCAGGCGGACGACCATGGCCGTCCCCCGCCCCGGCTCGGACTTCGCCTCGATCGTGCCGTCGTGGAGCTGCACGATGCGGTACACCACCGAGAGCCCGATGCCGCTGCCCCCGACCTTGCTGGTGTAGTAGAGCTTGAAGATCTTGTCCACGTCCTCCGGCGCGATGCCCACGCCCTGGTCCGTCACCGTCACGCGCACCCACTCGAGCTCCTCGGGGCGAGTGCGGACGCGCACCGCGCCGCCGGTCGGCATCGCCTGCACCGCGTTCTGCAGGATGTTGATGAAGGCCTGGCGCAGCAGCTCCTCGTCGGCGCTCACCGTGGGCAGGTCCGCGTCCAGCTCCAGCACGAAGCGGACGCCGTGGCTCTGGCTCTCCGCCTCCAGCAGCGCGCACACGCTCTGGAGCATGGCGTTGAGATCCACCGGCTTGAGCGTCAGCTCCTGCGGGCGCATGAACTTGAGGAAGCCCTGCACCACGCGATCCAGCCGCCGGATCTCGCTGCCGATGACCTCCAGGCTCTGCCGGACGTCGGCCCCCGAATCCTCGAGCCGCTCCTTGAGCAGCTCGACGTGGATCATCATCGCGTTGAGCGGGTTCTTCACCTCGTGGGCCACCCCCGAGGTGAGGCGGCCGAGCGCGGCCAGCTTGGCCGAGTAGCTCACCAGCGACTGCACGGTCTTGACGGACTCGAGATCCTTCAGCAGCACCGCCACGCCCATCACCCGGTGCGCGTCCTCCATGTGGAAGGCCGAGACCAGGAACTCCTTGTCGCGGCCCTCGTGCGGCAGCACCACCGTGGCGTTGCGAATGCCCGCGGAGCCGACCAGCACCTGGTCCACGAAGGGCAGCAGCGGGTGCGCGGGATCCAGCACCTCGTGGATCGGCAGGCCGACCGCCCGCTCGAGCGGGAGGCCCACCACCGCCTCCGCGGCCCGGTTGAAGAACAGGATGTGCCGCTCCGGGTTCAGGAAGATGACCCCGTCTTCCAGCTGGTCGACCACCCCCTGCAGGTGAGCCTTCTCACTGAGCGTCGACAGCCGGTCCGCCTGCAGCTCGCGCCCGAGACGCGTGAGCTGGGAGGACAGCTCCTGGAACTCGTCGCCGCCCAGCGCCACCGGCGTGGCCTCCAGGGGCTCGCCGCGGCGGATCCGGTCCACCTGGCCCACGATGGCGCGGATCGGCCGCACCGTGAGCTGCGCCAGCACCATCGCGGCCAGCCACGCCAGGGGCAGCGCGACCGCGGCCACCGCCAGGCTCTGCTGGAGCGAGCCGGTGACCTCGCGCCGCAGGAGCGTGGTCGACACGCCCAGACGAATGGACCCGAAGAGCCGATCGTTGAGCGTCATCGGCAGCACCGTCTCGTAGGTGCGGCCCGCGGTGTAGAGCGCGGAGAAGCGGCTCAGCGTGTCGAGCTTCAGGAGCCCGTCGAGGTTCGGGCGCTCCGGCTCCGGCTTGCCCTCCTTCTGGCGCTCGGTGTGGAGCAGCACGGTGCCGGTGTGGTCGGTGACGAGCGCGTAGACCAGGTGCGGCGAGTAGCCGACGCTCGCGTCGAGGAAGCTGCGCAGCTCCGGATCCTCCCGCAGCGCGACGAGCGGATCGGCGCCGGGCGTGCGCTGCAGCGCGCGGCTGGTCTGGGCGTAGATCTGCTTGGCGATGAGCTCGGCCTGCTTCACCGCCTCCTGCACCACCACGCGGCTGAGCTGGGAGAGATGGATCGCGGTGGCGGTGGAGACCACGAGCAGCGTGAGCAGGCTGACGACCAGCGCCTCCCGCCCCCGCACCCCGAGTCGCAGCCGCATGCTAGCTGCCGTAGGTCTTGAGCTTGTTGTGCAGCGTCTTCAGGCTGATGCCGAGCACGTCGGCGGCGCGGGTCTTGTTGTTGCCGTTGGCCGCGAGCGTCTTGAGAATGAGCGCCTTCTCCGCGTCCTCCAGGCTCGTCCCCACCCGGAAGCTCACCGAGTCGGGCCCGTCGCCGGGATCGGCCACCCGCAGGGTCGGCGACGGGGGGATGTGCTTGGGCAGGATGGTGTCGGTCTCGCAGACGATGATGGCGCGCTCGAGCGTGTTGCGCAGCTCCCGGACGTTGCCGGGCCAGGGCTGGGCGACGAGCCCGCTCAGCACCACCTCGTCCAGCGAGCGGATGTGCTTGTCGTAGCGGGTATTGAACTCCTCGATGAACGCCTGCACCAGGGCCGGGATGTCGTCACGCCGCTCGCGCAGCGGCGGCAGCACGAGGCTCACGACGTTCAAGCGGTAGTAGAGGTCTTCGCGGAACGTCCCCTCCTGGATGGCCTTGACCGGATCCTTGTTGGTCGCGGCGAGCACCCGCACGTCCACCCGGATCTCGGTCCGGCCCCCGAGCCGGCGCACCGCGCCGTCCTGCAGGATGCGGAGGAACTTGGCCTGGGTGCCGGGGTTCATCTCCGCGATCTCGTCGAGGAAGATGGTGCCCTCGTGCGCCAGCTCGAAGCAGCCGGGCCGCCGCTCCAGCGCGCCGGTGAAGGCGCCCTTCTCGTGGCCGAAGATCTCGCTCTCCAGCAGGGTCTCCGGGATGGCCGCGCAGTTCACGGCCACGAACGGGCCCTTGGACCGCGGGGAGAGATCGTGCAGCGTGCGCGCCACCAGCTCCTTGCCGGTGCCGCTCTCGCCGCTGATCAGCACCGGCGCCGTCGTGGGCGCCGCCACCTCGATGAGGCGATAGACCTCCTGCATGCCCGCGCTGGTGCCCACCAGGCGCCCCATGCCCCAGACCTGGCTCAGCTTGCGGCGCAGCAGCGCGACCTCGCGCAGCGCCTCGCCCCGCTCGGCGGCCTTGGGGATGAGCAGCCGCAGGCGCGCCACGTCCACCGGCTTGGTCAGGTAGTCGTAGGCGCCTTCCTTCATCGCGGTCACCGCGGTGTCGATGGATCCCTGCCCGGTCAGGAGGATCACCGAGGCGAAGGGCACGTCGGTCTTGAGCGCGCGCAGCAGCTCGAGGCCGTCCATCTTGGGCATGACGAGGTCCGAGACCACGACCGCGGGCAGGCCCGCCGCGGCCTTGGCGAGGGCCTCCTGGCCGTCGCCCGCCTCGTCCACGTCATAGCCCCAGCGGGCCAGCAGCGCGGTGAGGCCCTGGCGGGCCGGCTCCTCGTCGTCGACGATCAGGATCTTGAGCGGCATGCGCCGGGTGGCCTCAGTGCGCGGGGAGCGCGCTCCGGAGGGCGGGGAACCACCGCGTGAGCGCGGAGTCGCTCACCAGGATGGTCTCGTCGCGGACCGGGCCGGTGGAGACGAGGGAGAACGGCACCCCGATCAGGTCGGCCAGGCGCTCGACGTACTCCCGCGCCTTGGACGGCAGCGCCGCGTAGTCGCGCAGGCCCTGGGTGGAGCTCTGCCAGCCCGACAGCTCCTCGTAGACCGGCTCCGCGGTGCTCCAGATGCGCTCCTCCTCCGGGAAGTCGGTGAGCACCTCGCCCCGGTACCGGTAGCCCACGCAGATGCGCACCGTCTCGCAGCTATCGAGCACGTCGAGCTTGGTCAGCGCGATGGTGTCGAGCCCGTTGATGCGCGCCGCGTAGCGCAGCGCGACCGCGTCCGCCCAGCCGCAGCGGCGGGGCCGGCCCGTCACCGCGCCGTACTCGTTGCCGCGCGCGCGGAGCAGCTCGGCCATCTCCCCCGAGACCTCGGTGGGGAACGGGCCGCCGCCCACGCGGGTGCAGTAGGCCTTGGAGATGCCGAGCACCCCGTTGATCTTGGTGGGCGGGATGCCGGTGCCGGTGCAGGCGCCGCCCGAGGTGGTGCTGGACGACGTGATGAACGGGTAGGTCCCGTGGTCGATGTCCAGCATGGTCCCCTGCGCGCCCTCGAACAGGATCGAGTGCCCGGCCTCGATCCACCGGTGCAGGAGCAGCGCGGTGTCGGTCACGTAGGGCGCGAGCCATCCCGCGTAGCGGAGATAGGTGCCGAGGATGCTGTCCACCGTGAACGTCTGCTCGTCGTAGATCTCGCGGAGCAACCGGTTCTTCTGCTGGATATTGAACTCGAGCTTCTCCCGGAAGAGCTGCTCGTCCAGCAGGTCGGCCATGCGGATGCCGATCCGCGCCGCCTTGTCGGCGTAGGCGGGTCCCACCCCCTTGCCGGTGGTGCCGATCCGCCGCTTGCCCGCCTGCGACTCGGAGGCCCGGTCGAGCGCCGGATGATAGGGCATGATCAGGTGCGCGTTCTTGGAGATATAGAGGTTGCCGTCGAGCGAGACCCCCCGCTGCACCAGCGACTCCATCTCCTCGATCAGGGACGCGGGGTCGATCACCACCCCGCAGCCGATCACGCAGCGGACGCCGGGATGCAGGATGCCGGAGGGGATGGACTGGAGCACGAACTTCTCCCGGCCCACCACCACCGTGTGACCGGCATTGTTGCCGCCCTGGTAGCGGACGACCACGCCCACGTGGGGCGCGAGCACGTCCACGATCTTGCCCTTGCCCTCGTCGCCCCACTGCGCGCCCACCAGCACGATGTTAGGCATCTCCGTCTCCAAGTCCCGGGAAGTGCGGCCGCGGGTCCGCGAGCAGCTCACCACACGTCACCATCCGCTCCACCATCGCCTCCGCCCGCAGATCCAGGATCCGCACCCGGTCCGGATCGGTCCCCTCGGTCCCGATGATCAGCGCCCACGCGGCGTGCTGCCCGCGCGCGTAGGCCAGCGATTCGGCCAGCGGCCGGCTGATGATGTCGCGCGCCACCGCCGCCCCCGCGTCCCGCAGCCGCCGCGAGAGCGCGAGCGCGCGGGTCTTGTCCGCCGTGAAATCGATGACGAAGACGTCCGGCCCGGGCAGCCGCGGCTCCGCGCCCTGCGAGGCCATCGCCAGCAGCGCCCGGCCCGTCTCGAAGGCGAAGCCGGTGGCCGGGCAATCGTAGCCGAACCGGGCCAGCATCTGGTCGTAGCGCCCACCCCCCACCAGCGGGGCGCCCAGGCCCGACACGTAAGCTTCGAAGTGTACGCCCGAGTAGTAGTCGAAGCCACGCACTTCGCCCAGGTCGAGCAGGACCGAGTCGGCCAGGCCGTAGGCGCGCAGGAGCCGGTAGATCTCGGCCAGGTTGGCGAGCGCGGCCTCCGAGCGCGGGTTCTTGACCAGGCGCTCGGCGCGGTCGAGCACCTCGCCGCGCCCGTAGAGCGTGGGCAGGGCCAGCAGCAGCTCGGTCACCGCCGCGGGCGCGGCCATCTTCGCCGACCAGGCGCTCGAGGGCCGAGAGGTCCTTGTGGCCCAGCGCCGACCGCAGCTCGCGCCCGGTGGCGGGATCGGCGGCCACGTCTTCCAGGATGCCGCGGAAGAACTCGGTCTGCCCGACGTCGATCTGGAAGCGCTCGAGCCCCAGGGCGCGGAGGCCCTCGACGGTCATCGCGATCATCTCGGCGTCGCCCTCGGGGTTGGGCAGCCCGATCAGCTCCACCCCGGCCTGGTAGAACTCGCGATAGCGGCCCACCTGCGGCTCGTCGTAGCGGAACACGTCGGTGACGTAGGCCAGGCGCAGCGGCTTGGGCTCGTCCCGCATCCGGGTGGCGACGATGCGCGCGATCTGCGGCGTCACGTCCGCGCGCAGGGCGAGGAGGCGCCCGCTCTCCCGGTCCACCATCTTGAACATGCGCTCCTGCAGCTCCTGATCGGTGCCCTGGGAGAGCACGTCGAAGTACTCGTACGCGCTGGTCACCACCTCGCGATAACCCCAGCGCCGGAACACCTCGAAGAGGCGCTCCTCCACCGCCCGCTTGCGGGCCGCCTCGTCGGGCAGGTAGATCTTGGCGCCCTTGGGCAGCTGCGTCGGCTGGCTCTTGCGCGGCACGCTCATGGCGGGCTCAGGCGATCGCGACGTCGGTCAGGTGGATGAGCGAGTTCATCCGGTGCAGCGTGGTCCAGTCGTCGCGGAACTCGAGCTCCGAGATGCCGGTGGAGGCGAGCTGGAGCGACCAGAGCCGGTCGAGGCCGAGCCCGAGGGCTTCCAGGATCAGGACCCGACCGGTGATCCCGTGCGAGACCAGGCAGACGGTCTGCTCCGGGTGGGCCTGCCGCATCGCCTCGAGGCCGGCCAGGGCCCGGGCGCGCACCGTGGCCAGCGGCTCCGCCCCGGGCCACGCGGCCTCGTGCGGCGTCTCGGCCCAGGCGCGGAGCGGGTCGGGGAAGCGCGTCGCCACCTCGTCCCGCGTGAGCCCCTCCCACTCCCCGAAGCCCATCTCCTTGAACGCCTCGGCCTCGCGCACCGCGAGCTTGTGCGGGGCCGCGATGATGGCGGCGGTCTCCCGCGCGCGCCCGAGCGGGCTCGACCAGACCGCGGCCACCGGCGAGCCGGCGAGGAGCCGCGCCGCCGACTCGGCCTGGCCCCGGCCGACGGCGGAGAGCGGGCTATCGCGCCAGCCCTGGAAGCGGCGCTCCCGGTTCCAGTCGGTCTCCGCGTGACGGAGCAGCAGCACGCGCATCGCGCTCAGCGCTCGGCCAGGACCTTCTGGGCCGCGCGGACCGCGGCGCCGAAGTCGATGGGGTGGCCGAGCTCGTGCAGCACTTGCTCGAGCGCCGCCAGCGCGACGATCACGTCGAAATCGCCGACGTAGCCCATGTGTCCGAGCCGGAACACCTGCCCCTTCATCTCGCCCTGCCCGCCCGCGATCGTGATGTTGTGCGAGGTCGAGTAGGTGGACAGCACCGCCTCGCTGTCGATCCCGCGCGGCGCGACCACCGCGGTCAGGGCCGGGCTCGGCCCGGACTTGGCGAAGAGCTCGAGCCCGAGCGCCTCCACGCCGGAGCGGGTGGCGCGGGCCAGCCGCTCGTGGCGCCGGAACACGTTCGTCAGACCCTCGGTCTCGATCATCTTCAGCACCTCGCGCAGCCCCACGAAGATGGAGACGGCCGGGGTGAAGCGGCATTCGTTCTTGGCCACGAATCTCCGCTCGGTCGTGATGTCGAAGTAGTACTTCGGCAGCCGCGAGACCTTCACGTGACCCCACGCCTTCTCAGAGAGCGCGCAGAAGGAGAGGCCGGGCGGGAGCATCAGCCCCTTCTGGGAGCCCGCGACCACCACGTCCACGCCCCACTCGTCCATGCGGAGGTCGGCGATGCCGAGGCTCGACACCGCGTCCGCGATCAGGATCGCGCCGGTCGCGCGCGTCACCGCGGCGATGCCTCGGACGTCGTGGAGCACCCCGGTGGACGACTCGCTGTGCTGCATCAGCACCGCCTTCGCTTCCGGATGCTGACGCAGTGCTTCCGCGAAGGCCGACGCCGGGACGGTCTGGCCGAAGGGCGCGTCCATCGGGATCACGGTGACCCCGTACGCGCGGCAGATCTCCTCCCAGCGCTCGCCGAACTTGCCCGCGCGGAGCACCAGCACCGTGTCGCCCGCCGACAGGGTGTTGCAGACCGCGGCTTCCAGGGCTCCGGTGCCCGACGACGTGAACGGGATCACGTCCTGGCTGGTCTGGAAGAGCCGCTTGAGCCCGGACCGGACCTCCAGGAAGAGCGCCTCGTACTCCGGCGTCCGGTGGTGGAGCATCGGCTGGGCCATCGCCAGCAGCACGTTCGAGGGCACGGGCGTGGGCCCCGGCGCCATCAGGTAGTACTTCTTCATTACAAGCTCCTTGGGGGTCAGGTTGACCCGACCACGGTATCAGAACCGCGCGATACCTTGCAACGAGCGCCCGGCTTGTGAAGCCGTGTACCATGGGCGCCGTGCCTCAACTGGCGCTGGCACTGCTCCTTCTCCGCGCGATGGCGCTCGCCGACCCCGCGGACGCCGACGAGGGGCTCTGGCGACGGCTCGCGGCGGGCGGGCAGGTCGTGCTCCTGCGCCACGGCACGACGACCCCCGGAGTCGGAGACCCAACCGGCTTTCGGCTGGACGACTGTGCGACGCAGCGCAACCTGACCGAGGCGGGCCGCGAGGAGTCGCGACGGATCGGGGCCGCCTTCAAGGCCCGCGCGATCCCGGTCGGGCGGGTGCTGTCGAGCCCGTGGTGCCGCTGCCTCGAGACCGCGCGGCTGGCCTTCGGATCGGCCGAGCCGTGGGGGCCCTTGCGCTCGCTCTTCGCCGACCGGACGCGGCAGGCCGAGCAGACGCGGGCCTTCCGGGCCCTCGCCGGCGAGAAGCACGCGGGCGGCAACGTGATCCTCGTGACCCACGGCGCCAACATCGTGACCTTCGTCGGCGTGAGCCCGGCCACGGCCGAGATGGTGATCGTCACCCCACAAGCCAACGGGACCTTCACCGTCGCGGGCCGCCTCCCCGCCCCGTGACGAAGCAGGAGCGCGCGATGATCCGACTCGTGCTGATCACGGCAACCCTTCTCGCGCTGGCCGCCCCCACCCTGGCCCATCACGGCTGGAGCGGGTACGACAGCACCAAGGAGATGACGCTCACCGGCACCATCCGCGAGGCCGGCTACGAGCACCCGCACGGATACATCCGGCTCGAGGCGGGCGGCAAGGTCTGGGTCGTGGTGCTGGCCCCGCCCACGCGGATGGAGAACCGCGGCCTGCCCCGCGCCGAGCTCCGGCCCGGCGCGGCCGCTACCGTGGTGGGCTACCCCAACCGCACGGATCCCGACGAGCTGCGCGCCGAGCGGATCACGGTCGGCGGGAAGACGACGGAACTCCGCTAGGTGCATCCGCCCGAGGGGGCCGCCTGGCTGATCTGGCTGGAGACATCCGCGCTGGCGGTCGCGATGCGCCAGTGGCAGTGGCTCTATCCCATCGTCGAGATCCTGCACATCCTGGGCTTCGTGCTCGTGGTCGGCGGCGCCTTCTTCTTCGACCTGCGTCTGCTCGGGCGCGGTCGCTCACTCCCGGTGAGCGGCCTGGCGGCGCATCTGCTGACGTGGTCGCGCGCGGGCTTCGCCCTCGTGGCGCCGACCGGCTTCATGATGTTCACGGCCCACGCCACCGAGTTCGCGGTGAACTCGGCCTTCCGGCTCAAGCTGATCCTGATCGCGGTGGCGCTGCTGAACGCCGCCGCGTTCCATCGGTGGCCGTTCCGGTCCGTCATCCGCTGGGACGTGGGCCCCGGCACGCCCGTCTGGGCCAGGCTCGCGGCGACGGTCTCCCTCGCCTGCTGGATCGGGGCGGTCGCCTGCGGGCGCCTGCTGGCGTACTTCTAGCGCGAGAGGCGACTTGGCGGAGCGGCCGAGGGCGGTGACGAAGATCGCGTCCTTGCCCGCGGCGTGGGGCGAGAAGAACTCGACCACCGCGCGGTCGTAGAAGGTGAGGCCGCTGGCCCCGAAGCGCTGGCCGTAGGCGCCCAGGTAGAGCCGCCCGCCGATCAGACCCGCCTCCAGGTTCACGAGCCGGTAGCCGCGATTGCCCCACCGCTCGAGGACGCGCGTCAGGTCGGCGAGGAAGAAGACGGTCGCGCTCGAGGTCCCGCCCAGCGCCTGCTCGAGGCAGAGGAACGCGGACGCCTCGCGCACGTCCCCTGCCCGCAGGCGGGCGAGCGCATGCGCGCCGCGGTCATACGCATAGGCCCCCGGCTCGATCCCGGTCACCGCGTGCACGTTGACGTAGAGATCCACCAGCCCCGAGGGCACATCGGCCGGGAACCCGCGCGTGGCGTGAAAGAGCGCGCTCGACAGCGCCTCCGCGGTGATCGCCTCGCCCGAGAACTCGCGCGTCGACCCCCGCTTCGCGATCGTCTCGCCGAGCGACCGCCCCGCCACGGCCAGCGGCGCCGGCAGCGGGGTCAGGTCTTGAATTACGACACCTGCGCGCGGCGAGGCGGGCGAAATGTCGGAATTCAAGACCTGACCACCGCCTGGCTCGCGCCAGTCGGTGACCTCGGCTTCGGAGTCGAGGCTCGAGTTGTCGTAGGCGTCGCGCAGGACCGGGTAGTCCACCTCTCGAGAGGACAGGGCGATGATTTCGGGCGCGAGCGTGGTGATGACCGGGGACGCGGCGGCGCCCGGGCCCGGGGCGCCCAGTGGGACGGCCACGAGCGCGCCTTCCTTCTCGGCATCGAGGCCGAGCAGGCCGTTGAGCTCCACCTCCACGAAGCCGGTGACCAGGCGCGCCGGCACGTCGAGCACCCGCGCCACCGCGAGGAGCTGGCCCAGCAGCGTGCCCGAATCCCAGAAGAGGTGCCGGTAGCCTCGCGCCTGGTACTTCCAGGTATTGCGCCAGTAGATCGCCGAGAGGATCAGCGAGGCCGGCTGCGCGGCCACCGCGTCGTCGGCCGTCGCCAGCGCCACCGCGCCCCGGAAGTCGCCCGGCGCGAAGCCGCCTCAGGCTGAAGTCGCCCGGACTGAAATGGTAGACGCCCGGCTCGAGCCCCTCGACCGCGCCGGCGATCACGTACACCTCGGTCTGGTAGAGCGCGCCGGTGGAGGCGGCGGCGCGGAAGTGGATCTGCGCGCCTCCCGGGTAGGTCTTGACCCGCGTGACCCCCGCGGAGAAGAAGAGCAGCGCGGCCAGGCGCTCGAGGTCGAGCGGCGCCGGACGGGCCGACGGATCGGCGGGCGCGAGCGCGGCGAACGTGTCGACGCCCAGCGCGAGAAGATCGGTCGGCAGGCGGATCTGCTCGAGCGCGGGATAGACCTTGAAGGGCAGCGGCTTGGTCTCCCAGTCGAGCACGTGCCCGCTCTGCCGCACCGACTCGGGCGAGTGCGCGGTGCGGTCGTGGTACTGGCGGGCGCTGGTGGTGTCGCGGTTGGCGGAGATAGCCCCTCGATCCTCCTGTTCGCTCGCCTCGCCTTCGGCTTCAGCTCGCCCAGCGGCCCTCTCCCCGGTGGGGAGAGGGAAATCAGCTGAAGTGGTAGGGCGGGCGGAACACGCCGCGCTCGGTGATGATGGCGCTGATCAGCGCGGCGGGCGTGACGTCGAAGGCCGGGTTGAACACGGGCGATGCCGCGGGAGCGGTCTGGCGCCCGGCCACGCCGCGTACCTCGGCCGCGTCGCGCTCCTCGATCACGATGGTGTCGCCGGTCGGGATCGAGGGGTCGATGGTGGAGGACGGCGCGGCCACGTAGAACGGGATGCCGTGGTGGCGCGCCAGCACCGCCACCGAGTACGTGCCGATCTTGTTGGCGGTGTCGCCGTTGGCCGCGATGCGATCCGCGCCGGTCACGACGAGGTCCACCTCGCCGCGCTTCATCACGAAGCCGGCGGCCACGTCGGAGATCAGCCGGTGCGGGATGCCCTCCTTGACCAGCTCCCACGCGGTGAGCCGCGAGCCCTGCATGACCGGGCGCGTCTCGTCCACCCAGACCATCGCGAGCTTCCCCCGCTCGTGCGCGGCGCGGATCACCCCGAGGGCGGTGCCGTAGCCCGCGGTGGCCAGCGCGCCCGCGTTGCAGTGGGTGAGCAGACGCGCCCCGTCCGGCACCAGCGTCGGCCCCGTGCGCGCCCATCGCGCGGTTCGCGGCCAGGTCCTCGGACAGGATGGCCTGGGCTTCTTCCAGGAGCCGCTCGCGCAGGCGCGCCGGCGGCACGTCCGCGCCGGCCACCACGAGCCGCCGCATGCGGTCGAGCGCCCAGAACAGGTTGACCGCGGTGGGACGGGTGGCGGCGAGCCCCTTGATGGCCTCCTCGAGATCCGCGAGCAGCGCGGCGTGATTGGTGGCGCGGCTCGCCCGCGCCGCCAGGACCACACCGAACGCGGCGGCGACTCCGATGGCGGGCGCCCCGCGCACCACGAGGGTGCGGATGGCCTCGGCCACGTCCGGCCACGACGTGTACGCGCGCTCGACCTCCTCGGTGGGCAGCTTCGTCTGGTCGAGCAGCACCAGCCCGCCGTCCTCCCAGCGAACCGGCGTGATCACCTGCGTCCTCCCTCTCCCCTCTGGGGAGAGGGCAGGGTGAGGGGCCGTCGCTCGATGCGGAACAGCTTGTCGCGCGACGTGGCGCCCCGCACCAGCGCGACACGCGACGGCGCGACACCGAGCGCCTCCGCCAGCAGCGCGATCACCGCCCGGTTCGCCTCGCCGCCTTCGGGCGCCGCGGTCACCCGCACGCGGAACACCCCATCCGCCTGCTCCACGACCTCATTGCGTCGCGCCTTCGGCTGCACGCGCACCTGCAACAGAGCGCTAGCTATTGTCGCCCTGGTTCGCATCGGCCTCGAGGTCCTGGTCCAGCAGACGCTGGTACATGTCCACGGTGGCCCGCAGGGACTCGGCGAGCTGCCGCCGCGTGCGCTTGAGCTGGCTGATCTGGGCCTGGATCGCGCCCTCGGCGGTGCGCGCGGCCTCGATGGTCTTCTCGCCCTGCATCTCGGCTTCCTTGATCACGAGCTGGGCCTCGCGCCGGGCATTGTCCTTCATCTCCTCGACCATCCGCTGGGTGGTGACGAGGGTCTCCTGGAGCATGCGCTCGCGCTGCTCGAGGCCGCGGGTGCGCTCCTCGGCCGCCTGGAGGTGCTCCTTGAGCAGGGTGTTCTCCTTCAGCATGGCTTCGTAGTCGCCCGCCAGATCCTCGAGGAACGTGTCCACTTCCTGGACGTCGAAGCCACGGAACATTCGCACCGTGAACTGCTGCTGCCGGATATCCATGGGGGTGATGCGCACGGCGGCCTCCTCAGTGCTGAGCCTGGAAGAGCAGGCGCGGGAGGGCCCACTCCACCAGCTGGATGGCGAAGATGACGATCAGCGGAGAGAAGTCGAGCCCACCGGTCTTCCACGGCGGCAGCAACCGTCGGGCCGGCGCCAGCACCGGCTCGGTGATCCGGCGAAGGATCATCACGATGGGATTGCGGGGGTCCGGGCTCACCCAGGTGATCAGCGCGGCCGCGATGATCACCCACTTGTAGATGTCGAGCAGCAGAAAGATCAGATCGAGCACGCTAGGATCTCTTCCCCAGCTCGCGAGAGCGCTGCGTCGCGCGCTCCACGGCGCTGATGAATGTCCTCCGCACGCCTCCCTCTTCCAGCGCCGCGATGCCGGCGATGGTGGTACCCCCAGGGGAAGACACCATGTCCTTGAGCTGCCCCGGATGCATCCCGGTCTCGAGGATGAGCTTGGCCGAGCCGAGCACGGTCTGCGTGGCCAGGATCATCGCGGTGGCGCGGTCCAGCCCCATCTTCACGCCGCCGTCGGCGAGCGACTCGATCACGATGGCCACGTAGGCGGGCCCGGATCCCGAGAGCCCGGTGACCGCGTCGAGGTGGTCCTCGTCGAGCACCACCACGCGCCCGACCGCGCCGAAGAGCTCCTGCGCCATCTCCAGATCGCCGGACTCGAGCCCCTCGGCCCGCGCGATCGCGGTGACGCCTTCGAGCACGAGCGCGGGCGTGTTCGGCATCACCCGGATCAGGCGCGCGGGCTTGCCGAGCGCCTCGCGCAGGGCGGCCACCGGCACGCCCGCGGCCACCGAGATCAGCAGCCGGCCGCGATCCACCGCGCCCGCCACGTCCTTGAGCACCGCGCTCATGATCTGCGGCTTGACCGCCAGGATCACCACGTCCGCCTCCGCCACCAGCTCCCGGTTGGACGTGGCGGCGCGGATGCCGTACTGCTTGGCGATCTGCTCGAGCCGGTCGGCGCGCGCGTCGGTGGCCGCGATGGACGAGGCGGGCACGAGCCCGGTCTGGAGCAGGCCCTTGATGATGGCCTCGCCCATGTTCCCCGATCCCAGGAAGCCGACCTTCTTGTCCTTGATGCTCACGGCTTCTCCTTCGTCATCGGGGCCCGCGGCCCGAAGATGGCGGTGCCGACCCGGACCATGGTCGCGCCCTCCTCGATGGCCACCTCGTAGTCCGCGCTCATGCCCATGGACAGGTGCTCGAGCCCCAGGCTATCCCGCAGCTCCCGGAGCGCGCGGAAGTGCGGCCGCGTCTCTTCCGGCGTGGGCGCGGCGGGCGGGATGGCCATCAGGCCGCGCACGCGCAGGGCGGGCAGGCCGGCGACCGCCTCGCACAGGCGCTTCGTCTCCGCGGGGGCCACGCCCCCCTTCTGCGGCTCGTCACCGAGATTGACCTGCAGCAGGATGTTCAGCGTGCGCTCGGCGGCATGCGCGCGCCGGCTCAGCTCCTGGGCCAGCTCGAGCCGGTCCACCGAGTGGATCCAGTCGAAGAGGCGGGCGGCGTCCCGCGCCTTGTTGGTCTGGAGCCCCCCGATCAGGTGCCAGGGCACCGGGTGGCCGATCGCCTCGATCTTCTCGCGCGCTTCCTGGACACGGTTCTCCCCCAGGGCCGCGACGCCTGCCGCGACGGCCATCCGGACGCGCTCGGCGTCCATCGTCTTGGAGACCGCGATGAGGAGCACGTGGTCGGGGGAGCGACCGGATCGCGCGCACGCTCGCGCCACAGCCTCCTGGACTCGCCCGAGATTGGCGCGTATGTCCAGCATGAGTGGAGGGGATTCTAGCACGCCCGCTCGGGCAGCGCCGCCACCGTGACCAGGCGGCCGGCGCCGCGCTCGCGGCGATAGGAGAAGAGCAGGTCCGGGCGGCACCCGGTGCAGAGGCCCAGGCTATCCACCCGGTCCGGCCGGACCCCCGCGGCGGTGAGCTGGTCCAGGTTGGCCCGCCAGAGGTCGAGCATCCACTTTCCCGGGCCCTTGGGGGTCATCCACGCCTCCCAGGCGCCGGGGAACGCCCCCTCGAACCGCTCGATCACGGGGGCATCCACCTCGTAGCAGCAGGGGCCGATGGACGGGCCGATGGCCACCACCAGCTCGGCGGCCGCGCTGCCGGCCGCGACCAGGTCGGCAACGGCGGCGCGGACCACCGACTGCACGGTACCCCGCCAGCCCGCGTGCACCGCGGCCAGCCGCCCGGCGCGCGCGTCGTAGAGCACGATGGGCAGGCAATCGGCGGTGGAGATGGCCAGCGGCAGCCCGCGGCGGGCGGTGGCCAGCGCGTCACCGTGGCCCGCGAAGCCACCCCGCTCCGCCCGCAGCACGGCGGCGCCGTGCACCTGCTTCGCGAACGCGGCCGGGCCGCCGAGCCCGCGCGGAGCCAGGAGCGGCGCCGCCTCGGGCCCGAAGGGCGGCCGCGACTCGGTCGGCTTCACCACCCCGGGGAAATGCCGCGTGGTGAACAGGTGCGGCAGCCCGTGCTTCTCGAGCAGCCGGGACGTCACGAAGCGCGGCGGATCGTCGTGCAAACGTGGAGGGAATGTCGTCACCCGGTCATTCTCTCACGACCCTCGGACATCTCCCTCTCCCCCTGGGGAGAGGGCAGGGTGAGGGGCTCAGGCTCGGCCCCTACCTCGGCGACGTCGCGTCGCTTACTTGGCCGCGCCCCAGCGGAAGTCCACCCGCCCCAGCCCTAGCCAGCTTGGCGAGGAGAATCGGTCCTTCCATCGTGGCGTCGAGCACCTGCTCCTTGCGGGCCGACTCGATCACGACCTGCACGCCCGCCAGGTAGTCGCCGGACTTCTCGGCGGCGACGATCTTGAGGTTGTATTCCTTCTCCTTGGCGAGCAGCTCATCTCGCGAGTCCGCGCCGACTCCCCCGGAAAGGCAAGCCCAGTGTAGTCCCCGGGCTTCAGACGACTAGTGGACCTTGGTCTACCGGCGGGCCGCTCCCCGCCTTACCCTCTCCCCCGTGGGGGAGAGGGCAGGGTGAGGGGGCGAACGATCAGGCGAAGCGCTAGTCGGCCTGCCGCCGCAGGAACGCGGGCACGTCCAGATCCTCCTCCACCGGCTCCTCGCCTTCCGCGCGGAGGTCGGCGATGCGCTTGCGCCAGTCCTTGGCCGGCGCGGGACCGCGCGGCCCCGTGGCGATCGGGACGACCTTGGAGCTCGGCAGCGTCGCTTCCTTCCGCTCCGTGAATCCCGTCGCGATGACGGTGATGCGCACCTCGTCGTGGAGGCTCTCGTCGATCACCGCGCCGAAGATGATGTTGGCCTCCTCGTGCGCGGCCTCCTGGACGATCCGAGCCGCCTCTTCGACTTCATGGATCGAGAGGTCGGCCCCGCCCGTGAAGTTGATCAGGATGCCGCGCGCTCCCTCGATGGACGTCTCGTCGAGCAGCGGGCTCGCGACCGCCTTCTGCGCCGCGTCGAGCGCGCGGTTCTCGCCCTTGCCGAACCCGGTGCCCATGAGGGCCATGCCCATGCCGGACATGATCGTGCGCACGTCGGCGAAGTCGAGGTTGATCAGCCCGGGTACCAGGATCAGGTCCGAGATGCCCTGCACCGCCTGCAGCAGCACGGTGTCGGCGACCTTGAACGCCTCGAGCAGCGGGGTGCCGCGATCGACCACCGCGAGCAGCCGCTGGTTCGGGATGGCGATCAGGGTGTCCACCACCGCGCGCAGCTCGGCCATGCCCGCCTCGGCCTGGAGCGCGCGCTTGCGGCCCTCGAACGCGAACGGCTTGGTCACCACCGCGACGGTGAGGATGCCGAGCTCCTTGGCCACCGAGGCCACGATCGGCGCGGAGCCGGTGCCGGTGCCGCCGCCCAGGCCCGCGGTGACGAAGACCATATCGGCGCCTTCCAGCTCCTTCTTGATCGCCTCCCGATCCTCCAGCGCCGCGTTCTTGCCGACCTCCGGATCCGAGCCCGGCTCCCAGCCCTGAAGTCAGGCGCGCACCCAGCTGAAGCTTGACGGGCGCCGGCGACGACTTGAGTGCCTGCAGGTCGGTGTTGGCGACGATGAAATCCACGCCGGTGAAGGAGGCCGCCATCATGCGGTTGATCGCGTTGGAGCCGCCTCCGCCGAGGCCGATCACCTTGATCTTCGCCGCCCCGCGCTCCTCCGCCAGCTCGAACACCGGTCGCCGCCCCTGAGTGTGCTCCATCGAGTCCTCCTTCAATCGAGCTCGTGGTTGCCGCGCCCGGACGGGCGGCACGTTCGTGAAGAGCTCCGCCTGTCCGGCGGCGCGCGAAGGCTTCCCCTCGCCGCCTCCCTTAGAAGAGTTCCGCAAACCAGTCCCTCAGGCGCCGGCCGGTGCGACCGACCAGCGTGCCATCGTCCACTTCCGTGGGCCCGCCACCCGCGCCGTGGCCGCGCGCCCCGTAGAGCGCGAGCCCCACCGCGGTGGCGTGGATCGGGCTCTGCACCACGTCGGCGAGCCCGGAGAGCCCCGCGGGCACCCCGCGCCGCACCGGCATGTCGAAGACCTGCTCGGCCAGCTCGGGCACGCCGTGCATGATCGAGCTGCCGCCGGTGACCACGACCCCGCCCGCGGCCACGTCGTTGAGCCCGCCGCGCACGAGGTCGCGCGCGACCAGCGTGAAGATCTCCTCCACGCGGGGCTGGATGATCTCGGACAGGATCTGGCGCGAGAGCTGCCGCGCCTTGCGGCCGCCCACGCTCGGCACGTCCACCACCTCGTCCTCGCGCACCAGGGCCGTCAGCGCGCAGCCGTGCCGCTTCTTCAGCTCCTCCGCGTCCGCGGTCGGCGTGCGCAGGCCCACCGCGATGTCGTTGGAGATGTGGTCGCCGCCGAGCGGCAGGCTGCTCGTGTGCCAGACCGCGCCGTCCCGGAAGAGGGCCACGTCGGTGGTGCCGCCGCCCAGATCGATCAAGAGAATCCCGAGCTCCTTCTCCTCGGCGGAGATCACCGCCTCCGCGGAGGCCAGGGGCTCGAGCACGAGATCCTGCACCTGCAGGCCGGCGCGGTTGACGCTGCGGACCACGTTGCGCACCGAGGTCGTGGCCCCGGTGACGAGGTGCACCTCCACCTCGAGCCGTACCCCGGACATGCCGAGCGGCTCCTTCACCCCGTCCTGGTCGTCCACCAGGAAGGTCTGGGGGAGCACGTGGATGATCTCGCGGTCCTGGGGCAGGTTGACCGCGCGGGCCGCGTCGAGCGCGCGCTCGATGTCGGCCTGGCTCACCTCGCGGTGCTTGCCGGAGACCGCCACCACCCCGCGGCTGTTGATGCCGCGGATGTGCCCGCCCGCCACCCCCGCGATCACCGACTGGATCTCCACGCCCGCCATCTCCTCGGCCTCCGCGACGGCGTGCTTGATGGACTCGACGGTGGAGTCGATGTTCACCACCACGCCCTTGCGCAGCCCGCGCGACGGGCTCATCCCGACGCCGATGATGTCGAGATTGCCGATCGGTGACCAGTCGGCGATGACGCAGCAGATCTTGGTCGTCCCCACGTCCAGTCCGGCGATGACCTGACGCACTCGGGATCTGGCCATTCCCCTCCTCACCTCGCCACGGTCTTGAGAACCACCTGATCGCGGAAGCGCAGATCGATCGCGCTGACCGGCTCGCCTCCC
This sequence comes from uncultured Candidatus Rokubacteria bacterium, assembly GCA_963747235.1. Lineage (GTDB taxonomy): Bacteria > Methylomirabilota > Methylomirabilia > Rokubacteriales > CSP1-6 > CAMLFJ01. The sequence continues at coordinate 28,563 of CAVVEU010000025.1, forward strand.
GCGCGTACCTGCGCCAGCACGCCCTGCAGCCGGCCGAGCCGGGCCTCCCAGTCCTCCGCGCCCAGGCGCACCTCGACGCCCTCCACCGTGTAGAGCACGGGGCCGTCCGGCCGGCTGACGTCGATCTCCGAGATCTGCCGCAGCAGCGCGGTCTCGGAGCGCAGCAGCACCCGCAGCAGCGAGATCCCGGCGGCCACCCGCGGGGCCGGCGTGCCGTCGCCCGTCGCGAGATCGGCGGGGCTCAGCCCGGTGATGACCGGCGCCTGCGGCACCACCGCGCGCGTCTCCGCGCCCAGGCTCACGCCCTGCTCGTCGATCCAGTGCAGCCGGCCCGCGTGGGCCAGCGTGAAGGGCCGCCGCTCTTCCACCGCCACCGTGACCCGGTTGGGGAAGCGCCGCACCACGTCGGCGCGCCGCACGAGCGGCAGGCCTTCGAGGCGCGCCACCACCGCGCTCCGGTCGAGCCGGAAGAGATTGATGCCCGGGCCGATGCCGGAGGCGGCCACGATCTCCTCCGGGGTGAGCCGGCTCGCCCCCACCACCGCGACCTCGGTGATCGCGAAGCGCGGCGACGTGAGCAGCCAGCCGACCGCGACGCCCCCCGCGCCGAGCACCGCGAGCGACACCCCGATCGGCACGATGCGCGCGGCGATCCACCGCGCGCGCCGGCTCACCCGCCGCGCGAGCCGCACCCGCGACACGCGCTGCCGCGCCATGCGCCCGGCCCTGCTCGGCCAGATCCTCGACCCGGCCTCGCCCGCCGCGCGGTGCGAGATCGGATTCGCACGGAGCTCAGTGTCGCTCTCAAATCTCCCCCATGGTCTTCATCTCGGGCTCGAGCGTGATGCCGAAGTGGTTGCGCACCCGATCCAGCGTGAGCTGCATGAGCGCCTTGATGTCGGCGGACGCGGCGCCGCCGCGATTGACGATGAAGTTGGCGTGCTTGGCCGAGATCTCCGCGCCGTTCAGCCGCTTGCCCTTGAGGCCCACCTTCTCGATGAGCCGGGTCGCGGTCTCGCCCGGCGGGTTCTTCCACACGCACCCCACCGAGGCCAGGGCCAGCGGCTGGGTGGACTTCTTCTGCTTGAGCCGCTGCTTGATGTCCTTCTGGATCTCCGCGAAGGGCCGCCGGTGAAGCTGCAGGCGGGCGCCGATCAGCACCGACCCGGCCGGCGCGGTGAACACGTCGTAGGTGAACGCACCGCCCGCCCCCGGCTTGAACTCCCCGAGGGTGCCGTCGGGGTACAGGAAGTACACCGCGGAGATGAAGTCCGCGATGCCGCCGTCCGGGGTGCCCGCGTTCATGGCCACCGCGCCGCCCACCGTGGCGGGCACGCCGACCAGGCACTCGATGCCGCCCAGGTTGAGCGCGGCCGCCTCGCGGATCAGCGCGGAGAGGCTCACCCCCGCGCCGGCCACCGCCTCCTCGCCGTTGAACTCGGCGCGGCCGAGGCAGCCCTCGAGCTTGAGCACGACGCCGCGCACTCCGCGGTCGCTCACGAGCAGGTTGTTGCCGCCGCCGATCACGTCGAGCGAGAGCTGCTCCCGCTCCGCGAACGACAGCGCGAGCCGGATGTCCTCCACGTCCTGCGGGACGATGAAGATGTCCGCGGGCCCTCCGATGCGCAAGGAGGTGTGAAAGCTGAGGGGTTCCTTGAACCGGACCTCGCCTCGAATCTCTCCCAGCATGTCTATCTCCTCTTGGACGTCGTCCCGGGGTCCGGACCGAGGCGCTCGAGCAGTTCCCCGCCCAGCCGCCCCACGTCGCCCGCCCCGAGAGTGAGCACGAGATCACCCGCTCTGGTGGATTCGTACAGGTAGTCGACGATGGCCGCGCGGTCGCCGCCCAGGTAGAGCACCTCCCGGTGCCCGTGGGCCGCGATGCCGTCGGCAAGATCGCGCGCGTGGACGCCGGAAATCGGCGCCTCGCCCGCCGCATAGATGTCCATGACGATGAGGACGTCGGACTGGTAGAACGCGGTCAGGAAGTCGTTCCACAGATGCTGCGTCCGCGAATAGCGGTGCGGCTGGAACACCGTGATCACACGACGGTCGAACCCCGCCTTGGCGGCGGCGAGGGTCGCCCGGATCTCGGCCGGGTGATGGCCGTAGTCGTCCACCACGAGCACGCCCTGGGCCTCACCCTTGATCTGGAACCGGCGCTGGACGCCCGCGAAGGAGGCGAGCGCGGTCTGGATCTTGTCGAACGGCATCTCGAGATCGAGGCCCACCGCGGCGGCGGCGAGCGCGTTCAGCACGTTGTGCCGTCCCGGGCACCTGCAGGATCACCGGCCCGAGCGACTTGCCGCGATGCACCGCCTCGAACTCCGACCGCATCCCGGCGAACGAGAGCCGCCGGGCCATCAGGTCGGCGCCCGCCTCGAGGCCGTAGGTCACCACGCGCTTCTCGATCCTCGGGATCATCCGCTGGATGTTGGGATCGTCGAGGCAGACCACCGCCGCGCCGTAGAACGGCACCTTGTTCACGAAGGTGAGGAACGCGCTCACGATCGCGTCGAGGTCGGCGTAGTGGTCCAGGTGCTCCGCGTCCACCGTGGTCACCACCGCGATGGTCGGCGAGAGCTTGAGGAACGAGCCGTCGGACTCGTCGGCCTCGGCGACCAGGAACTCGCCCTGGCCGAGCCGCGCGTTGGCGCCGAGCCCGTGCACGCGCCCGCCCACCACCACGGTGGGATCGAAGCCGCCCGCGCCCAGCACCGCCGCCACCATCGAGGTGGTCGTGGTCTTGCCGTGGGTGCCCGCGATCGCGATGCCGTACTTGAGCCGCATGAGCTCGGCGAGCATCTCGGCCCGTCCGATCACCGGAATGCCGCGCTGACGCGCGGCCGCTACTTCCACGTTGTCGCGCGCCACCGCCGAGGAGTAGACGACGACGTGCGCGCCTTCGACGTGGCGCGGCCTCGTGGCCGAGATACACCTTGGCCCCCAGCCGCTCGAGCCGCTCCACCGTGTCGCTCCGCCGCGCGTCGGAGCCGGTCACGCGGTAGCCGAGCGTGAGCAGCACCTCCGCGATGCCGCTCATGCCGACGCCGCCGATGCCCACGAAGTGGATGTGCTGGTACTTCTTGAACATCAGGCGGTTCTCCCATGCTGGGAGATGTTGAGGAGCACGCCCGCCGAGAACAGCGTCATCACGAGCGCCGAGCCCCCGAAGGAGATGAACGGCAGCGGCAGGCCCTTGGTCGGCAGCGCGCCCGTCACCACGCCCAGGTTCACGAGGGTCTGGGTCGCGAGCATGATGGTGAGCCCGAGCCCCAGGTAGGCGCCGAAGGCGTCGGGGGCGCGCAGGCCGACCCGCAGGCCGCGCCAGATCAGGAGCGCGAAGAGCGCGACGATCGCGGTGGCGCCCACCAGCCCCAGCTCCTCGCCGATGATCGCGAAGATGAAGTCGGTGTAGGGCTCCGGCAGGTAGAAGAGCTTCTGCTTGGAGTCGCCGAGCCCCACCCCGAGCCAGCCGCCCGAGCCCAGGGCCAGGAACGACTGGATGATCTGGAACCCGCTGCCCTGCGGATCGTCCCACGGGTTCATGAACGCGACCATGCGGCGCCACCGGTAGGGCTTCATCGCGATGGCCGCGATCACCACCGGCAGCGCGCAGCCCGCGATCGCGGCCATGTGCTGCACGCGGGCGCCCGCCATGTAGGCCAGCGCGAGCGTCAGGATGATGAGGGCCAGGCTATTGCCCAGATCCGGCTGCAGCAGGGTGAGCGCGGCCATGCCGCCCGCCACCAGGAGGATCGGGAGCAGGCCCTCGGTGAAGCGCGCGATGACCTCCTGCCGCCGGGTGAGGAACGAGGCCAGGTAGAGCACGAGCGAGAACTTGGCCAGCTCCACCGGCTGGAAGGAGACCGGCCCCACGTGGAACCAGCGCCGCGTGCCGTTGATGGACTGGCCGAACGGCGGCACCAGCACCAGCACGAGCAGAGCGAACGAGAGGACGAGCAGCGGGATCACGAGCCGCTCGAGCCAGCGGTAGTCGAGCAGCATCCCGGCCCAGAGGCAGCCGAGCCCGAGCACCGCCCAGAAGAGCTGCTTCTTGAGGAAGAAGAACGGATCGTGGAAGCGGTCCGCGGCCACGATCGCGCTCGCGGAGTAGACCATGACCACGCCCACGCACACGAGGGTCACCACCACCCCGAAGAGCGGCAGGTCGGGCGTGAGCTTGCGGGGCATCAGCCGAGCAGCGCCCGCACCACGGACTTGAAGACGTCGCCGCGGTGCTCGAAGTTGCGGAACATGTCGAACGACGCGCACGCGGGCGAGAGCAGCACCACGTCGCCCACCTGGGCCGCCTCGCGCGCGCGGCGGACCGCGTCGTCCATGGACTCCGCGTCCTCCGCGGGAATCCCGGCGGGCTCGAGCGCGGCGCGGATCCGGACGCGGTCCTGGCCGATGAGGATCGCGCGGCGCACCCGGCCGCGGGCCGCCTCCGCGAGCGGGCCGAAGTCCTGGCCCTTGCCCTTGCCGCCCGCGATCAGGATCACCGGCTCGGTGAAGCTCTCGAGCGCCTTGATCGTCGAGTCCACGTTGGTGCCCTTGGAGTCGTTGTAGTAGACGACCCCGCGGTCGTCGTGCACCCGCTCGATGCGGTGGGGCACCCCGCGGAAGGCCGCGATGCCGCGCCGGATCGAGGACGGCGACATGCCGGTCCAGAGCGCGCACGCGGTGGCCGCGAGCACGTTCTCCACGTTGTGCTGGCCGCGCAGCGTGATCTCGGTGACCGGGCAGATGCGCTCGGTGCTGCCGTTGAGCTTGGCCACGATCCAGCCGTCGTAGATGAAGACGCCGTGGCTATTGGTCAGGGTGGTGAGCCGGCTGAACCAGATCACCCGCCCGCGCGCGCGGCTCCCGAGCCCGGCGGTGACCGGGTCGTCCGCGTTCAGCACCACGCAGTCGGTGGGCGGTCTGGTTGGCGAAGATCCGCGCCTTGGCGTCCACGTAGCGCTCGAAGGTCCCGTGCCGGTCCAGGTGGTCGGGCGTGATGTTCAGGATCGCGGCGACGCGCGGGCGGAAGCGGTCGACCGCGTCGAGCTGAAAGCTCGACACCTCCGCTATGACGATGCCGTCGCCCGGGAACTCGAGCGCGTGCTCGGCGAGGGGCGTCCCGATGTTGCCGCCCACCAGCACCGGGCGCACCTGGGTGCGCAGCAGCTCGCCGGTCAGCGCGGTGGTCGTGGTCTTGCCGTTGGTGCCGGTGATCGCGATGACGTCGGCCTCCATCACCCGCCACGCCAGCTCGAGCTCGCCGATGATGGGCACCCCGCGGGCGCGCATCGCGACGAGCGCGGGCAGCTCGAGCGGCACCCCCGGGCTCACCACCACCAGCTCCGCCCCGAGAAACGCGGCGTCGGGATGGCCGCCCGTCCAGAGCGCGCACCCGAGCTGCTCGAGCCCGCGGGCGTCCAGGGGCAGCGCCTCGAGCGGGCTCGAGTCGGAGGCGAGCACGCGGCCGCCGAGGCGGCGGATCAGCCGGGCCGCCGCCACCCCGCTCTTGGCCAGCCCCACCACCGAGACGGTCTTCTCGGCAAGCGACCGCCGGTAGATTGCGCCCCGCTCGCCGTTACCGCTCACGAAGATTCCAGTGGGATACGGAACGTCCCGTCGCAACGTGATCGTGATGGCCATTGCATGTCACCCTAGCGGAGCTTGAGGGTGGTGAGCGCCAGCAACGCGAGCATGAACGACAGGATCCAGAAGCGGACGATGATCTTGGGCTCCGCCCAGCCCTTGATCTCGTAGTGATGGTGTAACGGCGCCATCTTGAAGACCCGCTTCCCGGTCAGCTTGAACGAGCCCACCTGGATGATGACCGACGCCGCCTCCACCACGTAGATGCCGCCGATGAGCGGCAGCAGGAGCTCCGACTTGGTGAGCACCGCGAGCGTCCCGATGGCCCCGCCCAGCGCCAGCGAGCCCACGTCGCCCATGAACACCTGCGCCGGGTAGCTGTTGAACCAGAGGAAGCCGAGCGCCGCGCCCACCAGGGCGCCGCAGAAGATCGTCAGCTCGCCGGTGCCCTTGACGTTGAGGATGCGCAGGTACTCGGCGGCCCGGAAGTTGCCGGTGAGGTACGCGATCACCGCGAAGGCCCCGCCCGCGGTCACGATCGGGCCGATGGCGAGGCCGTCGAGCCCGTCGGTCAGGTTCACCGCGTTGGAGGCCCCCACGATCACCAGGATCGCGAAGGGGATCCACAGCCAGCCGAACGTGAGGAGCCAGCCCTTGAAGAACGGGATCACGACGCTGGTGGTGAAGCCGTCGGCCGGCCACCAGTAGAGAAATCGCCATCAGGGCCCCCACCAGCACGATCTGGGCGCCGAACTTCTCCTTCGCCGAGATGCCCCGCCGGGTCTTGAGCTTCTTCCAGTCGTCCTTCAGCCCGATCAGGCCCAGGCCCACGGTGGCCAGCATCAGCACCCACATGTAGCGGTTGCGCAGGTTGGCCCACAGGAGCGTCGACACCAGGATCGCCACCAGGATCCCGATGCCGCCCATGGTGGGCGTGCCCGCCTTGGTCTTCTGGTGCCGCTCCGGCGTGTCCTCGCGGACCGAGCTCTCCCCGTGCTGCATCTGGCGCAGCCGGTTGATCAGCCACGGCCCCAGCAGGAAGGAGATCACCAGGGCGGTGACCGTCGCCATCGCGGTCCGGAAGGTGATGTACCGGAACACGTTGAACGCGGTGTTGTACTTCGCGAGCGGCACGAGGAGCTCGTAGAGCACTAGCCACTCACTCCTCCGAAGCGCGCCACGAGCGCGTCCACGACGCGCTCCATGCGCATGCCCCGGGAACCCTTGACGAGCACCGCGTCGCCGGGCGCGAGCCGCTTGAGCAGCAGCGCCACCGTATCCTCGAACGTGGTCACGTGATGGCTCTCCGCGAGCCCGGCCTGCCGCGCCGCCTCCACCGCGGTCTGCGCCCAGCGCCCCATCCCGACGAACTCGGCCGCGCCCGACGCGGCGACCGCGCGGCCCATGTCGCGATGCGCGGCCTCGCTGATCTCGCCCAGCTCGAGCATGTCGCCCAGCACCACCACCCGCCGCCGCGCGTCGGTGGCGGCGCCCAGCGTGGCCAGCGCCGCGCTCACCGAGCTCGGGTTGGCGTTGTAGGTGTCGTCGAGGATGCGCAGCGCCCCCGCGCGCCGCCAGACGCAGCGGCCCTTGGCCGGGCGCGCGGCCTCGAGCCCGCGGGCGACCTGCTCGAGGGTGAGGCCCAGCGCGAGGCCGATCCCGGCCGCGGCGAGCGCGTTGATCACGTTGTGCCGCCCCGCGAAGTGCAGCCGCACCGGCCGCTTGGCGGTGCCGGCGCCGAGCGTGAAGCGCAGCCCGTCGCCGTCGTCCGCGGCCGGCCCCACCGCGAAGACGTCGGCCCCGGGACGCGTGCCGAAGTAGAGCACCCGCGCCCGGCTCTGCGTGTGCATGGCGAGCACCCGCGGGTCGTCGGCGTTGAGCACGACCGCGCCGTCGGGCGGGATCGCGCGCACCAGCGCGCTCTTCTCCTCGGCCACGCCGTCGAGCGAGCCGAAGAACTCCATGTGGGCGCTCGAGACCACCGTGACCGCGCCCACCGTGGGCCGGCAGATCGCGGCGAGCGAGGCGATCTCGCCCGGCGTGTTCGCCCCCAGCTCCAGCGCGAGCGCCTTGTGCTCCGGCCCCAGGCGCAGCAGCGTCAACGGCAATCCCCACTGATTGTTGAAGCTGCCCTCCGGCTTGAGCACCGGGCCGAGCGCGCCCAGGACCGCCGCCATCATCTCCTTGGTCGTGGTCTTGCCGTTGCTGCCCGTCACCGCGGCCACCGGCACCGTGAAGCGCGCCCGGTGATAGGCGGCCAGCCGTCCCAGCGCGCGCGTGGTGTCGTCCACCAGGATGGTGGGCACCGAGGGCGGCAGATCATCCGGCAGGTTGTGGACGACCAGGCACGCCGCGCCCCGCGCCGCCGCGTCGCGCAGGAAGCCGTGGCCGTCGCGGTTCGGGCCGCGGATGGCGAAGAAGGCCTCGCCGATGGCCAGGTGGCGGCTGTCGATGCTGACGCCGGTGACGGGCACGCCGAGGTCGCCCGCCACGAGGGCGCCCTGGGTGCCGCGGACCACGTCCTCGATGCTCAGCCCCGCCACGCCTGCCCTCCCGCTCCCCCGCGCGCCCGCAGCGCGGTCCGCGCCACCTCGCGGTCGTCGAAGTCGTGCGACTCGGTGCCGATGATCTGGTAGGTCTCGTGCCCCTTCCCCGCGATCACCACCACGTCGCCCTCGCGCCCCCAGGCGACCGCGGCCTCGATGGCGCGGCGGCGATCGGCCATGGACTCGTGCCGCCCCGCGGCCGCGGCCGGGATGCCGGTCTCGATCTCGGCCAGGATCGCCTCGGGCCGCTCGGTGCGCGGGTTGTCGGAGGTCACCCAGGCGAAGTCGCCCAGGCGCGCCGCGATGCCGCCCATGATCGGGCGCTTGCCGCGGTCGCGGTCGCCGCCGCAGCCGAAGACCACGCCGAGGCGCCCGCCCGGACGCAGCAGCTTGCGCGCCGTCGTGAGCACGCGCTCCAGCGCGTCGGGCGTGTGCGCGTAGTCCACCACCACCAGGAAGGGCTGGCCGGCTTCCACGCGCTCGAACCGGCCGGGCACCGTCGCCACCCGGGAGAGCGTCTCGCCGATCCGTCGCGGCTCCATGTCCAGAGCGAGTCCGACGCCGATGGCCCCCAGGAGATTCATCACGTTGTGCTCGCCCACGAGGGGCGAGACGATCTCGATGGGCCCCTTGGACGACACGACCTCGAGGCGGATGCCGTCCATGCCGGATTCCCAGCGGCGCGGCCGCAGCTAGGGCCTGGCCGTGCAGGCCGAAGGTGATCGGCCGCACGCGCGGATCGGCGGCCGCCGCGGCCAGCATGGCCGCGCCCGCCGGATCGTCCGTGTTCACCACCGCGGCGCGATAGGGCTTGCGGCTTCCCGCCAGCAGGGTGAAGAGCCGGGCCTTGGCGTCGCGGTAGGCCTCGAGCGTGCGGTGGAAGTCGAGGTGGTCCTGGGTCAGGTTGGTGAAGACGGCCACGTCGAACTCGATCCCGTCCACGCGGGAGAGCGCCAGGGCGTGCGAGGAGACCTCCATCGCGGCGCCGCCGACGCCGACGCGCACCATGCGCGCCAGCAGCGACTGCAGCTCGAGGGCCTCGGGCGTGGTCTGGCTGGCCGTCTCGGCCTGGTCGCCGACGCGATACTGGATCGTGCCGATGACGCCGGTGGGCCGCCCGCCCGCGCCCAGCAGGGCCTCCACGAGCAGCGACGTGGTGGTCTTGCCGTTCGTGCCGGTGATGGCGACCACGGTGAGCCGCCGCGAGGGATGGCCGTGGTAGGCATCCGCCAGCCGCGCGAGGGCCTCGCGCGACGACGGCACGATGATGCGTGGCGTCGCGCTGCCCGGCAGCGGGTCGGCGCCCTCCGCGACGACCACGGCCGCGCCCCGCCCGACCGCGTCGGCGGCGAAGCGCCGACCGTCCTGCTTGAAGCCGGAGATGGCCACGAAGAGCTCGCCCGGCGCGACTTTACGAGAATCGTACGCGACACCCGTCACGCGGCCGGGCAGGGTGCCCAGTACCGTCTTGTCCGGCAGCGCCTCGAGCAGCGTGGTGGTGGGCACGGCGGCGTCGCTCATGTCCTCACGGCTGGAGGCTCGCGGCCAGCGTGGCATGGCCGGCGTGGCCCGCGCGCCCGGCCGGGGGCGCGAGCTGGAGCCGGCACATCGCGCCCGAGGCGAGCGGGGCGCCGGGCAGCGGCGTCTGGCCGGTCACGACGCCGCGGCCCGTGATCTCGAGGCGCACGTCGAAGGGCGCAAGGGCTTCCATGGCCTGGCGGAGCGAGAGGCCGGCCAGGCGCGGCATCACGGCCTGGGCGTCGCCCATCGGGGCGGGCGGCTCCGGAGCCAGGCCGACTGCCAGAGCGGGAGCGCCGGGCTCCGCGGATGCACCGGCGGCGCGCGGGCCGGCGGGCGTGGAGGCGACGATCTCGCCGCGCACGATCGGCACCGGGCTGCTGTCGCGCGGGGGCACGTTGAGGTAGCGCAGGGCCTCGCGGCCGATCGCGGCGAACATGGGCGCGGCCGCCTCGCTACCCCACTTCTCGTTCTTGGGCTCGTCGAGCAGGACGATCATGGTGAGCCGCGGGTCGTCGGCGGGCACGAACCCCACGAAGGAGAGCACACCGGGCGCGCGCGAGTAGCGCTTGGTCGCCGGGTCCATCTTCTGGGCGGTGCCGGTCTTGCCCGCCACGTCGTAGCCGGGGATCGCCGCGTGGCGACCGGTCCCGTTGGCCACCACGTTCACCATCATCTCGGTCAGCGTGCGCGCGGTCTCCGGGCTGATGACCTGGCGCACCGTCTTGGGCTCGAAGGAGCGGATCTCGCGCCCCTGCGCGTCCACCACCGCGCGGATGATCTGCGGCTGCATGAGCCGGCCGCCGTTGGCCACCGCGGAGAACGCGGCGATCATCTGCACCGCGGTCACCGAGATCTCCTGGCCGATGGACATGGTGGCGAGCGAGAGGCCCGACCACTGCGCGGGCGGGCGGAGCTGGCCGCGGCTCTCGCCGGGCAGGCCCAGGTTGGTGGGCGCCCCGAAGCCGAACGCGGTCATGTACTTGTAGTACCGCTCCTTGCCGATCTGCATGCCGACCTTGATCGAGCCCACGTTGGAGGAGTTCTGGAGCACCTCGGTGAAGGTGAGCCAGCCGTACTTCTTCCAGTCGTGGATGGTCGCGTTGGCGATCGTGATCGCCCCGTTCTCGCCGAAGATCCGGTCGGTGGGACGGACGACGCCTTCTTCCAGCGCGGAGGCGGCCATGATCACCTTGAAGGTGGAGCCGGGCTCGAACGGGTCGGTGACCGCGCGGACGCGCCGGTCGTCGTCGGTGGCGGCCGCGAAGGCGTTCGGGTTGTAGGTGGGGCGGATCGCCATCGCGAGGATCTCACCGGTGCGCGGGTCCATCGCCACCGCCATCGCCGACTTGGCCCGCGTGCGCCGCCACGCCGCGTCCACTTCCTTCTCGGCCAGGTACTGCAGCGTGGCGTCGATGGTGAGCATGATCCCCTGCCCCGCCACCGACGGCTTGAGCACGATGGGCGCGCCGGTCACCTCGCGGCCGAGCGCGTCGCGCTCGACGACCGCGCGGCCCTCGACACCGGCCAGGTGCCCGTCCCACATCTGCTCCATGCCCGCGAGCCCCTTGCCCTCCGCGCCCTCGAAGCCGATGAGCTGCGCGGCGAGCTCGCGGTTCGGGTAGAGGCGCAGGCTGTCTTCCACCAGCGTGAGCGAGGGGTCCTTCAGGTCGCGCACCGCGCGCGCCATGTCCGGGGTGAGGCGGCGCCGCACCGGGGCGAACTTCTTCGACACCGTGAGCTTGCGGGCGATGTCACGCGCGGGCTCGCCCAGGATCGGGGCCAGGCGCGCCGCGAGACGCCCCGCGTCTTCCACCTTCCCCGGCGCGACGTAGAGGGCGTCGGCGCGGGAGGAGACCGCGAGGGCCTGGCCGCCGCGGTCGAGGATCGGCCCGCGCTTGGGCCGGAGCGGCACCGTCTTGGCGTGCTGGTTCTCCGCGAGGCGCGCGTACTCGTCGTGCTTCCAGACTTGCAGATAGGCCAGGCGGCCGAGGATGCCGATGAAGGCGAGGGCCAGGCACGCCGCGAAGATCAGCGTCCGGGTTCTCAGGCCCTCGATGCGGATCTCGGTCATGCGGTCCCGCTAGCGCACTCCGACGTCACGCGGTACGGGGCGCTCGGCCACCACCGACGGCCGGTCGAGCGCGGTCGCGCCCCGGCCGCCCGGGACGAACTCGCGGGCGAGGCGAACCTGGTCGCGCGCGGGCGCCACCATGCCGAGCTCGGTGCGGGCCTTGCCCTCGATGCGCGCGAGCGACTTGAGCGTGGCCATCTCCACCCGCAGCCGGCGATTGAGCTCCTCGGCCTCGGTCCGGCTGCCGCGGAGCGCGTCCAGCCGGTAGGACAGACGCACCTGCTGCACGCGCAGCCCCACCACGCCCAGGATCAGCACCACGGCCAGGCCCGCGCCGACCACCGCGGTGGCCATCGAGCGGAGCCGGCGCCGGTCGTTCTGGCGATGACGCCGCACCGCCTCCGGCTGCCGGGCGCGGTGCTCGCGCCCCCACGCGGACTGGGGCACGCTGCGGGCCGCCCGGGCGCTCATGCCGCCTCCCGGCGCGCGAGCACGCGCAGCTTGGCGCTGCGGGCGCGCGGATTCAGGGCGGTCTCCTCGCGGCCCGCGGTGACCGGCGAGGGCTCGAGCTCCACGAAGCCCGAATCCTCGAGCGAGCGGAACGCGCGCTTCACCACCCGGTCGTCGCCCGAGTGGAACGAGATGACGCCGAGGCGGCCGCCGTTCTCCAGGAGCGCGGCGGCCTGCGGCAGCGCCTCCGCGAGCGCGCCGGGCTCGTCGTTGACCGCCATGCGCACCGCCTGGAAGGTGCGGGTCGCCACGTGGGTGCGCTTCGACCACGCGGCGCGCGGCACCGCGCGCTTCACCACCGAGACCAGATCGGCGGCGGTCCGCAGCGGGCTGCGGCGGCGCTGCTCCACGAGCACGCGCGCGATGCGCCGGGCGTGCCGCTCCTCGCCATACTCGGCGAGCAGGACCTCGATCTCGTCGGCGGCCAGGCGGCCGAGCAGCTCCGCCGCGGTGTCGCCCTCGCTCGGATCGAAGCGCATGTCGAGTGGCTCCTCTCCCTGGAATGAGAACCCGCGACCGGACTCGTCCAGTTGATACGACGAGAGTCCGAGGTCCAGCAGCACCGCGGCCGCGCGCTCCACGCCCGCGTCCGTCGCGATCGCGCGAAGGTGGCGGAAGCTGCCGCGCACCAGCACCACGCGGGCGCCGAAGCGCTCCAGGCGGCGCGCCGCGCGCGCGAGGGCTTCGGGGTCGCGATCGATTCCGAGCAGGCGGCTCTCGCCACCCGACGTCTCCAGCAGCTGCTCCGCGTGTCCGCCCATGCCGATTGTCCCGTCCACCACCCAGCCCCCACGACGGGGGCGCAAGAGGAATGTCACCTCGTCGAGCAGGACCGGGATGTGGGCGGCCGCTGCGTGTTCGGGCTCTTCCCTGCTGCCACCGGAAGCTTCTCTTTCAAATGCGCTCGGCTCGCCTTCGGCTTCACCTCGCCCTGCCACTGCTCCGCGGTCATGCCGTTGGTGTGTCGTGCGTTCTTGCCGTTGCCGTTGCTTCTTGCGCATTCCTAGACGCCCTTCTGGGCGAGGCGGTCGCGCAGGTTGTCGAGCGGGCCCGCGTTCTCGCGCTGATAATGCGACCAGCGATCCTCGTCCCAGATCTCGAAGTGATCCATCATCCCGATGATCACCACGTTCTTCGCGAGCGCGCCGCGCTCGCGGTAGTCCTGCAGGATCTGGATGCGGCCGTGCGGATCGAGCACGACGTCGAGCCCCGCGGAGAGGTACACGTGCTGGAAGAGGCGGCGATCCGGGTCGAGCTTGGCCAGCTTGTTCACGCTCTCTTCGAGCTCGCGCCACTTGTCGTCGGGGTACACGTCGAGCGACGTGCCGTTGGGCGCCATCACCAGGCGGTCGCTGCCGCCCTCCCGCAGCACGTCCCGGAACTTCGCCGGGATGCTGAGGCGCCCCTTCGGGTCGATCGTGTGCCTGAAATGCCCCCGAAACACTGTCCCCCCCACCGGGGCCCAACCGCCCCCGGAGCCGTCCTGAAATGACTTCTTAATGACACTTCATGGGATTTCATCCCACTTCCGGGGACCATCCTAGAAGGGGTCGCTAGGGGTGTCAAGGGAAAACTCCAAGATTTTCAAGGCCATTCAGACCCACCCCCTGGCCCATGGGTTGGGGGTGGCCAGGCCGGCGCTACAGCAGGTAGAGGACCGGGGGCCGGGCGCCGGACCCTAGCGGGCCGGGCGGTAGTACGTGAGGGCCTCCGGCAGCCAGCCCTCGATCTGCTGGATCCGGGTGGCCTCGGAGGGGTGCGTCGAGAGGAACTCGGGGGGCCGCTGGCCCTTGGAGGCCTCGGCCATGCGCTTCCACAGCTCGAGCGACGCGCGCGGATCGTAGCCGGCCTTGGCCATCAGGATCAGGCCCAGGTGGTCGGCCTCCGACTCCTGCGCGCGGCCCCACGGCAGCAGCACGCCGACCGAGGCGCCCGCGCCGAGGGCGGCGCTCACGAGCTGCACGGTGGCCGGATTGCTGCTCGCCATGCCCGCCAGCACCTGCGTCACCGTCTGCACGCCCATCTGCTGGCTCACCCGCTCGCCGCCGTGGCGCGCGAGCACGTGGCCGATCTCGTGCGCCAGCACCGCGGCCAGGCCGGCCTCGTCACGCGTGATCGGTAGCATGCCGGTGTAGACCGCCACCTTGCCGCCCGGCAGCGCGAAGGCGTTGGCCTGCTTGTCGTCCTGGATGACGCGGAACTCCCACTGGTAGCCCAGATCGGTCACCGCCGCGATCCGGCTGCCCACGCGCTGGACCATCGCATTGGCCTGCGCGTCGGTGGACAGGGTCGCCTTCCCGACGATCTCCTTGAAGGACTGCACGCCCATCTGCGCTTCTTCGCTCGGCGAGACGAGCTGGATCTGCCGGCGGCCCGTGTAGGGCACGGTCTCGCAGCCCATGGGGGCGGCCAGAACCAGGAGGAGGAGCGTGGCGAAGACGTACCGGCGAGACACGGCGGTCATTCTACCAGAGCCGATTGCGGAGCGTGGCCTGCGTCTCCATGAGCACGCCCGTCCCGGCGCTGCCGACCTCGAGCTGCACCCGCACCGCGATCACCGCCGCGGGATCGGTGGTCTCCGCGCCCGCGCGATCGAGGTAGCGCAGGCGCAGCGCGCGCACGCCGTTGATCACCGGCTGCGCCCCGCCCCCCGCGTCCCGCCGCAGGATGGACTCCCCCGCCCGCAGCACGTAGGTCACGCGCTCGCGGGTGGGATCGATGACGCCGTTGCCGTTCATGTCCCGCTGGAATTCGATGCGGGCGGGCTCGGCCACCACGACGGGGGCGATGCCGGCCGCGGTGGGATCGTACCCGGCCTCGCGCAGCTCGCTCGCCATGCGCTCGAGCGCGTAGCGCACCGACTGCTGCGCCTCGACCCGCGCGGCGCCCCAGACCCAGGCGTGGAGTCCCAGGTGCAGCAGGGTGGCGGTGGCGGCCAGCATCCCGCCGCCGACCGCAAGCGCCACCAGCAGGTCCACCAGCGAGTACCCACGATCCGCGCGCCGCCGGTCCACCCACCAACACTCGCCGTCGACGCCGAGCACCCGCAACGCCCACATTTCGGAACGTCCAATCTTAGATACAGCGCGCTCAAAAAACACCGGCGGCGCGAGCCGCCTACCTTACAGAGGTCGCCCCTTGGGGCGACCGTAAGATCAAATGCACTACCGCAGACCCAAGTAAGCTGACCGGGTGCCCTACCGGCGCGGGCTGTCCGCCGGCCGCGACGCGCCCGCGACTAGACCGGCGGCCGCAGATGCGCCCAGGGCGCGATCTGCTCGAACGCGGCCGAGGCCCGCAGCACGGTGGCGTCCTCGAAGCGCCGGCCCAGGATCTGCAGCCCGATGGGCAGCTTGTCGCTCGTGAACCCGCAGGGCACCGAGGCGCCCGGATGGCCGGTCATGTTGAACGGATACGTGAACGGGATCCAGTCGTAGATCCCGGTCGGCGTGCCCGCGATCTCGCTGGGGCCGTCGAGGCCGACCTTGAAGGCCGCGCACGCGATGGTCGGCGTCAGCAGCAGGTCGTAGCGCTCGAAGAGCCGGCGCGGGTGCTCTTCCCAGGCGAGCCGGTCGAACCAGGCCTGGACGAACTGGGTGGGGCTCCAGCCCCGCGTCTCGTCGGCGATCGCGACCAGCCCCGCGTCGATGTCGTCGCGCCGCTCGCGCAGCGCGGGCCCGAGGCGGGCGGCGATGCCGCCCAGGAACATGGTCCGCCACGCGGCCTGCGGGCTCGGCCACTTCGGCGCGACCTCCTCCACGCGACAGCCCAAGTCGCGGAACCGTCGCGCCGCGCGCTCGCAGGCCGCCTTCACCTCGGGGTCCACCGCCTTGGCGAAGCCCAGATCGGCGGTCCACGCCACCCGCAGGCCCTTCACCCCGCCCTTGAGCGCCTTGACGTAGTCCACCCGCGGGCCCGGCAGCGAGAAGGGGTCGCGGGCGTCGGGCCCCGCCGCCGCGTTCAGCATCAGCGCGGCGTCCGCCACCGTGCGCGTCATCGGGCCGATGTGCGAGAGGCCCCACGCGGCGCTGAACGGATAGATCGGCACGAGGCCGAACGTGGGCTTGATGCCGTAGATGCCGGCCAGCGACGACGGGATGCGGATCGAGCCGCCGCCGTCGGTGCCGATGGCGAGCGGGCCCATCCCGGCGGCCACCGCCGCGCTGGCGCCGCCGCTCGAGCCGCCCGGCGTGCGATCGAGGTTCCACGGGTTGCGCGTGATGCCGAAGAGCAGGTTATGCGTCGCGCCGATCCAGCCCATCATCGGCGTGTTGGTCTTGCCGAGCTGGATGGCGCCGGCGGCCCGCATGCGCTCCACCATCGGCGCGTCCTCGGCCGGCACGTTGTCGGCGAAGAGTCGCGTGCCGAACGTGGTGCGGATGCCCTTGGTGATCACGAGGTCCTTGGTGGAGAACGGCACGCCGTGGAGCGGGCCGAGCTTGGCGCCCTTCTTCATCACCGCGCGCTCGGCGGCCCGCGCGTCCTTGAGCGCCTGGTCCGCGGTCAGCGTGACGAAGGCGTTGAGCGCGGATTGAGGCGCTCGATGCGGGCGAGCACCGCCTTCATCACCTCGACCGGGGAGAGCTTGCGGCGCTTGATGGCCGGGGCCATCTCGGACGCGGGGAGCCAGCAGAGGTCGTCGGACGTTGCCATGGAGAGCCCCCTCACTTTCTGGGCTGCTCGCCTCGCCTTCGGCTGCAGCTCGCCCTACCGCCCTCTCCCCAGAGGAGAGGGGTCTCGAGATTTAGGCGCCGCGGAGACGCGGGTCGAGCGTGTCGCGGAGCGCGTCGCCGAGCAGGTTGGAGCCGAAGACGGCGAGGCTGATGGCCAGGCCCGGGAACAGCACGAGCCAGGGCGCCTTCTGCGCGTATTCCGCCGCGGAGACCGAGAGCATCCGGCCCCACGAGGGATAGGGCTCGGGCACGCCCAGGCCCAGGAACGACAGCGCGGCCTCCACCAGGATGGCGCTGCCGAGCTGCGCGGTGCACAGCACGATGAACGGTCCCATGGTATTGGGCAGGACGTGGCGGAAGGCGATGCGCAGGTGCCGGAGGCCGACCGCGCGCGCCGCCTCCACGTACTGCATCTCGCGGATCGACAGCACGCTCGCCCGGATGACCCGCGCCGCCCGCGGGATGATCGGGATCGAGATCGCGAGGACCACGTTCGGGATGGAGGGCCCGAGCGCGGCCGACATCACGAGGGCCAGCACGAGCAGCGGCAATCCCTGCAGGATGTCCATGACTCGCTGGGTGATGAGGTCGGTGTTGCCGCCGATGTAGCCGGACAGGAGCCCGATGAATCCGCCCAGCACCGAGCCCATCAGCGTGGAGGCCAGGCCCACGATGAGCGAGACCCGCGCCCCGTGCACGACGCGCGAGTAGATGTCGCGGCCGAGGTGATCGGAGCCCAGCCAGTGGTCGGCGCCGGGCCGGGCGAGGCTCTGCCCGGCGTCGGTGGCGATGGGGTCGTAGGTCGCGAGCTGGTTGGCGAAGACCGCGGTCAGGAACATCACGACCATAAGCATTCCGCCGATCGCCCCCAGCGGCTTCTTGCGGCAGAAGCGGCCGAGCACGGTCCACGCCCCGGGCCGGCGCAGGCCGATGCTCACCTGCGGCACCTCGACCCCGAGCGGTCTAGTGGCCATAGCGGACGCGCGGGTCGAGGAAGCCGTAGAGCATGTCCACCACCAGGTTCGAGACGATGACCACGATGGCGATGAACATGACCAGGTTCTGGACGATCGGGTAGTCCCGCCAGAGGATCGCCTCCACCAGGAAGCGCGCGAGGCCGGGCAGGTTGAAGACGGTCTCGGTCACCACGAGCCCGCCGATGAGGAACGCGAACTCGATGCCGATGACGGTGACCACGGGCAGGATCGCGTTCTGCAGCGCGTGGCGCCAGATCACGACGCTGCCGGACTGGCCCTTGGCCCGCGCGGTGCGGATGTAGTCCTCGCGCATCACCTCGAGCAGCGACGAGCGGGTGATGCGCATGATGAGCGCGGACGAGCGGTAGCCCACCGCGAGCGACGGCAGCGCGAACTGCACCGCGTGGAGCCAGAAGTTCTCGGACGGCGACACGTAGGTCACCGGCGGGATCCACCCGATCCACGCCACCAGCCCGAGGATGATGACCATGCCCAGCCAGAACGAGGGCATGCTGAGGCCGGCGAGGCTGAAGACCCGCAGCGCGTAGTCGAGCGGGGTATCCTGACGGACCGCGCTGATCACGCCGAACGGCACGCCGAGGGCCACCGAGACGATCAGCGACAGCACCGCCAGCTCGAGCGTCACCGGGATGAGCGGGCGGATGATCTCCCACGCGGGCAGATCGTAGCGGTACGACTTGCCCAGATCCCCGGTCATGATCTGGCGCATCCACTCGAGGTACTGCACCCACACCGGCCGATCGAGCCCGAGCTCCTTCTCGATGGCCACCCGCTCCACCGGGTTCACGTAGCCCCCGGTGGAGAAGAGGATGTCGACGATGTCGCCCGGGGCCAGCCGCAGCATGCCGAAGATCACGATCGACATGCCGAGCAGGGTCAGGAGACCGATGCCCACGCGCTGAGCGATGTACGTCTTCACGGTTCGAGCCGGAGTCGCGGGGGTCTCGTTACTTGTCCCGCCACACGTCGGCCATGCGGCCGAAGTTGTAGATGTTGTCGTGCGGGACCAGCCCCTTCACGTGCGGCCAGAACGTGAAGTAGTCGAGCCTCCAGTCGAGGATCGGGCGCGCCGCGTCCTCCTCGATCTTGCGCTGCATCCCCGCGAGCAGCAGCAGCCGCTTCTGCGGGTTGAGCTCCTGGGACTGTTGCTCGACCAGCTTCATCACTTCCTCGCTGCAGTACTGGCTGTAGTTCCGCGGCGAGCCGCAGGCGTAGTTCTCGTAGTAGTTGGCGTCCGGCTCGTCGACGCCGAGGCCGGTGAGGTTGGCCCCGATCTGGTAGTCGCCGCGGGTCGCCATCGCGTGCCACTGCGCGGTCTCCACCTGCTTGAGGCTGGCCTCGATGCCGACCTGCTTCAGCTCGTTGATGACGAAGGAGGCCATGTCCACGTAGATCGGGATGGCCCGGGTGGCCATTTCCACGCGCAGCGGATTCTGCGGCGTGATGCCCGCCTCGGCCAGCAGCTTCCGGGCGCGCGCCTTCATGTCCTCCGGCTTGCCGTATCCGGGCAGGCCGCCCAGGTCCTTCTCGGGCAGCCCCCAGACGCCGTACGGCTTCGGCTGCATCGAGGCGCCCAGCACCGCGCCGCCCTGGTGCACGGCCTGGATGAGCGCGCGCCGGTCGATCGCGTAGCTGACCGCCTGCCGCACCTTGGGATTGTCGAACGGCGCCTTCTTCGTGTTCATGATGATGTTGTCGCTCACCGCCTGCGGCCACCGGCGTGATCACGAGCTGCGGGACGGCCTTCTTGAGCTGCTCGGCCGCGGTCTTGGTGGTCTCACCCGGGAACGAGACGTCGAGCTGCCCCGACTGCAGCGCCGCGATCCGGGTGCCGCGCTCCTTGATGATCACGTAGCGGAGGCTGTCGAGGTAGGGACGCCCCTTCACGAAGTAGTCCGGGTTCTTCACGTAGTCCACGAACTCGCCCTTCCGCCACTCCTTCACCTTGAAGGGACCGGTGCCGATGCAGCCCGTGCGATACGTGGCGGGATTGACGTGGGCCGCGTAGATGGGCGTGTAGCCGGAGGCCAGCATGTTCAGCAGGCCCGGCTGCGGGCGCTTGAGGCGGAAGACCACCGTGTGCGGATCCGCCGCCTCGACGGCCTCGAGGTTCGCGTACCAGTCCTTGCGCGGGATTGATCCGGAGCTTCGCGGTGGCTTCGGGCGCCTCGCGCAGCATGTCGAAGGTGAACTTCACGTCCTTCGACGTGAACGGCTGGCCGTCGTGCCACTTGACGTTCTTGCGCAGGAAGAAGACCAGGTTGCGGTAGTTGTCCTGCCAGGACCATTTCTCGGCGAGCTCGCCCACGATGTTCTCGGGGGTCTCGGGCCGCTTCAGACTGGTCGAAGACCACGAGGTTGTTGAAGCACGGCATCGACGGGAACGAGGTGGAGATCGTCGAGGACTCGTGCACCGCGAATCCCGGCGACAGGTCCTCCCGGAGCATGATGTTCAGATGCCCGCCCGACTTCGGCGTCTGCGCCGCGGCGAGCGTGACGCCCAGGCTGAGGACCAGCAGGGCGAGAACTGGCACCAGGACCTTACAGCGGGAACGCCTCATTGTGTCCCTCCCATTCGCGAGAACGCCGGGGCGGTCGCGGGTGAAGCCGGAGTCGGTAAGTGCTGAAGAATATACGACAACGCTCCGATTCCGACAACTGCTACCGACCCGGCCCGCGCCGCGTCCCGGGGGACCGAGGCCTCGGCCGGCCGCCTAGACCGCGGCGTGCGGCTCCCGGAGGCCCCGCCGCACGTCGCGGCGCGTGAGCAGCTCCTCGAGGGCGATCGTGCGGGCCCCGCCCCGCCGCCGCAGCTCGGGCCGCGCCAGGATCGGGCGCTGGCGGATGCGCGAGGCCAGCCCGTTCCGCACCGCGCGGTCGGCGTAGAGGCGCCGGAGCGCGCGACACATGAGTGGCCGGCCCCGGTTGTACCCGAAGCGCCGCTTGTACTCGTCGGCCGTCAACGCGTGGCTCCGCAGGTGGGTGTTCGTGAGCTGACGGAAGACACCGCCACAGACGAGGCAGTGGATCGCGTCCTCCTGCACGGCCTGGCGCGGATCGGCGCGCAGTCCGGACAGTGTGCGACGACTCCCGGTCGATCCCGCGAAGAGGCTCGCGCGCCGAACCGCCGTCGCGGCGCGGACCCGATCGCCGTGGATTGCCGGGCCGCCATTCCTGGGCGTGCGCAGCCGAAGCGGAGCGTAAGAGGACGTAGCGGTCGCGGGCATGTCGGCCTCCTTCGAGCGATGAGGAACAGGAACGAAGAGAAGAAACATGTCCCTACACATCGCAAACCAAATGCCACTAAAATAGCTAATATAATCAGTATCTTGTGTAAATAAGGTATTAACGGTCGATGTTCGACTGGTAAAAATCTTACCAGTGACTTGACCAGTAAGGGCTTCTAGGTAATCCTTACCGGGCGATGGATCCCTGGAGCGAGCTCCTGGGTCGGAGCACCGCGATGGAAGCCGTACGCGAGACCGTCCGGCGGCTGCCCGGGCGCCAGCACGTCGGCCGGCGGCTGCCGGCGATCCTCCTGCAAGGCGAGACCGGGACGGGCAAGGGTCTCGTCGCCCGCCTCATCCACCGCCTGGGGCCGCGCGCCACCGGCGAGTTCGTGGACGTCAACTGCGCGGCAATTCCCGAGACACTGCTCGAGGCCGAGCTGTTCGGCTTCGAGCGTGGCGCATTCACCGACGCCCGCAAGGCCAAGCCCGGCCTCTTCCAGACCGCGCATCACGGCAGCATCTTCCTGGACGAGATCGGATCGACCCCCGAGGCGCTACAGGCGAAGCTGCTGACCGTCATCGAGGAGCGCGTGGTGCGACGGCTCGGCGGCACGCGTCCCGAGCCCGCGGACGCCTGGATCATCAGCGCGACGAACACGGATCTCCTCGGGAGCGTCCGCGAGCGCCGATTCCGGGAGGACCTCTACCATCGGCTCGCGGTGCTGACGCTGCGCCTGCCTCCGCTCCGGGAGCGCGGCCAGGACGTCCTGTTCCTCGCCGAGCGCTTCCTCGTGCGCGTCTGCGCGGACTACGGCCTGCCGGTGAAGATCCTGGCCGCCGATGCGCGCGATCGGCTGATGGCCTATCCGTGGCCCGGCAACGTGCGCGAGCTGTCGAACGTGATCGAGCGGGTCGCGCTCCTGACCGAGGAGACCGTGATCACGGCCGAGCACCTGGGGCTGGGCGACGCAAGCTCGGCGCCGGGACCCGTGCCGGCCGACGCGGGCAGCGCCGCGGCTCCGCCCCCGATCTCGTTCGGGGACGCCATGCGCGCGCACCTGCGCGCCACACTCGATCAGACCGGCTGGAACATTTCTCGCACCGCCGCCATCCTCAACATCTCCCGCAATACCGTGCGCGCGCGCATGGAGAAGACTGGGGCTGCGCGAAGGCACCGCGGTCGCGGTGAAGCGCGACGCGCGCGCGCCGAGCGGCGCCCGCCCGGCCCCTCCGCCGCCGCCGAACGGGTCCGCATCCGGGCCGCCGTCGCGCCCCGCGCTCCCCACGGTCCGCTGGGAGCGCCGGCCCATCGCTCTGATGCGCGTGGCGCTCGTGGTGCCGGAGACCGGCGACGTCCTCTCGGACGCCGCGCGCGCGCTCGAGACGCTGATCGAGAAGGTCCAGAGCTTCGGCGGACGCGTCGAGGCGCTCGGGCAGCGCGCCCTGGACGCCGCCTTCGGCGTGGAGCCCATCGAGGACGCGCCGCGGCGCGCGGCGCACGCCGCGATGGCGATGCAGCGGGCCGTCGAGCGGATCCGCGGAGACTCCCCCGCCCCGCTCGCGACGCGGATCGCCATTCACGCGGCCCAGGTCCTCGTGGCGCAGGCCGGCCGCATGATCCAGATCGACCAGGAGGCGAAGGAGCAGGGCGCCTTCGTGCTCGATGACCTGATCGCGGCCGCCGAGCCCGGCGGCATCCTCGCCAGCCCGGCCGCCGGCGCGCTGCTCGAGCGCCGGTTCGAGCTGATCCCCCTCGACGGGACGGACGAGTCTCCGACCGCGTTCCGCCTCGTCGGGCGCGAAGGGCCGGGGCTGAGCGCGGCCGGGCGCATGGCGAGCTTCGTCGGCCGGCATCAGGAGATGGCGGTGCTGCACAGCCGGCTGCTCGCCGCCCTCCGTGGTCGGGGACAGCTCGTCAGCATCGTCGGGGACGCCGGGATCGGGAAGTCCCGCCTGCTCTACGAGTTCAGCCAGAGCGTGAGCGCCGAGCAGGCGACCTACATCGAGGGACGCTGCCTGTCCTACGGGAGCACGATCCCCTACCTGCCGGTGCTCGACCTGATTCGCGGGCTCTGCCACATCACCGAGGCCGACGACGCGGCGGGCGCGGGCGAGAAGATCCGGCAGACGCTCGGGCGGGCGGGCATGGACGCGTCCAAGCTCACTCCTCACGTGCTCGATCTCCTGGGATACCGAGACGGCATCGAGGGGCTCGATCTCGTTCCACCCGACGCGATCAAGGTCGGCATCTCGGAGGCCCTCCGCCAGATCACGCTGGGCGCCAGCCATCGCCAGCCCCTGCTCGTCGTGATCGAGGATCTCCACTGGATCGACCAGGCGTCGGAGGAGCTGCTCGCGTCCATGGTGGACGGGCTGCCCGGCGCGGCGGTGCTCTTCGTCGTGACGTACCGCCCCGGGTACGAGCCGCCGTGGGCCAACCGGTCGTTCGCCACCCAGCTCTCGCTGCCTCCGCTGTCGAACGAGGACAGCCTCACGGTCACGCGCTCGGTGCTGCCCGCGGTGGCGCTGCCTCACGCGGTCGCCGAGGTGATCCTGAGCCGCGCGGAGGGCAATCCCTTCTTCCTGGAGGAGCTCGCGCTGTCCATCCAGGATCGCGGCGGCCTGGCCGGCGATCTCGCGGTGCCCGACACGGTGCAGGGCGTCCTGCTGAGCCGGATCGGACACCTCGCCGAGACCGAGCAGGCCCTGCTCCAGTCCGCGGCGGTCATCGGCAAGGACGTCCCGCTTCCGGTCCTGGCCGCGGTGACCGAGCTCCCCGAGGAGCCGCTCGCCCAGGCGCTCCGCCACCTGAGCGCGGCGGAGTTCCTCTACGAGGTCAGCAGCTTCCCGGAGGTCAAGTACCGCTTCCGGCACGCGCTCACCCACGAGGTCGCCTACGAGAGCCTCCGGCCGGAGCGCCGCCGGCAGCTCCACGCCCGCATCGTCCTCGCCATCGAGGCCAGTCACTCCGACCGCCTGCTCGAGGACGTCGGGCGGCTCGCCCATCACGCGACGCGAGGGGAGCTCTGGGAGAAGGCGGTGGCGTACGCGCGTCAGGCCGGCGCCAAGGCCGCCGCGCGCTCCGCCCACCTGCAGGCGGTCGCGTATCTCGACCAGGCGCTCGACGCCCTCGCGCATCTGCCCGAGGATCGCGCGCAGGTCGAGCAGGCCATCGATGTGCGGCTCGACCTCCGCAACTCGCTGCACCCGCTGGGAGACCCCGAGCGCATCCTCGCGCGGCTGCGGGAGGCCGAAGCGCTCGCCCGGACGATCGACGATCCTCGACGGCTCGCCCGGGTCTTCTCGTTCATGACGCAGTACTTCCGGCTGATCGGACATCTCGATCTCGCGGTGGAATCGGCGGAGCGCGCCCTCGCGCTCGCCGACCGGATGCGGGACACGCCCTTCTGGATCGTCGCCAACACGTTCCTGGGCACCGCCTACGATGCCCAGGGCGAGTACCGCAAGGCGGCCGACGTCCTCCGGAAGAGCGTGGAGGCCTTGCCCGGCATCTCGATCGGCCAGGACGTGCGCGTCGCCGGCCTCGTCTCGGTCTTCTCGCGCATCTATCTGGTCTACTGCCTCGCCGACATGGGTGACTTCCGCGAGGGGCTCGCGTATGGCGACGAGGGCACGCGGCTCGCCGAGGCCGCCGATGACGCCTACAGCCTGATCTTCGCCTCGTGCGGCATCGGCACGCTCCACCTCCTGAAGGGCGATCTGGAGCCGGCGATCCACACTCTGGAGCGCGCGCTCACCCTCTGCCGGACGTTGACGGTGCCGGTGGCGCTGCCCCTGATCGCGTGCGCGCTGGGCGCCGCCTACTCGCTGTCGGGGCGCTCGCGCGACGCGATCGCCCTGCTGGAGGAGGGAAACCGGGAAGGCCTCGCGATCGGACGGATGGGCGGGCACTCGCTGGTCGTCGTGCGCCTGGGCGAGGCCTATCTCCGCGCCGGCCGCCTCGACGAGGCCGACGAGACGGCCCGACGGGCGCTGCTGATGGCCCGCGAGAAGAGTGAGCGCGGGCACGAAGCCTACGCCCTGCACCTCCTGGGCGAGGTGGTGGCGCGACGGACACCCGGCGACGCGGGCGCCGCCGAGGCCGCGTTCCGACAGGCCTCGGCCCTCGCCGAGGAGCTCTCGATGCGCCCGCTCCTCGCGCATTGCCACGTGAGCCGCGCCCGGCTCGAGTGCCGGGCGGGCCGCACCGCGAGCGCCCGTCAGCTCTTCGGCGCGGCCACCGCGGCCTTCCGCGAGCTGGAGATGCCCTTCTGGCTCGAGCGCGCGGAGGCCGAGGCCCGCTCCCTAGCCTGACGTCCCCTTCCCGCGCGTCTCCACCCGCACCTCGACGAGGTCCAGGCCGCACGCCCGGGCCAGCCGCCTGATCTCCAGGCGAACCGCCTCCAGCGTGTGGGAGCCGATGGGGCCGTCCAGCTCGATGCTACCGACGACGGCGGCGTCCGGCCTTGGCGGCCCGCTTCTTGGCGGCGGCGGCGTGCGCCTTCCACTTCTTTTCAATGGCCCTCACTCCCTTCTTGAACTGCGCGAGGAGCGCCCGCGTCTGGGCGCTCTTGGGCGTGGCCGCGATCCGGATCGTGGTACGGCCCTTGCTCGTCGTCTGGCTCACCTGGATCATCATGGCGTCGTGCCGTGCGTCGGCTCCTCTGGGTGTCGGTTGCCGCGTTGCGCCCGCCTTAGCGGCGGGCGTCCTGCACTCCGTCGAAGAACTCATCGGCGTGAAACACGCGCGGGGCCGCGTCGAGGTCCCGCAGCATGTAGTGATCATCGGTCCCCTCGTACTCCTCGTGGAGATCCACCGACTCGCCCCGGGCGAGATCGAGGTACACCGCGGTCATGTTGTGCTTGCCGGTCAGGTCGAGGAGATTGGTGCTGGACGTGAAGCGGCCCGCGTTGATCTCGGTGACGCGCGGAACCCCGCCCGAGTCCTCCTTCAGGTCCACCGCGAACACGCCCGAGGCCTTGCGATCCACCGCGCGGATCGCCCGGACCGCGATCTCGAGCACGCCCGGCTCGTGCACGGTCTTGGTGAGCGCGCCCACCGCCGACACCTCGCTCGGCTGGCTGGCGCTGCCGAGGTAGGACAGCCGCTCGTAGGTCTTCGCGAGCGCCAGGCGGCCGTCCTTCCACACGCTCTGGCAGCCGAAATCGCGGCCCGGCAGGTACTCGGACAGGGTGAACGCGGAGACCGGCACCCCGCGCATGTCGCGCCAGTACGCGATCCAGCTCCGCGCCTGCTCCGGCCCCGCGACCGGCGCCGCGCCCCGCGAGCCCGCGCCCGCGCGGATGCGACACCACGCGCGGGCCGGATTGCCCAGGCGCGCGAAGATGCGGTCGAGCCGCCGCAGGTCCGTCACCCGATACGTCGCGGGCGCGGGAACGCCGCGCGCCCGCAGCCATTCGGTGAGCGCGTACTTGTCGCCGCAGCGCTCCACCGTGGCGGCCCGGGGAAGGAAGAGGCGCCCGCCGAGCGCGCCCCGCGCGCGCGAGAGCGCGGCGACGTCGCCGTCGCTGGCCGGGATGACGAGGTCGATCCGCTCCGTCTCCACGATCCGGCGCAGCGAGCGGCGCCAGCCCGGATGCGCGAGCGGCGGGAGGAGGTAGTTGCGGTCCGCGGTGGAGTTCTTGAGGATGAACTGGTCATCGTGGCAGCCCACGATGGTGAGCGAAGCATTCCCCGCCCGGAGGCTCCGCACGAGGTTGCCGCTCGCCCCGCTGCCCGCGCTCGTAACGAGCAACCGCGCGTTCATCCGCGCGGAGCCTAGACGATATCCGGCGCCATCGCAAGTTTCGCGCGGGGCCCGCGACGCCCGCTGTGCTTACTGGGTCCGCCCACTTGCGCGAATCACTTCACGTGCTTCAGGGCCCGCCGGAAAAGAAAACGGGCCGGGTCCCAGGACCCGGCCCGCGTGGTCTTCGCGGCGGCCCGCGACTACTTCGTGATGACCCCGCAGGCGATGCGCCCGCCGCTGTTGCCGGTGGGATCGGTCTTGTCGTCGTCGGGATTGGCGTGCACGACGAGCGCGGTCGGCTTGTCGCCGAGCACCGAGTTGGGCCCGGGGCTCAGCGTGATGGCCTTCGTGGTGACGTCGATGCCGCCCTCACCCGAGGCCGCGACCACCAGGTTGGGCAGGTCGCCCGCGTGCGCGCCCGCCGGATTCATGCGGCCGTGCTGCTTGCTGCCCGGGTTGAAGTGCGCGCCCGCCGACGTGAACTCGGGCGGCTCGCACAGCCCCACCGCGTGGATGTGCAGCCCGTGCCCGCCCGGCGGAAGCCGGTAGCCGGTCACCGCCAGCCGCACGCCTTCCGCGGTCTCGATGAGCGTCGCCACGCCCACCTGCTTGCCATCCTTGTCCTTGAGGGTCGCCTCGGCCGACAGCGGTCCCCGGTCGGCCGGCGCGCTCGCGCATCCGGCCAGCATTGCGGCCACACCGAGCAGCAGTAGTGGTCTCACCGTTGAGTGCCCTCCCGTTCAGTTGAGCTGCGCAATGAGCTGCTTGGCCTTCTCCCGGAACCGGGCCACGCCTTCGAGCTTGATGTGCTCGTAGCCGCGGATCTCGTCGGGCAGCTCGGCCAGGGTCACCGCCGCGCCGTGGGTGACCGGGCTGAGCCGCACGAGCGCGGTCTCGATGAGCTGGCGGTACTCGCCGATCAGCTCCCGCTCCACCTTCCGCACCTCCGCGTAGCCGAAGGGATCGAACGCGGTGCCCCGCAGCCCCTTCATGGCCTTCAATATCTGGAAGGCGGGGGCGAACCAGGCCCCGAGCCGGATCTTCTTCTTGAGGCCCAGCGCGCGGAGCAGCGGCGGGTGCAGGTGCCAGTAGGTCCGGATCTTCTGGCCGAACTTCGCCTGGAGCTGCGCGGCCATCGCCGCGTCGAGATGCAGGCGCGCCACCTCGTACTCGTCCTTGTAGGCCATGAGCTTGTGGAGATGCCGCGCGACGGATTCCGCGAGCCCCACGCTGCCCGGGGCGCGCTCCGCCTCCACCTGGGCCACGCGGTGGACGAAGTCCACGTACTCGCCCGCGTAGGCCGCGTTCTGGTACGCGATCAGCTCGGGCACCCGGATCTCGAGCAGACGCCGCAGCTCCCCCGACGCCTCCACGCGATCCACCAGCGCGCGCGCCTCCGCGCTCAGCACGCGCGGCGCCTCGACGGCCTGCGCGGTGGCCTGGGCGACCGCCGCCTCCACCTGCTTGCGGTCCACCACCGCCATCCGGCCCCACCGGAAGGCGAGCACGTTCATGTCCACCGAGACGCCGTTGATGCGGATGGCGCGCTCGATGGCCGCGGCCGAGATCGGCAGCGC
Organism: uncultured Candidatus Rokubacteria bacterium; assembly: GCA_963747235.1. Lineage (GTDB taxonomy): Bacteria > Methylomirabilota > Methylomirabilia > Rokubacteriales > CSP1-6 > CAMLFJ01. Next base: position 57,028 of record CAVVEU010000025.1, read on the forward strand.
GCCCGCCTGGTAGGCCGCCCCGAGCATGATCGGGTTCACCGCCATGTGGTCCCCGAAGAGCGCCTCCGCGATGGCCTGGGCGTCGAGGTAGACGTTCGGATCCTTCCGCGTCACCCGGTCGATGCTCATCAGCATGCTGCTGAGCTCGGGGAAGTGCACCGCGGTGTCCACCACCATCTGGCCGGTGGGAATCTGGCTCGTGGACACCACCGCGATCGTGCGGCCCGATTCGGCCTTGTCCAGGTTGACCGGATCGGTGGCCACCAGGAGGTCGAAGCCCAGGTAGAGATCGGAGGCCCCCGCGGAGACCTTGTTGGCGCGCTCGATCGGCTCGGAGCCGATCTTGAGGTCGGAGACCACCGGCCCGCCCTTCTGGCTGAGCCCGGTCTGGTCGAGCCCGCGCACGTGCCGGCCGTCGAGCATGGCCGCGGTGCCGAGGATCTGGTTCATGGTGACGACGCCGGTGCCGCCGATGCCCATCATGTGGAGCGCGAAGCCCTCGCTCGGCACCTTCAGCGCGGGCTCGGGCAGCTCGGCCTCGAGCGGGGTCACCTTCCGCTCCCGTTTGGGCGCCGTCCCGGCCCCCTCGATGGTGAGGAACGACGGGCAGTCGCCGAGCAGGCACGAGTAGTCCTTGTTGCAGGAGGACTGGTGGATCGCGGTCTTCCGCCCGAACTCGGTGTCGATCGGCTGCACCGACAGGCAGTTCGACTTCTTGCCGCAGTCGCCGCACCCCTCGCACACGCGCTCGTTGATGAAGACGCGGGTCATCGGGTCGATCATCTTGCCGCGCTTGCGCAGCCGCCGCTTCTCCGCCGCGCAGTGCTGGTCGTGGATCAGCACGGTGACGCCGCTGATGGCCGCGAGCAGCGACTGCGCCTCCAGCAGCCGGTCGCGATGCCAGACCTCCGCGTTGCCCGCGATCGAGACCCCCGAGTACTTGGCGGGATCGTCGCTCGTGATGATGATGCGCTTGACGCCCTCGGCCTCGAGGCGCCGGCTGAGCGCGGGGATGGGCAGGGCCCCCGCCGCGTTCTGGCCGCCGGTCATCGCGACCGCGCCGTTGTAGAGGATCTTGTAGGTGATGTTCACGCCGGAGGCCACCGCGTAGTTCAGCGCGAGGCCGCCGGAGTGGAAGAACGTCCCGTCGCCGATGTTCTGGAAGAGGTGCGGCGTCTCGGTGAACGGCGCGATGCCGACCCACTGCGCGCCCTCCGCGCCCATGTGGGTGACCCCGATGATGCCGCGGTCCATCCCCATCGCCATGCCGTGGCAGCCGATGCCCGCGGCGGCCACGCTGCCCTCGGGCACCACGGTGGAGCGGTTGTGCGGGCAGCCCGAGCAGAAGAAGGCGGAGCGGGCCAGGGTCAGCGTCTTGGGCCGGCGCTTGAGCTCGTCGAGGTGCTGGATGCGCGCCTCCACCGAGTCGATCTTGACGCGACGGGCGAGGCGCCGGGCGATGGCCCGCGCGATGCAGGTCGGAGTCGAGCTCGCCGACCGGCGACAGCAGCGGCCGGTCCTCCTCGTCGAGCTTGCCCACCACCTGCGGCCGGTCCGCCTGGCCGTAGAGCACGTCCTTGCAGAACATCTCGACGAACGAGCGCTTCTCCTCGACGACGAGGATCTCCTGCAGGCCGCGCCCGAACTCGCGCACGATGCGCGGCTCCATCGGGAACAGCATGCCGATCTTGAGGATGCGGATGCCGTAGCGGCGCAGCGCGCCGTCGTCGAGCCCGAGCTCGGCGAGGGCCTGGCGGACGTCGTAGTAGGTCTTGCCGCTCGTGACGATGCCGAACCACGCGTTCGGCGACGGCACCGTGATGCGGTTGAGCTTGTTCTCGTACGCGTAGCGCCGGGCCAGCTCGAGGCGCGCGCCGTGAAGCGTGCGCTCCATGTCGAGGCCGTAGGGCGGGATCAGGTTCACGTTGATCTGGTGCTGGAAGGGCTTGCCGTCCAGCTCGACCACCGGGATGATCGGGTTCACGCGATCCGGATCCACCTCGGCGGTGCCCGCCTCGTCCGCCACGTTCGTGACGATCTTGGCGCCCACCCAGAGCCCGGACGTGCGCGAGAGCATGAAGCCGTGCAGGCCGAGATCGAGGATCTCCTGCACGTTGCCCGGGTAGATCGTGGGCATCAGCGCGTCGTAGAGCGCGACCTCGGAGTGGCTCGGCAAGCGTCGACGATTTGGACAGCGGATCGTCCCCGGCCAGCGCGAGCACGCCGCCGTTCTTGCCCACGCCCGCGTAGTTGGCGTGCTTGAAGACGTCGCCGGTGCGGTCCACGCCCGGCGCCTTGCCGTACCACATGCCGAGCACGCCGTCGTACCGGGGGTTCGGGAAGAGCCCCGCCATCTGGCTGCCGTACACCGCGGTGGCGCCCAGGTCCTCGTTGAGGCCGGAGGAGAACACCACGTCGTGCGCGCGGAGCAGCGTGGTCATGCGCTCGAGCGTCTGGTCGAGCCCGCCGAGGGGCGAGCCGCGGTAGCCCGAGATGAAGGTCGCCGTCTTGAGGCCTCGCCGGATGTCGGCGCGATGCTGATCGAGGGGGAGCCGGACCAGCGCCTGTATGCCGGACAGGTACACGCGTCCGCGCTCCTGGGTGTACTTGTCCTCGAGCGAAAACTCTCCGGTCGGTGTGGTCATGAGCTCCCCTTGGGGGTGGCGACGTTAGACATCAAACGACGGCCATATAGTAGTCGGGAAAGGCATTTCGAGCAAGCAAGGCGGACGGCGAACGCCCGATTCACGGTTGACCGCAAGTCCGAAACGGTTGTCCGCGGACTGGGGGAGTGCGGGGGCCATTTCTGGGCCCCCGCATTCAATAGAGCTTGAAGAACTAGACGGTTGTCCGCCGGCTACTTTCGCAGCAGCGGTACCAGGAACTGCCACAGATGCTCGACCACGAGCGCATAGCCCTCGGCGGTCGGATGAATCCCGTCGGCCTGGTTCAGCCGCGGAATCGCGCCGACGCCTTCGAGGAAGAACGGCAGATACGGCGCGTTGCGCACGCGCGCCACCTCGCTGAAGAGCCGGTAGAAGTCGTCGGCGTAGGGAGTGCCGTAGTTCGGGGGCAGGCGCATGCCCGCCACGAGCACGCGGGCGCCGGCGGCCTGGAAGCGCGCCACGAGCTGATCCAGGTTGGCGCGCACCGAGGCCAGGTTCTGGCCGCGGAGGGCGTCGTTGACGCCCAGCTCCAGGATCACGATCTCGGGCTTGAGGCGCAGCGCCCAGTCCACGCGCCGGAGCCCGCCCGCGGTGGTGTCGCCCGACACGCCCGCGTTGACGACCTTGTACGCGTAGCCCTCGCGCCGGAGCCGCTCGCCCAGCAGCGCGGGATAGGTCTGATCGGCCGGCACGCCGAGCCCCGAGGTGAGGCTGTCGCCGAAGGCGACGATCACGCGGTCCGGCGCCTGCGCGGCGGCCGGCGCGGGCGCGCACGCGAACACCGCGAGCTGGACCAGCAGGAGGAGCCGCCCGAGCAGCGCGCGCATGTCGCTAGTGTAGTATGAAGCCCATCATGATCCGCGTCCGCGGGCTCTCCATGCGCCTCGCGAGCGGCGGGCGCGGCGTGGACGTGCTCACCGACGTGTCCCTCGACGTGCCCGCCGGCCAGTTCCTCGCCATCGCGGGCCCCTCGGGCAGCGGCAAGTCCACGCTGCTCGGGCTCATCGCGGGGCTCGACCAGCCGACCGCCGGCCGGATCGAGGTGGCGGGCGTGGACATCACCGCGCTCGACGAGGACGCCCTCGCGCGCTTCCGCCGCGACCACGTGGGCTACGTCTTCCAGTCCTTCCATCTCCTCCCCACGCTCACCGCGCAGGAGAACGTGGCGGTCCCGCTCGAGCTGGCCGGCGAGGCCGGGGCGGCCGCGCGCGCGGCCGCGCTGCTCGCCGAGGTGGGCCTGGCCGAGCGCGCGCACCACTACCCGGTGCAGCTCTCGGGCGGCGAGCAGCAGCGCGTGGCGGTGGCCCGCGCGATGGCGCGCCGGCCCGCGCTGCTCCTGGCCGACGAGCCCACCGGCAATCTCGACTCCGCCACCGGCAAGCAGATCATCGAGCTGCTGGTGGGCATGAACCGCCGCCTCGGCAGCACGCTCGTGCTGGTGACCCACGACACCGCGCTGGCCGCCCACGCCGACCGCGTGGTCACGCTGCGCGACGGCCGCATCGTGAGCGACGAGTGAGCCGCTTCGTCTTCCGGCTCGCCTGGCGGGAGACGCGGGGCGCGTGGCGGCACTTCGGCTACTTCTTCGCCTGCATCACCCTGGGCGTCAGCGCGCTGGTCGGGGTGGGCAGCTTCGCGGACAGCCTCGAGCGCACCGTCGCCCGCTCGGCCCGAGTCGCTGATGGGCGGCGACGTGGAGGTCCGCGGCACGCAGCCCCTGCCCGCGGACGCGGCGCCTCTCGTGGCGCCCCTGCTCGCGGACGTCGCGACCACGCGCGTGCGCGAGATGGTGGCCATGGCGCAGGCGGGCCCGTCGCAGAGCCACATCGTCGAGCTCAAGGCGGTGGAGCCGGGCTATCCCTTCTACGGCACGCTCGTGACCGAGCCGGCGCGCCCGCTCGAGACGCTGATCGGCGGCGGCCGCGCGCTCGTGCACGACTCGTTTCTCGCCCGCTTCGGGCTCCGGGTCGGCGACCGCTTCCGCGTGGGCGACCTCGAGCTGACCATCACCGGCGTCATCCAGAAGGAGCCGGACCGCGCGATCGGCGTCTTCTCGCTGGGCCCGCGGGTGCTGATCGCCGGCGACGATCTCGAGCGCACCGGGCTGATCCGCCCGGGCAGCCGCGTGCGCTACCGCACGCTCGTGCGCCTGCCCGAGGGCCGCGACGCCCAGGCCTTCCGCGACCGGCTCGCGGCCGCGCTGCCCGCCGGCCAGCGCGTGTCGACCTACGGCCAGGCCCAGCCCGGCCTGCGGCGCTTCTGGGACCAGCTCACGATGTATCTGGGGCTCACCGGCCTCGTGGCGCTGATGGTGGGCGGCATCGGGGTCGCGGTGAGCGTGAACGCGTTCGTGCGGCAGAAGCTGGCCTCGATCGCCATCCTGAAGGCGCTCGGCGCGGGCTGGCGGCCGCTGCTCGCCGCGTACCTGCTGCAGACCGCCCTGCTCGGGCTGGGCGGCAGCGCGCTCGGCGCGCTCCTGGGCAGCGCGGTGCAGCCGCTGCTCGCGCCCACCCTCACGCGGCTGCTGCCGATCGAGCTCACGCTGTCCTTCTCGCTCCGCGCGGTGCTGAGCGGCCTCGCGATGGGCGTGGGCGTGACCCTGCTCTACGCGCTCTGGCCGCTGCTGCAGATCCGCCACGTGCCCCCGGCGCTCATCCTCCGAATGGACGTCGAGCCGCGGCTGCGCGGCCGCCGCCCGTGGGCGGCCGCGGTCCCGCTCGCGGCCGGCCTTGCCGGGCTCGCGCTCTGGCAGGCCGGCTCCTGGAAGATCGGCGCGCTGTTCGCGGGCGGCCTCGCCGCGGCGCTGATCCTCCTGGCCCTCGGCGCCCGCCTCGTCATCGCGCTGGCCCGCCGCGTGCGCTGGCGGTCGCCCGCCTGGCGGCAGGGCGCGGCCAATCTCCACCGCCCCGGCAGCCACGCGGGGCCGGTGCTGGTCTCGCTCGGCCTGGCCGTGATGCTGATCGTCTCCATCGCCCTGCTCGACCGGAGCCTGCGCGCGCAGCTCGTGGACCGCGCCCCCGGCAGCGCGCCCGCGTTCTTCTTCATCGACATCCAGACCGATCAGGCCGAGCCCTTCGCGCGGCTCGTGGCGGCCCAGGGCGCGACCACGCCCGCGGAGCTGACGCCGGTGGTGCGCTCGCGCCTGGCCGCGGTCAACGGCGCCTCGATCGCGCAGGACGAGCGCGCGCGACGGGAAGACGCGTGGTATCTCACGCGCGAGTACGTGCTGACCTGGGCCAAGGAGCCGCCCGGGCACAACACCGTCGTGGCCGGCCGCTGGTGGACGCCCGAGGAAGCGGCCCGCGAGCCCCTGATCTCGGTGGAGGAGGAGATCGCGCGCCAGCTCGGGGTGAAGCTCGGCGACACGCCTCACCTTCGACATCCAGGGCGTGCCGGTGAGCGCGCGGGTGACGAGCCTGCGCCACGTGGACTGGCGCTCGCTCACCTCCAACTTCTTCGTGATCTTCTCGCCGGGCGCGCTGGACGGCGCGCCGAGCACCTTCATCGCCACCGTCGGCGCGCGACCCGAGCAGGAGACCCAGCTCCAGTCCGCGGTGGTGGCCGCGTTCCCGAACATCACCGCGATCCCGATCCGCGAAGTGCTCGAGCGCGTCAGCGCCATGCTCGACCAGATCGCGCTCGCGGTGCGCCTGGTCGCCGCGTTCAGCATCGGGGCCGGGCTCATCGTGATGGCGGGCGCGCTCGCCATCACCCGGCAGCAGCGGCTCTACCAGTCCGTGATCCTGAAGGCGCTCGGCGCCACGCGCGGCTTCGTCTCCCGCGTGTTCGCGGTGGAGTACGCGCTCCTCGGCGCCGCCGCCGGGCTGGCGGGCAGCGCGCTGGCCGCGCTCCTGGCCTGGGCGGTGCTCCGCTGGGCGCTCGAGGTGCCCTGGCGCTGGGCCCCCGGCACGCTGCTGGCCGGCGTGGCGACCGCCACCGCGCTCGCGCTGCTGGTGGGCTTCCTCGGCACCCGGCGCCTGCTCGGCCGCCGCCCGCTCGGCGTGCTCCGAAGCGAGTGACGCTGCTCGAGCGGCTGCGCGCGCTCTACCCGGAGGCCTCGGGCCGGAGCCTCAAGCAGTGGCTCGAGGCGGGGCGCGTGGAGGTCAACGGGCAGCCCACGCGAGACGGCCGCCTCGCGCTGGCCGCCGCCGACACCGTCGCGCTCGCCGCGCGCCGGGCCGCACCCTTCCCGCGCGGCCTCTCGCTCGTGCACGAGGACGACGCGATCCTCGTCGTGGTCAAGCCGTCCGGCCTCCTCTCGATCGCCACCGATCGCGAGCGGGAGCGCACCGCGTACCGCCTGCTCTGGGACTACCTCGCGGCCAAGCGGCAGCGGCCGTTCATCGTCCATCGGCTCGATCGCGAGACGTCCGGGCTGCTCGTCTTCGCCAAGTCCGAGGAGACGAAGCGGCGCGCTCCAGGCGCAGTTCGAGGCGCGCAACGTCGAGCGCGTGTACCTGGCGCTGGTCGAGGGCGGCGGCCCGCCCGACGAGCGGGGCACGCTCGAGAGCAAGCTCGCGGAAGATCGCATGCTGCGGGTGCGCTCGGCCGAGAAGGGCCGCCAGGCCATCACCCACTATCGCGTGCTGAGGCGACGCCGCGAGGGCTGCCTGCTCGAGCTGCGCCTCGGCACCGGGCGCCGGCACCAGATCCGCGTGCAGCTCGCCGAGGCGGGCTGGCCGATCGTCGGCGACGTCGACCCACGGCGGCGCCCGGGGCAGCGTGGGGCGGCTGTGCCTGCACGCCACGCGGCTCGGCTTCGTGCATCCGGCGACGCAGCGGCAGGTCGTCTTCGAGAGCGCGCCGCCCGCCGACTGGGTATAATCCGCGCGGTCGCGAAGCATTCCCCTCACCCTGCCCTCTCCCCAGGGGGGAGAGGGTGTCCGGAGGCCCCATGGCCGCGTCGCCGTTTTCGATCGAGGACAAGGTCGCCATCGTCACCGGCGGCGGAGTCGGCATCGGCAAGTCCATCGCGCTCGAGTTCGCCCGCGCGGGCGCCGACGTGGTGATCGCGAGCCGCAAGCTCGAGAACCTCGAGCCGGTCACCGCCGAGATCCAGAAGCTGGGCCGCCGCTCCTTCTGCGTGGCCGCTCGACGTCCGCCAGGAGGATCAGGTCAAGGGCCTGGTCGAGCGCACCGTGAAGGAGATGGGGCGCCTCGACGTCATGATCAACAACGCGGGCGCCTCGTTCCGCGCCAAGGTCGAGGACATCTCGGCCAACGGCTGGAACACGGTGGTCGGCATCAACCTGAACGGCACCTTCTTCGGCTGCAAGTGGGCGGCGCAAGCAGATGATGGACCAGCCGAGCGGCGGCTCCATCATCAACATCTCGTCCATCGCGGGCGTCTACGGCTCGACCATGATGTCGCACTACGGCGCCTCCAAGGCCGCGGTGATCAACTTCACCCGCGCCCTCGGCATGGCGTGGGGGCGCAAGGGCGTGCGGGTGAACTGCATCGCGCCCGGGCCCGGTCGAGACCGAGGGCTACCTGGGCGTGCTCACCAAGCAGGACCCGGCCGCGGCCAAGAAGGCCTACGACACGGTGGCCAGTCGCGTGGGCATGGGCCGCTGGGGCAAGGTGGAGGAGATCGCGTATCCGTGCATCTTCCTCGCCTCCGCCGCGTCCTCGTTCATGACCGGCGAGACCATCGTGATCGACGGCGGGCCCGCGCCCCAGCTCGGCGACGGCTGATCGCCGGCTGATCAGACATGCCCGAGCTGCCCGAGGTCGAGGCGGCGCGCCGCGCGGCCCACACCGTCGCGGTGGGCCGCCGCATCGTCGACGCGTACGTCGCCGACGATCCGATCGTCTTCGAGGGCGTCGCGCCCGCCCGCTTTCGCCGGGCCCTCGTCGGCCGCCGCGTGAAGGCGGTGCGCCGCCACGGCAAGCATCTCTGGCTCGAGCTCGACCGGCGGCCGTGGCCGTGCCTGCACTTCGGCATGACCGGCGGCATTCATGTCCCGGCGGGCCGCGCGGTGGGCTCGTGTCCGACGGACGACGTGAACCGGTCGGACTGGCCGCCCCGCTTCACCAAGCTCCACCTGCGCTTCGCGGGCGGCGGCGAGCTGGCCCTGGCCGACGGCCGGCGGCTCGGCCGCATCCGGCTGCGCCAGGACCCGCCCACCGAGCCGCCGATCAACGCGCTCGGCTTCGACGCCTGGCAGGCCATGCCCACGGCCGCCACGCTTCCACGCGATGCTCCGCGAGCGGAAGTCGCCGATCAAGGCGGTGCTGCTCGACCAGTCCTTCGCGGCGGGCATCGGCAACTGGATCGCCGACGAGGTGCTCTACCAGGCCGGGATCGCACCCAAGCGCCGCGCCAGCACGCTCTCCGCCGCGGAGGCCGGGCGGCTGCGGACCCGGATCCGGTCCGTGATCGGCGGGGCGGTGCGGGCGGGATCTGATAGTCGATCGCTTCCCGCGCTGGTGGCTCTTCCACCGCCGCTGGGGCCACCGCCGCGGGGGCCCGTCCGCCACCACGGTGCGGGGCGAGCACATCCGCCACGAGACGGTCGGGGGCCGCACCACGGCCTGGGTGCCCTCGGCGCAGCGCTGAGGTATACTCCTCCCCAGCTTTCCCCCTTCGAAAGGAGCCCCTATGAGAGAGGCTGTCGTCGTCGCCAGCTCCCGCACCCCGCTCGCCAAGTCCCATCGCGGGTCGTTCAACATCACCCGCCCGGATGACCTGGCCGCCCACTGCATCAAGGACGTGCTCGGCAAGGCCCCGCAGCTCGATCCCGCCGAGATCGAGGACGTGATCCTCGGCTGCGCCCAGCCCAACGGCCCCCAGGGCAGCAACGTCGCGCGCGTGGCCCTGGTCCGCGCGGGCCTGCCCGTCTCGGTCGCGGGCACGACGGTCAACCGCTTCTGCTCCTCCGGGCTGCAGGCCATCGCCATGGCCGCCCACCAGATCATCCTGGGCGGCGCGGACGCGGCCATCGGCGGCGGCCTCGAATCCATCAGCATGATGAAGCGCGACGGCGACCCGAACCCGTGGGTGAAGGAGAAGAAGCCCGGCATCTACATGGTGATGGGCGACACCGCCGAGGTGGTGGCCAAGCGCTACAACGTCACCCGCCAGATGCAGGACGAGTACTCCCTGGTGAGCCAGCAGCGCACCGCGCGGGCCCAGCAGGAGGGCTTCTTCAAGGAAGAGATGGCGCCGATGCAGGTCGTGCGCGGCATCGTGGACAAGAAGACCGGCGAGATCACCGGCAAGGAAGACGGCTACGTGGACAAGGACGAGTGCAACCGTCCCGACACCACGCTGGAAGCCCTGATGTCGCTGCAGCCGCACTTCGACAAGACGAGCGGCCAGGGCAGCGTCACCGCGGGCAACTCCTCGCAGCTCTCCGACGGCGCCTCCGCCACGCTGCTGATGTCGGCGGACCGCGCCAAGGCGCTCGGCATCAAGCCCAAGCTCATCTTCCGCGGCTTCGCGGTCGCGGGCTGCGAGCCGGACGAGATGGGCATCGGGCCGATCTACGCGGTGCCGAAGCTGCTCAAGCGCAACGGCCTCAAGATGGACGACATCGACGTGTGGGAGCTGAACGAGGCCTTCGCCTCGCAGGTGGTCTACTGCCGCGACAAGCTGGGCATCCCGATGGAGAAGCTGAACCCGAACGGCGGCTCGATCTCGATCGGCCACCCGTTCGGCATGACCGGCTCGCGCATGGTGGGCACCATCGCCAACGAGATGCTGCGGCGCAAGGCGCGCTACGGCGTCGTGACGATGTGCATCGGCGGCGGCCAGGGCGCCGCGGGCCTCTTCGAGTCCTGTCTCTAATCTCTCGCGCTGAAATCTCCCCTCACCCTGCCCTCTCCCCTCCGGGGGAGGGTCGCGTCTCCCCTCCGGGGAGAGGGCAGGGTGAGGGGTCACGCGTTCCCCGGGTGACCTGACATGGCCTACGACTTCGACCGCGTCATCGAGCGCCGCGCCACCGCCAGCAACAAGTGGCGGAAGTATCCCGCCGACGTCCTCCCGCTCTGGGTCGCGGACATGGACTTCGCCTCGCCCGAGCCGGTGGTGCGCGCGCTGCGCGAGCGGGTCGAGCACGGCGTCTACGGCTACGGCTTCGAGGAGCCGGAGTTCGCCCAGGTGTTCGTGGACCGCCTGCAGAAGCGCTATGGCTGGACGGTGTCTCCGGAGGCGGTGGTCATGATCCCGGGCGTGATCCCCGGCTTCAACGTGGCCTGCCGCACCCTCACGAAGCCGGGCGACGGGCTCCTGATGCAGGTGCCGGTCTATCCCCCGATCCTCCGCTCGCCGGGCAATCACGAGCTCACCCGCGACGAGGCCCCGCTCGCCCGCGACCGCGAGGGCCGCTACGCGGCGGATCTCGACGCGTTCCGCGCCGCCATCCACGCCCGCACGCGCGCCTTCCTGCTCTGCAATCCGCACAATCCCGTGGGGCGCGTCTTCACTCGAGCCGAGCTCGCGGGCATGGCGCAGATCTGCCTCGAGCGCGATCTGCCGATCATCGCCGACGAGATCCACTGCGATCTGCTCTACCAGGGCCAGCGCCACGTCCCGATCGCCTCCCTCGGCCCCGAGATCGAGCAGCGCACGATCACCCTGATGGCGCCCAGCAAGACGTTCAACCTGGCCGGGCTCAAGGTCTCGGTGGCGGTCATCCCGAACGCTCCGCTGCGCGAGCGCTTCATGGCCGCGCGCGGCGACTACGTGCAGACCCAGGTCAACGTGCTCGGCTACGCCGCGGCCTTCGCCGCGTATCGCGACGGCGATGCGTGGCTCGGCGAGCTGCTGCGCTATCTCGAGGCCAACCGGGACTACCTGGCCGACTACGTGGGCCGGCATCTGCCCGGCGTCACGATGACGCCGCCGGAGGGCACGTACCTCGCCTGGCTGGATTGTCGGGGCGCGGGCGTCGCCGCGGCAGACCCCTTCACGTTCTTCCTCGAGCGCGCGAAGGTGGCGTTCAACGACGGAGCGCTCTTCGGCCCGGGGGGCCAGGGCTTCGTCCGTCTCAACTTCGGCTCGCCCCGGTCCATCCTGACCGAGGGGCTGGAGCGGATGCGCCGGGCCCTCGCCGGCTGAGCCTCGACGGGCCTTAGACGCGGCCCGCCCCGCGGTCGTTTACACCCGCCGTACACTGGATCTGGCCGTCGTTTCTACCCGAATGTCCCCCGACGGCCCTCGTCTGACTCTCTGTAACCCGGACCCCTAGCCAGCAGCCCAGGAGATCGCGATGCGTGGAGGATGGAGCGTGACGGCGGTGGCGGCGACGATACTCTGCGCGGGCTGCGCGACCGCGCCCGCGGGCCCGAGCGTGATGGTCCTGCCGGGCACCGGCCGGCCCTTCGACCAGTTCCAGGCCGACGTGAACGTCTGCCGCGACTGGGCCGCGAAGCAGGTGAAGGGCGCCTTCATGGACGCGCCGTCGTTTGAAGTCCAGCGCCGCTACGACAACGCCTATATCCAGTGCATGTACGCCAAGGGGCATCAGGTGCCGGGGCGCGACCTTCCCGCCCGGACACCGGCCCCGCCGACGCCACCCAAGTGACGCCCAAGTGATGGAGACCACCATGAGCAGCATCTTCAAGCGACTGATCGCCAGCCTCCTGGCGTTGATTCTGTTCGCGGGGGCCGCGCCGCTGGCGCGCGCCGCCTCGCCCACCGTTCCCGCTCCGCCCGCGCCACCGGCCGCCGCCACGTCAGAAGACGGCGAGGCCGACGATAGCCAGAACCCCGCGCCGACACCGCCGCGGCTCAGCTACATCAACGGTGAGGTCTCGTTCTGGCGCCCCGGCGGCGAGGACTGGGCGCCCGCGCAGGTGAACACCCCGCTGGCCCCCGGCGACCAGCTCTATACCGGCAATCGCGGCAACCTCGAGGTGCAGATCGACTCGCGGAGCTTCGTGCGGGCCTGGGGCGACAGCCAGCTCGGCATCGAGAACCACGAGCCCGATTTCCTCCAGATCAAGGTGGCGGCCGGCCACGTCACGCTCGACCTGCGCGCGCTGGACGGCGGGCGCACGGTGGAGCTCGACACGCCCGCCGCCGCGTTCACCATCGAGCGGCCGGGCTACTACCGCGTGGACGTGGCGCCCGATCGCACGTCGTTCGTCACCCGGCGCGGCGGCACCGCGAGCATGACGCCGGCCGGCGGCCAGGCGGTCGGCATCGCGGCCAGCGAGCAGGTGGTATTGACCGGCGCCGGCACGGCCGCGGTGCAGACCTTCGTCGCGCCCGAGCAGGACGTGTGGGACCGCTGGAACTACGCGCGCACCGAGGCCCTCGTGGACACCGTGAGCGCGCGCTACGTGCCGCCGACGGTCTCCGGCGTGGACGATCTCGATCAGCACGGCAACTGGCGCGTGGTGCCGGAGTACGGCTCGGTCTGGGTGCCGGAGGGCGTCGCAACGGACTGGGCCCCCTACACCACCGGCCGCTGGGTCTGGGATCCGCGCTTCGGGTGGAGCTGGGTGGACACGGCGCCCTGGGGCTGGGCGCCCTATCACTACGGCCGCTGGGTGCATCTCGATCGCGTCTGGGCCTGGGCGCCCGGACCCGTGGTCGTGCGTCCCGTGTACGCGCCGGCGCTCGTGGCCTTCTTCGGCGCGCCCGGCATCCGCGTCTCCATCGGCGCGCCCTTCGTGAGCTGGGTCGCGCTCGGCTGGGGCGAGCCGTGCGTGCCGTGGTGGGGCCGCCCGGGTTTCGTCGGCCGCGCCTGGTGGGGCGGCTGGGGTGGGCCGCGCGTGGTCAACAACGTGGTCATCAACCGGACCACGGTGGTGAACGTGACCAACATCAACGTGTACCGGAACGTCAACGTGCAGAACGCGGTGGTCGCGGTGCGGCCGGATCGCTTCGGGCGTGGGCCCGTCGGGGAGGCGCGCATCCGTCAGGTGGACACGCGCCAGCTCCAGCCGGTACGCGGCGCGGTGGACGTCCGGCCGGACCGCTCGAGCTTCGCGGCCGCGAGCGGCCGCGGCATCCGTCCGCCGGAGAACGTGCTGGATCGCGGCGTGGTCGCGACGCGGGCGCCGGTGACCCGGGCCCTGCCGCGCGAGCCGGAAGGCCGCGGGCCCGCGCCCCGCATCGTGCCGGCGCCGAGGGCCAACGAGGTGGGTGAAGCGCGGCCGCCGCTCGGCCAGAGCCGTCTGGAGCGGGCGCGCCCGCCGCGGGCGCCACGCTTGGAGAGCGACCAGCGCCCGAACGCCACGCCGCCCGCGGCGCGGCGTGAGGATCCGGCGGCACAGGAGCGTGGCCGGCGACCCGAGGGCCAGCGCGCGCCCGATCCGCAGCGTGCGCCCGAATCGCCGCAGGTCCAGCAGCCGCAACGGGTACCGGAGGTACCGCGTGGGCCCGAGCCCCAGCGCGCGCCGAAGGTCCAGCAAGCGCCGCAGGTGCAACAGGCGCCACCGGTCCAGCCAGCGCCGCAGATCCAGCGCCCGCCACAGGTCCAGCGCGCGCCGGAAGCACCGGTCGAGCGTCGCGCGCCCGCGGACGTCCCGCGCCAGCCGCGACGTGAGACGCGGACCAGCCCCGCGCCGCGGACCGGCCACGGCGCCCGTGCCGCAGCCGCGCCCGATCGAGCGCCCGGCCGCACCCGCGCCACAGCCGCGTCAGGGGAGCGGCCCGCCGCGCCACAGCCGCGAACCGAGACGCCGCGCCAGCCGCAACGCGTGCTGCCCGGTGAGCCGGCGAACCGGCTCTATCCTGGTGGTCGTGTGGAAGCCCCTAAGCCCCGGGGGCCCGAGTCACGGCCGGTAGCCCGTCCGCGCCCGACCCCGGAACAGAACGGCGGTCGAGAGCGGGGGCCGGCGCGCGAGCAGCGCTAGCTTAGCTATAAGTAGAAGGTGAGCCGGCTACGGCACGCTGACCGAGGTGCCGTCGCCGGAGCTGGTGATCCGGTACGTACCCGCGCTGGCGGTCTGCGTATAGGCATAGGCGACCCAGCCGGAGGGGCCGCTGGGAATGGACGCCATGAACGGGCCGGACCGCCCGCCCTGGGAATTGGTGGCCACCGAGGTGAGCTGGGTCAGCGCGGTAGGCAGCGTCCCCATATGTGCTCCGTAGATGGCAACCGCGGTCGCCAGCGTCCGGGAATCGGCCTGCGCCTTGGCCAGCCGGGCGCGCGCCTGAATGTTGGCATAAAGCGGCATCGCGATCGAAGCCAGAATGCCGATGATCGCGACGACGATCATCAACTCGATGAGCGTGAACCCTCTTGGGTGGTGCTGGACTATTCGCATCATCTGGGAAATCCTTTCCATTGCGGGAGCGCTTATTACACGCAAGCGTCGAGCCAGCGTCACCTCCGTCGTTGATCCTGCTGGAGTGGGCTATCGGGTACTTCTGCGGGCTCTGGGCGGTCGGCGCGCGGCAATCCGGCCCGAAAAGGGTCACTTGCGCGCACTCAGGGGTAGACGGGTCGGTCGTCCACCGTCCGCATCCGGCCGCGGCCCTCGCATGCCGCCGAGCGCGGGGAGGTGCGCGTAGCCGATCCCGACGGCCTCCAGGCACGACACGAGGGCGGCGCCATCGAACTGAGGATTGTGGCGCGGGCGGGGCACGCTGCGCACGTCGACGAGCGTCACGATCCCGTGCGTCCGCAACAGGCCGGTGAAGACGTCGGCCGGGTGCGTCGAGTGCCCGATGGTGTGGAGCGTGCGCATCATGGTTGCCGTGAAGACTAGCGCAGCGGCGCGCCCGCGTAAAACCAGCCGGGCACGGGGCTGGGTCCCGTGCCCGGTCGTGGAAACGTCGGCGCGCGGCCGGTGCTACAAAGCCATGGCCACGTAGAGGTTCGTGCCGTCGCGGGTGATCATGACGACGACCGGCGCGCCCCTGGGGTGCGTCCCCAGCGCCAGCTTCATCTGGGCCGCGTCGGCCACCGCCTTGTGGTTCACCTCGGTGATGACGTCACCGGCCCGGATGCCCGCGGTCTCGGCCGGGCTGCCGCTGCGCACGCCGCGCACGACCACGCCGCGCGCCTCGGACAGCTTGAGATCCCGGGCCATGCTCGGGGTCACCGTCTCGACCATCAGGCCGAGCGGGCCCTTTCCCTCCTCGGCCCGCGCCACCACCGCCGGTCCGGGCTCATCCATCTGCTCGATCGTGACGTTCAGCGCCACCGTCTTGCCCTCGCGGACCACGGTGACGGGAGCCTGGCGGCCCACCGCGGTGGCGGCCACGAGCTTGGGGAGATCCGCCGACGTCCCGACTTTCCGGCCGTCGTACTGCGTGATGATGTCACCGGCCTTGATGCCCGCCCGCGCCGCCGGCGAGTTGCCCTGCACGCCGGCGACGAGCGCGCCGGTGCTCTCCGTCACGTTGAAGCCCTTCGCGAGCTCCGCGGTGAGCGGCTGGATGGTCACGCCGAGCCAGCCCCGCGTCACCTTGCCGGACGCGACGAGCTGGGTCACCACCGACTTGGCCTGGTTGACCGGGATGGCGAAGCCGATGCCCACCGAGCCGCCGGTCTGGCTGAAGATGGCGGCGTTGATGCCGACCGCCTGGCCGCGCGCGTTGATGAGCGGCCCACCGCTGTTGCCGGGATTGATCGAGGCGTCGGTCTGGATGAAGTCGTCGTACGGCCCCTGGCCGATGACCCGGCCGGTGGCGCTGACGATGCCGGTGGTCACGGTCCGCTCGAGGCCGAACGGGTTGCCGATGGCCATCACCGGCTCGCCGACCTGGAGCTGGGCCGAATCACCCAGCGGGATCACGGGCAGGCCGGTCGCCTCGACCTTGAGGAGCGCGAGATCGGTCTTGGGATCGCGCCCCACGACCTTGCCGGCCATCTCGCGGCCGTCGTCGATCTTGACGCGGATATCGGTGGCGCCCTCCACCACGTGGTTGTTGGTCACGATGTAGCCGGCCGGGTTGATGATGAAGCCCGAGCCCATGCTGCGCACGGTGCGGCGGGGCGGCGGCTGCTCGCCGAACCGTTTGAAGAACTGCTGCAGCGGCTCGTTGTCCCCGAACGGGCTCTGGAGCTGGACGCTCTCTTCCACGCGCCTGGTGCTGATGTTGACGACCGCCGGCTTCAGCGCCCGGGTCAGCTCGACCCAGCTCGCCTGCGGGCACCACCGCCGCGGGCGCGATCGGCACCGGCCGCTCGCTCCACAGCGCCCCGGGGGTGTTGGTGTGGCCGAGATGCGGCGCGAGCGCCACGAGGCCGACGACGGCGGCCGCCACGACCCCCATCCAGGACGGCGCGAGTTCTGGTGACGAATCGATTCATGGACGTCTCCTTCTCTTCACAGGATCGAACAGGCTGATGCAACCATAGCCCGGCCGGATGAGAGCCGGGTGAGGCCCAGATGAGAATTCGCTTAGGCGGCGGGGGCGAGCGGGAGGCGGAGGACGAAGCGACTGCCCGCGCCGGGCCGACTCTCCACCGAGAGCGTGCCGCCGTGCGCGACCGCGATGGAGCGGGCGATGGCCAGCCCGAGCCCGGCGCCGCCCGTGTCGCGGGCTCGGGCCGCGTCGAGCCGCACGAAGGGCTCGAAGATCCGATCCGCGTCGGCCGGATCCAGGCCGATGCCGGTGTCGGACACCGTGACCACCGCCATGCCGTTCCCGGTGGCCAGGCCGAGCTCGACCTTGCCGCCCGGCGGCGTGTACTTGATCGCGTTCTCGACCAGGTTCAGCAGGGCCCGGCGCAGCGCGGTCGCGTCGCCACGCACCGTCGCGGGCGCCATGGTGTCGGTGCGCACGCTCACCCCGGCGGCCAGGCCCAGCCGCGCGCCCACGTCGAACACCTCGAGGAGCTGCGGCTCCAGGTCAACCGGCGCGCGCGTCACGTCCGGCCCCGCGCTCGAGCGCGAGAGCAGGAGCAGGTCCTCGGCCAGCCGGATCAGGCGCTCCACCTCCTCGAGGCTCGAGCCGAGCACGCGCCGGTACTCCTCGGGCGGGCGCTCGGCCCGCAGGGCCACCTCGATCCCGCCGCGGAGCGCGGCGAGCGGCGTCCGCAGCTCGTGGGCCGCGTCGGCCGCGAAGCGACGCGTCTGGGTGAAGGCCGCCTCGAGGCGCGCGAGCATGCCGTTCAGCGTCTCGGCCAGCCGTTCCATCTCGTCGCCGGTGCCCGGCCGCTCCACCCGGCGGCTCAGGTCCTCGGCGGTGATACGCCGGGCAGCCCGGGTCATCTCGTCCACCGGGCGGAGCGCGACGCGCGCGATGACGGCCCCGCCGAGCGCGGCGAGCCCGACGCCGAGCGGGATCAGCACGAGCAGGGTCTGCAGGTAGCGATCGAGCAGCGCCTCGGCGCGGCGGACCGACGTCCCCACCTGGACGATGTCCACCATGCGCCCGTTTCGGACGATCGGCATCGTGAACACGCGCAGCGCCTCCGCGCCGGGGCCGGCGGCCACGGTCTCGAGCGTGCTCTCGCCGCGCGCGGCGCGCGCCCGGGCCACCGTCGACAGCGGCAGGGCGCCGCCGCGCGGACGGCTCCCGAACGGGTACGGCCGCCCTTCGGGATCCAGCAGGCGGAAGAACTTGTCGTAGAGCTCGGGCCCGAGCATCTCGCGGAGCACCGCCTCGACCTCGCTCTCGGGCCGGTCGGGCGCGCCGGTGTCCCGGATGGCCAGCGCGACCGCGAGCAGGGAGGCGTCGAGGTCCTGGTGCACGGTGCGGCGCAGCCAGGAGTAGGACAGCGCGCCGATCGCCACCAGGATCACGAGCAGGAGCCCGCTGTACCAGAGCGTGAGCCGGGTGCGGATGGACAGCGCGCTCACGGCTCGGCGCTCAGCGAGTAGCCCGCGCCGCGCACCGTCTGCACCAGCCGGGGCTCGCCGACCGCGTCGATCTTGCGGCGCAGGTAGCCCACGTACACGTCCACGATATTGCTCTCCGGGTCGAAGTCCATGCCCCAGACGTGCTGGGTGATCATGGGCCGCGTGAGCACGCGGCCGGGGTTGCGCAGGAAGTACTCCAGCAGCGCATACTCGCGCGCGGTGAGCGCGATGCGGCGCGGGCCCCGCGTCACGATTCGCGTGGCGGGATCCAGGGAGAGGTCCGCCAGCCGGAGCACCGGCAGGGCACCGCCGCGCCCGCGACGGAGCAGCGCGCGCACACGCGCGAGGAGCTCCTCGAAGGCGAAGGGCTTGGCCAGGTAGTCGTCGGCCCCCGCGTCGAGCCCGGCGACCGTGTCGGCCACGCCGTCCCGGGCGGTCAGGAGCAGCACGGGGGCCTGCACCCGGCTCGCCCGGAAGGCCTTGAGCACGCTCAGGCCGTCCCGCTTGGGCAGCATCACGTCGAGGATGACGAGATCGTACGGCGGGCCCGCCGCCACCGCGTCCAGCGCGGCCTCGCCGTCGGGCGCCACCTCGACCACGTGGCCTTCCTCCACGAGCCCCTGGCGGACGAAGGCCGCGACCTTCCGTTCGTCTTCGACGACGAGGATGCGCATTCCGGATGTAGAATCGCACCGGGCAGGAGGGCCCGCAACGCCATGCCCGAGACGACCAGGACAACGGAGGCGCCATCGTGATCGATCTCTACAGCGACACCCTGACCAGGCCCACCCCCGACATGCGCCGGTTCATGTGCGAGGCCGAGGTGGGCGACGAGCAGAAGGGCGAGGACCCGACCGTGAACCTGCTGCAGGAGATGGTGGCCGACCTCCTCGGCAAGGAGGCGGCGGTCTTCCTCCCCTCCGGCACCATGTGCAACGAGATCGCGGTCAAGGTGCACACGCGGCCCGGCGACGAGGTGCTGGCCGACCGCACCTCGCACCTGATCCACTTCGAGGGCGGCGGCCCCGGCCTGCTCTCGGGCGTGCTGATGGGCTCGCTCGACGGCGAGCGCGGCGTCTTCACGGGCGCGCAGGTGCGCGCTGCCACGCACCCGCGCTCGCGCTACGCGCCGCCGACGCGCCTGGTCTCGGTGGAGAACACCAGCAACTTGGGTGGCGGCCGGGTGTGGTCCCTCGCCCAGGTGGAGGACGTGAGCCGTGCCGCGCGCGGGCTCGGCCTCGCCACCCACATGGACGGGGCCCGGCTGCTCAACGCGGTGGTGGCCGGGGGCACGCCCGCGCGCGCCTATGCCGCGCAGGTGGACTCGCTCTGGATCGACTTCAGCAAGGGGCTCGGCGCGCCGGTGGGCGCCTGCCTGGCCGGCTCCCGCGCCTTCATCGAGGAGGCGTGGCGCTACAAGCAGGCGCTGGGCGGCGCCATGCGGCAGGCCGGCATCATCGCGGCGGGCGGCGTCTACGCGCTCCGCCACCACGTGAGCCGGCTCGCGGAGGACCACGACAACGCGAAGGCCTTCGCGCGCGGCATCGCGGGCCTGCGCGGGATCGCGCTCGACCCGGCGCACGTCGAGACCAACATCGTGATCTTCGACGTGGCGGGCACCGGCCTCACCGCCCAGGCCCTGGCCGACCGGCTGCTCGCCACCCCTGCGAACGTGCGGTTCAGCGTGATGGGCGAGAGCCGCCTGCGCGCGGTCACGCACCTCGACGTGTCGCGCAAGCAGATCGACGCCGCGGTCGAGGCCATGGCGACCGTCACCGCTTGACAGACGGCAGGCGCCGCGTTTAGCGTCCGAGAGATGACCGCCGCCGCGATCTCCCCCGCGCAGCTCGCCACGCTCCTCGAGCAGCCGTCCCCGCACGCCCTGCTGGACGTGCGCGAGCGCGCCGCCTTCGAGCGGGGCCACATCTACCGCGCGACCCCGCTGCCCCGGCGGCTCATCGAGCTGCGGCTGCCCGCGCTGGTGACCGCGCCCGGGACGCTGATCGTCCTCTACGATGACGACGGGAGCCTCTCCACGCTCGCCGCCGCCACGCTGGCCGAGATGGGCTATACCGAGGTCTTCGTCCTGGCCGGCGGCCTCGAGGCCTGGCGGCACGCCGGCCAGCCGGTGGTCCAGGGCCTCAACGTGCCGAGCAAGGTCTTCGGCGAGCGGGTGCTCCACGACTTCAAGACGCCCGAGATCACGTGCCTCGAGCTCTCCGCGCAGATGGCGGAAGGCCGCGACATGGTCATCGTGGACACGCGCACCCCGGAGGAGTATTCGCGCGGCTGCCTGCCGGGCGCGTGGAGCATGCCCGGCGGCGAGCTCGTGCTCCGCATCGGCGAGCTGGTGGCGAGCCCGGAGCAGACCATCGTCGTGCACTGTGGCGGGCGGACCCGCTCCTACCTGGGCGCCGAGTCGCTCCGCCGCATGGGGCTGCCCAACCCCATCGTGGCGGTGAAGAACGGCACGATGGGCTGGCAGCTCGACGGCCTCGAGCTCGAGCGCGGCGCGACGCGCTGGCCGCCCGCGCCGACGGAGAAGGGCCGCGCGCGCGCGGTCGAGATCGCCACCCGCGTGGCCGCGGAGGACGGCACCCCGCTCGTGTCGGCGGACGCGGTCGCGGATCGCTGGAGCCGGCGCAGCCGCGAGAACGTGACGATGTTCGACGTACGGACGCGGGAGGAGTACGACGCCGGGCACGTGCCCGGCTCGAGCTGGGTGCCGGGCGGCCAGGCGGTGCAGGCCACCGACGACAACATGGCGGTGCGCGCGGGCTGGCTGGTCCTGATCTGCGACGGCTTCGGCCGCTCGATCATGACCGCGGGCTGGCTCAAGCGCATGGGCTTCCCCCACGTGGCGGTGCTGGAGGGCGGGGTGCCGGCATGGCAGCGCTCCGGCCGCCCGCTCGAGACCGGCGAGCCGGCCGTCACGCCGTTCGGCTTCGACGCGGCCCGCCGCGTGGTCGAGCAGGTCTCGCCCGGACCGGTCGGCGACGCGATGGTGCTGAGCGTGGATCCGAGCGACGTCTACCAGCGCGGGCACCTGCCCGGCGCGCGGTGGATCGGACGCGGTCGGCTCGAGCTCCTCATCGGCGGCGCGGCGCCCGATACGCGCGCCGCCGTGCTCGTCACCTGCGCCGACGGCGTGCAGTCCACGCTGGCCGCGGCCACGCTGAGGCGCATGGGCTACGCCGCCGCCCGCGTGCTGGACGGCGGGCTCGCGGCCTGGAAGGCGGCCGGGCTCCCGGTGGAGACCGGAACCGGCGGCATGCTCGACGAGACGGACGACGTCGTGCAGAAGCCCTACGAGCGGGGGCGCGCCGCGATGGAGGCCTATCTCCGCTGGGAAGAAGCGCTCGACCAGCGCGGGGTGAGCCCGCACGAGCTCCTGCCCCCGCGCCCCGCGAATCCGGGAGGGAGCCGATGACGTCGTTCGCGCAGGATCCGCTGGTGAGCACCGAGTGGCTGGCCGTCCACCTGGGCGAGCCCGACCTCAAGGTGGTGGACGCCACCTTCTACCTCCCGCACCTCAAGCGCGACGCGCGCGCCGAGTTCGAGCAGGCGCACCTGCCCGGCGCCGTCTTCTTCGACATCGAGACCATCTCGGATCACGCGAACCCGCTCCCGCACATGCTGCCGGAGCCGCGGGCCTTCGCCGACGCGGTGGGCGCGCTCGGCATCGCGACCGGTGACCGCGTGGTGGCCTACGGCGGACGCGGGCTGATCGCCTCCGCGCGCGTGTGGTGGACGTTCCGCGTGTTCGGCCACGAGCGGGTGGCGGTGCTCGACGGCGGCGCGGCCAAGTGGAAGCAGGAAGGCCGGCCGGTCGAGTCGGGCACGCCCGTCCCGGCCCCGCGGCCGTTCGCGGCCACGCTCCACAAGGAGCTGGTGGCCGATCTCGACCGCGTGCTCGCCACGCTCGAGCGGCGCGACGCGCAGATCATCGACGCGCGCTCACGCGGGCGCTTCGCGGCCACCGAGCCCGAGATCCGGCCCGGCCTCCGGGGCGGCCACATTCCCGGGAGCCTGAACCTGCCGTATAACGAGCTGTTCTCGCCCGACGACGACGTGCTGCGCCCGGAGGCGGACGTGCGCGGCGCCTTCCAGGGCGCGGGCCTCGACCTGGCGCGCCCGGTGGTCGCCACCTGCGGCTCCGGCGTGAGCGCGGCGGTGCTGGCGCTCGCGATGTACCGGCTGGGCCGGCGCGACGCGGCGGTGTACGACGGCTCGTGGACCGAGTGGGGCGGCCGCCGCGACACGCCCGTCGCGCCCTGACCGCCCACCGACTGGAGAATCGACGATGACGTCCGAGACCTATACGCTCGAGCAGTTCGTGGCGGACCTCGACCACATCACCACGCGCGAGACCGCGCCCGAGGCCATCACCACCCAGATCGCGCCCCTGCTCGGCCGATTGGTGGCGAACCCCGACGCGATCCCCGCCCGGTTCCGCGGGCGAGCCCCGGACGGCGGGCGCGGGCGCTTCATGCTCCACCGCGCCCCCCGCTTCAACGTCACCGCGGTGGTGTGGCGGCCCGGCGACCGCGCGGCCGCCCACAACCACGAGACGTGGGGCGTGATCGGGGTCATCGACAACGAGATCGAGGAGACGCGCTATCGCGTGACCGAGCACGCGGGCGGCAACGCCACGGTCGCCGTCACGAGCGTGACTCGCCACGGGGCCGGCGCGGTGTCGCGCCTGGTGCCGCCGACCGACGAGGTGCACGGCATGCACAACCCGACCACGCGCGACACGGTGGAGATCCACGTGTACGGGCGTGATCTCTACGGGCTGCAGCGGAAGACGTGGGCCGCCGACGGCCGTGTCTCGCCGCTCGTCAGTGCGAGATACGCCAACTGCTGACCCACCCACCACTCATCAGGAGGACCACCACATGTCGCTGAGACTCGGAGACACCGCGCCCGATTTCACCGCCGAGACCACCCAGGGACCGGTCAAGTTCCACGACTGGATCGGGGACGGCTGGGCGATCCTCTTCTCCCACCCGCGCGACTACACCCCGGTGTGCACCACCGAGCTGGGCTACGTGGCGCGGCTCGCGGGCGAGTTCGCCAAGCGGAACGTCAAGTGCATCGGGCTCTCGATCGACCCGCTGGACTCGCACAAGGGCTGGATGGCCGACATCAAGGAGACGCAGGGCCACGAGCCCAAGTTCCCAGTAATAGCCGATCCTTCAAAACAAATCGCGAACCTCTACGGCATGATGCACCCCGCGCACGACGAGGTGTACACCGTGCGCACCGTGTTCGTGATCGACCCCAAGAAGAAGATCCGGCTGATGATCACGTATCCCCAGACCACCGGCCGCAACTTCGACGAGATCCTGCGCGTGATCGACTCGCTCCAGCTCACCGACGGCTACCGCGTGGCCACCCCGGTGAACTGGAAGCCGGGCGAGGACGTGATCATCGTGCCCGCGGTCACCGACGAGGAGGCCAAGGCCAAGTTCCCCAAGGGCTGGAAGGCGCTCAAGCCCTACCTGCGCCTCACCCCGCAGCCGAACAAGTAGCGGCCTCGGGTCGCGTCTCCCGATGAATGGCGCCGACGTCCTCGTGGTCGGAGCGGGGTGCGTCGGCGCCAACGTGGCCTATCGCCTGGCCGAGCGCGGGGCCACCGTGACCGTGCTCGACGCGGGCGCTCCCGGCGGTGGCACGTCCGGGGCGAGCTTCGCGTGGACGAACTCCTTCAACAAGACGCCGCGCGACTACCACGATCTCAACGTCGCGAGTATGGACGAGCACGCCGGCCTCGCCAAGGAGCTGGGCGGCGGCGGCTGGCTCCACCAGGACGGCGCGCTCGCGTGGGAGGAAGGGCCGGTCGGCCTCGCCCGGCTCGGGCAGGCCGTCGAGCGCCTCACCGGCTGGGGCTACGCGGTCGAGCGGATCTCGCCGCGGCAGGCGCGCGAGATCGAGCCGGATCTCCACATCGCGCCGGTGGTCGAGCAGGTGGTGTGGACCCCGGGCGAAGGCTACGTGGAGGTGGTCCCCTTCATCGGCGCGCTGCTCGCCGAGGCCACGCGGCGGCGCGCCCGCGTGCTCCCCGGCCGGCGCGTGACCGCGGTGACCCGCTCGGGCGCGCGCGTGCGCGGCGTGACCACCGAGCGCGGCGAGCGCTTCGAGGCCGACTGGGTGGTGGCCTGCGCGGGCGCGGCCATGGACGAGATCGCCCGCCTGGCCGGCGTGGCGATCCCGATCGATCGCGTCCCCGGCCGGCTGATCTACACCGCGCCGGTGGCCACCACGCTCCGGCGCCCGATCCACGCACCCGGCTGCCACTTCCGCCCGGACGGGGGCGGCCGCATCGTGCTCGCGGAGGGCGCGCACGACCAGGTCTGGGCCGAGGCCGCCCCGCCCTGGCCGCCCGAGCTCTCGCTCGCGACGGTGGCGGCGCACCTGCCCGCGCTGGAGGGCGCGCGGGTCGAGGCCACGCGCATCGGCGTGCGCCCGATGCCGCGCGACGAGCGCCCGATGGTCGGCGGCATCCCCGGCCTCGACGGCTTCTACGTGGTCGCCTCGCACAGTGGCGTCACGCTCGGCCCCCTCTGGGGCCGTGTCGTCGCCGCCGAGCTCCTCGACGGCGCCCTCGACCCGCGCCTCGGCCCCTACCGCCCCGCCCGCTTCCTGCAGGAGATCGGACGCTCCGCGACGTCTTGAGGTATTCTTCCGCGCGAAGACCGCCGCCCCTCGCGCATCGGGCGCGCCTGGCGGCGACCCCCGATCCCGCCCCGAAGCGTCGACCGAAAAGGAGCTGACCATGCGCGTCGGCATCCGAACGACTCTCGCCCTCCTGCTCGTCCTGGCCTTCGTGCCGCTCACGGCCCACGCCTGGGACCGCAGGAACGTGGAGACCTTCGCGACGCTGCCGGCGGGCGAACGTCACCCCGAGGGCATCACCGCGGACAAGCGCGGCAACATCTACGTCACCACGTTCGACATCGCTCGCGCCGGCACGGCGGGCGAGGTCGGCCATCTCTTCGTCTACCGGAACGACGGGCGATTGCTCCGGAAGGTCCTGGTCCAGAACTCGAGCCCGCTCCTCCTCGATCTCGCCTTCTCGCCGACTGATCCTCGGGCGCTCCTCGTCATCGATTTCGGCGGCGCCAAGGTTCTGAAGGTCGATTCCATGACCGGCGCCTCGGAGGTGTTCGCGACCATCCCCGACGACCCCAGCATTCCGGGCGCGCCGGGGCCCAATGTCCTCACCTTCGACGACGCGGGGAACGTGTACATCTCGGACTCCTTCCAGGGCGCCATCTGGCGGACGGGGCCGGTCGGAGGCATCGCCGGACCGGGCGGCAAGGACGCGGCGCTGTGGGTCGCGAACGCGCTGCTGAAGACGACCGGAGTACCCGGGTTCGGCGCCAACGGTCTCGCGTTCAACAACGCCCAGACCGCGCTCTTCGTCGCCAACACGGGCAACGACACGATTGTGAAGATCCCGGTCACGCCGAGCCCAACGGGTCCGGTGGCGGGCACGCCGGCGGTGTTCGTCAACAGCGTCAACGGAGCCGACGGCCTGATCATCGACAAGCACGACAATCTCTGGGTCGCCGCCAACCAGTCCGACGAGATCGTGGTCATCAACTCGTCGGGCCGCGCGGTCGCCAAGCTCGGCGACTTCGACGGGATCGACCACGCGGGACGGCCCAAGGGACTGCTCTTCCCCGCGAGCCTCGTGCGCCACGGCGACTTCATCTACGTCACGAACCTCGCCATCGACCTCCGGGCGTTCGACACTCCGGGCGCGCAGACGAACGGGACGATCGCCTCCCAGTGGGCGGCCGAGGTGACCATCCACACGATCTCGAGGATCCGCGCCCGCGTTCCCCGCATCGACGGTCTCCCGAAGGCCGGCGACATGGACGACGACGACTGATCGTCTTGCGCGATCCGGTGTGACGACTTCCGCCCGGCCGGCGGCGGGCCCCATCGAGCCGCGCCACCCGCGGGCCTGGCTCCTCGCGCTCTGCGTGGCCCTGCTGGCCATCGCGTGGACGAATCGCTTTCTCCAGGACGACGCGTACATCGTGCTCCGGTATGCCCGACACCTGGCCGCCGGGCAGGGCCTGGTGTGGAACGTCGGCGAGCGGGTCGAGGGGTATTCGAGCTTCCTCCATACGGTGCTGATGGCGACCCCGTACCTGCTCGGGGTCGACCCGGTCGCGGCGGCCCACGCGCTCGGCCTCGCCTGCTTCGCGGGCGCGCTGGTCGCGACGTTCGCCGCCGCCCGATGGACCTTCGGGTCCGAGGGATCGGGACTCCTCACCGTCGCGCTGCTCGGGACGAACTACACGTTCAGCACGTTCGCGACCGGCGGCCTCGAGACCTCCCTGCACGCCTTGCTCATCTGCGTCGGCCTGTGGCTGGTGGCGCGCGGCCAGGCGCGGGGATGGACCCCTCCCGCGCTCCTCCTGCTCTCCGTCGTCACGGGGCTGCTCATGCTCACGCGCCCCGATTCCGCGGTGCCCGGCGCGCTCCTGATCGGGGTGGCCCTGTGGCGCCTGCGCCGCGGCGCCGCGCTGGGGTGGCGCTCCGCGACCGCGCTGGCCCTGCCCGCCGCGGCGATGGTCGGCGCCTGGCTCGCCTGGAAAGTGTCGTACTACGGCGAGCTCCTGCCCAACACCTACTATGTCAAGGTCGCGTCCCCCACGTCGCTCTACAACGGCGCGCGCTATCTCTATCTCTTCGGCCTGTCCTACGGATTGCTGCCGCTGGCGCTGCTCGCCATCCCCCTCGCGCCGCGCCTCCGCCGCGATTCGCGGGACGCGCTCATCGTCTCGATCGGGTTCGCCATCCTGTGGCTCGCCTACATCCTCCGGATCGGCGGGGATTTCATGGAGTTCCGGTTCCTGGTGCCGATCCTGCCCTCGCTGATGCTGCTCGTGGTGTGGACGATCCTGGCGATCCCGGCCGGCCCCGTGGTCCGCCTGGGGCTCGTCGCGCTCGTGCTGGTCGGGAGCCTGCATCACGCGCTGGTGTTCGACCGCTGGCCGCGCGGCCAGGGCCCGGAATCCCGGCGCGATCTCGAAGGCCACCTGATCGCGCCGGATCAGAACTGGGTCGGAATTGGCAAGGCATTGGCCGCCGGGGTGGGCGCAGACCGATCGGTGATGATCGCGGTCAGCCCGGCGGGCGCCATCCCGTACTACTCCGGACTGCCCGCCATCGACATGATCGGGCTCACCGACTCGTGGGTCGCGCGTCACGGTGACCGCATGGGGACCTGGCCCGGTCACCAGCGCGTGGCGCCGTATCACTATCTCGCCCGACGTGGGGTCAATCTGCTCATCGGCCATCCCGTGCTGCGCCACACGAGCCTCCCGCGCGTCGCGGCGTACCCCTTCGAGTACGTCCGGGGGCTCATGCTGCCCGGCGCCGACCCTCAGACGCTGCCGGTCACGACCCGGGTCGTCGAGATGCCGGTCGAGCACGGATACTATCTCCCGATGCTCTACGTCCGGTCCCATCCGGTCATCGAGGAGCTCCTGGCCGGTGGCGCGTGGCGCGAGGCCCGTCTGGCGCGCTAGCTCCACGTTTGACCTGCCCCGGACGATCTGGCAGGATCACGCGATGGCCCTGCCCCCCGAAGGAGCACCGGCCAAAGGAGAGACCGAATGAAAGTGCTGCTCGCGCTGATGCTCGTCCTGGCGGTCGGGGTGTCGGCGGTGCCGGCCCAGGCGCCGGCGCAGGTCAATCTCGCCTTCGCCACACTGGATACCGGCAGCGCCTGGTACGTCTACGGCGCCACCATGGCCGAGCTCCTGCGCAAGACCCTGCCGCCCGGCTCGAACATCGACGTCAAGCCACGCGCCGGCGGCGTCGGCAACCCGCGCCTGGTGGCCAAGAACGAGACGCCGCTCGGCCTGTCCTTCACGGTGACCAACCGCTGGGCGCTGGAAGGCAAGGAGGCCTACACCGAGAAGCTCGAGAACATCCGCGCTCTCGTGGGCGGCTTCGACACCTACTATCTCGTCGCGATGGCCACGAAGAAGCTCGGGATCACCTCGGTGCGAGAGATCCGCGAGAAGAAGCTGCCGATCCGCGTCTACACCCAGCCGGTCGGGTCGCTCGGCGAGTTCGCCGGGCGCCAGGTGCTGCGCGCGGCCGGCCTCGGCTACGCCGAGATCAAGGGCTTCGGCGGCTCCACGCAGCACGTGGGCTACAACGTCATCATCGACGCCTTCAAGGACGGCCGCGCCGACGTCCTGTTCGCGGTGGTGACCCCCAAGCATCCGTCGGTGAGCGAGATCGTGTCCTCGGTGGACGTGGAGTTCCTCGGCCTCGACGCGGACACCGCGAAGGCGCTGCTGCCGCTCGGCTACACCGCGGCCACCATGCCGCCCGAGACCTTCAAGAACCAGTCGAAGCCGGTGAGCACGGTGGGCTTCCCCACGGTGCTGATCACCAACAAGGAGCTGCCGGAGCCGATCGCCTACACGGTGACGAAGACGGTCCTGGAGAACAAGGACGCGCTCGTGCGCGGCCACGCCGGGCTGGCCGAGTTCGAGCCGCGGACGGCGTGGCAGCCCGACAAGGTCGGCATCCCCCTGCATCCGGGTGCCGAGCGGGCGTACCGCGAGAAGGGGTGGATGAAATAGCCGACGGCCTCGTCCTCGTCAACGGCCGCATCCGGACCCTCGACCCGCGGCGCCCCGTCGTGGCCGCGCTCGCCATCGCCGGCGGGCGCGTCGTGGCCACGGGTGGGCGCGGGGAGGTCGAGCGCCGGCGCGACCGCCGCACGCGGGTGATCGATCTGCGGGGGGCGACCGTGATCCCCGGGCTGGTCGACGCCCACGCCCACCTCGACCGCGAGGGGCTCAAGCTCATCTACCCCTCGCTCGCCCGCTGCCGCTCGATCGCCGATATTCAACGGCTCATCCGGGCGCACGCGGCCCGCCGGAAGGCGGGCGAGTGGATCGTCACGATGCCGATCGGCGCCCCGCCGTTCTACCAGGGCGTGCCCGACTGCCTGGCCGAGCGGCGCTGGCCGACGCGCGCGGACCTCGACGCCGCCGCGCCCGACCATCCGGTCTACATCCGCGGCATCTGGGGCTACTGGAACCGCCCGCCGGTCTACTCGGTGGCGAACAGCCGGGCCCTCGCGCTGGCCGGAATCACCCGTGAAACGTCGTCGCCGCCGGGCGTGGAGATCGGCAAGGACGCCGCCGGCCAGCCCACCGGCGTGTTCGTCGAGCACAATCTCATCCAGGTGCTCGAGTTCACCCTGATGCGCGCGGCGCCGCGCTTCACGCCCGAGGACCGCCTGCGCGCGCTCCGCGCCTCGCAGCGCCGCTACGCGGCCCGCGGCGTCACCGCGGTGTACGAGGGCCACGGCATCGCGCCCGAGGTGCTGGCCGCCTACCGGGAGAGCCACGCGCGGGGCGAGCTGCGCCTGCGCTGCACGCTGGCGGTCAGCCCGACGTGGGACGCGGCCGAGGCCGCGCGCGCCATCCCGCCACTGGCGGCATGGGCCGGCGGGCGCGGGCTCGGCGACGATCGCCTGCGCGTGGGCGGCGTCTGTCTGCACCACGGCGGTGACGCCGGCGTCGCCCGAATCCTGCACGCCTCGCAGCCCTACACGGGATGGGCGGGGTTCGTGGAGAGTGCCAACGACCCCGCGGCCTATCTCGAGCAGGCCGAGCTGGCCGCGCGCCACGGGCTGCGGGTCAACACGCTGGTGACGCGCTGCCTGCCGGAGGTGCTCGACGCGTGGGAGGACGTGGCGCGGCGCCACCCGATCCGCGACCTGCGCTGGGTGCTCGTACATCTCAACGCGGCCACCCCCGAGCAGCTCACGCGCATCCGCCGGCTCGGCGCCGTCGCCACCACCAATCCCATCTCGTATCTCTACCGCTCGGCCGGTGACGAGGTGGCGAAGCTCGGCGGCGCCGCAGACCAGCTCCTGCCCCACCGGAGCCTGGCCCGCCACCGCATCCCGTTCGGTATCGCCACCGACAACAAGCCCGCCGACCCGTGGGTCGCCTTCGCCGCGGTGGTGGCCCGCCGCGACATGCGCACCGGCGTCGTCGTGGGCCCACGCGAGCGGCTCACGCGCGCCCAGGCGCTCGTCGCGCTCACGCACGGCGGCGCCTGGGTCACGTTCGCCGAGCGCGAGCGCGGCCGGCTGGCCCCGGGCTGGGCGGCCGATCTCGCGGTGCTCGAGCACGATCCGCTGACCGCGCCGCTCGAGGCGCTGGTCGGCCAGACGGCGCGCCTCACCGTGGTCGGTGGCGAGATCGTCCACGATGCCTGATCTGCGCTCGCCGCGGGTGTGGCTGGCGATGGCCTGGTCCACCTTCCAGCTCTACACCGCCTACGCCGGCCTCTACGACCTGCTGATCCAGCTCCCGGTGCACGTGGCGTTCGCCATCGCGCTCGGGTTCCTGACCGAGCCGACCCCCGACTCGCCCGAGGCCGCGGCCCGGCTGGCCGCGCAGCATCCCCGGCGCTGGCTCGACGGCGCCCTGGCCCTGCTGGCCTTGCTGTGCGCGGCGCATTTCATCTGGCACAACGAGCGGCTGGCGAGCCGGATGGCCATGGTGGACGATCCCGAGCGCCTGGACGTCGTCGTCGGCGTGCTCTTCACGGTGCTGCTGCTGGAAGCGTCGCGGCGTCACATCGGTCCCGCCCTGGTCATTCTGGCGCTCGTCTTCGTCGTCTACGCGTTTGTCGGCCCGTGGTTGCCCGGCTTCGTCGGCCACGGCGGCGAGACGTTTCTGAAGCTGGTGGACCAGCAGACGCTGACCACGCAGGGGATCTTCGGGATCCCGACGCTGGTCTCGGCCACGTTCATCTTCCTGTTCGTGGTCTTCGGCAGCGTAATGTCCCACGGGGGCCTGCTGCGCTTCTTCACCGATGGCGCCCTCGCGGTGGCCGGCGGCAGCCGGGGCGGCGCGGGAAAGGTCGCGGTGATCGCGAGCGGCCTGTTCGGGACGGTCAATGGCAGCGCGATCGCCAACGCGGTCACCACCGGCGCCTTCACCATCCCGCTGATGAAGCGCGCCGGCTACCGGCCGGAGTTCGCCGCCGGGGTCGAGGCCTGCGCCTCGATGGGCGGCCAGCTCATCCCGCCCGTCATGGGCGCGGCCGCCTTCATCATGGCCGAGACGCTGCAGGTGTCGTACGCCTCGATCGCGGTGGCGGCGACGATCCCCGGCATCCTCTACTTCGTGGCGGTGGGGGTGATGGTGCACTTCGAGGCCGCCCGTCGGGGTCTGCCGGTGCTGGACCGCAGCGCGCTGCCGCGGCTGGGCGCCGTCCTGCGGCGTGACCTGCACCTGCTGGGGGGGCCGGCCGTGCTCGTGTACTTCCTGGTCGACGGCCGCTCACCGCTGTTCGCCGGCTTCTGGGGGCTGGTCGCGGCGCTCGCGCTGTCGTGGGTGCGGCGGGACACCCGGATCGGGTTGGCGCGGAGCCTGGCGATCATGAGCGACAGCGCCCAGGCCGCGATGCCGGTGGCGCTCGCGTGCGCGACCGTGGGCATCGTGGTCGGCGTCGTGAGCACCACCGGGCTCGGGCTCAAGCTCGCCACCGGAATCGTCGGCCTGGCCGGGGGTAGCCTCCTCCTCACCCTGATCCTGACGATGGTCGCCGCGCTCGTGCTCGGCACCGGGCTGCCGACCTCCGCCACCTACATCATCACCTCGATCATGGCCGCTCCCGCGCTGGTCGAGCTGGGCGTCCCCAAGCTGGTCGCCCACATGTTCGTGTTCTACTTCGGGATTCTGGCCGACCTCACCCCGCCCACCGCGATCTCGACCTACGCGACCTCGTCGATCGCGGGCGCCGACGTGTGGCGCACGCAGTGGCTCGGCATGATGCTGGCGCTGTCCGGCTTCATCATTCCGTTCTCGTTCGCCTACGACCCGGCGCTGCTGCTGATCAACGCCTCCGTGCCGCACATCGTCCTGCGCACGCTGGCGGCCGCGCTGGGAATCGTCATGCTGGGTGCCGGCCTCATCGGGTACTTCCGGGCGTCGACGCGTCTCTGGGAGCGCGC
The DNA here is from genome assembly GCA_963747235.1 of uncultured Candidatus Rokubacteria bacterium. Taxonomy (GTDB): domain Bacteria; phylum Methylomirabilota; class Methylomirabilia; order Rokubacteriales; family CSP1-6; genus CAMLFJ01. The sequence goes on from CAVVEU010000025.1 coordinate 89,429, forward strand.
GCTCCTGCTGGCCGGCTCCCTCCTCCTGATCTTCCCCGGCTGGTGGAGCGACACCGCCGGACTTCTCTGCTTCATCGTGGTGGTCGTCTCACAGCGCGCCGCGCGTCCGGTCGGCGCCAGGGAGGGGGCGTGATGGCACAGGGCATCCGGGACTTCGTGGCCGGCTACGAGGGCGCCTTTCCGGGCGAGGTCGTGCGCGTGACCGATGAGGTCACGACCGAGCTCGACGTCATGGCGCTCGTGCTCGAGTACGAGCGGCGGCGGCGCTGGCCGATCCTCCTGTTCGAGAAGGTCGCCGGCGCCGACATGCCGATCATCGCCAACGTCGTGGCGAGCCGCAAGGCGCTCGCGTGGGCCCTCGGGGTGCCCGAGGCGCGCCTGGCGCAGGAATACGCGCGGCGCATCAAGGACACCATCAAGCCCACCGTCGTCGCGCGCGCGCCCTTCCACGAGCGCGTGCTGACCGGCGCCGAGCTGGACCTCGGCCGGCTGCCGATCCCGACCTACTTCCCCGGTGACGCGGGCCGCTACCTGACCGCCGGCATGCTGGTCGCGCGCGATCCCGAGACGGGCGTGGAGACGGAGGGCTATCACCGCTTCCAGGTCAAGGGGCGCGACCGCATGGGCGTGAGCCTCCACTCGCGCCGGCGCATGTTCGAGTACCAGCGCCGGGCCGAGGCGCGCGGCCAGGCCCTGCCGTGCGCGGTCGCGCTCGGCCTGCACCCGCTCGTGTCGATGGGCTCGCTCGCCTATCCGCCCGCCGAGGTCGGCAAGTTCGAGGTGGTCGGCGGGCTCTTCGGCGAGCCCCTGGAGGTCGCGCGGTGCACCGCGATCGACCTCACCGTCCCCGCGGCCGCCGAGATCGTGATCGAGGGCGAGATCCTCCCCGGGGTGCGCGAGCCCGAGGGGCCGTTCGGCGAGTTCACCGGCTACTTCTCGCGCCGCTCCACCGAGCACGTCTTCCAGGCGAAGGCGATCTCGATGCGGGCCGCCCCGTGGTTCCAGTCCATCGGCTCCGGCCGCGCGGGCGACCACATCACGACGCTGGCGCTCGTGCGCGAGGCGGAGATCTGGAACGCGCTCCAGCGCGTGATCCCCAACGTGACCGGCGTCCACGTGCCGCTCTCCGGCACGTCGTCCTTCAGCGCCTACGTCGCCATCAAGCAGGGCCGCCCGGGCGAGGCCAAGCACGTGATCCCGATCGTGCTCGGGGTGGATCACTATCTCAAGCTCGTGATCGTGGTCGACGAGGACATCGACGTGTTCGACGAGTCCGACGTCATGTGGGCGGTCGCCACCCGGATGCAGGCCGACCGCGACCTCGTCACCATCGGTGGCAGCCTCGGCGCCCTGCTCGACCCGAGCGCCGACGAGCGCGGGGTGACCGCCAAGCTCGGCATCGACGCCACGCGGCCGTTCGGGGAGCCCTTCGCGGAGAAGCTCGTGATGGATCCCGCGAAGATGGCGTGGGCGCGCGCGCTGGTCGATCGCCTCGGGGGCTGACCCGCGGCCGCCCCCGTGACGAGCCGATTCCACACCTCCAGGAGGTTCCTCATGACCACGCCCCGCCGCATCAATGTCTCCTCCGGCCGGACCCTCGAAGAGACGGCCCACTACTCGCGCGCGGTCCGCGTCGGCGACACGGTGTTGCAAGCCGGCACGACCGCGATCGACCGGAAGGGCGACGTGCGCGGCGTCGGCGACGTCGTGAAGCAGGTCGAGACGATCATGGCCATCGCCGAGTGGAGCATGGGGAAGGCCGGCGGCCGACTCGATGACGTGGTGCGTTCCCGGATCTACGTCACCGACATGAAGGTCGCGGACCAGGCGGCGCGCGCCATCGTCCGGCGCTTCCGTGACGTCCGGCCGGCCTCCACGCTGGTCGAAGTCCGAGGGCTCGCGCGCCCGGAACAGCTCGTCGAGATCGAGCTCGAGGCCGTCGACGGCGCCGGCAAGAGCGCCCGGCGCATCGGCTCGGGACGGTCCATCGAGGACCAGTACGCGTACTCGCGCGCGCTCCGGGTGGGCGACCGCGTGTTCATCTCCGGCAGCACCGCCCTCAACGCCGGGGTGGAATCGACGGGCCCGGCGACATGTACCACCAGACCCGAAGCACCCTCGACACGATCTTCGCGGCACTGGCCGAGGCCGGCGGCACGCCCGCCGATCTCGTCTACACGAAGAGCTTCTTCACCGATCTCGCGCACATGGCCGATTACACGCGCGCGTGGCTGGAGGCGTTCGGCGACGTGCGGCCGACGTCCACGACGCTCGGCATCCCGGCGCTGCTGCGTCCGGAGATGCTGGTCGAGATCGAGGCGGAAGCGATCATCGGCGCCGCGAGGACACGGCGCGACGTCTACACGCAGCAGCAGCGCGAGAAGCCCCGGGGCTATGCGCGGCTCGTGGAAATAGGTGAGCGGATCTATATGAGCGGTTGCACCGACCTCGATGCGGCCGGCCAGCTCCAGGCGCCGAACGACTGGGCGGCCCAGTACGACCACGCCCTCGAGACCGTGCGCTGGTCGCTGGATCAGGTCGGCGCCTCCCTCGACGACGTCGTCCGGCGCCAGACGTTCACCGTCGATCGCGCGCAGGTGAATCGTCCGCCCGGTCAGGGCCCGGCGTACTTTGCCGGCAGCCGACCCGCGTCGATGGGCTGTCGCATCATGGGCCTCGGGCGGCCGGAGCTGCTCGTCGAGGTCGAGGTGATGGCCGTGAAGGGCGCCGGCACCGGGATCGAAGCGATCGGTCCGGATCCGGTGGATCCGGTCGATCGC
>CAVVEU010000026.1:0-10318 GCA_963747235.1 uncultured Candidatus Rokubacteria bacterium
GTACGCGAGCATCACGCCCACCGCGAGCGTGCCCAGCAGGATCATGTACCAGGCCCCGTAGTCGGAGAGGTACTCGCGCACCAGGAAGAAGAGCGCGGTGCCGATCAGCGGGCCTTCGAGCGAGCCGAGCCCGCCGATCACCACGATGAAGATCGTGTAGGCCGTCCAGTTGATGCTGAAGCCGGCGTCCGGCGAGATGCGGAGCAGGTTGAGATAGATCAGCGCGCCGGTGACGCCGGTGCCGAACGCGACGCCGACGTAGACCCCGAGCTTGATGCGGAAGACGTCCACGCCCAGCGTGTCGGCGCCGTGCTCGCTGTCCCGGATGGCCATGAGCCCGAGCCCGTAGCGTGAGCGCAGGAATGCGTAGACCGCGACGAGCGCCGCCACGCCGATGGCCAGCGCCAGGAAATAGGTCGTCAGCTCCCGGCTCTCGCGCGCCAGCGGGAACACCGCCTTCAGCGTGCGGCCCGAGCCGCGGCCGAGCGCGGGGGTGTTGGCGATGAGCAGCCGGTACACCTCGGCGATGGCCCACGTGCCCACCGCGAAGTAGCCCCCGTGGAAGCGGAAGACGAGCGCGGCGGTGGGCAGCGCGAACGCGGCCGCCACCAGACCCGCCAGCGGGACCGACAGGAACGGATTCACGCCGAGATCGTCCGCGAGCACGATCAGCGCGTAGCCGCCGAGGCCCACGTAGGCCTGCTGGCCGATCGAGACGAGGCCGGCATAGCCGGCGAGCAGGTTCCACATCTGGGCCAGCACGAGCAGGGCGATGAACTCCACCAGGATGCGCATCGTGCTGGGATCGCCCCACGCGGGCAGGCTGACGAGGCCCAGCAGGACGAGCGCCGCGCCCACCGCGCCGACGCGGCTGGCCCGCGTGGTGCGCTCGACCCGGACGGCCGTGGGCTCCATCGAAGCGCTCAGGAGATTCTCCGCCTCCGCGTGAAGAGCCCCTGGGGGCGAAGGAGCAGGACGGCCAGGAACACGAGATGCCCGGTGAGGATGCCCCACCCCGGCGACAGCTTGGCGCCGACGGTCTGGGCGATGCCCAGGACGGCGCCGCCCACGAGCGTGCCCCAGAGCGAGCCCAGCCCGCCGATGATGACGGCCTCGAAGGCGAAGAGCAGCCGGTCGGGCCCGCTGCTGAACGTGAACGTCGTCCGGATGCCGAGGAACACGCCGGCCACCGCGACGATGCCGAGCGAGAGCGCCATCGCCAGGCCGTAGAGCCGCCGGTTGTCGATGCCCATCAGCTCGGCCGTCTCCTGGTCGTCGGAGGTGGCGCGGAAGGCGCGCCCCACCGAGAGCCGGCTGATCACGAGCTGCAGCGCGACCAGGATCAGCACCGCGACCCCGAGCGTGATGAACGGGAACCAGCCGATGGCGAGCCCTCCCCCGAGCGACAGGCTCGCGGTCTCGATGCCGCCGGGGTCGAGCCGGCGCGAATCGGCCGAGAAGGTCTCGAGCAGCGCGTTCTGGATGATGATGGACAGCCCGAACGTCACCAGGATCGGCGGCAGGATGCCGCGGCCGAGCAGGCGGTTGAGGACCAGCATCTGCAGCGCGTAGCCGAGCGCGGCCATGAGGGGCACGACCAGCGCCAGGGTGACGAACGGATTCAGCCCGAGCGTCTCCACCACGACCACCGCGAGGAACGCGGCCAGGATGCTGAGGTCGCCGTGGGCCAGGTTGACGAGGCGCATCACCCCGAAGATGAGCGAGAGGCCGGTGGCGAAGAGCGCGTAGAGCCCGCCCAGCAAGAGCCCCTGGAGGATGGTGTCCACCCAGCCCATCGTCACGCCCCCCCGAAGTAGGCGGCGGCGATGCGCGCGCGCGTCAGGTCCGCGGGCCGGCCCTCGAGCGAGACGGCGCCCTTGCGCAGGCAGTAGACGCGCTGGGCCAGCGGCAAGATCTGGCTCACGTTCTGGTCCACCACGAGCGTCGTGGTGCCCTCCGCGGCGATCGTGCGCAGGACGCGGTAGAGCTCCTGGACCACGAGCGGCGCCAGGCCGAGCGAGATCTCGTCCACCAGCAGGAGGCGCGGGTTGGCCATGAGCCCGCGGCCGATGGCCAGCATCTGCTGCTCGCCGCCCGAGAGGTTCGTGCCCGGCTGGCGACGGCGCTCGGCCAGCACCGGGAACAGCGCGCAGACGCGCGCGAGCGTCCAGGGGCCCGGCCGGCCGCGGTACGCGCCGATCAGGAGATTCTCCTCGACGGTCAGGCTGGGGAAGATCCGGCGCCCCTCGGGCACCAGCACGATGCCGCGGTCCACCAGCTCGTGCGCGGGCCGCCCGCCGACCGGCGCGCCGTCGAAGTGGACGGTGGCGGCGGGCACCGGCAGCACCCCCGCGATCGTGCGGAGCACCGTGGTCTTGCCGGCGCCGTTGGCGCCGATGACCGCCACCGTCTCGCCTTCCGCGGCTTCGAGCGAGACGTCGAAGAGGGCCTGGAAGCTGCCGTAGAAGGCGCTCAGGCCGCGGACGCTCAGCAGGGTCACTGCACGTCGATCCCCAGGTAGACGCGCTGGACCTCCGCGCTGGCCATCACCTCGTCGGGCGCGCCGTCCATCAGCATCCGCCCGGCGCTGATGACCGCGAGCCGGCTCACCACCGCGCGCAGCGCGTGCACGATGTGCTCGATCCAGATGATGGCCACGCCCGCGCGGTGCACGCGCCGGATCACCTCGACCAGCTCGTGCACCTCGTGCTCGCTCAGGCCGCCCGCGATCTCGTCGAGCAGCAGCACGCGCGGCCCGGTGGCCAGCGCGCGCGCCAGCTCCAGGCGCTTGCGCTCGAGCAGGGTCAGCGTCCCGGCGCGGATGTTGGCCTTGGCGGCCAGCCCGGCCAGCTCGAGCGCCTCCATGGACGGCCCGTAGGCCGCGCGCTCCGACGTGCCGGCCCCGAAGACGCCGCCCACCAGCACGTTCTCGAACACGGTGAGCGCGTCGAACGGATGCGGGATCTGATGCGTGAGCGCGATGCCGGCCCGGCACCGCGCGTGCGGCGGGGCGCTCGTGATCTCGCGCCCGCCGAAGACCACCGCCCCGCCCTCGGGGCGCAGGCGCCCGATCATCAGGTTGAGCGCGGTGGTCTTGCCCGCGCCGTTCGGCCCGATGACGCCGAGCGCCTCGCGCTCGCCCACCGCGAGCGTGAGCCCGTCGATGACCCGGAGCGACCCGAACGTCTTCGAGACGTTCTCCAGCGCGAGCAGCGCGGCCATCAGCGGCCGCGGGCGCTCACGCCTGGCCGATGGGCCGGAGCTTCCCGGAGACCGGGATGCTGGACGCCGCCTTGTTGCTGACGACGACCATGTCGAAGCGGAAGTCCTTGCCGCGCACCCACTGCCCGCCGACGAGCGGGGTCTTGGTGACGTTGGGCACCGGCCCCTTGCCCCAGTTGACCGGGCCCACGACCGTGTTGAGGTTGGTGGCCTTGATCGCGGCGACCACCGCGCTCTTGTCGTCGAGCGACGCGGCCCGCTTGAGCACGTCCACCGCGACCTCGAACAGCGCGTGGGTGAAGCCGAGCGGCTGCGTCCACTGCTTCTTGGTGTCCTTGGTGTAGGCGGCGGCCAGGTCGGCCGCGCTCGCCCCGGTCAGCGAGGACTTGAACGGGTGACGCGGCGTCCACCACACCTCGGTGGACATGCCCTCGCCCAGGTTGCCCAGGGCCTCGACCGAGCGCGGGAACAGCAGCGCCTTGCCGATGGACGCGATCTTCGGCTTGAAGCCCTGCTGGGCGGCCTGCTTCCAGAACGTCGTCCAGTCGGGCGGGATCGGCACGCCGGTCACGATCTCGACCTGCTCCTTCTTGAAGGCGGAGATCTGGGCCGAGAAGTCGTCGGAGAGATTCGGGTAGCGCCCGGGGTCCACGAGCTTGTAGCCGGCCTTGGCCAGCGCGGCCGGGAAACCCCGCTGCGGGTCGCCCCACGCGTTGCCGTCGCCGTCGTTCGGCCAGAGCGCGCCGACCACCTTGTTGGTCGGCAGCGTGTCCCACATGTCCACGAAGACGCCGATGATGTCCTCGAGGCCCCAGAAGAAGTGGTACGTGGACTTGAAGCCGGTCTCGGGCTTGCCGCCGCGGCCGAAGAACCACGGCTGCCACGGGCAGACGCTCGAGACGCAGGGCGTGCCGTTGGCCTCGCACTGGTCGGAGACCGGATTGGTCGTCTCCGGCGTGCTCGACACCAGCATGAGGTCCACCTTGTCCGACAGGATCAGGCGCGAGGCGACCTCGGCGGCGCGGTTCGGGTCCGACTGGCTGTCGCGCACGAGCACGTCCACCGGGAAGCTCTGCCCGCGGATGGCCAGCCCGTTCCTCACCGCCTGACGGATGCCGCCGACCACGAAGTTGTCGGTCTCGCCGAAGCCGGCCAGCGGGCCGGTCTGCGGGCTCACGTAGCCGATCTTGAGCGTCCGCGTGCCGCGCTGGGCCGCCGCCCGGCCCGGATGGATGCCGTGCAGCGCGAGGGCCGCGGCGGAGCCGCCGGCCACCCGCAGGAAGTCCCGCCGACCACTCCGCTTGATCTCGGACATCGTCGTCCTCCTGCCGCGTCGGCGGCTAGAACTGCACGGGCGCCGGCGGCATCTTGCCGCTGGCGTAGAGCGCCGGAAGCTCCGGCGAGGCGTTCTCCCACACGAGCAGCATCGAGCGCTTGGGCGAGAAGCCGCGGTGCCGGATGTCGGCGGGCATGGCGGCCACGTCGCCCGCCTTCATGGTGACGCGGGCCCGGACCGCGCCGGTGTCCCGGTCCTCCACTTCCCACTGGATCTCGTCGCAGAGCTGCACGAACCACTCCACCCGATCGTTACCGTGGATGATCGGCAGGATGTACTCCTCGGTGGTCGGGCAGTAGAGGCTGTTCTTGCACACCGACACCACCGAAGGGTTCCACGTCACGTCGGAGCGCGAGAGATACGCGAAGAGGTTCACCGACACCACCTCGTGCTCGAAGCCCGGCTCCGCGTGCACCTCGGGCGCGTCCTGCGGCACGTCGGTGAACTGGCGGTTGATCGGGAAGCCGTTGTCGTCGGTGCGGACCGGCTCGTCCCCGGGCGCGCCGATCATCCGCTTGGCGGTCACCCGGTGCCGCGTGATCGCCTCCTTGTTGCTTCCGTTCTTGGGTCCGAAGGCACTGCCGGTCTCCGCGGGCGAGGCGAAGGGATCGAACGTCGCGTTCGTCCAGTCGACCAGGATCGCCTGGAAGAGGCGGCTGATCGCCTCGGTCTTGAAGTTCTCCGAGTAGGCGAGCCCGGCCTGCCGGTACTGCGCGTTGAACCGGCCCGCGAAGAGATCCACCGTGCCGTAGTGGTTCACCGTGCCGATCACGGTGTCGAAGTTGACGATGCCGTAGAAGAAGCCCCACGCCACGTCACGCTGGATCGCGCGGAGGAACGCGTCGGCCGCGAGCATGTGGGTGCCGTTGGGCCAGCGGACGTGCACGAAGTACTCGTCCCGTCCGAACGAGAACTTCCCCAGCGCGAAGTCGCGGTAGCCGTACTGATTCGGCTCGATGCTGCCCAGCTCGGGGAGCGTATCGGTCGTCATGGCGTCGTCCTCCGTCTAGGCCGGCCGGGGGGTGGTCTGGCAGATCTGGGCCCAGCGCTCGACCGTGTCGCGGCCGGCCAGGGTCTGCAGCAGGATCACGCTCGGGTTTCCCGCGTGGAACTGGTAGGCCGCGCCGGCGGGCAGCAGCGTCATGTGCCCGCGCCGTGCCCGCACGCGCCCCATCTTCTTGCCGGTCGGATCCCCGGCCAAGCGGAATCGAGCCCTGGCTGCCCGGCGGCACCAGGGACGGATTGTCGGGCTTGACCAGGCGGACCTCGACCTCCCCGTCCATCACGAGGGCGAACTCGTCCTGGGCGGCCACCCGCCAGCCGGACGTGCCCTCGGCCCGGATGGCCTCGATCACGTACTCGATGTTCTTGCCGACCGCGACCTTCTCGTAGGGCTTGGCCTTCGAGGCGACCTCGAAGACGTTCGAGAAGACGTAGTTCCGCGCGTCGTCCTTGATGACCTCGACGCCGCCCTTCTCAAAGTGCTGGAGCGAGCCGAAGCGGGTGGGCTGCGCCATTGCCGTTCTCCTTTTCGCGACGCTCCCGGAGTCCGCGGCCGAGCCGCCGGCAGAGCCGGCCGAGCTCCGCCTGATCCGCCGGGGAGAGCGCGCGCATCTCGCGCACGACGTGTTGCGCGTGGACCGGGAACATGCCGCCGATCAATCGGCGGCCCTTGTCGGTGAGCGTGACGGTGATGAACCGGCGATCGTCGGGCCGCCGCGTCCGGCGCACGAGCCCGCGCCGGGCGAGATTGCCGACCACCACGGTGGTGTTGCCGCCGCTCCGCAGGAGCTTGCGCCCGAGATCGCGCTGGCAGAGGGGCCCCAGGTGCAGCAGGGCCTCCAGGGCGCCGAACTGGCCGACGGTCAGGTCGGCCGCCCGCATCAGCGGCTCGAGGCGGGCCGTCACCGACTCGGCGGCGCGCATCAGCTTGATGTAGGCGTCGAGCGCCGCCTGCTCCTCCGTGCTGCCGCGGTAGTGGGTGGGCATAGTTTCAACTTGAAACGTTGTTCTACTACCGCCGCGCGGCCGTCCTTGTCAAGGGCCCCGCGCCTTCCCCTCTCCCCTCTGGGAGAGGGCCGGGTGAGGGGCTACGCCTCCACCGCGAAGCGCCACGTGTCGCCGTGCTTCACGATGCGGCCCGCCGTCGGGTGATGGAAGTGCGTGCCGAGCACGGTCACCGGCCGATCGCCGTAGCGCGCGCAGAAGGCGCGCCGGGTCTCGCGCGCCGCGTCCGGATCGGTGTCGAAGGTGGTCTGCCACGTCGGCTCCGCGATCTGCACCGGGTGGTGCATGAGGTCGCCGGTGATGACCGCGTCGGCGCCGCCCGAGGCCAGGCGCACGCTGACGTGCCCGGGGGTGTGGCCGGGCGTCGGCTCGAGCCGGATCTCGTCGGTGACCTGGTGGTCCATGTCGACGAGCTCGGCGAGCCCCGCGTCGAGCACCGGCGCGACGCTATCGCCCATGATGCGCTGCGTGCCGTCGTCGTTCTCGGCGGTCCAGTGCTCCCACTCCCGCCGCGCGAAGAGGTAGCGGGCGCGGGGGAAGGTCGGGACCCAGCGCCCGTTCTCGAGCCGGGTGTTCCAGCCGACGTGATCCACGTGCAGGTGCGTGCAGATCACGACGTCGACCGCCTCGGGCGCGACGCCGGCGGCCTTCAGCGTGTCGAGGAAGCCGGTGCGCAGCATGTGGAACGGCCGCCGGCCGCCCCGGTCCTTGTCGTTGCCGATGCAGGTGTCCACCAGCACGGTCAGGTCGGGCGTCCGCACCACGAAGGTGTGCACGCTCTGGAGCAGGCGGCCCTCGGCGTCGAGGAAGTGCGGGGCGAGCCAGGCGCGGTGGCGATCGAGCGCCTCCGGCGTCGCGGCCGGGAAGAGCCACGTGGGCCGCGTGGGGCCCGCGGTCTCGACGACCGCGCCGACGCGGAGACGGCCGACCTCGAGGTCGCGCATGCTCGCGGATTGTATCACCGGGGAAAGCCGCCGGGGAAGCCGCGGGGGAGACCTGCCGGCGGACCGGCCGGGACCGGCCGATCGTGTATACTCCGCCCGCATCGCCTCTCACACCCGGAGCGAGCCACGATGGCCACGACGAGCCTCGACCGCGCGACGCTGCGCGAGCTGACGATCCGCTTCACCGACGCGTTCAACCGCGACGACCTCGACGGCGTGCTGGCCATGATGGCCGAGGACGCGGTGTACGAGGAGTTCACCGGCGGGTGAATCGCGGCAGGCCGCGATCCGCGCCGCCTTCGAGCCCCAGTTCCGGGGCGACTTCGGCAAGATCCGCTTCGGGACCGAGGACCTGTTCGTGGACGAGATCGCCGGCGGGCGCTCATCCGCTGGGTCTGCCGGCTCGAGACCCGGCGCGGGCCGGCGGCCTGGCGGGGTCTCGACATCCTCCACTTCGACAACGGCGGTGACGCGGAAGCTCACCTACGCGAAGGCGAAGGTGCCGCTCCTGGGCGAGACGCCGCACGACGGCGGGAAGGCCTGACGCGATGGGACAGCTCGACGGCAAGGTGGCGATCGTCACGGGATCGGGGCGCGGCATCGGCCAGCAGGTGGCGCTGCGGCTCGCGCGCGACGGCGCGGCGGTGGTGGTCAACGATCTCGACGACGCGCCGGCCAAGGAGACGATCGCGCCTCATCGAGCGATGGGCGGGCGCGCGGTCGCCTGCAACGGCGACGTGACCGCCAAGGACTTCGGCGAGCGCATCGTGGACATCGCGGTGCAGCAGCTCGGCGGCCTCCACGTCGTCGTGAACAACGCCGGCTACACCTGGGACAACGTCATCCAGAAGATGACCGACGAGCAGTGGTACGCGATCATGGACGTCCACGTGACCGCGCCCTTCCGCATCCTCCGCGCCTTCGCGCCCTACCTCCGCTCCCAGTTCGAGGCGGAGGCCGCGCGCGGGTGAGCGAATCGTTCGAAAGGTCGTCCAGGTCTCCTCGACCTCCGGCGTGCGCGGCAACGCGGGCCAGGTCAACTACTCCTCCGCGAAGGCGGCGGTGACCGGCATGACCCGCACGCTCGCCAAGGAATGGGGCCGCTACGCGGTCACCGTGAACTGCGTGGCCTTCGGCTACGTGCAGACGCGCCTGACGAAGCCGCTCGCCGAGGGCGAGGCCGGGACGATCGAGGTGGCCGGCCGCCAGGTGAAGGTCGGCGTGCAGGGCACGCGCATCGCGGCCATGAACCAGATGATCCCGCTCGGCCGCGGCGGGCTGCCCGAGGAGGCGGCGGGCGCGATCTACCTCTTCTGCAGCCCGGACAGCGACTTCGTCAGCGGCCAGACGCTCGTCGTCACCGGCGGCGCCTAGCCGGAGGTCCGGCCGTGTCCGGACCGCTCAGCGGCGTGCGCGTGGTGGACTGCACGACCGTCGTGCTCGGGCCCTGGGCGGCCCAGCAGCTCGGCGACCTCGGCGCCGACGTGATCAAGGTCGAGCCCCCCGAGGGCGACACCACGCGGCAGCTCGGCCCGATGCGCAACCCGGGCATGGGCGCGTTCTACCTGGCGGTCAACCGCAACAAGCGCTCGATCGTGCTCGATCTCAAGCAGGAGGCCGCGCGCGGGGTGCTGCTGCGGCTCGCCGAGGGCGCCAACGTGCTGCTCCACAACTACCGGCCGCAGGCGGCACGGCGGCTCGGGATGTCCTACGAGACCTTCCGCGCGGTCAATCCCGGCATCGTCTACGTCGGCACCTACGGCTTCCGGGCCGCCGGGCCCTACGGCGACAAGCCGGCCTACGACGACATCATCCAGGCCGCCTCCGGCCTGGGCTCGCTCCAGGCCTCGATCGTCGGCGAGCCCCGTTACGTGCCGACGATCGTCGCGGACAAGTCGCAGCTCGATGACGGTGCTGGCCGCGGTGCTCGCCGCCCTCTACCACCAGGCGCGCACCGGCGAGGGCCAGGAGGTCGAGGTGCCGATGTTCGAGAGCATGGCGGCCTGGGTGATGGTGGAGCACCTCTACGGGGAGACGTTCGTGCCGCCGCTCGACACGATCGGCTACAAGCGGATCCTCAACCCGAACCGGCGCCCGTTCCAGACGAAGGACGGCTACCTGGCGATCCTGCCGTACACGGATCAGAACTGGCGGGACTTCTTCACCCTCACCGGCCGCCAGGACCTGCTCGACGACCCGCGCTTCAAGACGCTCGGGACCCGCCTGCGCCACATCGAGATCCTGTACGACGAGCTGCGGAAGATCGCGCTCACCCGCACGAACGCGGAGTGGCTGGCCGCGCTCGACCGTCTCAATATCCCGGCGATGACGGTCAACACGCTCGAGTCGCTGCTACACGATCCCCACCTCGAGGCGGTCGGGTTCTGGCAGACGGTGGAGCACCCGAGCGAGGGCACGCTGCGCCTCCCGGGCATTCCCGCCACCTACGGCAAGACGCCGGGCGCCATCCGGCGGCTACCGCCGCGGCTGGGCGAGCACAGCGAGGAGATCCTGCGCGAGGTCGGCCTCGGGGCGGACGAGGTCGCGACGCTCCTCGCCTCGGGGGCCACGCGCGCCGCGAGCTGAGCACCGCGTGCGCCCCGACGGCCCGGCGTCACGCTCGTCGGAGTCCGGTATCCCATCGAAGAAGTCCACGACTCCGGTCTCGAGCGAGTACTCGGCTCCGACGACGAGGAGCCCGTCGTCCTTGATCAGCTGCTCGAGGACGCTCGATCCGTGCCGCAGGTGGTCGGCCGAGACCTGGATGTTGACCCGAACCGCTTGACGCACCAGAGCGTCCGGGTCCCGG
>CAVVEU010000027.1:0-93688 GCA_963747235.1 uncultured Candidatus Rokubacteria bacterium
GTGATGATCGGCGCCGCCGAGTCGGGGTTCGCCGCGATGCAGAGCACCCTGGTGCTGCTCTCGGCGCCGGAAGCGAACCGGGGACGGGCCATGGGCATCCTGTCGGCCTGCATCGGCACCCAACCCGCCGGCACCCTCTGGATCGGCTTCCTGGCCACCGGCATCGGGGTGCCCGCCGCGATGGCGATCAACGGCCTCGCCGCGCTCATCGCCATGCTCCCGGTGGCCTGGCCGCTGGTCCGCCGGGGGCGGGTTTGACCCGCTATTGACCGGGTTTACGAAGTACCCTAAGTTGGTGGCCGATCGCCGCGATCGCCGGGATGGTCCCGGCCGGTCCCGACCGTTTCCCGTCGCCCAGGAGGGCTCATGAAGAGGATGCGCGCCGTGCTGGTTCTGATCCTGGTGGTCGCCGTCAGCCTGTCGCTGCCGGGCGCCACCTCGCTCGCTCAGGAAGTGCTCACGAACGACTCCGTGGTCCAGATGGTCAAGGCGGGGCTGCCCGAGGCGATCGTCATCGCCAAGATCAAGGGGACCGCGACCAAGTTCGATCTCAAGACCGACTCGCTGGTGAACCTCAAGAAGGCCGGCGTCTCGGACAAGGTCCTGGAGGCCATGGTCGCGGCCGGCTCCGTCACCGCCGCGCCGACCACCGCGATGCCCGCCCCGCCGGCGCCCGCGGTCGCGGCCGGGTCGATCAAGAACCAGGACGTGATCTACCAGCTCGTCGGCGACAAGTACGTCGAGATGTTCGCGACCTCGGCCAATCTCGAGACCAACATGGCGTTCTTCCAGAGCAAGAGCGAGGTCGTGCTGGAGGGACGGAAGGCGCAGTACCGGATCAAGGAGAAGCAGCCGGTCTTCCTCAGCACGTACTCCTCGACGGACGCGCCCCTGGTGAAGCTCAAGCCGGGTGACAGCAACAACGATCGCAACCTGAAGATCGGCAGCGGCGCGTTCATGCCCTTCGGCGGCACCCAGAAGATGGGCGTGCGCAACGAGGACAAGATCGCGATCAACATCGAGCGCGACGCGCGCGGCTTCTACAAGGTGACGCCGGCCTCTCCGCTCCCGCCCGGCGAGTACGGCTTCATCCTCGCCACCGGCTTCGGGGCGGGCTCGGGCAAGATCTACGACTTCGGAGTGGACTAAGACGGACTCCCGCGAGCCGGCGGGCCCGCTCGAGCGGGCCCGCGCGCTGGCGCCGCTCCTCGAGGACCTGAGCGAGCGGACGGAGCAGGAGCGCCGGCTCCCCGAGCCGGTGCAGCGGGCGCTCTTCGACGCCTCGCTGTTCCGGCTGCTCCTCCCTCGCTTCCTCGACGGGGGCGAGGTGGATCCCCTCACGTTCGTCCAGGTCATCGAGGAGATCGCCAGGCACGACGCGAGCGCGGCGTGGTGCCTCTGCCAGGCCTCCGGCTGCTCCATGACCGCGGCCTATCTCCCGCCGGAGACCGCGCGCGAGATCTTCGGGGCTCCCCGCTCCGTGCTGGCCTGGGGCCCGAGCAATGACGCGACGGCGGTCGCGGTGGACGGCGGCTATCGCATCAACGGCACGTGGAGCTTCGCCAGCGGCTGCCGCCACGCCACGTGGCTCGGGGGCTACTGTCCCATCCAGGAGCCCGACGGCAAGACCCGGCGCCGCCCGGACGGCACCGCCGACGGCCGCACCATGCTCTTCCCGGCCGGGCAGGCCACCATCGTGGACGTCTGGCACGTGACCGGGCTGCGCGGCACCGGCAGCGACGCGTTCACGGTGACGGACCTCTTCGTGCCCCACGCGCACTCGGTCTCGCGCGACGATCCGGCCGAGCGGCGCCACCCCGGCCCACTCTACTGCTTCCCGTCGGGCAGCCTCTACGCGTCGGGCTTCTCCGGGGTGGCGATGGGCCTCGCGCGCAGCAGCCTCGACGCCTTCATCGAGCTGGCCCGCGACAAGGAGCCGCGCTCCTCCAAGCGCCTCGTGCGCGACAGCGCGCTCATCCAGTTCCAGGTGGCCGAGGCCGAGGCGAAGCTGGGCGCGGCGCGCGTGTACCTGCACGACACCCTCGGGCGCATCTGGGCCGACGTGAGCCGGTCCGGCCTCCCGCTCAGCGTGGAGCAGCGGGTGGCCATCCGGCTCGCGTCCACCTACGGCATCCACCAGGCCAAGCAGGTGGTGGACACCGTCCACCACGCGGCCGGGTCGAGCGCGATCTTCACCAGCAGCGCCTTCGAGCGGCGCTTCCGCGACATCCACACCGTGACCCAGCAGCTCCAGGGCCGCCAGGCCCACCTCGAGACCGTCGGCCGCTACCTGCTGGGCCTCGAGCCCGACCAGACCTTCTTGTAGGCACCCTCCCCCGCCTGGCGAGCCAGGCGGGCCCGGCCGCCGCAGAATTAGGAGCCAAATAATCTCGTGTGTAGAATGAACGTGAGCCTCGAGCCGGGTCCGGCACACTGGACAGGAGGGCGATATCGCTCGAAACTCGCGACGAAGTTTCGCAGTCTTCCTGCCTGGGGGACTGCCATGAGCGACATGCCGGCCGAAACCCCCCGTATTGCCCGCGCTTACTGCCCCGCCTGCGAGCCCGACGCCGACACGCTGCTGGAAATCCTCGAAGTGCAATGGTGCAACGTCCACATGCCGATGCGCGAAGGCCTCGACGACGCCCGCGTCATGTCGGACGCCATGCTGACCGGGAGCGCGGAGGCGGGCGGCGATGAGAACCGGCGCTGGTGCGACATCATTCATGGCGACAATCGGGCACGGCGGACTCGCACCGCAGCACGCAGCGACCACTCACGCGCGGCAATGTCGTAATGCAAGACCTGACCCTCAGGGGTCAGATCAGCGGCCAGGGGTAGCGCAGGCCGCTCTTGTCCACCGGATACTGCCCCGTGCGGAGGAGTCCGCGCGCGCGGCGCTTGAGCGCGCGCTGCTCGTCGGGATCGAGCAGCGCGGCCAGGGCGGGCGGGAGATCGTCGCCCAGCACGCGGCGCAGATCCTCCTGCAGCGCGGGCGCGATCGGCTCCTCGCCGAAGTCCCAGATCACGGTGCGCAGCTTCGGCTCGGCGTGGAAGGTCAGGCCGTTGTCGATCGCGTAGATCCGGTCGTCGGGCACGAGCAGGCAGTGGCCGCTCTTGCGGTCGGCATTGTTGGCCACCAGGTCGAAGAGACAGATGCGCTGGAGCGTCTCGCGGTGCTCGCCCGACTCCACCAGGGTGAAGTAGTGCTGGCGGAAATCGGCCGGGACGAAGAGCTGCAGCGACCCTTCGCCCAGCGGGCCGTCGCCGCGCGGCGCGGTCGGCGGCACGAGGCCCCAGCCGAGCGCCTCGGAGAGCAGGTACGCGGCGATCTCGCGCCGGAAGAGGCCGGGCGGGAAATCCCAGAGCGGCCGCTCGCCCTGCTCGGGCTTGTAGACGGCCAGGGCGGTGGCGCCGTCGAGGGCCAGCTCCACCAGGAAGGTGGCGTTGCTGCTGCGCGGCATCCGCCCCTTCACCGTGATGTCACCGCGGGCCAGCAGATCGAGGGCGATCGCCGGATCCGCTCGCTCCGACATGGCTAGTGCTTCACGTGCCCATTGGCCCGCGGGCAGACGTGCCCTTCGGGATCCATGGGACGGCTGCACACCGGGCAGGTCGGGCGTCCCCCCTTCATGAGCTCGTTCGCCCGCTCCACGAAGGCGGCGGCCTGGGCGCGGGTGATGCGGAAGCGGGCCATGGCGGGGTCGGGCTCGCGCTCGGGCCCGGGCGCGCCCTCCTCCTCCGCCTCCTCCGGCTCGATCAGCTCGCTCGCCTCGACGACCACCCGATCCTGGCTCTCATCGTACCCCACCGCGAGCGAGCCCACGTCCCACGCGACCTCGAGCGGCTCGATCAGCTCGGCCGCGCCGCGCGCGGCGCCCGGCGCGGCCTTCACGCGGGCGAGCAGGCCGCTCACGTACTCGGCGAGCGCGCGCACGTGCTCCTTCTCGACCTTCAAGGTGATGAGGCGGACGCCGTCGCGCGATTGCAGGTAGAAGACGCGCTGGCCCGGCGGCCCGACCGCGCCGGCCGTGAAGTGGTCCGGCGAGTCGACCTCGAAGGACGGGTTGTCGCTCATGCCTTGCCCCCGCCGAGCCAGGTCGTGAGGTCGCCCGCGAGCGAGTTCACGGTGAGGACGGCGGGGCCGCCGCGCCGGTAGGCCACCGCGGTGATGGACGTGGGCGCGATCATGATGCGCTGGAAGAGGTCGAGCGGGGTGCCGAGGGCCTGGGCCACCGCCGCCTTGATCGGATCGGCGTGCGACACCGCCACCACGATCTGCCCCGGGAAGCGGGCCACCAGGCGGCCGAGGGCGGAGGTGATGCGCGCCTGCATCTCCGGGAAGGACTCGCCGTCGGGGAACCGGAAGCCGCTCGGATTGCGCTGCACCGTCTCCCACTCGGGCCGCCGGGCCGCCTGCTTGAGGCTCAGGCCGGTCCACGAGCCGATGTCGAGATCGGCCAGGTCCCGGTCGATGCGAAGCGCGAGCCCGCGGACCCGGGCGATGGGCGCGGCGGTCTCGCGCGCGCGCTCGAGATGCGAGGAGTAGACCGCGGCGACCTTGGGCAGCGCCTTGATGCGCGCGGCGGCGGCCTCGGCCTGGCGCCGGCCCTCGTCGGTGAGGTGCAGGCCCGGGGCCTGGCCGGGCAGCTTGATCCCGGTGGTGGGCGTCAGCCCGTGGCGTACGAGCAGGACGACCGTCGCGGCGTCCGCCATCGGGCGCGCCGGCTAGGAAACAGCCCGGCGCTTCGCGCGGACGAAGTCCACCAGCACGTACTCGCCGAGGCGATCGGACGTCGCGAAGAAGGCGCGGCCGCGATTGATGCGGGTCATCTGCTCGACGAAGGCGGCCAGGGCGTGGCTCTGCTCGAGCATGAACGTGTTGATCGTGATGCCGTCGCGCGTGCAGCGCTGGACTTCCTTGAGCGTCTCCTGGAGCGTCCGCCGCGTGGGCGGGTAGGCGAACTCGGGCTCGCTCCCCTCCATGTGCGCGGTGGGCTCGCCGTCGGTGATCATGATCACCTGCTTGTTGCCGCCCTTGTGGCGGGCCAGGAGCTGGCGCGCGAGGAGGAAGCCCGCGTGCATGTTGGTGCCCACGCTCCACTCGCCGGGGGCCAGGTGGGGGAGCTGGGCCGCGGAGAACTCGCGCGCGTAGAGCGAGAAGCCCACGATGTAGAGGCTGTCGCGCGGGAACTGGCCCCGGATCAGCGCGTTGAGCGCGAGCGCGACCTTCTTGGCGGGCAGGAAGCAGCCGTTGAAGATCATCGAGCGGCTCATGTCGAGCATGAGCACGGTGGCCGCGTGGGTCTGGGTCTCGGTGCGCACCACCTCGAAGTCGTCGGGGGCCAGCCGCACCGGGACGCCGGCGCCGTTGCGCTCCACCGCGTTCATCAGGGTCTCGCGCAGCTCGAGCAGGAACGGGTCGCCGAACTCGTAGGGCTTGGTCTGGTCGGTGCGGTCGCCGCCCGCGCCCCGCCGCTCGAGGGCGTGGCCGCCGAAGCGGTCGCGCTTGAGGTGCCCGAAGATGTCGCGCAGGGCCTTGTCGCCGATCTTGCGCATCGCCCGCGCGGTCAGCTCGAGCCGGTCGCCCTTCCGCTCGAGGTAGCCGGCCTCTTCCAGCTTCTTGGTCATCTCGCGCAGGCGCTCGAGGTCGCGCGCCGCCTCCTCGCCCAGGAGCTGCTCGACCTGCTGCGGGTCGATCTTCTCGAGGTCGTTGGGGTCGCGCACCTTCTGGATCTGCCGCTCGAGCTCGTCGAGCTGCCGGAGCTCGTCCATCAGGTCCATCGCCTGCTTCATGGTGAGGTCGTCGTTGCCGCGGAAGTTGTAGCGCTGCCCGTCGGGCGGCGGCATGAGCTGGGAGAGATTCATGCCGAGCTGGCGCAGCTCGGCCTCGAGCCGCTCGTCCTGCATGAAGAGCGACTGCATCATGTCCTGGAGCTGGCCGCGCTGCCCGGGCGACATGCTCGAGAGCAGCGACTGCATCTGGCCGGCCTGCTGGGCGATCTGCTCCATGAGCTGGTCGAGGTTCTGGGCGCCCGGAAAGTGATCGCCCCACTTCTGCTTGAAGGCCTCGAAGTCCGGCTCGCGCCCCTCGGCCCGGTCCTGGAGCATGCGGTTGAGGTCCCGCATCATCTCCCGCATCCGCTCCAGATCCTGGGGGGTCATGTTGCCGAGCTGCTTCTGCATGTTGGAGAGGAACGGCTGCAGCATCTGCTGCTGCAGGCCCTTCATCAGCTCCCAGAACATGCGGTGCGCATCGGGATCCATGAACTCGTAGTTCTGCAGGCCCTGGATGCGCCCGGCGGGCGACTCCGGCATCTCGTCGAGCGTCTTCTTGTGCTCGGCGGCCGCCTGCTCCATGCCCTGCCGGAACGATTCGGGCGCCTCGCCCTTCTCGGCCCGCTCCTTGGCGTCGCCCACCCGCCGCTCGATGCCCTCGCGCTCGGTCTTCAGGATGTTGTCGAGCTTCTGCTTGATGTCGTCGAGCACCGAGGAGAGATCGTAGCGGTCGAGCTGCTGCTGGCGCTGCCGGCGCAGCCGGTTCAGCAGATCTTGAAGTCCGGGGAGGTTGGCCCCGTCCGGATTCTTGGCGCCGCGCTGGAAGAGGCGCCGCAGCGCGCTCCACGGGTCGCCGTCCGACAGGAGATCGTCGGCCATCGCGTCGAGGAGCTGATCGGCGTCGAGATCGTCGAGGCGCTGGGAGCCGTCCCAGCGCGAGTACCAGCTCAGGGGCGACACGCGCGCCTCACGCCACCCGGTAGCGCGCCTGCCCGGCCTGCACGTCCTTGTTCAGCTTCTTGCTGAGGTGCAGGCCCTCCAGCACGAACTCGACGGCCGCGGCCACGCTCGCCGGATCCTGCGCCCCGAGCTTGCGCACCGCGGCCTGCAGCGGGCGCACCTGGCCGAGGTGCCGGAGGTAGAGATCGGCGGGCATGGAGTCGGAGACCTCGATCTTGAGCCCGTCCTGGAACGCGCCCACCACCTCGTCCAGCTCGCCGGAGGTGAAGCTGCGGTTGAACACGTTGAGCAGCGCACGCTGCATGATCTTGCCCATGACCTTGTCCTCGGTCGCGTCGCCGAGGCTCTCCATCTCGATCTTGCCGCCGGTGGAGGCGGCGATGGCGCTGAGGTCGCTCACCCGCGGGGCGGCCACCGCCTCGCCGAGGCGAATCGCCCGCTTCACCGCGTTCGACAGGAGGTTCTCGTAGTTGCAGATCGTCACGCGCACCGACACCCCGGAGCGCTGGCTGATCTCGGGCGAGCGGCGGGCGAGGTGGGTGACCTCGGCCACGAGCTGCTTCATGAACTCCGGGCTCCGGGTCTCGAGTCCCGCGTCGACGTAGGTGGTGCGCTCCGCCTCCATGATCGCGATCTCGTCCTCCACCCGCCGGGGGTAGTGGGTGCGGATCTGCGAGCCGAAGCGGTCCTTGAGCGGGGTGATGATGCGCCCGCGGTTGGTGTAGTCCTCCGGGTTCGCGCTCGCCACCACGTAGAGGTCGATCGGCAGCCGCACCTTGTAGCCGCGGATCTGCACGTCGCGCTCTTCCATGATGTTGAGCAGGCCCACCTGGATGCGCTCGGCCAGGTCGGGCAGCTCGTTGAGCGCGAAGATGCCGCGGTTGGTGCGGGGCAGGAGCCCGTAGTGGATGGTGAGCTCGTCGGAGAGGTAGCGGCCCTCCGCCACCTTGATCGGATCCACCTCGCCGATCAGGTCGGCGATCGTGATGTCCGGGGTGGCGAGCTTCTCTCCGTAGCGCCGGTCGCGCGGGATCCACGCGATCGCCGCCTTGTCTCCCTGCTCGCCGACGCGCTGGCGGCACGCCGAGCAGATCGGGGCGAGCGGCTCGTCGCTGATCTCGCAGCCGGCCAGCGCGGGCATCTCCTCGTCGAGCAGCCCGACCAGGAGGCGGGCCATGCGGGTCTTGGCCTGGCCGCGCTCGCCCAGGAAGACGATGTCCTGGCCGCTCAGCACCGCGTTCTCGATCTGGGGCACGACGGTCTGCTCGTAGCCCACGATGCCGGAGAAGAGGCTCTCGCCGCGGCGCAGGCGGGCGATCAGGTTGTCGCGCAGCTCCTGCTTGACGGAGCGGGACACGTACCCGCTGTCGCGCAGCTCTCGAATCGTGGTCGGCTTCGCCATGAGGGCTCCCTTTGCTGTGGTGGGCTCACTATGCGGCGGGCGCTGGCCGCTGTCAATCCGAGCACAGCTTGACACGCGGCGGGAGGCCGGTCAGGATCAGCCCATGCCGATGGGACCGGGCGGGGCGCGGTGGTGCCGGCTCCTCCTGATCGTCCTGCTCGTGCTGCCCATTCCCGCGGCGATCGGCATGTACGCCGACGACGGCTGGATGGCCGTCTCCGACCCCGCCGAGAGCGACGAGAGCCGGCTCCGTATCGCCGCGGGCGTGCTGCCCGACTCCGCGTGGATCCTGCCCGCGCCCACGTCCGCTGGCGGCGGGCCGTCCCGTTCGCCCGCCGACCCCGATCGTCGCCGGCTGGACCTGTCTCACCCCGCCCGACCGCGCGCCTCCTCGCGCCTGATCGTTTCGCGCGCTCCGTTCCCGTCGCTCGATTCATTCCCATTCACGCGAGGAGACCCAAGACATGAAGACCATTCTGCTGACGATCACCGCGCTCGGATTTGCCGTTTCGCCCGCAATCGCCAATGAGTGCCCCCTGCTGCACAAGCAGGTGATGGCCGCCGCCGAGTACCGGCTGGACGACGCCGCCTACAAGGCGAGGATGATGGCCGCCGAGGGTGACGCCCTCCACAAGGCGGGCAAGCACGCCGAGTCCGCGGCCAAGTACGACGAGGCCGCGAAGGCGATGGGCATCACGCTCACCCACAAGCCGCACTGAGCCACCCCGGAAGCCAGCGACGCGCCCCGGAAGCCGATCGGGCCCCGGGGCGCGCTGTCTCGCCTCAGGCGGTCTTGCGCGGCGGCAGCAGGTAGCCGATCAGCAGCACGTTCAGGTGGAGCAGCAGCAGCTTGTTCCACGCCACCGCCGCCCGGAGCGCCGCCGCCGGGTCACCCAGCTCGTCGCGAAAGATGCCGGCGAGCGCGGTCTGGGTGAGGCTCATCGCGGCCACCATGAACTGCGGGGGGATCTTGCCGCCCGGCCCGTAGTCGCGGTGGCTGTGGGCGAGGCCGACCGAGAGCAGGTAGTACACGAAGTCGTGGGTCAGCGCGGCCTCGGCGGTCTCGCGCAGCCATCGGGCGAGACTGTGCTTGCGCCGGTCGATCCGGGTGCGGTCCGGCGCCCCGTCCGGGCCCAGGAAGAAGCGCGCGGTCGCGGGAAAGCGCAGGAAGTGCTCGTAGAGGGCGCTGGTGAGCGCGGCCTCGTGCTTCAGGATCGCGGGCGCGCTCGCGCGGATGGCGGCCGTGTCCGCCTCGTCCAGGCCGACGAATTCGGCCAGCTCCCGGACGTATCGCTCGAGATCGGCTCCCGGGGGTACTCGCTCGTCTTCCTCGCCGCTCATGGGTCCCTCCTGTTCGCGTGCGATAATACCGTGCATGCGAACCACCGTCGCGTCCGTGCTGGTGGGGCTGCTGGCGGGCGTCCTCGCCGCGTGCGCGTCGTCCTCGGCCGGCCTGCCCTACAAGCCCGCGGTGCAGCCGCCGGGCGCCACCGTATCCGCCGCCTACACGATCGTGAGCGACCGGCTCCGGGTCGAGATCGACGGCCGCGGGCGCCGCGTCGAGCGGGCGCAGATCGTGAAGCCCGACGGCGCCGTGCTCGAGGCGCAGACCATCGAGTACACCCCGGCCGCGGGCGGCGGGGGCAGCCCGGTCAGCATCGGCTTCGGGATCGGCAGCTTCGGGAGCATGGGCGGCGGGGTGAGCACGGGGGTCGGCGTGTCGACGGGCGGGGTGGTGGGCGGCGGCGGGAGCAGCAGTGAGGTCGGGAGCAGCATCGCCTCCTTCCCGCTCGCCCAGGCCGGGCCGAGCCCCTGGCGGGTACGCGTCAAGCTCCAGGGCACCGATCCGGCCGACATCCTGGTCGGCGAGCCCGGGCCCGCTCCGCGCTGAGCGACCGGACGCCGGTCAGCGCCGGCGGCGGGCCCGCGGTGGCGCCGGGGCGGTGAGCGCGGGCGCGCCGGCGGGCCGCCGCTCTTCCATCTCCTCGAGCGTGCGCGGCCAGTCCTGGTGCAGCAGCCGCGAGAGCGCGCGGTCGGCCAGGAGGCGCCCGGCGGTCTGGCACCGCGCGCAGTAGTTGGTCTCGTTCTCCGCGTGCACGATGCGCTGCACCGGCGCGCCGCAGTCGGGGCAGGGCCGGCCGTAGCGGCCGTGCACCGCCATGTCGGGGCGGAACGCGGTCACGCCCTCCGGGAACTCGCCCCCCGCCTCCCGCCGCAGCCGCTCGATCCAGTCGGCCAGCGTGGCCTTCGCCGCCTCGAAGAGCCGCGCGCTCTCCTCCTCGGAGAGCTGGCGCGTCATGCGCACCGGCGAGAGCCGGGCCCGGTGCAGGATCTCGTCGGAGTAGGCGTTGCCGATGCCGCTCAGGATGCGCGGGTCGGTCAGCGTCCGCTTGAGCGTGTGGGACTCGCGGGTGATCGCGTCCCGGAAGGCGTCCGCGTCCGCGGTCCAGAGCTCGAGGCCGCCCGGATCGTGGGCGGCGAGGGCGGCCTCGCCGCGAACCAGATGGAGGGCGGCGCGGCGCTTCGATCCCGCCTCGGTGAGGGTGACCGTGCCGGTCGAGAAGTCGAGCGCGGCCAGCCCGATCTTGCCGGGCAGCTTCGCGCCGGCGTCCTTCCAGTGCAGCCGGCCCGCGATCATCAGGTGGACGAGCACGAAGAGCTCGCCCTCGAGCGCGATCACGATGCGCTTGCCCAGGCGCCGGACGCCGGTCACCGCGCGGCCCACCGACCTCGGCGGGTGGCGGATCCACGGAGCGCAGCACGAAGGGGTTGGCGAGCCGGATGCGCTCGAGCCGCGCGCCGCCGATGCGCGCGGCCAGCGCTTCGAGGTAGACGGTGACGTCGGGCAGCTCGGGCATGGCCGGATCGCGCCAGTGTAGAGACCGAGCGCGTGGCCGCGCAAGCGGGGCCCCTGTGGTACGGTGCGGAGCATGTCCGCGTCCCCGATCGCCCGCCCCCCGGTCGCCAAGAAAATGCCCCGGACCGAGGTGGTCCACGGGGACGTGCGGCAGGACGATTACCACTGGATGCGGGAGAAGGACGACCCGGAGGTCACCGCCTACCTGACCGCGGAAAACGCCTATACCGACGCGGTGATGAAGCCCACCGTGCCCTTCCAGGAGTCGCTCTACGCCGAGATGCTGGCGCGCATCAAGGAGGACGACCAGTCGGTGCCCTACCGCCTGCGCGGCCACTACTACTACTCGCGCACCGAGAAGGGCAAGCAGTACCCGATCTACTGTCGCAAGACGGGGAGTCTCGAGGCGGCCGAGCAGGTGATGCTCGACCTCAACCAGCTCGCCGAGGGGCACCCCTTCCTGGCCCTGGGCGCGGCCGCGGTGAGCGACGACGGCCGGCGCCTCGCCTATACCACCGACGTGACCGGCTTCCGCGAGTACACGCTCCACGTGAAGGATCTCGAGACGGGCGCGCTGCTGCCCGATCGCGTGGAGAAGGTGAGCGCGGTGGCCTGGGCCGCGGACAACGAGACGCTCTTCTACGTCACCGAGGACGAGGCGAAGCGCCCCTACCGGCTGCACCGCCACCGGCTCGGCGTCGCGGTGGCCGACCTGCTGCACGAGGAGCCGGACGCGCTCTTCCGCTTCCACGTGGGCCGCTCCCGCAGCCTGGCCTACCTGTTCCTGATCTCGGGCAGCTTCACGAGCACCGAGGTGCGCTATCTCGCCGCCGGTGACCCGGGCGGGGCGTGGCGGATGGTGCTGCCGCGGGAGCCGGACCATGAATATCAGGTCGACCACGGGCGGGAGGCGGACGGCGACGTCTTCTACATCCGGACCAATGGCGGCGGCCGGCGGAACTTCCGGCTGGTGGCGGCCCCGGTGGACGATCCGCATCCCGGCCGCTGGCGCGAGGTGATCGCGCATCGCCCGGACGTGATGCTCGAGGACGTGGACGTCTTCGCCCGGCACTACGTCGTCCACGAGCGCGAGGACGGGCTGATCCGGCTGCGGGTCACCGACGTGCGCACCGGCGCGTACCATCACGTGGAGTTCCCGGAGCCGACCTACGACCTGAGCTCGGACGCCAACGCGGAGTTCGAGGCCGGGACCTACCGGGTGCGCTACCAGTCGCTGATCACGCCCGCCTCGGTGTTCGACTACGAGATCGCGGGGCGCCGTCTCCTCCTGCTCAAGCAGGCGGAGGTGCTGGGCGGGTACGACCCCGCGCGGTACACCTCCGAGCGCATCCACGCGACGGCGGGCGACGGCACCCGCGTCCCGATCTCGCTCGTGCGCCGCGCCGGGTCGCGCCTCGACGGCTCGAGCCCGATGCTGCTCGCGGGCTACGGGGCCTACGGGTATCCCTACCCGGCCGGGTTCTCGTCGAACCGGCTGAGCCTGCTCGACCGCGGGATCAGCGTGGCGATCGCCCACATCCGCGGTGGGGGCGAGCTGGGCAAGCGCTGGCACGACGAGGGCCGCATGATGAACAAGCGCAACACGTTCACCGATTTCATCGCGGCCGCCGACTTCCTGGCCAAGAGCGGCTACACCGCGCCCGACCGGCTGGTCATCGAGGGCGGCAGCGCGGGCGGCCTGCTCATGGGCGCGGTGCTCAACCTGCGCCCGGACTGCTGCGCGGCCGCGGTGCTGCGGGTGCCGTTCGTGGACGTGATCAACACCATGCTGGACGAGTCGCTGCCGCTCACGGTGGGCGAGTTCGAGGAGTGGGGGAATCCGAAGCTCCGCGAGCAGTACGAGTACATGAAGAGCTACTGCCCGTACACCAACCTGGACGCGCGGCCGTACCCGGCGCTGTTCATCAAGACCTCGCTCAACGACAGCCAGGTGATGTACTGGGAGCCCGCGAAGTACGTGGCGCGCCTCCGCGCGATCGGCACCGCCGTCGTCCCGCCCGTGTTCAAGATCAACATGGAGGCCGGGCACGGCGGCGCCTCCGGCCGCTACGACTACCTCCGCGAGATCGCTTTCGACTACGCGTTCATTCTCACCCGCCTCTCGGGATTTCTCACCCCCTCTCCCCCTACGGGGGAGAGGGCAGGGTGAGGGGGCGACGTCGACGTCGGACGTAGCGCCCGCTCTCCTCGCTCACCTTCGTCGCGAGCTGCACGCGGCCGATCTCGCCTACGCCGAGCCGCCGGCCCCGATCAGCGGCGGCTTCGACACCTCCATCTACGCCTTCCGCCTGAGCGCCGGGCCCGCCGCGTGGTCGGGCCCGCTCATCCTGCGCGTGCTGAGCCCGGGCCACGATCCGGTGCGCGCGCTCCGGGAGCGCGCCACCCAGAACGCGCTCGCCGGGCTCGGATATCCGGTGCCGCGCGTGCTCATCGCCAGCGCCGACCGCGGGCCACTCGGCACCGGGTTCCTCGTGATGGAGCGCGCGGCCGGCCGCCCGCTCCTGGCCAGCCGCCGGCCCGGGATCGGGCGGATGCTCGCCGAGGCGCAGGCGCGCCTGCACGGGCTCAACGCCGAGGCGCTCCTGCGTACGCTGGACGACGAGGGCCGCGCGGCCGGCTGGGTCTTCGATCGTGACGCGGTCGGCTTCGAGAGCCATCTCGCCTCGCTCGACCGGCGCATCCAGGCGGCCGGGCTCGCCGGCCTGGCGGACGGGATGCGCTGGCTCCGCACGCGCCAGCCCGCCGAGCGGTCCGCGCGCGTGATCTGTCACGGCGATTTCCACCCGCAGAACCTGCTCGCGGAGAACGGGCGGGTGACCGCGGTGCTCGACTGGCCCAACGTGCTGGTGGCCGCGCCCGAGTACGACGTGGCCGCGACGCGCGTCATCCTCACCCAGACGCCGCTCGCCCTGCTGCCGATGCCCGCCGCGCTCCGGCCGCTCGCCGCCGCGGGACGGCGGCTCCTGGCCGCGCGCTACCTGGCGGTCTACCGCAAGCTGCGCCCGCTCGATCGGACGCGGCTGCCGTACTTCGAGGCGGCGGGGTGCATGCGCGGGCTGGTGCGCGCCGGGGAGGCGCGCGTGGGGGCGGGCGCGGCGCCGAGCCCGCTCGACGCCTCGTCGTTCGGCGAGCGGCTCGCCGCGCGCTTCGGGCGCGCCAGCGGCGTCCCGGTGACGCTGCCGCCGCCGCCGCCGCTGACCGTGCTACCATTCCCGCGAAAATAGATCACCCGGCTCCGGAGGCCCCATGAACGCGACCGATCTGGCCTACACGCCCGCAACCGAGCTCATTCCCCAGATCCGGTCGAAGGCGCTGTCGCCGGTGGAGCTGACCCGGGCCGTGCTCGAGCGCATCGAGCAGGTGAACCCGAAGATCAACGCGTTCTGCACGGTGACCGCGGACGCGGCGCTCGCCGCCGCGCGCGCCGCCGAGGACGCGGTGATGAAGGGCGGGCGGCTCGGCCCGCTCCACGGCATCCCGGTCTCGATCAAGGATCTGGCCCTGGTGCACGGCGTGCCCGCGCGCTTCGGCTCCCACATCTTCGCCACAGCGCGTCGGCGAGGTGGACGCGCCGTACGTGCGCCGGCTCAAGGAGGCGGGCGCCATCCTCACCGGCAAGACCAGCCACGCCGGAGTTCGGCTGGAAGGCGCTCGGCGATAGCCCGCTCACCGGGATCACGCGCAATCCGTGGAACCTCGGCATGACGTCGGGCGGCTCGAGCGCGGGCGCCGGCGCGGCGACCGCGGCGGGGCTGGGGCCGCTCCACCAGGGCTCGGACGGCGCCGGCTCGGTGCGGGTGCCGTCGGCCTTCTGCGGGATCTACGGGCTCAAGCCCACCTTCGGGCGCGTGCCCATGTGGCCGGTGTCCAACACCGACAGCGCCTCGCACACCGGGCCGATGACGCGCACGGTGGCCGACGCCGCGCTGATGCTGGGCGTGATGGCGGGACCCGATGACTGGGATCGCCAGTCGCTCGACGCCGCCCCTGACGATTACGCGGGCCGCCTGCGCACCGGCATCAAGGGGCTGCGCGTGGGATGGAGCCTCGATCTGGGGTGCCTGCAGGTGGATCCCGAGGTGGGGCAGGTGGCGAAGCGCGCCGCGCTCGCGTTCCAGGAGCTGGGCTGCGTGGTCGAGGACGTGAAGGTGAGCTGGCCGGACACGCGCGAGATGATTCACCTGATGTGGAACGCGCACTATGCCGGCAACTACGGGCAGTACCTCGACGAGTTCCGCTCGCGCATGGACCCGGGCCTGGTGGCGGCCCTCGAGGACGGCCGCCGCTACAGCGCGGAGGCCTACGTGGCGATGCGCGGTCGCAAGCACGTCTACTGCGACGCGGTGCGCGCGACCTTCGACACCTACGATCTGCTGCTCACCCCGACGGTGTCGGTCGCGGCCTTCGAGGTCGGGCGGCTCAACCCGGTGGGCTTCCCGCAGCATCCGTGGGACTGGTTCCCGTGGGCCGGCTTCAGCTACCCGTTCAACTTCACCGGGCAGCCCGCCGCCACCGTCCCCGCCGGCTTCACCGCCTCGGGCATGCCGGTGGGCCTGCAGATCGTCGGTCGCCGCCTGGCCGACCTTCAGGTATTGCAGGCCTCGGCCGCCTTCGAGCAGGCGCGGCCGTGGGCCCAGAAGCGGCCCAGCGTCTGAGCGCGCGGCCGGTCTACGCGGCGCTCGAGGAGGTGCCCGCCGCCCGATGAGCGCGCGCCCGTACGACATCATCACGTTCGACTGCTACGGCACGCTGATCGACTGGGAGGGCGGCATCGCGGGCGCGTTCACGCGCGCGGTGGTCGGGACCGGCAGCCGGCTCGATCCCCACACGGTGCTGGCGGCCTACGAGCGGATCGAGCCGGTGGTGCAGGCCGAGTCGTACCAGAGCTATCGCGAGGTGCTCACGGAGAGCGCGCGGCGGGTGGCCCGGGAGCTCGGCTGGGCCCTGCCCGAGGCGCGCGTGGGCTTCCTGGCCGAGAGCCTGCCGCTCTGGATCCCGTTCCCGGACACCAACGCGGCCCTCGAGCGTCTCTTCCGCGCGGGCTATCAGCTCGGCATCCTCTCCAACGTGGACGACGATCTGCTCGTGGAGACCCGCAAGCACTTCACGGTGCCCGTTCGACCTCATCGTCACCGCGCAGCAGGTGGGCTCCTACAAGCCGGCCGACGGGCACTTCACGACCGCGCGCGAGCGCGTCGGCGGGCGTCGGTGGCTGCACGCGGCCCGGAGCCACTTTCACGACGTGACGCCGTGCAAGCGTCTGGGCGTGCCGGTGGCCTGGATCAATCGCGCGCGGGAGACGCGCGGCGAGCCCCGGCCGGACCGCGAGCTCGCCACCCTCACCGAGCTGGCCGACTGGCTCACCATTAGCTGAGCCCGCGAGAGGATTCCCATGGCACTCGAGCAGACGCTGAACGAGACGCTCACCCAGGCGATCAAGGCCAAGGACGCGCGGACCGCCGACGTGGTGCGCATGCTCAAGACCAAGGTGCAGGAGCGCCGCACCGCCAAGGGCTTCGCGGGCGTGGTGGACGACGCCCTCGTCCTCGACGTGATCGGCGCCTACCGCAAGCTGCTGCAGAAGGCGGTGGCCGAGTACGACAAGCTCGGGGAGCGCGGCGCCGGGCCGGCCGCCCAGCTCCGCTTCGAGATCGACTTCTGCGAGCGCTACCTGCCGAAGACGATGGACGACGCGGGGGTGCGCGCGCTCGTGAAGGAGCGCATCGGCACTCTCGGGATCACCGACCCCAAGCAGGCCGGCCGCCTGGTCGGCGAGATCATGAAGACCCACAAGGGCCAGGTGGACGCGGGCGACGTCAAGCGCGTCGCCGAGGAGCTGCTGAAGGGCTAGCGGAAGCGGGCGCGCGGCTCGTTCCGCAGCGCGTCGATTATTCGCATGTGATGACGACGCGGCATGGCGGGCAGGGCGTCCGGCGCGAAGTAGCGGATCTCGAGCGACTCGTCGTCGTTGACGCGGGGCTCGCCCGCGACCGGCCGGCACGCGAAGGTGATGCTCAGGATCGCGGCCTCGTCGCCGTTCGGGTAGCGCACGACGAACTCCGGTCCGCTGTAGACCCCGACGATGCGCTCGGGGACGACCTCGAGGGCGGTCTCCTCGCGGATCTCCCGCACCAGGGTCTCCGCGGGCTCCTCCCCCGGCTCCATGATCCCGCCCGGCAGCCCCCACTCGCCGTTGTCGCTGCGGCGCTGCAGCAGCACCTGGCCGGCCGCGTCGAAGATGATCGCGGCGACTCCGGGCTGCAGGATGACGTCGTGGCCGATCTTGGCGCGCAGATCGCGCATGTACGGCGAGATGGGCATGGCGGGAGCTCCGACGTGGGCGCGCCGCTACTTGCGGCTGCCCGCGTAGCGCTTCTCGACGTAGTCGTCGAGGATCTTCAGGAAGTCGGCGACGATGGCGTCGCCCTTGAGCGTGAGCTTGAGCGCGCCGTCCACGAAGACGGGGGCCTTGGGCTCCTCGAAGGTGCCGGGCAGCGAGATGCCGATGTCGGCGTGCTTGGACTCGCCCGGCCCGTTGACCACGCAGCCCATCACCGCGACCTTCAGCTCCTCCACGCCCGTGAAGCGGTTCTTCCACACCGGCATCTGGTCGCGCAGGTAGGTCTGGATCTGCTCGGCCATCTCCTGGAAGAAGGTCGAGGTGGTGCGCCCGCAGCCGGGGCACGCGGTCACCAGGGGCAGGAAGCTCCGGATCCCGAGCGACTGGAGGATGAGCTGGGCGACCTGCACCTCCTCGGTGCGATCGCCGTTGGGCTTCGGCGTGAGCGAGACGCGAATCGTGTCGCCGATGCCCTCCTGCAGCAGGATCGCGAGCCCCGCGGTGCTCGCCACGATGCCCTTGGCGCCCATGCCCGCCTCGGTGAGGCCGAGATGCAGCGGGTAGTCGGAGCGGGGGGCGAGCTTGCGGTACACGTCCACCAGGTCCTGCACGCCCGAGACCTTGGCCGAGAGGATGATGCGGTCGTGGCCGAGGCCGGTCTGCTCGGCGAGCTCGGCGGACTGGATCGCGCTCTCCACCATCGCGTTCATGGTGACGTCGCGCGCGTCGAGCGGCTCCGTGCTCCTGGCGTTGGCGTCCATCATCTGGGTGAGCAGGTTCTGGTCGAGGCTCCCCCAGTTGACGCCGATGCGCACCGGCTTGCCGTTGTCGATCGCGACCTCGGACGATCGCGCTGAAGTTCTCGTCGTGGTGCTTGCCGCCCACGTTGCCCGGGTTGATGCGGTACTTGGCGAGCGCCCGGGCGCAGTCGGGATACTTGGTCAGCAGCACGTGGCCGTTGTAGTGGAAGTCGCCGATCACCGGCACCGTCGACCTGCTTGACGATCTCGGGAACGGCGCGCGCCGCCGCCTCGGTGTTCACGGTGACGCGCACCAGCTCGCTGCCCGCGGCGTGGAGCGCGTTGACCTGGGCCACCGTGCCGGCCACGTCGGCGGTGTCGGTGTTGGTCATGGACTGGACGATGATCGGCCGCGGGCCACCGACCTTGACCCCACCCACGTCCACCGAGATCGTCTTGCGGCGCTGCGGCGCACTCATGGCGTGCCACTCATCATATGGCCGTCATGATAGCACCGTCACCCCCGGAGTATGATGACGGCCATGTCATCTTCCGAGGAGGCCCTCGTGGCCGGGACCGCCGGCCTCTTCGAGGCGCCGCGATCCGCGCTCGAGCCCATGGCCCGGGATCTCACCCGGCAGATGGCGCGAGGGCTGGTGGGCGAGCCCAGCTCGCTCAAGATGTTACACACCTTCACGCGGCAGCCCTCCGGGCGGGAACGGGGGCAGGTGGTGGTGGTGGACTGGGGGGGCACCAAGGCCCGGGCCGGCCTGGTCGAGCTCGGCGGGGACGGGGTGGTCCGCTTGGCTGCGGAGGAGGCTCTCACCTTCTCCGAGGCGGACAAGCGCGGCGCGCCGGAGCCGGTCTTCGATCTGATCGCGCGCGCGGTCGCCCGCGTGGTCCGGGCGCGGGGCGTCGTCGTGGCGCCGCTGGCGTTCGTCTATTCCTATCCGGCCCGTCTCGAGCGCATCGATCGGGCGGTGGCGCTGGCCTCGACCAAGGGCTGGCAGCTCCAGGGCCTCGAGGGCCAGGACGTGGCCGCGCTGCTCGCCGCCGCGCTCCTCCGCGCCGGCCTCGCGCGGATCCGGCTCGCCGCGGTGGCCAATGACACGGTGGCCACGCTGATGCTGCAGAGCTACCGGGCGCGGGGTCGCGACGCGGGCGCGCGCCCGGCCGACGTGGGGCTGATCCTGGGCACCGGGACCAACCTGGCCGCGGACCTGGGGCCGGCGGGCATCCGGAATCTCGAATCCGGGAACTTCGACGGGGTGGCCGCCGTCGAAACCCCGTACGACGCCGCGCTCGACCGCGAGATCGACGAGCCGGCGCCGGGCGCGCAGCGCTTCGAGAAGATGGTCTCCGGCCACTACCTGGGCGAGATCCTGCGCCGCGCGCTGCGGGACCTGGGGCCGCGCGCGGCGCGGGAGCACTGGTCGGCGCCGTCCGCGCTCGCCACCCCGTTCGCGCTCGACAGCGCGCACCTCTCGCGCATCGCCGCGGATCGCACCGGCGGGCTCGACGACGTGGACGCGCTGCTCCGCTCGCTCGGCGTGCCGAGCACGGTGGAGGAGCGGCAGGAGGTCCGCGCGCTCGGCGCGGCGATCGCCCGCCGCGCGGCGCGGCTGGTCGGCACGGCGCTCGTCGGCACGCTGCGCTTCCTCGACGCGGAGCTCGCGGACCGGCGTACCATCGCGGTGGACGGCAGCCTCTGGGGCGGCTACCCGGGCTTCGAGGCGCTCGTGCGCGAGGCCATCGTCGAGCTGCTCGGCGGGGAGCGCGCGGCGCGGATCGAGACCGCGTACGTGAAGGATTCCACCAGCGCCGGCGCGGCGGTCATCGCAGCCGTGGCGGCCACGCAAAGGAGCGAGTGATGCAGCTCGGCATGATCGGTCTCGGGCGCATGGGCGCCAACATGGTGCGGCGGCTCAGCCGGGCCGGGCCACGACTGCGTGGTCTACGACGTCTCCGCCCCCGCGGTGCAGGCGCTCGCCCGCGAGGGCGTCACCGGGGCCGGCTCGCTCCAGGCGTTCGTCCAGGCGCTGGCCCGCCCCCGCACGGTGTGGATCATGGTGCCGGCCGCGGTGGTGGACCAGACGCTCGCCTCGCTCGCGCCGCTGCTCGAGCGCGACGACGCGATCATCGACGGCGGCAACTCGCACTACCACGACGACATCCGGCGCGCCGGCGAGCTGGGCGCCCGCGGCCTCCACTACGTGGACGTGGGCACCAGCGGCGGGGTGTGGGGGCTCGAGCGCGGCTTCTGCCTCATGATCGGCGGCGAGGCCGCGGTGGTGAAGCGCCTCGACCCGATCTTCGCGTCGCTGGCCCCCGGCCTCGGGAGCATCCCGCGCACCCCGGGCCGCGAGAAGATCGGCGGCACCGCCGAGCACGGGTACCTGCACTGCGGCCCGAACGGGGCCGGGCACTTCGTGAAGATGGTCCACAACGGCATCGAGTACGGGCTGATGGCGGCCTACGCGGAAGGGCTCAACATCCTCCGCCACGCCAACGCGGGGGCGGCGACGGCGGGCGCCGCGGACGCCGAGACCACGCCGCTCCGGACCCCGGAGCACTACCGCTACGACCTGGACCTGCGCGACATCGCGGAGGTCTGGCGCCGCGGCAGCGTGGTCGCCTCGTGGCTGCTCGATCTCACCGCGAGCGCGCTCACCAAGAGCCGGGATCTGGGCGGCTTCTCGGGCCGCGTCTCCGATTCGGGGGAGGGGCGCTGGACCATCGCGGCCGCCATCGACGAGGGCGTGCCGGTGCCGGTGCTGAGCGCCGCGCTCTACGAGCGGTTCAGCTCGCGCGGCAACGGCGAGTTCGCGGCCAAGGTGCTCTCCGCGCTGCGCTTCGAGTTCGGCGGGCACCAGGAGAAGCCCGCCGAGGACGGGCCCAAGCGCGCGTGAGCGCCGCCGCGCGCGCGCCGGTGGTGTTCCTGGTGGACGTGGACAACACCCTGCTCGACAACGACTGCGTCACCGCCGACCTGCGGCGGCACCTGGACGAGGCGGTCGGGCCGGAGGGCCGGGCGCGCTACTGGTCCCTCTTCGAGCAGCTCCGCGCGGAGCTGGGCTACGCGGACTATTTGGGCGCGCTGCAGCGCTACCGGCTCGAGTTCCCGCACGATCTGCGTCTGCTGACCGTATCCGGCTTCCTGGTGGACTACCCGTTCGCGAATCGGCTCTATCCGGGCTCCCTCGACGTGCTCGAGCGCTTCCGGGGCTGGGGGCCGACCGTGATCCTCTCCGACGGGGACGTGGTGTTCCAGCCGCGCAAGGTGGAGCGCTCCGGCCTGGGCCGGGCGGTGGACGGCGTGCTGATCTACGTGCACAAGGAGCGCGAGCTCGACGACGTGGAGCGCCGGTATCCGGCCGACCACTACGTGCTGGTGGACGACAAGCTCCGCGTGCTCACCGCGGTGAAGCGCGCGTGGGGCCCGCGCGTCACCACCGTGTTCCCGCGGCAGGGGCACTACGCGCACGATCCGGAGACCCTCGCCACGAATCCGGCCGCCGACCTCACCGTCGAGCGCATCGGCGACCTCATGGACCACGATCTCTCCACGCCACGGGCGCGCGCCGCGGCCGGCGCGGCCGCCGGGCCGGCCACCGGGAGATGACCGCATGGCGCTGTCGGCCGAGCAGATCCGGCTCCTCGACGCGTACTGGCGGGCCGCGAACTACCTGACCGTCGGCCAGATCTACCTCCGGGACAACCCGCTGCTGCGGGAGCCGCTCACGCCCGCGCACGTCAAGCCGCGGCTCCTCGGCCACTGGGGTACCTCGCCGGGGCTCTCCTTCATCTACGCGCATCTGAACCGCCTCGTGCGCGAGGCCGACGCGGACGTGATCTACCTGGCCGGCCCGGGCCACGGCGGGCCCGCGATCGTGGCCAACGTGTACCTCGAGGGCACGTACTCCGAGATCTACCCGGATGTCTCGAAGGACACGGCGGGCCTGCGGCGCCTCTTCCGGCAGTTCTCCACCCCCGGCGGCATCCCGAGCCACGTGAGCGTGCCGACGCCCGGCTCCATCCACGAGGGGGGCGAGCTCGGCTACGTGCTGGTCCACGCCTTCGGCGCCGCCTTCGACAACCCGGAGCTGATCGTGGCCGCGGTGGTGGGCGACGGCGAGGCCGAGACCGGGCCGCTCGCCGGAAGCTGGACCGGCGTGGACTTCCTGAACCCGGCGCGGGACGGGGCGGTGCTGCCCATCCTGCACCTCAACGGCTACAAGATCGGCGGACCCACGGTGCTCGGCCGCATCGGCGACGACGACATCGTGAGCCTGCTGCGCGGCCACGGCTGGGAGCCCCACGTCGTGACGGGCGCCGATCCCGCCGTGATGCACGCGCGCTTCGCCCAGGTGCTCGACGAGTGCCACGCGCGCATCCGGGCCATCCGCGCGGAGGCCCGGCGCCCCGGCGTCGGTCCCGCTCGCGCCACGCGCCCGCGCTGGCCCGCGATCGTGCTCCGCACGCCCAAGGGCTGGACCGGGCCCAAGGTGGTGGACGGCCTGCCGGTCGAGGGCACGTTCCGCGCCCACCAGGTGCCGGTGGACCGCGTGCGGGAGGATCCCGCGCACCTGGCGCTGCTCGAGGCCTGGCTGCGCAGCTACCGGCCGGAGGAGCTCTTCGACGAGCGGGGATGTTTCCGCGCCGAGCTGGCCGCGCTCGCGCCCACCGGCGACCGCCGGCTCGGCGCGAATCCCCACGCCAACGGCGGCCGCATGCTCCGGCCGCTCGACCTGCCGGACTTCGCCGACTACGCCCTGCCGGTGCCACGGCCGGCCACCGAGCTGCACGGCTCGACCCGCCAGCTCGGCAAGTTCATGCGCGACATCTTCACGCGCAACCGCGCGGCGGCCAACTTCCGCCTCTTCTGCCCGGACGAGACCAACTCCAACCGGCTCGGCGACGTGTTCGAGGTGGAGCGCCGCTGCTCCGTCCTTCCGCTCCAGGGCGACGACGATCACGTGGCGCCGGACGGTCGCGTGATGGAGATCCTGAGCGAGCACTGCTGCCAGGGCTGGCTCGAGGGCTACCTGCTCACCGGCCGCCACGGGCTCTTCGCGAGCTACGAGGCGTTCGCGATGGTCTCGGCGTCCATGACCGTGCAGCACGCCAAGTGGCTGCAGGAGGCCGATCGGCTGGCGTGGCGGGCGCCGGTCGCTTCGCTCAACATCCTGCTCACGTCCACCTCGTGGCGCCAGGACCACAACGGCTTCAGCCACCAGGGCCCGGGCCTGATCGACGTGGTGCTCTCGAAGAAGGGGACGGTGTCGCGGATCTACCTGCCGCCCGACGCCAACAGCCTGCTCTCGGTGGCCGACCACTGCTTCCGCAGCCGTAACTACGTGAACCTGATCGTCATCGACAAGCAGCCGCAGCTGCAGTGGCTCGATCTCGAGACGGCGCGCGCGCATTGCGCGCGCGGCGCGTCGGTCTGGCCCTGGGCGGGCAGCCCCGGCGGCGAGCCCCCCGATGTCGTGCTGGCCGCCGCCGGCGACGTGCCGACGCTCGAGGTGATCGCGGCGGCCTGGCTGCTGCGCCGCCACGCGCCCTCGCTCCGCGTGCGGGTGGTCAACGTGGTGGACCTCATGACGCTCTTCGCCCCGCGCTTCCACCCGCACGGCCTCACCGACGAGGCGTTCGTCGCGCTGTTCACCGCGGCGGCGCCGGTGGTCTTCGCCTTCCACGGCTATCAGCGCGCGATCCACGAGCTGGTCCACGGCCGCCCGGGGGCCGAGCGCTTCCACGTGCGCGGCTTTAACGAGGAGGGGACGACCACCACGCCCTTCGACATGGTGGTGCGCAACGAGATGAGCCGCTACGATCTCTGCCTCGAGGCGGTCCGCCGCGCCCCGCAGGGCGAGGCGCGCGGCGCCGCCCTCGTCGCGCACTGCCGCGCCATGCTCGATCGACACCGCGGCTACATCCGTGAGCACTTCGAGGACATGCCGGAGGTGCGGGACTGGCGCTGGAGCGCGCCCTGATGGCCGCCGCGCCGATCGTGCTCTGCCTGAACGCGGGCTCGTCCTCGCTCAAGTTCTCGGTGTGGGACGACGCCGAGTGCCTCGGCGAGGGCGAGGTGGAGGAGATCGGCCGCCCCGAGGCGTTCGCCTGGGTGCGGACGCCCGGCGCGCCGCCGCGCCGGCTGCCGGGCCAGTGGGCCGATCACGGCGACGCTGCCGCCGGGGTGTTCGCCCTGCTGGGCGAGCACGCGCTGCCCGCGCCGGCGGGCGTAGGGCACCGCCTGGTGCACGGCGGACAGCGCCACGTGGCCCCGGAGCGCGTGACGGCGGCCCTGATCGCCGAGCTGCGCGCGCTCATCCCGCTGGCCCCGCTCCATTTGCCGAGCGGCCTCGCCGGCGTGGAGGCGGTGGCCGCGCGCTTCCCCACGCTGCCGCAGGCCGTCTGCTTCGACACCGCGTTCCATCGTGACCTGCCGGAGATCGCCCGCCGCTTCCCCCTGCCGCGGGCCCTGGCCGACGCGGCCGGCATCGAGCGCTTCGGCTTCCACGGGCTCTCCTACGAGTACGTGCTGGAGCGGCTGGGCGCGGCCGGGCGCGGCCGGGTGGTGATCGCGCACCTGGGCAACGGGGCGAGCATGGCGGCGGTGCACGCGGGGCGCGCGATGGACACGACCATGGGGCTGACCCCGACCGGCGGGTTCATGATGGGCACGCGCACCGGCGATCTCGATCCGGGCGTGCTCCTCTACCTGATGCGGGAGCAGGGCTACGACGCCGCGCGCCTGGACCGGCTGGTGAACAAGGAGTCGGGCCTGCTCGGGGTGTCCGGGGCGAGCGCGGACATGAAGACGCTGCTGGAGCGACGGGAGCGCGACGAGGCCGCCGCGGTGGCGGTGGCGATGTTCTGCTACCAGGCGCGCAAGCAGGTGGGAGCGCTCGCGGCGGCGATGGGCGGGCTCGACACGCTGGTGTTCACGGGCGGCATCGGGGAGCGGGCGGCGCCGGTGCGCGCGGAGATCTGCGACGGGCTCGGGCATCTGGGCGTCCGCCTCGATCCGGCGCGGAACGCGGCCCACGACGATCCGCTGAGCGCCCCGGGCGGCGGCTGCGCGGTGCGGGTCGTGCCCACCCGGGAGGACCTGATGATCGCGCGGCACAGCCGGGCGGTCCTGTTCGCGCGAGGGCGAGAGGAGGCACGGTGATCAGCCAGAGCGAGGCGTGGGCGGCGCTGCGGAAGCACCACGGGCAGATGCGGGACCTCCATCTGAGGACGCTCTTCGCGGAGGACCCGAAGCGGGGCGAGCGGCTGGTCCTCGAGGCGGTCTCCCTCTATCTGGACTACTCGAAGAACCGGGTCACCGACGAGACCCTGCGGCTCCTGCTCGCGCTGGCCGAGACGGCCGGCCTGCGGGCGCGCATCGATGCCATGTTCTCGGGCGAGAAGATCAACGTGACCGAGCAGCGCGCGGTGCTCCACGTGGCCCTGCGCGCGCCCCGGGGGACGCGCATCCTGGTGGACGGCCAGGACGTGGTGCCGGGCGTGCACGCGGTGCTCGATCGCATGGCCGACTTCTCCACCCGCGTGCGCACCGGGGCCTGGACCGGCTTCACCGGCAAGGCCATCCGCAACGTGGTCAACATCGGGATCGGCGGCTCCGACCTGGGTCCGGTCATGGCCTACGAGGCCCTGCGCCACTACAGCGACCGCGGTCTCACGCTGCGCTTCGTCTCCAACGTGGACGGCACCGACTTCGTCGAGGCCACCCGCGACCTGAATCCGGCCGAGACGCTCTTCGTCATCTCCTCGAAGACCTTCACCACCCAGGAGACGCTCGCCAACGCCCACGCGGCGCGGGACTGGGCCCTGCGCGCGCTCCGTGACCCGAAGGCGGTCGCGCGGCACTTCGTGGCGGTGTCCACCAACGCGGTGGAGGTGGCGAAGTTCGGGATCGACACCGCCAACATGTTCGAGTTCTGGGACTGGGTGGGCGGCCGCTACTCCTACGACTCGGCCATCGGGCTCTCGCTGATGATCGCGATCGGCCCCGAGCACTTCCGGGCCATGCTCGCGGGCTTCCACGAGATGGACGAGCACTTCCGCACCGCGCCGTTCGAGCGCAACCTCCCGGTGCTGCTCGGCCTCCTCGGCATCTGGTACGTGAACTTCTTCGGCGCGGAGAGCCACGCGGTGCTGCCCTACAGCCACTACCTGGCGCGGCTGCCGTTCTATCTCCAGCAGCTCGACATGGAATCGAACGGCAAGTCGGTGGACCTGGACGGCCGGCGCGTGGACTACCAGACCGGCCCGGTCATCTGGGGGACGCCGGGCACCAACGGCCAGCACGCCTACTACCAGCTCATGCACCAGGGCACGCGGCTCATCCCGGCCGACTTCATCGGCTTCGCGCGGACGCTCAACCCGCTCGGCCGGCACCAGGATCTGCTCACCGCGAACCTGATCGCGCAGACCGAGGCGCTCGCCTTCGGCAAGACCGCGGCCGAGGTCGCCGCCGAGGGCGTGCCCGCCGCGCAGGTGCCGCACCGCACCTTCGAGGGCAACCGGCCGAGCAATACGATCCTGGCCGACGCGCTGACCCCGGCCGCGCTCGGGCGACTGGTCGCGCTCTACGAGCACAAGGTGTTCGTGCAGGGCTCCATCTGGCGCGTCAACTCGTTCGACCAGTGGGGCGTGGAGCTGGGCAAGGCGCTCGCCGGCCGGGTCGCGCCGGAGCTCGAGAGCCGCGAGGAGCCCACGCTCCGGCACGACGGCTCCACCAACGCGCTGATCCGCCGCTACCGCCGCCTGCGCGACGGCGGCACGTGAGTCGCGGCCGCTCGTGGTCGCCCAGCCCGGAGCCCACGCGCCGCTCGGCTTCGATCCCGCCGATCCCGGCCTCAAGTACGAGCTGGTGATCGCCAACGGTGACGTGGTGGATCCGGTGCAGAAGACGCGCGCGAAGCGCGACATCGGCATCCGCTTCGGCCAGATCGCGGCGGTGGCCGCGAGCATCCCGCCCGACCGGGCCGTCCAGCGCATCGACGCGGCCGGCAAGCTGGTGACGCCGGGGCTCATCGACCTGCACACGCACCTCTGCCCGCATCTCGGCATCGGGCTGCCCGCCGACGAGCTGGTGCCGATCACCGCGACCACCACCGCGGTGTCGGCGGGCGACGCGGGCGCGTACACCTTCGGCAACTTCCGCCACGGAGTCGTTCCCCAGTCGCGCACGCGCCTGTTCGGGTTCGTGCACATCTCCTCCATCGGGCTGGCCGGCGGGCTCGCGCCGGGCGAGATGCTCAACATCGACTACGCCAACGTGGAGGCCTGCGCCAAGGTCGTGGCCGAGAACGCCGACCTCACGCTGGGCGTCAAGGTGCGCATCACCGACTCGGTGGTGGGCGGCAACGGCCTCGAGCCGCTGCGGCGCGCGATCCGCGCGGCCGAGATGGCGGGCAAGCAATTCCGCGTGATGTGCCACATCGGCTCGGCGCCCGGCAATCTCTCCGACCTGCTCGACCTGCTGCGCCCCGGCGACGTGCTCACCCACGCCTACAGCGGGGCCGGCAACAACACGGTGCAGAACGGTCGCGTGATCCCCGCGGCGCTGGCGGCCAAGCAGCGCGGCGTCATCATCGACGTCGGGCACGGCGGGGGCAGCTTCGACTACACGGTGTGCGAGCCGGCGCTCCAGCAGGGGTTCGGCCCCGACACCATCTCGAGCGACATCCATGCCGTCTCCATCAATACCCCCGGCTATCCGACGCTCCCCTGGGTGATGTCGAAGTTCCTGGGGATGGGCATGCCGCTCGAGGAGGTCGTGGCCCGGGCCACCTCCGAGCCCGGCCGCATCATCGGCAAGGTGCCGGGCCTGGGTACCCTGGCGGTGGGGGCCCCCGCCGACCTGGCCATCTTCGACCTGGTGGACGGGCCGGTCGACTTCGTGGACACCCGGAATAACCGGCGCGCCGGCACCCGCAAGCTGGTGCCGGTACTGACCGTCCGGGCCGGGCGGCCCTACGGGCGGCCGCCGCTGCCGGTCCCCTTCCTCTATTAGGGCCTTGTGTTATCCTTCCCTGGCCTGATCCTCCCCGCGCCGAGATACCCGCGACCCGTCGTGCGAGAGTGGCGGAACTGGCAGACGCGCTGGACTTAGGATCCAGAGGGGCAACCCGTGGGGGTTCAACTCCCCCCTCTCGCACCAGAACCCGAAAATCGTCATGAAGGTGGAACGGCCATGAAGGTGGAGATCGAAGAGCTGGGGGGCTGCAAGCGGCGCCTGCAGGTCGAGGAAGCCCCCGAGGTCGTCTCGAAAGCCTGGGAACAGGCCTTCGATCGCGTGCAGCGCGAGGCGAAGCTTCCCGGATTCCGCAAGGGCAAGGTCCCGCGCAGCATGATCAAGCTGCACTTCGCGGACGACGTGCGGCAGGAGGTGGCCCGCCACCTGATCCCCGACGTGTACCGCCAGGCCCTCGCCGAGACGCGCATCGAGCCGGTGGAGGAGCCCGATCTGCAGGAGGTCACGCTCGAGGAGAACGCGGCGTTGAAGTTCGCCGCGGTGGTCGAGGTCAAGCCGGTCATCACCCTGGGCGCCTACGACCGGCCTCGCGGTCGAGCACACGCCCAAGCCCTTCGCGGAGACCGAGGTGGACGAGGCGCTCGGCACCCTGCAGGAGCAGCACGCGGAGTACCGCGCGGTCGAGCGGGCCGCCGATCCCGGCGACCTCGTGATCGTGGACTACACGCTCACCCCCGAGGGGCAGGAGGCCCGCTCCGAGACCGGCTACGGCTTCGTCATCGGCGGCGGCAGCGTGCTGCCCGAGATGGAAGAGGCGGTGATCGGGCTGACCGCGGGCGGCTCGCGCCAGACGCGGGTGCGCTTCGGCGACGACCACCGCAACGAGGCGCTGCGGGGCAAGTCGGCCGAGGCCAGCGTGACGGTGACCGAGGTGAAGGAGAAGGTGCTGCCCGCGCTCGACGACGAGCTGGCCAAGACGGTGGGCGGCAACTTCGAGACGCTGGACGCCCTCCGGACCGAGGTCCGCACCGGGCTCGCGGCGCGGCGCGACGCGGACAACCGCCGCGCGCTGGAGACCGCGGTGCTCGACGCGGTCATGGCCGGCCACACCTTCGAGGTGCCGGAGGCGCTCATCCTGCGCCAGGTGGGGCACCAGATCGAGCACGCCCGGGAGCACATGCGCCGGCAGGGGGTGGACCCGGACAAGGTGCCGTGGGACTACAAGAAGCTCCTGGAGGACC
Source organism: uncultured Candidatus Rokubacteria bacterium (assembly GCA_963747235.1). GTDB lineage: Bacteria > Methylomirabilota > Methylomirabilia > Rokubacteriales > CSP1-6 > CAMLFJ01. The sequence goes on from CAVVEU010000027.1 coordinate 29,331, forward strand.
TGCGTCCCGGGGGCCGAGAAGGCGGTCAAGCGCGCCCTGCTCATCGAGGCCATCGCGGAGAAGGAGGGCCTCGCCGCGGCCGACGCGGACGTGGACGCCGAGATCGAGCGCGTGGCCCAGGCCAGCCAGCGGCCGGCGCCCGCCGTCCGGCGGATGCTCGAGCAGAGCGGTGACCTGGAGGGGATCCGGCACTCCCTGGGCGAGCGCCGGACCATTGATTTCCTCATCGAAAAGAATCAGGCAAAGACCGCCTGAGGTACACTACGAGCATGGCAAGGAGGCGCCCGATGGGATTGGTCCCGATGGTGGTGGAGCAGACCCCGCGCGGCGAGCGGGCGTTCGACATCTTCTCCCGGCTCCTCAAGGAGCGGATCATCTTCCTCCCGACCTATATCGAGGATGAGATCGCCAACCTGGTCATCGCCCAGATGCTGTTCCTGGAAGCCGAGGACCCGGACAAGGACATCTACCTCTACGTCAATTCGCCCGGCGGGTCGGTGACCGCGGGCATGGCCATCTACGACACGATGCAGTACGTGAAGCCGGCCATCTCGACCATCTGCATGGGCCAGGCCGCCTCGATGGGCGCGCTGCTGCTGGCCGCGGGCGGGAAGGGCAAGCGCTTCGCGCTGCCCCACGCGCGCATCATGATCCACCAGCCGCTGGGCGGCGTGCAGGGCCAGGCCACCGACATCGACATCCAGGCCAGGGAGATCCTCCGGATGCGCGAGGAGCTGAACCGCATCCTGGTGCACCACACCGGCCAGTCCATGGAGAAGATCCAGAAGGACACGGATCGCGACTTCTTCATGACCGCCGAGCAGGCCAAGGAATACCGGATCGTGGACGAGGTCATCTCCTCCAAGCCGACCACGCGGTCCGTCGCCGAAGTGGTCGTCACCACCAAGTAAGGACCGGCCATGGCCCGCACGCGAGAAGGCGGCGGCGCACTCAAGTGCTCGTTCTGCGGCAAGAGCCAGAACGACGTGCGCAAGCTGATCGCGGGGCCGACCGTCTACATCTGCGATGAGTGCATCGAGCTCTGCAACGACATCATCGCGGAGGAGTGGGAAGAGGAGAAGAGCCGGGAGCTGCGGAGCCTCCCCAAGCCCGCCGAGATCAAGAACGTGCTCGACCAGTACGTGGTCGGGCAGGAGCGGGCCAAGAAGGTCCTCGCGGTCGCGGTCCACAACCACTACAAGCGCATCGAGGCCGGTACCGAGACCGGCGACGTGGAGCTGCAGAAGGCCAACATCCTCCTGATCGGCCCCACCGGCTCCGGCAAGACCCTCCTCGCCCAGACCCTCGCCAAGATGCTCCACGTGCCGTTCACCATCGCCGACGCCACCACGCTCACCGAGGCCGGCTACGTGGGCGAGGACGTGGAGAACATCATTCTCCGGCTGCTGCAGGCCGCCGACTACGACGTCGAGCGCGCCCAGCGCGGCATCGTCTACATCGACGAGATCGACAAGATCGCGCGCAAGTCGGAGAACCCGTCCATCACCCGCGACGTCTCGGGCGAGGGCGTGCAGCAGGCCCTGCTCAAGATCCTCGAGGGCACGGTGGCCAATGTCCCGCCGCAGGGCGGGCGCAAGCATCCGCACCAGGAGTTCATCCAGGTGGACACCACCAACGTCCTCTTCATCTGCGGCGGCGCCTTCGTGGGCGTCGACAAGCTGGTGGAGGGGCGCGTGGGACGGACCGGCATCGGCTTCGGGGCCGAGATCAAGAGCCGCGAGGACCGCCGGGTGGGCGACCTGCTGGCCCTGATCCAGCCCGAGGACCTGCTCAAGTACGGCCTGATCCCCGAGTTCGTGGGCCGCCTGCCGGTGGTCGCCACGCTCCACGACCTGGACGAGCCGGCGCTGGTGCGCATCCTGCGCGAGCCGAAGAACGCGATCATCAAGCAGTACCAGAAGTACTTCGAGCTCGAGAAGGTGCGTCTCAAGTTCACCGACGACGCGGTGGCCGCGATCGCCCGCGAGGCGATGAAGCGCGGCACCGGGGCGCGGGGCCTGCGCGCGGTGCTGGAGGAGGTCATGCTCGACGTGATGTACGAGCTGCCCTCGCTGCCCGCGCTGAAGGAGTGCATCATCACCCGCGAGGTCATCGTCAACAAGGATCGCCCCATCCTCATCTCCGAGCAGAAGGAACAGTCCGCCTAGCTCTCTTCACCCTCTCCCCGGTGGGGAGAGGGCAGGGTGAGGGGCTCTCCGATGACGTCGCTCCGAGCCGCCCTCTGTTTCGTTCTGCTGTTCCCGCTCGGTCCCGCTGCCGCCCAGCCCGTCGCGCTCGATGACTACCTTCAGATGCGCCGCTCCCTGGACATGGCCCGGGACGGCGCCGCGCGCGCCGCGCTCGAGCCACAGGCGGCCGCGGCCCTCGACACGCTGCTGGCCACGGCCCGCCGGAGCTCACGCCTCGTGATCCTGATGGAGCGCCGCCCCGGCTACGAGACGACGCCCGCGGTGCAGACGGCCCGGCTGGTGGCCCGCGAGGGCCGCGTCACCCTGCAGGCGCTGGCGGGCCCGCGGCCGCAGTCGCCGGACTGGGAGCGCGCGGGGGTGGTGGAGACGGACGCGTACCTGGCGGTGCTGGACCGGCTGCTGCGCGACCCGGTGCTGGCCGCCGACTGGCCCGCGCCGCGCTTCGACCCGAACGCCCCCGGTCCGCGCCAGGCGATCGTCGTGCGGCTGGCCATCGGGGAGGACGAGCGGGAGATGCAGGCGCTCGCGGGCGCGCCCTACGAGCGGCTGGCCGCGCTGGCGAGCGCGCTCCTGGAATTCTGCCGCTCCGTGCCGCTGCACGCGACGCCCTGATCCGATGGCCGGCACCCTCTACGTGGTGGCGACCCCGCTGGGCAATCTGGAGGACATCACGCTGCGCGCGCTCCGCGTCCTGAAGGAGGTCGCGCTCATCGCCTGCGAGGACACGCGCCGCACCCGCATCCTCCTCACCCACTTCGGCATCCACGCGCCGGTCACGAGCTACTTCGAGCACAACAAGCTCCGCAAGGCGGCGCGCCTGCTCGAGACGCTCCAGGCCGGCCAGTCGGTGGCCCTGGTCACCGACGCGGGCACCCCCGGCATCTCGGACCCCGGCTTTCTCCTCGTCAAGCAGGCGCGGGAGGCCGGCATCCCGGTGGTGCCGGTGCCGGGCCCCTCGGCGGTGGCGGCGGCGCTGTCCGCGGCCGGGGTGCCCGCCGACCGCTTCCTCTTCGAGGGGTTCCTGCCCGTGAAGCCGGGCCGGCGCCTGCATCGGCTGGAAGCCCTGCGCGATCTCGAGCTGACCGTGGTCTGCTACGAGTCGCCGCACCGCATCCTCGCCTCGCTGGAGGCGATCGCGCAGGTCTTCGGCGAGCGCGAGATCGTGGTGGCGCGGGAGATGACCAAGACGTTCGAGGAGATCGTGCGCGGTCCCGCGGCGGCGCTGCGCGAGCGCTTCGCGGCGGGGACGGCGCGGGGCGAGTTCACGGTGATCATTCCCGTCCCCTCACGGATGCCCGCCGCGCCTTTGGAGTAGCGCGGCCGCGCCGCGGTGGTAGAGTGACGGCAGTGGCTACGCGAACGGCGCTCCGGTGGATGGTGATGGCCGCGGTCCTGGCGAGCGTCGCGCTCGGTGGCCGCCCCGCCGCCGCCGAGTGGTTCGCCGACCTCTACGCGGGGTCGAGCTTCACCCAGAAGAGCGATCTCAAGCTGAACGACCAGGGCATCGGTCCCGGCACCTACGAGGACGTGGAGTTCGATCGATCGCTGGCCTGGGGCGGCCGCGCCGGCCGCTTCTTCGACACCGTGCCCTTCCTGGGCCTGGGTCTCGACTTCTTCCGGTACTACCCGTATCTCGGCCCGCAGTCGGTCCAGCTCCGCGGGTGCTTCTACCCGGGCGGTTGCGGCAGCGGGCGCGGCGGGACCGGCTCGTTCGACGTGGAGACCACCGCGGTGTCGGTGGACCTGATGCTGCGGCTGCCCCTGCTCAAGAGCGAGGACGCCCCCCAGGGCCGGGTGCAGCCCTACGTGGCCGCGGGCCCGCCGCTCTTCATGACCACGATCACCCCGCGGCACACGCGGAGCTTCCGGAACCACGATTCCGACACCGACTTCTCGTTCGGCTACAAGCTGGCCGGGGGTGTCGCGGTCCAGATCGTCAGGAACCTCGCCCTGTTCGGAGAATACCGCTTCACCCACGTCTCCCCCGAGGTGGAGCTGCGCGACGCCTCCAACCGCAAGACCACGCTGCGGGCGGATCTCGACACCCACTCCGCCCTCTTCGGCCTCTCCGCGCGCTGGTAGCCATCGCGCCGGGCGGGCAGGTTCTTCCCGCCGCCCCCGGAGGTATCCCGTATACTAGGGCGCCATGTTGATCCCCAAGGCCCTCACCATCGCCGGCTCCGATTCCGGCGGCGGCGCGGGAATCCAGGCGGATCTCAAGACGTTCTCCGCGTTCCGGGTGTTCGGCATGTCGGTGATCACCGCGGTGACGGCGCAGAACTCGCTCGGGGTCCAGGGTGTGGAGAACCTGCCGCCCGCGTTCGTGGCGCGGCAGCTTCGCTCCGTCCTGGAGGACTTCGGCGCCGACGCGGCCAAGTGCGGCATGCTCTCGACCGCGCCCATCATCGAAGCGGTGGCGGCCGAGCTCACCGGCCACCGCATCGAGAAGCTGGTGGTGGACCCGGTCATGGTCGCCAAGTCGGGTGACCAGCTCCTGCAGCCCGAGGCCCGCGCGGCCCTCGCCGACCGCATCCTCCCGCTGGCCTTGCTCGTCACCCCCAACCTGCCGGAGGCGGAAGTGCTCGCCGGGATGCGGGTCGCCGAGCCCGAGGACATGGAAGAGGCGGCCCGGCGCATCCATCTGATGGGCCCGCGGTACGTGCTGGTGAAGGGGGGCCATCTGAAGGGCGACGCGACCGACCTGCTCTGGAACGGACGCGAGTTCACGCGATTCTCCACGCCTCGGATCGATTCGCAGAACACCCACGGCACCGGCTGCACCTTCTCGGCCGCCATCGCGGCCGGGCTCGCGCGCGGCCAGGCGCTGGGCGACGCGATCCGGTCGGCCAAGGCGTACGTCACGCGGGCGATCCGCGAGGGCTTCCAGGCGGGCCGCGGCGTGGGCCAGCTCCGCCACTTCATCCCGGACTGGTGATGAGCGAGCCCGAGGCGAACGCCAGCCCCGAGGCCGCGGGGATCGATGAGCACGGCAAGATGTCGTTCTTCGACCACCTGACGGAGCTGCGCACCCGCATCGTCTGGAGCCTCATCCCCTCGGCCATCGGACTCGGCATCTCGCTGTACTTCACCACCGCGGTGATGAAGTTCCTCACGCGCGATCTCAAGACCGAGCTGGTCTTCACCACGCCCACCGAGGCCTTCTGGACGTACATGAAGGTGGCCATGATCATGGGCCTCTTCATCGCGATGCCGATCATCCTCTGGAACGTGTGGGCCTTCGTGGCCCCGGGCCTGCACAAGCACGAGCGCAAGTACGCGGCGCCCTTCGTGATCGTCGGGTCGCTGCTCTTCATCGCGGGCGGGGCGTTCGCGCTCTTCGTGATCGTGCCCTTCGCGATCGACTTCCTGGTGAGCTTCGGGCAGGACCAGGGCCTCAAGGCCATGATCACGGTCTCGAGCTACGTCGACTTCATCTTGAAGTTCACGCTGGCCTTCGGGGTGGTGTTCGAGATGCCGGTGGTGATCACGCTGCTGTCCATGCTCGGCATCGTGACGCCCCAGTTCCTCTCCAAGAACCGGAAGTACGCGATCCTGATCAACTTCATCATCGCGGCCGTGCTGACCCCGACCCCCGACATCGTGAACCAGTCCCTGATGGCCGGCCCGCTCATCATCCTGTACGAGATCGGCATCATCTGCGCCCGCGTGGTCACGCGGAGGAAGGCCAGGCCGCCGAAGGCCGAGGAGGTCGCGAAGTGAGCCCGCTCTCGTTCTCGGCGCTGGACCTGCCCGGGCCGGTGCGCCGCGGCATCGAGGACGCGGGCTTCGCCGCCACCACCGCCATCCAGGAGGCGGCCCTGCCGCTCGCCCTGCGGGGCAAGGACGTGGCCGGCCAGTCCCAGACCGGCACCGGCAAGACCGCCGCCTTCCTGATCGCGGCCTTCACGCGTTGCCTGACCTACCCCGCCCCCGCCCGCAGCGGCGCGACCGCGCCCCGCGTGCTCATCATCGCGCCCACCCGCGAGCTGGTGGTGCAGATCGAGGCGGACGCGCGGCTGCTCGGCGCGCACACCGGCCTGCGTATCCTCTCGGTCTACGGGGGCATCGACTACAACAAGCAGCGCGAGGACCTCCGGGAGGGCTGCGACGTGCTGGTCGGCACGCCGGGCCGGCTCATCGACTATCTGAAACAGCACGTGTGGTCGCCGGCCCGCGTCGAGGTGCTCGTCATCGACGAGGCCGACCGGATGTTCGACATGGGGTTCATCGCCGACCTCCGCTTCATCCTGCGGCGGCTGCCCAAGCCGGAGAAGCGGCAGTCGTTCCTGTTCTCGGCCACGCTTTCGTTCCGGGTGATGGAGCTGACCTGGGAGTTCATGAACAATCCGGTCCAGATCAGCATCACCCCGCAGCAGAAGACGGTGGAGAAGGCGGAGCAGGTGCTCTACCACGTCGGCCGGGAGGAGAAGTTCAATCTTCTCCTGGGGCTCCTGCGCCGCGAGGGCGGCAGCCGCATCCTGATCTTCTCGAACACGCGCGAGGAAGCGCGGCGGCTCGAGGATCGCCTGGGCCGGAACGGCTGGCAGGCCCGCGCGCTGACCGGCGACGTGGACCAGAAGAAGCGGCTCAAGATCCTGAACGACTTCAAGGACGGGCAGCTCCCGATCCTGGTCGCCACCGACGTGGCGTCGCGGGGTCTCCACATCGAGGGCGTGAGCCACGTCGTCAACTGGGACATGCCGCAGGACGCCGAGGACTACGTGCACCGCATCGGGCGCACCGCGCGGGCGGGCGCGGCCGGCAAGGCGATCAGCCTGGTGGACGAGGCGGGCGCGCTCGCGCTCGAGCCCATCGAGAAGTTCATCAGCCAGAAGATCCACGTGGACTGGGCGGAGGACGAGCTCTACCTGCCCGAGATCAAGCCCACCAGCGAGGAGCGCCGTCGCTACGCCGAGGAGAAGCGCGCGCGCATGGCGGCCCGCGGCGGCAGCGGTGGGCGGGGCGGCGGCCCGGGACGTCCGGGCGGTGGCGGCGGGGGCGGCCGGCGCGACGGGCGCTCCTCCGGCCGCGGCCCGCGCCGCTAGCTCCCCTCTCCCCGCGGGCGCGCGATCGACCTCCGCCTGCGACTGCCGACCCGGAGCGTCGCCTCGCCGCCACGCTGGCCACCGGGTGGCGCGACTTCCTCTACGCCCCCGGTCCCGGCTTCATCTCGCCGCTCGATCCCGGGCGCCTACCGCTCGAGCTTCGTGGTCGTCCCGACCCAGCGGCCCGGCGGTCCGCGTCTCGTCTCTCGTCGTGCCCGCCTTCGGCGGCGACCTGTGTCGCCTTCGGCTCGAGGCGCTCGAGCGCGACCCCTCCGAGAGCTTCGGCTCCTTCTTCGAGGTCACGCGGACCGGCCGCGTCTACGCGCTGACGCCCGATCGCTCGGCGGCGGCCGCGCGGGCTCCCGAGCGGGCGGAGTGGCGCTACGAGGGCCCGGCGCTGGCCTCCCGGCTCGGTCGGATCAGCGGCCTGCGGCTGCTTCGCGAGCGGGTCCGCGGCCGGGACTTTTCCTGGCAGGCGGACCGCGGGCCGTGCTCACGGACGCCGCCGGCGGGCGAGTGTCTTCTGCTGAGCGGGGCGAGCCGTCGGAGACCGCGCTCTTCCTGCCGTCGCCCGGTCTGTTCCGCGCCGTCCTCGACCCGGGCGCTCCGCCAACCCCCGGGGTGACGTGCGCGACCTGCTCGGCTACGGCGCGTGGCCCGGCGACCTCGATGATCACGGTGGAGCTGCTCCCCTTGTAACCGGGTGGGCGCGGGGTCGAGGCTGGCACGGTCGCACGGGGAGGTGTAGGGTGACCCCGATCATCCGCGAGCCATTCCTGTGACAAGGAGGAATCCATGGCGACCAAGACCAAGGCGACGGCGTCGAAGAGGCCGGTGTCGCGAAAGCCGGCCAAGGTGAAGCCGATCCCCGACGGATACCATTCGATCACGCCGTACGTGATCATCGACGGCGCCGCCCGCGCCATCGAGTTCTACAAGCAGGCCTTCGGCGCGAAGGAGCTCATGCGCATCCCGTCGCCCGGCGACGGATCGGGCACGCCGAGATCAAGGTCGGCGACTCCGTGATCATGCTGGCCGACGAGCACCCCGAGATGGACGCGCGGGCCCCACGCACTACGGCGGCTCCCCGGTCAGCCTCTGATCTACGTGACGGACGTGGACAAGCAGTTCAAGCAGGCCCTCGCCGCCGGCGGCACCGAGGTGCGGCCGGTGACGGACCAGTTCTACGGCGATCGCTCGGGCACGCTCCGGGATCCCTTCGGCCACACCTGGCACATCTACACGCACACCGAGGACGTCAGCCCGGCCGAGCTGAAGCGCCGCATGGCGGCGATGAAGAAGGACTAGCCGGGGTCAGGTCTTGAATTACGACATTTCCTGACTGGTGGGTGTGCCTTGATTGGCACACTTGAGGGCGCAGACGCCGGAGCGGTAGCGTGGACGCCATGTCCCGGCCGCTCCGGCTCCAGCTCCCTGGCGGGTTTTGGCAGCCACCGTCGCCCGCTATCGCGTGCTGTGTCACGCTAAGGCCGAGCGGAATGCCCGCGTTGTCGTGGCGGTTCGGTACCACGGGTACTCGATGAGGGAGGTCGCGGAATTTCTAGGCCGCCACTACGCCACGGTAAGCCGCATCCTGGCCCACGCGGCCGGAATGTCGTATCGCAAGACCTGACCCAAGATCTAGAACCTGGACAGGCCTCCGCGCCTGGGTCGAAAATGTCGCAATTCAAGACCTGACCCCGGGCTAGAAGCGGCGGCGGCCGGAGAGGGACTTCTTGCGGAGGCGGAGCGACTTCGGGGTGATCTCGAGGAGCTCGTCCTCGCGGATCCACTCGATCGACTGCTCGAGGTTCATCAGGTGCGGGGGCGTGAGGCGCACCGCCTCGTCCGAGACGGAGGCGCGCACGTTGGTGAGCTTCTTCTCCTTGGTGATGTTGACGTCGAGATCGTTGTCGCGCGCGTTCTCGCCCACCACCTGGCCTTCGTAGACCGGCTCGCCGGGGCCCAGGAAGAGGATGCCGCGCGGCTGCAGGTGGTCGATCGCGTAGGCGGTGGTCTTGCCGGTGCGGTCGGCCACCATCGCGCCGCTGGCCCGGTGGGGGATGTCGCCCTGCCAGTCGGCGTAGCCGTCGAAGAGGTGGTTGAGCAGCCCGGTGCCGCGGGTGTCGGTCAGGAACTCGGACCGGTAGCCGATCAGGCCCGCGCGCGGGAATCCGGTACTCGAGCCGCACCCGCCCGGTGCCGTGATTGACCATCTTCACCATCTGGCCCTTCCGGGGCCCGAGCTTCTGGGTGACCGCGCCGATGAACTCGTCGGGCACGTCCACCACCAGGTGCTCCATCGGCTCGAGCGTCTTGCCGTTCTCCTCGTGGGTGATGATCTGGGGCTTGGAGACCTCCATCTCGTAGCCCTCGCGCCGCATCATCTCGATGAGGATCGCGAGCTGCAGCTCGCCGCGCCCCGAGACCTTGAAGGTGTCGGGCGAGTCGGTCTCGTCCACCCGCAGCGCCACGTTGCTCCGCTTCTCCCGCCAGAGCCGCTCGCGGAGCTGGGTGGAGGTGACGAACTTGCCCTCCTTGCCCGCGAACGGCGAGACGTTGGAGGAGAAGAGCATGGCCACGGTGGGCTCGTCGATGTGCATGACCGGCAGGGCGATCGGCTTCTCGGGATCCGCGATGGTCTCGCCGATCTCCATGGCCTCGATGCCCGCCACCGCCACGATGTCGCCCGCGGACGCCTCGGGCACCTCCACGCGCTTGAGGCCCTCGTAGCCGTAGAGCACGGTGATCTTGGCGTTCTCGATCGAGCCGTCGCGATGGACGACCGCGACCCGGTCGTACTGCCGCACCCGGCCGTTGACGATGCGGCCGATGATGAGCCGCCCCACGTAGTCGTCCCAGTCGAGCGAGGCGGCCCGGAGCTGGAGCCCGTGCTCCTCCTCGAACCGGGGCGCCGGGATCGTCTCGAGCAGGGTCTCGAAGAGCGGGGCCAGCGTCTTGGACTCGTCGGCGAGCGACCGCTTGGCGATGCCCTTGCGCGCGTCGGTGTAGAGCACCGGGAACTCGAGCTGCTCCACCGCCGCGTCCAGGTCGATGAAGAGGTCGTAGACCTCGTCCAGCACCTCGGCGGCGCGGGCGTCCTGGCGGTCGATCTTGTTGATGACCACCACCGGGGTGAGCCCGGCCTCGAGCGCCTTCTTCAGCACGAAGCGGGTCTGGGGCAGGGGGCCTTCCGCCGCGTCCACCAGCAGCAGCACGCCGTCCACCAGGGTCAGCGTCCGCTCCACCTCCCCGCCGAAGTCGGCGTGGCCGGGCGTGTCCACGATGTTGATCTTGACGCCCTGGTAGTGGATGGCCGTGTTCTTGGCCATGATCGTGATGCCCTTCTCCCGCTCCAGGTCGATCGAGTCCATGACCCGCTCGACCACGTGCTCGTTGGCGCGGAAGATACCGGACTGCCAGAGCATGGCGTCCACGAGGGTGGTCTTCCCGTGGTCGACGTGCGCAATGATGGCGACGTTTCGGATGTCGGGGCGCTGCGGCATGGCTTTCACTGTACCACGGATGGAGTGGCGAACCAGCGCGCGGCTGGGGCATAATGACGAGTCCAATCCGGCGTCCCACGTTGCCAAGGAGGCTCATTCGTGAAGGCTCGCGTCGCCATCATCGCGCTCGTCGCGCTGTTCGTCACGCTCGTGCTGCCCGTCCCCGGCCCGATCGGGCCCGTCGGCGCCCAGCAGCCGACCCCACCCGCACCCAAGGAAGCCCCCAAAGGAGGCAAGAAGGTGAAACAGACGGCCGTCATCACCATGGAGAAGGGCGGCGAGATCGCGCTCGAGTTCTTTCCGGAGGATGCGCCCAAGACGGTGGAGAACTTCGTGACGCTGGCCAAGAAGGGCTACTACGACGGGGTGACCTTCCACCGCGTGGAGCCGAACTTCGTGGTCCAGGGCGGCGATCCCAAGGGCAACGGCACCGGGGGCCCCGGCTACACCATCAAGGACGAGTTCAACAAGCAGAAGCACGTCCGCGGCGTGCTGGCGATGGCGCGCACCCAGGCCCCGAACTCGGCGGGCAGCCAGTTCTACATCACGCTGGCCCCCGCCCACTTCCTGGACGGCCAGTACACCGTCTTCGGGCGGGTGACCTCGGGCATGGAGATCGTGGACAAGATCAAGGTGGGCGACAAGATGAAGTCGGTGAAGATCACCGAAGCCCCCCAGTAACGCCATGCCCTGGTCGCTCCTGATCCGGAACGGCACGGTGGTGGACGGCAGCGGCGCGCCCGCGCGCGCCGCCGACGTCGCGGTGGAGGGCGATCGCATCGCGGCGGTGGGGCCGGGGCTGGCCGGCGAGGCGGATCGGGTGATCGACGCCAAGGGCCTGATGGTCGCCCCCGGCTTCATCGACATCCACTCGCACTCGGACCTGGTCTACGACAAGTGCCCGTCGGCCGAGTCCAAGGTGCGCCAGGGCGTCACCACCGAGGTGGTCGGCATGTGCAGCTTCTCGCCGGCCCCGGTCGCCCCGGGCCGCGCGGATCTGGTGCAGGAGTGGGCGGGTGGCATCGGCGGCAAGATCCCCATCACCTGGAACACCTTCGGCGAGTACCTCGATCACCTGCGGGCGCTCGGCCCCTCGGTGAACATCGTGCAGTTCGTGGGCCACGGGGCGCTGCGGCTGGCCGCGGTCGGGGCCGCGGCGCGCGCGGTGACGCCGGAGGAGCAGCAGGGCATGGAGCGGCTGCTCGCGGAAGCGCTCGACGCGGGCGCCTTCGGCTTCTCCACCGGGCTCGTGTACGCGCCCAGCGTCTACGGCAACACCGACGAGCTGGTGGGGCTCGCCCGCAGCATGGCGAGCCGCGGCGGGCTCTACTTCTCGCACATCCGGGGCGAGGCGGCCACGCTCGAGCAGGCGGCCGAGGAAGCCATCACGATCGGCGAGCGGGGCGGGGTGCCGGTGCAGATCGCCCACGTGAAGGCCTCGGGCCGCGAGAACTGGGGCAAGATGGACCGCGTCCTGCGCCTGATCGACGGCGCCCGCGCCCGCGGCGTGGACGTGACCGGCGACGTCTATCCCTACCCGGCGGGCAGCACCAAGATGGACAACCTGCTCCCGTCGTGGATGCACGACGGCGGCATCTCGAAGCTGCTCGAGCGGCTCACCGATCCCAAGGCGCGGCAGCGCGCGATCGGCGACTGCCTGGTGGACGGCGAGCGCTGGCGCACCGGCTCGGGCGGCATGGGCTGGGACGAGATCATGATCGCCACGTGCTCGAAGCCGGAGCTGGCCGGCATCCACATCGCGGAGCTGGCCCGGCGCACCGGCAAGGAGCCGGCCCAGGCCATGATGGATCTGGTGATGGAGGAGCGCGCCGGCGTCTCGATGGTGGTCTTCTCCCAGAGCGAGGAGAACGTGGGCACCGCGCTCGAGCTACGCCCACAACATGGTGGGCTCGGACTCGCTGTCGCTGCACGCCGGCCCGGGTCCGCATCCCGGCAAGCCCCACCCGCGCAGCTACGGGACGTTCCCGCGCGTGCTCGGCGTCTACTGCCGCGAGAAGCGGCTCTTCTCCTGGGAGACCGCGGTGCACAAGATGACCGGCATGCCCGCGACCAAGCTCGGCCTGAAGGACCGCGGGGTGGTGCAGGGCGGCCGCGCCGCCGACCTGACGCTCTTCGATCCGGCCACGGTGCGCGACGAGGCGACGTTCCCGGATCCGCACCGCCATCCGGTCGGCATCCCCTACGTCATCGTCAACGGCCGGGTGGTGGTGGACGGCGCCCGCTACCACGCGGTGCCGGCCGGCCGCGTGCTGACGCCTCAGTAGCTCACGCAGGGAGTGCCGTCGGAGAGAAACTCGACGAGCTTGGCGCCGCCCCCGATCGTGGCGCCGGCCACCAGGTTGTTCTCGTCGAGCTTGCGCTTCTTGAAGCAGGGCGAGCAGACCAGCATCGAGCCGCCCGCCTTGACCAGGTTCTCCATCAGCTCCTTGAGCGGGGCGAAGCCCTCTTCGCGGATGTCATCCGCGTAGCCCTTCTGAGCAAGGCGGACTCCCTCGATGCTGAGAAAGACCAGGGTCTCCTTGCCGGATCCGGCGGCCGCATTGGCGATGACGAAGGCCACCGTCGCCTTGTCGGGGTTGTCCTTGGCACAGGTGAGGTTCACGCAGAACTTGGTGGCCATGGCTCAATTCTCCTTGCGCTGGATGAGGTAGACCGGGGGCTGTCCCCCGACCAGCGCGTGTCCGGTCATCCGGCACCAGGCCGGGATGTCGGCCGGCGCGCCCGGATCGCGGGCCGTCAGCCTCATGATCTGCCCCGGCTTCATGGTGTCAAGACGGAAGCGCAGCTCGAGGATCAGCTCTCCGCATCCGAGGTGGCCGGCGTCCCATTCGGCGCCCATCCGGGCCGCCGCGTGACCCACTAGGCGGCCCAGCGGTGGTCGCGCAGGTACTCGACCGCGGCGAGGGCGGCGGTGGCCCCGTCGCCGGCCGAGGTCACGAGCTGGCGCGCGGACTCGGCGCGCACGTCGCCCGCGGCGAGGATGCCCGGGACCCGCGTGCGCATGCGCAGGTCGGTCACGATCTGCCCGCGCGCGTCGAGCGGCACGAGGCCGCCCAGGAACTCGGTGTTGGGCGTGAGCCCCGCGTAGATGAACACGCCGCTGGCCGCGCAGGGTGGCGGTCTTGCCGCTCGTCAGGTCCTCGACCTGCACGCGCTCGACGCCGTCCGCGCCCTCGATCGCACGGAGCGCGGTGTTCCACCGGAAGGAGATCTTGCGCTCGCCGCGCCCCCGCTCCTGGAGGCTCGCGCAGGCGCGCAGGGTGTCGCGGCGGTGCAGCACGGTGACCGAGGAGGCGTACTGGGTGAGATGGATCGCCTCGTCCACCGCCGCGTCGCCGCCGCCCACCACGATCACCGGCTTCTCCATGAAGAAGGAGCCGTCGCAGGAGGCGCAGTGCGAGAGGCCGCGCCCCAGGAACTCCTCCTCGCCCGGGACGCCGAGCGTGGTGAAGCGCGAGCCGCTCGCGACGATCAGCGTCCGCGTCGTGTGGGCGCCACCGTCCGTCTCGACGTGCAGCAGGTCGCCGTCGCGATGCACCGCGGTGACCTCGTTCATCGCGATCTGGAGCCCGGCCGCGGTGGCCTGCTCCTGGAGCAGCGGGCCCAGGGTGTAGCCGGCCACGCCCTGGGGGAAGCCGGGGAAGTTGGTGATGTGCTCGCAGTTGAGCACCTGGCCCCCGGAGGAGAACTTCTCGAGCAGCAGCGCGCGGCGGCGATCGCGGGCGGCGAAGATGCCGGCGGTGTAGCCGGCGGCCCCGCCGCCCACGATCAGGACGTCCAGGACGTCCGCCATGCGCTGGGTCGCGGCCTAGAGCTGCTTCAGCATCGAGTCGGCGTCGCTCACCTCGAACTTGCCGGGCGCCTCGACGTTCAGCGACTTGACCACGCCGTTGTCCAGCAGCATCGAGTAGCGCTGCGAGCGCACCCCCATGCCGCGGGCGGTGAGATCCATCTCGAGGCCCATCGCCTTCGTGAGCGCGGCGCTGCCGTCGGCCATCATCCGGACCTTGCCGGTGCTCTTCTGATCCTTGGCCCACGCGCCCATGACGAAGGCGTCGTTGACCGACACGCACCACACTTCGTCGACGCCCTTGCCCTTGAGCTTGTCGATGTTGGCCACGTAGCTCGGCACGTGCTTGGCCGAGCAGGTGGGGGTGAAGGCGCCCGGCAGGCCGAAGACCACGATCTTCTTGCCCTTGGTCAGGTCGCCCACCTGGAAGGCGTTCGGGCCCACGGTGCAGCCCGGGGTCTCCTGCTCGATGAACTCCGTCAGCGTGCCATCCGGCACGCGGTCACCAACTTTGATCGCCATGAGTGTCTCCTCCTCGAGGGTGGTGAGTGCGCGGCGGCCCGCTCGCGCGTTTCAGCGGGCGGCGGTTAGGGTACCACAGCCGACCCGTGGCTGTCGGGCTCGTGTCGTGCGCCGGGCGACGCCCGGCGGGGCGCGGAGCTCATGTAAATCCGCGTTTCCGCTGGCGATGAGCGCGCCGACTCGCCGGGCCGCGAGCATCCTTCACCCGCCGCGCGCCGGCCCCGGCGAAGAACGCAAGCAGGCGCAGCCTGATAGTCCGGGAGATCGTGCCGCGGGCCGCGCGCAGGAGCTCGTTCCGGCGCACCCCGACGCGGGCGGCCTTCTCCTCCAGAGAGGCGCCGGGCTCGGCCACGTAGGCCTGGACCAGGCGCGCGAGCTGGATGCTGGAGAGGGCCATCCCAGGCGGATGGTAGCGGCTTCAGGGCGCCTTCGGGCGGGGAATCTGCTATAAGTATGCTCCATGAAGCATAGTGTCGAGATCGAGCCGATCCGGGCCGAGCTCGCCGAGCTGCGGCGCGACCCGCGGCGGGCGGTACGCGAGGACGAGATCGTCTGCCTGGTGTGCGGGCGGGCCTTCCGCCAGATCACGAACACGCACTTGCTCTCGCACGGCCTGACCTCGGCCGACTACAAGCGCGAGCACGGCTACAATCCGGGCCGCGCGATGATGTGTCACGCCCTGCGCCGTGTCTACACGGCGCGCGCGGGACGTTTCGCCAGCGAGTCTCCCGCCCCCGACGTCTGAGCTCGGCCCGGCCCCGACTGGCCGACGCCTGCGCCCTTCAGTAAGATGCGCCCTGATGAAGCCCAAGCTCCGGGTGTGGGTCACGTTCGGCGAGGATCTCAAGTTCGGGGACGGGCGCGCCCGTCTCCTCGCGCTGATCGACGAGCGCGGCTCGCTCAAGAAGGCGGCCCAGGAGCTCGAGATGTCCTACCGCAACGCGTGGGGCTACCTGCGCGATCTCGAGGAGGCGGCCGGCTTCAAGTTCGTCGAGCGGGTGCCGGGGGGCGGGCCCGAGAGCGGCATGCGGCTCACCAAGGCCGGCAAGCGCTTCCTGGAGCGCTACCAGAAGTTCCGGAGCGGCCTCGACGAGGCGGCCCGGAAGCAGTTCGACCGCGCCTTCGGCGCGTGAGCCCCGAGGCGAAGTATCTCTACCTGACCACGATCGGCCGGCGTAGCGGGCTTCCGCGGCAGATCGAGATCTGGTTCACGCGCCATGCGCGGCCGCTACTACCTGGTCGCCGAGCACGGACTGAGGGCGCACTGGGTGCGGAATCTCCTCGCGGAGCCCGCGGTGCGCGCGCGCGTCGGCCGCCGGTCCTTCCGCGGGCGCGCCCGCGTGGTGGATGCGCGGGCGGAGCGCGAGCTCGTCGCGGCCATCCGGGAGCGGTCGGAGGCCAAGTACGGCTGGGGCGCCGGCCTCGTCGTCGAGATCGCCCCGGCGGCGCGCCGCGGGCGGGCGGCGAAGCGCTAGCCGTGCGCCTGGATCAACGCGTCGCCACCACCCGGATCAGCGCGCCGTCGGATCGGGGCGGCGTGACCTCGCCGATGATCGCGGCGGCCCCGTCGCCGGCCGCCCGCACCGCGCTCAGCATCGCCGGGCCGCGCTCCCGGGGCACCGCGAGCAGCAGGCCGCCCGAGGTCTGGGGATCGAAGAGCAGGTCGAGCGCTGCCCGTCGCGCCGCGTCCGGCTCCACGAGCATCGCGCGCCGCGCGCGGGCGTTCTCGGGGTGCGCGGTGCTCCGGATGCCGCGGCCGAGCAGCGCCACCGCGCCGGGCAGGGCAGGGATCGTGGCGAGGTCGAGCACCGCCGAGGCCTTGCTCGCCGCGCAGCATCTCGCCCAGGTGCCCGGCCAGGCCGAAGCCGGTGACGTCGGTGGCGGCGGAGGGCCGCAGCGCGAGCATCGCGCGCGCGGCCGCGCCATTGGAGCGGAGCATCGAGGCGGCGGCCGCCTCCACCCACTCGCCGCGCGCGAGGGCGCGCATGTCGGCCTGCAGGATGACGCCGGTGCCGAGTGGCTTGGTCAGGATGAGCTGGTCGCCGGGCGCGGCGCCGCCGATGCGGATCAGCGCATCGGCCGAGGCCGCGAAGCCCCAGACCGCGAAGCCCACCACCAGCTCGGGCCCCGTGGTGGTGTGGCCGCCCACGAGCGTGACGCCGTCGGCCTCGAGCGCGGCGCGGGCGCCCGCCATCACCTGGTAGAGCGTCTCCTCCGCGCGCGCCGGCTCGGCCTCGGGCACGCTCACCTGGGCCAGGGCGAAGCGCGGCGTCACGCCCTTGGCCCAGAGATCGCTGACCGCGTTGACCGCGGCGACGCGCCCGACCAGGTAGGGATCGTCGGCGAAGGCGCGGAAGGAGTCCACCGTGGCCGCGACGATCTCGCCGCGCTCGGTCTCCACCGCCGCGGCGTCGTCGGGCTGGGCCAGGCCCAGGACGACGGCGGGATGGCTCGGGACGCCGAGGCGCTCGAGCGCGCGGGTCAGCGAGGATTCGCCCACCTTGGCCGCGCAGCCGCCGCAGAGCATGTCCCCGCCGGGCATCGGGCCGCCGCGAAGTCCGGCGTGACGGCGCCGTCCTGATCCAGCACCTGGAAGCGGCGCACGAAGCGGCGATCGATCCAGTCCTTGAGCGCGAATACCGCGCGGCCTTCGACCGAGGCGCCCCACTTGGTGCCGATCGCCCCGCCGTCCCCCAGGTTCAGCAGGGAGAGGAAGTCGACGCTGCGGGCGATACGCGCGGAGGCGCTCGCCGCGGATGCGCGCGATCAGGTTGTGCGCGAGCACCGGGCCCTGGCGGACCGCGTACACGCCGGCCTTGGCGAGGCCGGGGCCCGTCGGTCCACGCCGCGCAGTCGCCCACCGCGAAGACGTCGTCGTGCCCCACGCACTGCAGCGTCGGGCGGATCCGGACGAAGCCGCCCTCGTCGGTCTCGAGCCCGGAGCCGTCGAAGAGCGGCAGCGCGGCGGCGCCCGCCACCCAGACCACCGCGTCGGCGGGCAGCCGCTCGCCGCCTTCCAGGTGCACCGCGCCGGCCTCGACGCGCGTCACGCGCGTGCCCGTGCGGATCGCGATCCCGCGCGCCGCGGCCGCGGCCTGGACGCGGGCCGCCGCGCTCGCCGCGTAGCCCGGCAGCACGCGGGGGCCGGACTCGAGCAGGAGCACCTCGACGCGCCCGGCGCGCTCACCGCGGAGCCGCGCCGCGAGCGCGAAGGCCACCTCGACGCCGCCCGCGCCCGCGCCGACCACGACGAGGCGCGCGGCGTCTCGGCCCCGCGCCGCGGCCAGCAGCTCGTCCACCCGGCGGACGAACTCGCCGATGGGGCGCGTGGGGATCGCGTGCTCGGCGACGCCGCGCAGCCCGAGCCCCGCCACCGTGGAGCCCACGTCGAAGGACACGGTGTCGTAGGCGATCGGCGGCCGGGCTTCCAGGACGAGGCGCCGTGCGGTGGTGTCGAGCCCGGTGGCCGGGGCGACGATGCAGCGGGCGCCCGCGCGCAGCGCCAGCGGCCGCACGTCGATCTCGAGGGCTTCCCGCGGGTACTGGCCGGCCACGAAGCCGGGCACCATGCCGGAGTAGACCGCGACCGGCCGATCCACCACGAGGGTGAGGCGCGCCCCGGGGACGGGCGCCATGGCCCAGCGCTTGAGCACCTGGATGTGGGCGTGGCCGCCGCCCACGAGGACCAGGTCGTGCCGGATGGGAGCCGCGGACGGCGAGCGCATGCCCGTCCGCGGTGGAGCCGTCAGTGCTTGCCGTTGACCAGGGACAGCGCGATGCGCTCCGGGCTCATCGGCAGCTCGGTCAGGCGCACCCCGGTCGCGTTCTGGATGGCGTTGGCGATCGCGGCGGGCGCCGGGATGATGGGCGGCTCGCCGACGCCGCGGGCGCCGAAGGGACCGGCGGGCGCGGGCACCTCGACGATGATGGTCTCGAGATTGGGCAGGTCCGCCGCGGTCAGCTTGCGGTAGTCGAGCAGGCTCGGATTCGTGAGCCGCCCGACGTCGTCGAAGAGCAGCCCTTCCGTCAGCGCCATGCCGATGGACTGCACGGCCCCGCCCTGCATCTGGCCCGCGACGCCCATCGGGTTGATCGCCTTGCCCACGTCCTGCACGACCACGAAGTCCAGCAGCGTCACCTCGCCGGTGTCCGGATCGAGCTCGAGCCGCGCGAGCTGGGCCGCGAAGCCGGGGGCCTGCTGGGTGAACGCCGGGTTGGCCTTGCCGAGCACCGGCGGCGTCTTCGACATGTAGAGGTTGCCCTTCTTGCCGATGGAGGCCAGCGTGATGCCCTTGCTCGGCGCGCCGCGCACCGTGACCTTGCCGTCCACCAGCTCGAGGTCGTGCACCGAGGCCTCGAGCTCCGCCGCCGCGATCTCGAACGTCTGCCGCCGCGCGTCTTCCGCCGCCTGCAGCACCGCGGCGCCGACCGTGTAGATGGTCTTGCTGCCCGCGCTCAGCCCGGTCATCGGGCGCCACGTCGGTGTCGCCGGTGGTGATGCGCACCAGGTCGGTGTCCACGCCGTAGGCGGACGCCGCGATCTGGGCCAGCGAGATGTTGGTGCCCGCGATGTCCACCTGGCCGGTGAGCACCGCGAGCGTGCCATCGGGATTCAGTCGGACCGTCGCGCCGGTGGGCTGGAGCCCGCCGAGCCAGCCGCCGAGGGCCAGGCCCACGCCGCGGCGCTTGCCGTTCTTGCTCCCGGTGATCCACTGCTTGCGGCTCTTCCAGTGCGGGTGCTCGGCGATGCGGGCGAGCACCTGCTTGGCCCCGTTGTTCTGCCAGGGCTGGCCGTTCACCATCGGATCGCCTTCCTGGATCAGGTGGCGCATCCGGAACTCGACCGAATCGAGATCGAGATCGCGGGCGATCTGCTCCATCTGCGACTCGATCGCGAAGATGGTCTGCGGCGCCACCGGCGCGCGGTAGGCGGCCACGCTCGGCTTGTGGGTCAGCACCTCGAAGCCGCGGATGTCGAACGACGGCCACTTGTACATGCTGCCGAGGAAGACCGCGCTCACCGCGAGCACCGCGCCGGAGTACGCGCCGGAGTCGATGACGGTCTCCGCGTCGAGGGCCATGAGGGTGCCGTCGCGCTTGACGCCGGTCTTGAGCTTGATGATGACCTGCGGGGCGGGCATGCCCGCCTGCAGCTCTTCCCGCCGCGTCATGACGTAGCGCACCGGGCGCTTGGTGACCTGCGCCAGCACCGCGGTGATCGGCTCGCAGAGCGCGCGGATCTTGCCGCCGAAGCCGCCGCCGCACTCCACCGGGATGACCCGGATCGAGTTCTCGGGGATGCCGAGCACGTCGGCCACCTCGGAGCGCGTGTTGAACGAGCCCTGGGTGCTGGCCCAGAGCGTGAGCAGCCCGTTGCGGTCCCACTCGGCCAGGACCGCGTGCGGCTCGAGGTAGCCCTGGTGCACCATCGGCACGCGGTAGGTCTTCTCGAGGATGTGATCCGACTCCGCGAAGCCCTTGGCCGGGTCGCCGCGCTGCAGCCGGGCCTGCTGCGAGATGTTCACCGCCTTCGCGGGCGTGTCGCTCTTGGCGATGGCCACCGCGGAGTGGGCGAGCGCCTCGCTGGTGTCGGCCTCGGTGCCCGCGTCGGCCACCGGCGGCGCGCCGGGCAGCATGGCCTTGAGCGGATCGATCGAGGCGGCCAGCACCTGGTACTCGACCTTGATGAGGTCGAGCGCTTCCTCGGCGATGGACGGCTCGTCCGCGGCCACCGCGGCCACCGGCTGGCCCATGAACACCACGCGGTCGATGGCGAGCACGGCGTGGGCGCGCGTCGGCGCCTTCTTCTTGAGATGCGGGATGTCCTTGGCGGTGATGACCGCGCGCACGCCGGGCAGCGCCTTGGCCGCGCTGGTGTCGATCGAGACGATCTTGGCGTGGGCGTGCGGGCTGCGCAGCAGCTTGGCGTGCAGCAGGCCCTTGGCCTGGATGTCGGCCACGTACTGCACGCGGCCGGTGACCTTCTCGGGGCCGTCCGGCCGCGGAATCGAGATGCCGACTCCCTTGACGTCGCGCGTGGTCTTCATCGTGCTCATCGAGCGCTCCTCTGCGAGGCGAGGGTGCCCGCCGCCTCGCTGATCGCGGCCACCATCGCGGTGTAGCCGGTGCAGCGGCACAGGTTGCCGGCGATGCCGTAGCGGATCTCCTCCTCGGAGGGCCGCGGGTTCTCCTCGAGCAGCGCGGTCGCCGCCATCAGCACGCCCGGGATGCAGAAGCCGCACTGGGGCACGCCGTGCCGGACGAACGCTTCCTGCAGCGGGTGCAGGGTGGTGTCCGCGGCCGCGAGGCCCTCGATGGTGCGGACCTTGCGGCCGCGCACCTGCATCGCCAGCATCAGGCAGCTCGCCACCACCTTGCCGTCCACGTGGACGGTGCAGGCGCCGCAGTCGCCGGTGCCGCAGCCTTCCTTGGGGCCGGTGAGCCCCAGGTTCTCGCGCAGGGCATCGAGCAGGTTGACGTAGGGCTGGACGAGCACCTCGACGGCCTCGCCGTTCACGGTGCAGCTCAGGAGCTGTTTGGCCACGGTGATCTGCCTCCGGATCAGGCGTTCGCGCGCAGGAGCGCGGTCGTGAGCGTGCGACGGGTGAGGACGCGGACGAGGTGCTTGCGGAACTCGATGGAGCCGCGCTGGTCGTCGATGGGCCGGGCCGCCTCGATCGCCAGCGTGGCCGCGCGCTCGATGGCCTCGGGCGTCACCGCCTGGCCCTCGAGCGAGCGCTCGGCCGCGGTCGCGCGGACCGGCGTGGGCGCCACCGAGGCCAGCGCGATGCGCGCCTTGGTGCAGCGGCCGTCGGCCATGGTGAGCTGGGACGCCACCCCGACGACGGCGATGTCGAGCTCGCGCCGCGGGGTGTGCCGCAGGTACTGGCCGCCGCTGTGGGCGCCCGGCGGCGGCACGATCAGCTCGACCAGCATCTCGTTGGGCGCGACCACCGTCTTGCGGACCCCGGTGAAGAAGTCGGCCATCGGCACGCGCCGCTCGCCGCCCGGCCCCGCGATGACCGCCAGGGCCTCGAGCGCCACCAGCGGCGGCGCCATGTCGGCCGACGGCGCGGCGTTGCAGAGGTTGCCGCCCACCGTGGCCAGGTTGCGCACCTGCAGCGAGCCGACCATGGCCGCGCTCTCCGCGATCGCGAGATAGGGCCCGCGCAGCGCCGGGCTCTGCTCGAGCTCGCGCGCGGTGACCGCGGCGCCGATGCGGAGGCCGCTGCCGTTCTGCACCTGGCGCACCCGGGCGATCCCGGAAAGGTCCACCACCAGGCCGGGATGCAGCGCGCCGTTCTTCATCTGGGGCAGGAGATCGGTGCCGCCCGCGATCAGCTTGGCCCGCCCTCCGTGCTCCGCCAGGATCTTCAGGCAGTCTTCGAGGGTGTTCGGCAGAACGAGATCGAATCGTCGCATCAGTGTCTCCTGGGGGTTGGGCGCGCGCTCGCATGATACACCGAGTCGCCCCTCCCGTCGTTGACTATGCTCGGTTGAGCCTGTATGCTCCCCGTCGCATAGTCACACGATTGGATCCCTGCCATGACATCGCGCCTTCTGTTCCTGACGATCCTGGTCGCCGGCTTCGCCGCCGTGGTGGATCACGTGCGCCCCGCGGGCGCCCAGCCGCGCGCGCGCTCGAGGACCAGTTCGTGGCGGACGGGTTCGGGTCGGGGTGAATCGCCGCGACGTCATGTACAACGACTTCGTCATCCTGGGCCCCGCGGGCGATCCCGCCCGCATCCGGGGTGAGAAGAAGGCGGTCGACGCTCTGCGCAAGATCGCCGGCGCCCAGGCCCCGTTTCTCACTCGGGGGGACCGCTCCGGCACCCACGTCAAGGAAGTGGAGCTGTGGGAGGCGGCCGGGGTCAAGCCGCAGGGGGCGTGGTACGTGACGTCCGAGCGGGGCGCGGCGGGCAATGTCGCGACTACCCGGGACGCGAACACGCGCCAGGCCTACGTGCTGATGGACCGGGCGACGTATCTCACGCTCAGGAGGGAGATCACGCTCGCGGTGCTGGTGGAGCGGGATCCGGTCCTGCTGAACTACATCGCGGTGATCCGGGTGAATCCGGCGAAGCTGCCCAGGGTGAACGCGGACGGCGCGCGGGCCTTCCAGGACTGGCTCGTGGCCGAGGAAGCGCAGCGCATCATCAAGGGCTTCGAGGTGGATCGCTACGGCGAGCCGCTCTTCTTCCCCAACTCCGACGACTGGCGCAAGCGCTCTGGAGGCTCCTCATGATGGCTCGATTCGCCGCGCTGCTGCTGCTCGCGCTGGCCGGCCTGCTCCCGTCCGCGACGGGGCCGGCGGTCGCCCAGTCCAACGTCGTCATCGTGTCCACCACCACCAGCACCCAGGACTCGGGGCTGCTCGACGTGCTGGTGCCCATGTTCGAGAAGCAGACCGGGCTCACCGTGAAGACCATCTCGGTCGGCACCGGGCAGGCCCTGGCCCTGGCGGCCCGCGGCGAGGCCGACGTGACGCTCGCGCACGCGCCGGGCCTCGAGAAGAAGTACGTGGACGAGGGCAAGATGACGAACCGGCGCCTCGTCATGTACAACGACTTCATCGTCATCGGCCCGCCCGACGATCCGGCGAAGATCAAGGGGCTGCCGAAGGCGCTGGACGCGCTCAAGCGCATCGCGGAGAGCCAGTCGCGCTTCGTCTCGCGCGGCGACAAGTCGGGGACGCACGCTGCTCGAGCTGGCGCTCTGGAAGCAGGCCGGCGTCGAGCCGAAGGGCGCCTGGTACATCGAGTCCGGGCAGGGCATGGGACAGACCCTCGGCATCGCCAACGACCGGCGCGCCTACGCGCTGACCGATCGGGCCACGTTCCTCGCGTTCCAGAAGCGGGTGGACCTGCCGATCCTCGTCGAGAAGGATCGCCCGCTGCTGAACATCTACTCGGTGATGGAAGTGAACCCGGCCAATGGCCCGCGCGTCAATCCGAGGGGCGGCAAGGCCTTCGCGGACTTCATGCTGGCGCCCGAGACGCAGGCGGTGATCAAGAGCTTCGGCGTGGACAAGTACGGCCAGCCGCTCTTCGTCCCGGTGGCCGGCAAGAAGGACGAGGACCTCTAGCCGCCCGGGCGTCCACGGTGGGGCTCTTCGGGCAAGGCGTTCTCGAAGCGTTCCGCCTGCTGCTGGCGGGTGACGCGGAGGTCTGGCAGATCACCTGGCTGTCGCTGCAGGTCTCCGCGGGCGCGACCGCGCTCTCGCTGCTGGTCGGCATCCCGCTGGGCGCGCTGCTCGCGCTCGCGCGCTTCCCCGGCCGGGCGCTCGTGGTCAGCCTCGTGAACACCGGCATGGGACTCCCGCCGGTGGTGGTGGGCCTGTTCGTGACGATCCTCCTCTGGCGCAACGGCGCGCTCGGCTTTCTCGAGCTGCTCTACACGCCGTCGGCGATGGTGACCGGCCAGTTCGTGATCGCGGCCCCCATCGTCACCGGGCTCACCCTGGCCGCGGTGCAGCAGGTGCCGGAGACCTTCCGGCTGCAGATGCTGGGGCTCGGCGCCTCGCGCGCGCAGATGCTCTGGGTGCTGCTCAAGGAAGCGCGCCTGCCGATGCTGGCCGCGGTGATGGCGGGCTTCGGCGGCGTGATCTCCGAGGTGGGCGCCTCCATGATGCTGGGCGGCAATATCCGCGGCTCCACGCGCGTGCTCACCACCGCCACCGTGCTCGAGACCGGCAAGGGCAACTTCGACGTCGCCATCGCGCTCTCGGTGATCCTGCTGCTGATCACCTTCCTGGTGAACTGGGCGCTGAGCTTCATCCAGCAGCGCCGCCGCGCGGCTGACGGCGGCCACGGTCGAGCAGGCACCGCCAAACCGTTTGATCGGCGGTTTCTCTTGCAGGCAGAATCGCGCCGATGCGGCACCGATCGGCGCTGGCGGTGGCGGTTGCGGGCGCCGGGGTTGGAGTCCTGGGCGGCCTGATCGGTCTTGGGGGCGCGGAGTTCCGCCTCCCGCTCCTGGTCGGGTTCTTCGCGAATCCACTCCGGCGGGCCATCGGGCTGAACCTTGGGATGAGCTTGATCACGGTTCTGGCGGCGCTCGCCGGGCGGCTCGCCGCGGGCTCGGCGGCACCTTCGGTGCCTCTTCACGTCATCGTGGCCGTGATAGGTGGAGGCGTGGCCGGAGCCTACGTCGGCGCGTCATGGTTGATCGGCGCGTCGAGTCACGTCCTCTGGCGGGGGGTTCGTGGGCTGCTGGCGCTGATCGGCGTGTTGTTACTCACCGAGGCATTCGTACCTTGGGGATCGGGCGGCCTGGTCACTGCTCCGATCGTCCAGGCAACGGTGGGCGTGGTGGCGGGCGTATTGATCGGCGTCGTCAGCAGTCTGCTCGGCGTCGCCGGCGGCGAGCTCATCATCCCGACCCTGGTGTTCGGGTTCGGGGTTGACATCAAGGCGGCGGGGACGGCCAGCTTGATGATCAGCGTTCCCACGGTTCTGATGGGATTGTGGCGTCAGGCGTCTTCTGGTCTGCGACCGACCGCCGAAGAGCTCACGCGAATCGTCCTGCCGATGAGCGCGGGCTCGATGGTCGGAGCGGTGGTCGGGGCCATGCTGATCGGGGTCGTTCCGGGACCATTCCTGAAGGCGGTGCTTGGGTTGGTGCTCGTCTGGTCGGCGGCTCGGCTCCGAGGTCATGCCCCGTGAGGCGGAGGGATGACACGAGGTGGGTCGACGAAGGGCGGGGCTCGGGCTCAGCGAGATCCTCGCCGAGGTCTTCGGCGTCCGCGGGCGGGCGCGCGGCCTCCGGCCGGCCCCACGCCCGCGCGCGGCTACCTCCGCGAGAGTGGGTCCACTCGGGCCGAGCGCATCGTCGATGCGGTCACGCAAGGCGCGCAGGCGCTCGAGGAGCAGAAGACCTGTCTCGGTCAATTCCATTCCCCGGGCGGCGCCGCGTCCAGGCCGATTGCGAACGATGGGGGTCTTGAGCGCGACCTCCGCCCGCCGCAGGTAGCCCCACGCGTGCCGATAGGACCAGCCGATCTCCCGGACCGCCTGCGCGAGTGAGCCGTGCTGAACGATGCCCCGCAGCAGGTGAAGGCCGCCGTCTCCCATCATGAATTCACCGCCCAGCTCGAGCCAGACCTTCGTCTTGACCTGGGCCGCGATTATGCTCTCGTGAGCACTTTGAAGAGCCGCGGCGCGCTCGGTAGCATGGGACGTCGGCCGCAGAGGGGCGTCGCACGGCTTCTCGACACGTTAACACGGTGTCACGGAGCACGCAGCTCGTCGGAGGCAAGGATCATGCGTCTCATCCGGTGTGTTGCGATTGCCTTGGCGCTGGTCTGGCTGGGCTCGGCCGAGGTTGGCGCACAGGAGATCACCGTGTCGGTGGCGGTCAGTCTCAAGGACGCGGTGGAGGAGCTGGGGCGCGGCTTCATGGCCGCGCGCCCTGGCGTCACGTTGCGCTACAACTTCGGTGCCTCGGGCGAGCTGCAGAAGCAGATCGAAGCGGGCGCGCCGATCGACGTCTTCTTGTCGGCCGCGCAGCGGCAGATGGATGAGCTGGAGAAGGCAGAGCTTGATCGTCCCCGCGAGTCGGCGGGTCTTCGCCCGTAACGTGCTCACCGTGATCAAGCCCGCCGACTCGCGGATCGACATCGCCAAGCCGGCTGACTTGCTGGAAGCGCGGGTGGGCCGCATCGTCGTCGGCAACCCCAAGACGGTTCCGGCCGGGCCAGTACGCCGAGGAGAGCCTACGGGCGCTGGGCCTCTGGGAGCGGCTGCAGCCCAAGCTCGTCTTCTCGGAGAACGTGCGCCAGGCGCTGGACTACGTGGCGCGCGGCGAGGTCGACGCCGGGCTTCGTCTATACCACCGATGCGGCGACGTCGCGCCCAGGGCGGTGAAGGAAGCCTTCCGGCCGCCCGAGGACAGCTATCGTCCGATCGTGTACCCCGGTGCGGTGGTGGCGGCCTCGAAGCAGCAGACCCTCGGCCAGGCCTTCCTTGATCTGCTGGGTGGTCGCACAAGGCCGGGCCGTGCTGGGCCGATTCGGATTCCAGCCGCCGCCGACCGGCGTGCGCTGATTCAACCTGCGGCAGGGCGCGCCGCTCGCAGCCGGGCCGCGACGGGCGCGTGACGCGCGTCTGCGTTCCGGCCGTCGGGCGCATCCGGGCATGGCATACTACCGGGGCATCGCGTCGATCCATCATGAGCCCCGACAATCTCTCCGCCCTCCGGTTGTCGCTCCAGGTCGCGGTGGCGGCCACCGCGCTGAACGCGCTGGTGGGCATTCCCATCGCCTACGCGCTGGCGCGGCGCCGCTTCTGGGGCAAGAGCCTCGTGGACCTGCTGGTGACGCTGCCGCTGGTCCTGCCGCCCACCGTGGTCGGCTACTACCTGATCGTGCTGCTGGGCCGTCGCGGCGTGCTCGGCGCGCCGCTCTACGAGGCGACCGGCTTCACGGTGGCCTTCACCTGGTACGCGGCGGTGATCGCGGCCACCGTGATGGCGCTGCCGCTCCTGGTGCGCACGGTGCGCGCGGCCATCGAGTCGGTGGATCGCGATCTCGAGCGCGCGGCCTACACCCTCGGCCGCTCCGAGCTGCGCACCGTGCTCGAGGTCACGCTGCCGCTCGCCCGCAACGGCATCCTGGCCGGGCTCGTGCTCGCGTTCGCCCGCGCGCTCGGCGAGTTCGGCGCCACCCTGATGCTCGCGGGCAATATCCCGGGCCGGACCCAGACGGTGCCGCTCTCCATCTACACCGCGGTGCAGACCGGCGAGAGCGGCGAGGCGCTCGGGCTGGTCGCGGTGCTCACCGCGCTGTCCTGTCTCGTGCTGATCGTGGCCAATCGCCTGGGCGCGCGCGCGGCATGACGGACCGGCTCGAGGTCGCCGTCCGCAAGTCGCTGCCCGGCTTCACGCTCGACGTCGAGTGGAGCGCGGGCGACGGCGTCGCCGCGCTCTTCGGGCCGTCGGGCGCGGGCAAGACCCTCACGCTGCAGTGCCTGGCCGGGCTCGTGCGCCCCGACGCCGGCCGCATCGTGGTGGACGGCCACGTGCTCTTCGACGCGGCGGCCGGCATCGACGTGCCGCCCCAGCGGCGGCGCGTCGGCTACGTCTTCCAGGGCTACGCGCTGTTCCCGCACCTCACGGTGCGCGGCAACGTGGGCTTCGGCCTCCGCGGCCGCCGCCGGGACGAGCGCCGTCGCCGGGTGGACGAGGTGCTGGCGCGCCTGGGCCTCGAGGCCTTCGCGGAGCGCTACCCGCGCGAGCTCTCGGGCGGCCAGCGCCAGCGCGTCGCCCTCGGGCGCGCGCTCGCCACCGATCCGGCGCTGCTCCTGCTGGACGAGCCGCTCTCCGCGCTCGACCTGCCGCTGCGCCAGGCCCTGCGCGACGAGCTGCGCAGCATCCTCACCGGCTGGGGCATCGCGGCGGTGCTGGTCACGCACGACCTCACCGAGGCCTACCGGCTGGGCGACCGCATCGTGGTCTACGAGGAAGGTCGCGTCATCCAGGCCGCGCCGCGCGCGGAGCTGCTGTCGCAGCCCTCGTCGCGCAGCGTGGCGCGCATCATGGGGATCCGGAACCTGATGCAGGGCGTCACGCTGAAGGCCACGCCCGACCGCATCCAGTTCCGCTGGCGAGGCCAGACGCTCGAGGCGGTGAACTCGCCGACCCACTCGTACCTGCCCGCGCCGGATAGCCCGCTCGCGTTCTTCATCCGGCCCGAGTACGTGCGCCTGATCCGCAAGGACCGCACCGGCGTGGACGGCTCGCACCACATGAACCTGATGGTCGGCACCGTCGTGCGCGAGGTGGACCTGGGCGCCTCGTGGACGCTCTTCATCCGGCTCGACGAGCCGGGCGCCCCCGCGCAGGGCGACTACGACCTGGAGCTCGAGGTGCCGCGGCTCGTCTACGAGATCCTCGAGATCGATCGGGACCGACACTGGCAGTTCTCGCTGCACCGCGGCGCGATTCACGTGCTGCCCTCCGCATGACGCCGCTGCCGGTCGTGGCGCTGCACGGCGTGCAGGTCTCCCGCGCGGGGCGAATCATTCTGGAGATCCCCGAGCTGGCGGTGGACGCGGGCCAGGTCCTCGCGGTCATCGGGCCCAACGGCGCGGGCAAGTCCACCCTGCTCCGGGTGATGGGCCTCCTCGAGCCGGCGACGGCGGGCAGCGTGCGCTTCCAGGGCGAGCGCGTGAGCCCGGCCAAGGGCCTCGCGGTGCGGCGGCGCATGGCCAGCGTCTTCCAGGAGCCCCTCCTTGCCGACACCACGGTCCGGGACGAACGTGACCCTCGGTCTCCGCTTCCGCGGGGTGGACGGCGGGCGCGTCGCGCCGCGGGTGGACGCGTGGCTCGCGCGGCTCGGCATCGGGCATCTGGCATCCCGCCAGGCGCGCACGCTCTCGGGGGGCGAGGCGCAGCGGACCGCGCTGGCCCGCGCGCTCGTGCTCGAGCCCGAGCTGCTGCTGCTCGACGAGCCGTTCTCGGCGCTGGACCAGCCCACTCGCGAGGCGCTGCTCGACGACTTCGCCCGGATCCTGCGCCAGGAGCGCACCACCACCGTGCTGGTGACGCACGATCGCGCCGAGGCCATGACCCTGGGGGACCGGGTCGGCGTCCTCATGGGCGGTCGCCTCGTGCAGCTCGACGACGCGGCCCAGGTGTTCCGGGCGCCCGCCTCCGAGGACGTGGCGCGCTTCGTGGGCGTCGAGACCATCCTCGACGGGCAGGTCGTCGAGTGGACGCGGGACCTGGCCCTGGTGGACGTCGGGGGCCAGATGGTCGAGGTCGCGCAGCGGGCCGAGCCGGGCGAGCGCGTGCGTCTCTGCGTGAGGCCGGAGGACGTGACCATCTTCCCCGGTGTCCCCAAGCCCGGGGGGACGCGTGAGTTCAACCGGCTGGGTGGCACGGTGCAGCGCCTGGTGCCGAGTGGGCCCCATGTCCGCGTCGTGATTGACTGTGGGTTCCCCCTCGTCGCCCTGGTCACGCAACGCTCCGTGGAGGAGCTGGGCTTCGTCGCGGGCAGCCCGGTGACCGCGCATTTCAAGGCCACCGCCCCCCATCTCCTGCGCCACGCCAAGCCTTGACAGTCCGAAGAGGCGGGGAGTATAACGCGGGTACTGGCGCTGGTTGGGGCAGGGTCAACCGCCTCGCAAGGAGGTCCGCATGCCCGACACGGAAGCTTTCATCGAGCGACTCACCGCCGAGAACCACGACTTCCGCACCCTCCGCGAAGAGCACCACCGCTACGAGCGGGAGCTGGACGCGCTGAACACGCGCGGGTTCCTGGCCCCCGATCAGCAGTGGCGCGTGAGCGAGCTGAAGAAGCTCAAGCTCATCGCGAAGGATCGGATGGAGACCCTGCTCCGGCACGCGCGCGCCGCGACCCACGCCTGAGTCGGGTTCCCACCCGACCGATGTCCCCGTCCCGGGAGATGCCGGGCTTTCGTGGCCTCTCCCACCTGAATCCTGCCGGTGAAGCCCGGATGGTGGACGTCTCCGCCAAGTCGGAGACCGTCCGGGAGGCCACCGCCCGCGTCACCATCAAGATGAAGGCGGCCACCCTGGCCGCGGTGCGCGCCGGCCAGCTCGCGAAGGGCGACGTGCTCGGGGTCGCCCGCACCGCCGGCATCATGGCGGCCAAGCGCACGCCCGACCTGATTCCCCTCTGCCACCCGCTGCGCATCACCGGCGTGGACGTGGAGTTCGCGCTCGACGCGCGCCGCTCCACGATCACGGTGCACGCGCGGGTGCGCACGGTGGACAAGACCGGCGTGGAGATGGAAGCGCTGACCGCGGCCGCGGTGGCCGGCCTCACCGTGTACGACATGGTCAAGGCGGTGGACAAGGGGATCGTCCTCACCGACCTCTGCCTCGTGCGAAAAATCAGGCGGCAAGTCCGGTCCCTGGACCCGCAAGAAATCATGACCACCACCGCGATCATCTACTCCGACGAGTGGCGCCAGTTCGACTACGGGCCCGAGCATCCGCTTCGCATGGAGCGGCTCGGGCTCACCTGGCGGCTGATGGAGGCCTACGGCCTCACCGCGCTGCCGCGCGCGAAGGTCTGGGCCCCCGAGCGCGCCGAGCTCGACGAGATCGCCCGCTTCCACTCGCGCGAGTACATCGAGATCCTGCGCGCGGTGAGCGCGGGCGACTGGGTGCCGCACGCGGCCAGCTACGGGCTCGGCCCCGGCGACAACCCGATCTTCCCGGGGCTCTGGGAGGCCGCGCAGCTCGGCGCCGGGGGCTCGCTGCTGGCGGCCCGGCTGGTCGCCGACGGGGAGGCCACGCGGGCTTTCCACTTCGCGGGCGGGCTCCATCACGCCATGCCCGGGCGCGCGTCCGGGTTCTGCTACGTCAACGACGCGGTCCTGGCCATCATGCGCCTCCGGCAGCGGGGCCTGCGGGTCGCCTACGTGGACATCGACGCGCATCACGGCGACGGGGTGCAGTTCGCGTTCTACGACGATCCCAACGTGCTCACCATCTCCACCCACGAGCGCGGCGACCGGCTCTTCCCGGGCACCGGCTTCGTGGTGGAGATGGGCGAGGGCGCGGGCCTCGGGTACTCGGTCAACGTGCCGCTCCAGCCGCTCACCGACGACGCGGTCTACCACGAGGCCTTCGAGGCGGTGGTCCCGCCGCTGGTGACCGCGTTCAAGCCCGACGCCCTGGTCATCCAGCTCGGCATCGATTCGCACCGGACCGATCCGCTCACCCACCTGAGCCTCACCGTGCAGGGCTTCACCCGCGCGGTGAAGCGCCTGCTGCCCCTGGCGCCCCGGGTGGTCGCGCTGGGCGGCGGCGGCTACGACCTGACCAACGTGGCCCGGGCCTGGACGGCGGCGTGGGCGGCCATGAACGACGTGGACCTGCCCCCGGACCTGCCGCGCGAGAGCCACCGGGACATGCAGCGGCTCGGGCTGGGGACCCTGTCCCTGAACGACCCGGTCGAGGTCCTGCCCCCCGACACCCGCCGCTGGGCCGAGGAGTACGCGCGCCGCCAGGTGGGGGAGATCCAGGACAGGATATTCCCGCTGCACGGGCTGTAGAATCGGGGGGTGGATACGACCCCCGTCACCGCGACCGTGGCCCCCGCCGCCCCTGAGATGATCGCGGCCACGGCGGCTCCGCCGGATCAGATCGCCATCCGCGTGCCCCTGAAGGTCAAGCTGAGCCTCCTGATCACCGCGCTCGTGGTCCTGGCCGTCGCCCTGGTCGGCCTCTTCCTCCTCCGCCAGCAGCAGCAGAGCCTGACCGCGGAGATGACCAAGCGCGGGCTCACCATGGCGGAGAACTTCGCGGCGGGGGCCAAGACCCCGCTGCTCACCAATGACGAGCTGACGCTCGGCGTGCTGGTGACCGACGCGATGAAGGATCCGGACGTGGCCTACGTGATCGTCTCGGACCAGGACGGCAACGTGCTCGCCCACTCCGACGCCCGCGCGGTGAAGACCGCGGTGGTGCGGCCCAAGGAGCTCGAGCCGCTCAAGAACCGGGTGCTGGTCCAGACCTACAAGACGCCGCAGGGCCGCATCATCGACTTCGCGGTGCCGCTGGTCTACGGCGGCGTGCCGGTCGGCGCGCTCTACCTGGGCTTCAGCGAGGAGGCGATCAACGCCGCGCTCGCGAGCGCGCGCAACCAGGCCCTGCTGATCACGCTGCTCATGGTCCTGGCCGGGCTCGGCGGCGCGGTGGGCCTGGCCGCGCTGCTCTCGCGCCCGATCTTCCGCCTCGTGCAGGCCACCGGGGCGATCGCGGCCGGCAACTTCAACATCGCGCTGCCGGTCGCCTCCCGCGACGAGCTGGGCGTGCTGACCGACTCCTTCAACCGCATGGCGCGCAGCCTCCGCGAGAAGGAGATGATCAAGCGCGCGTTCACGCGCTACGTGGCGCGCGAGGTGGTGGAGGAGATCCTGAAGGATCCGGAGAACCTGGTGCTCTCCGGCGAGCGGCGCCAGGTCACCGTGCTCTTCTGCGACGTCCGCGGGTTCACGCCGATGTCGGAGCGGCTCGCCCCGGAAGAGGTCGTGCTGCTGCTCAACGACTTCTACACCCTGATGATCGAGACCACCTTCAAGTACGACGGCACCCTCGACAAGTTCCTGGGCGACGCGGTGATGGCGGTCTTCGGGGCGCCCATGGCCCATCCCGACCACTCCGCGCGCGCCATCCGGACCGCGCTCGCCATGCAGGAAGGGATTACCGGCCTCAACGAGCGCCGGCTCCGTGACGGCAAGGAGTCCATCTCGGTCGGCATCGGGGTCAGCGCGGGCGAGGCGGTGGCGGGCACGGTGGGCACCGAGGACCGCATGGAGTACACCGTGATCGGCGACAGCGTGAACCTCGCGGCCCGGCTCGAGTCCAACGCCAAGCCCGGGCAGATCCTCATCAGCCACCGCACCTACGAGCGGGTGCGCGACCTGGTGGACGCGCGCCCGCTGGGGCGCATCCGGGTCAAGGGCAAGGAAGAGGAGGTCGAGGTCTACGAGGTGCTCGGCCTGACGCCCGTAGTGTGAGCCGGTTCTCGTCCCGGCAGCGTAGGATATGGGGATGATGATGCGACGCGTGCGTGGATCGAGCCTCCTGGTGAGCGCCGCCGCGCTGTGGCTGACCGCGTGCGCCACCGCGAGCGCGCCCGCGCCCGGCCCGGCGCCCGCCGCCGCGCCCGCGAAGGCGCCGCCGCGTCCCGCCGCGTATCAGTCGGAAGACTTCATCGTCACCTTCGCCCAGCCCGGCGACACGCCCGAGACGCTCGCCGAGCGCTACCTGGGCGGCGCCGACAAGGGCTGGATGATCGAGGACTACACCGGGCTCCGCGCCTTCGCGCCCGGCCAGGAGGTCGTGATCCCGCGCCGGCCGTGGAACCCGGCCGGGGTGACGCCGGGCGGCTACCAGATCGTGCCGATCCTCACCTATCACAACCTGGGCGAGCAGGCGAAGGGCCGGCTGGTGCTGGCCGCCGCGAGCTTCCGCGAGCAGATGCGGTATCTGAAGACCAACGGCTACCGCGTGGTGAGCCTCGCCGACTTCGTCGAGTTCACCCGCCTCAACCGCCAGCTCCCGCAGCGCGCCGTCGTGCTCACCTTCGACGACGGCTACCATGCGTTCAAGGACCACGCCTATCCGGTCCTCAAGGAGCTGGGCTTCACCGCCACCCTCTTCATCTACACGGACTGGGTTGGCGCGGGCCGGGCCGCGCTCTCCTGGGCGGAGCTACGCGAGCTGTCCGCCGCGGGCATGGACATCCAGGCCCACAGCAAGACCCACGCGGACCTGCGTCGCGCGCAGGGCGAGACGGAGGCCCAGTACGCGCGGCGGATGCAGGCGGAGCTCGAGCAGCCGCAGGATCTCTTCAACCGCAACCTCGGCCGCCGGAGCCAGATCCTGGCCTATCCGTATGGGCGCTGGGAGGAAGGCCTGCTGCCCAAGGTGAGGGAGTACGGCTACATCGCCGCCTTCTCGGTGCGCCGGCAGGGCAATGCCGCGTTCGTGCGGCCGCTCGCGGGGCACCGGAGCCAGATCTACTCCGAGATGACGCTCGACGACTTCGTCAAGAACCTGAACGTCTTCCAGGAGGAGAACCTGAGGTGATCGCCGCGGGGCGTGGATGGCTCGCCGCGGCGGCGCTCGGCCTGGCGCTGGGAGGCTGCGCGTCGCTGACCTCCTCGACGACGAGCGAGCCGGGCGCGGGGTCCGCGCCGATCGCGCGGGACCCGCTCGCGGCGCGCCACCGGCAGCAGGCGGAGGCGCTCGAGCGCGACGGCCAGCTCCGGCGCGCGGCCGAGGAATGGAAGATCGCGCTCGCGATCGCGCCCGGCGACGCGCGGGCCCGCGAGTCCCTGCGGGCCCTGCAGGCGCGCATCGACCAGGCGGTGGCCGAGCGGCTCGACGAGGGGCGCAAGGCGCTCGCCCGCGGCGTGCACGTCGAGGCGCGCCGCAAGTTCCTGGCCGCGCTCGCGCTCGATCCCTCCAACCGCGCCGCCTTCGACGCGCTCCAGAGCGACACGCGCGAGGTGGAGTTCCTCACCCACACCGTGCGGGCGGGGGACACCCTGACCGCGCTGGCCCAGCGCTACTACGGCGACCGCTCGCGCGGCGAGGTGATCTGGGAGACCAACCAGCTCCCGCCCAATCCGCGCCTGGCGCCGGGCACCACGCTCAAGATTCCCGAGATCCCCGGCGTGCCGTTCGTGCACCCGGAGGCTCGGCGCCCCGCGCCCGCGGTGGCGGCCATTCCCACGCCGGACGTGCCGCGTCCGGGCCCGACTCCCGGCCCCACCGCGCCGGCGGCGCCCTCGACCAAGGAGGAGTTCACGCCCGAGGTCAATCCGCTGCTCGCGGAGGCTCGCGAGGCGCTCGAGCGCAGCGACTATCCCGACGCCATCGCGACGGTGGACAAGTTCCTGTCCGGCAAGCCGGGCGACCGCGAGGGGTTGACGCTCAAGAAGCAGGCGCTCTACGGCCAGGCCAAGAGCC
The DNA here is from genome assembly GCA_963747235.1 of uncultured Candidatus Rokubacteria bacterium. GTDB lineage: Bacteria > Methylomirabilota > Methylomirabilia > Rokubacteriales > CSP1-6 > CAMLFJ01. The sequence goes on from CAVVEU010000027.1 coordinate 64,876, forward strand.
AGATGGACGCGCGCCAGTACCCGGAATCCATCCAGAGCCTGAACCAGCTCGCGCGGCTTCAGCCCGACTACGAGGACGTGCCCAGCCTGCTCCGCCAGGCCCGCACCCGCATCATCGAGCAGCACTACACGCAGGGCGTGCGCTTCTACCGCGAGGAGAAGCTCAAGGAAGCCATCGCGGAGTGGCGCGTGGTGCTCGAGATGGACCCGAGCAACGCCAACGCCCGCCGCAACATCGACCAGGCGGAGAAGCTGCTGCGCGGGCTCGAGCAGCGCATGAAGAAGTAGTCCAACCGACTATCAGGAGAACGTGACCATGAATAGACACGTCCGCACCGTCGCCACGCTGCTGCCGATCATCTCGCTCACCCTGCTCCTCGCGGGCTGCCCCAAGCGTCCCGCGATGAATGCCGCGACCGCCCCGCCGCCGGTGCCGCCCGCCGCCGCGGCGCCGCCCACGCCGGCCGCGCCGGCCCCGGCGCCCGCGCCCGTCGCGCCGGCTCCGGTGGCGCCACCCACCGCCGCGCCGGCACCCGCGCCCGCCCCGCCGGCGCCGCCAAAGGAGTACCGGAGCAACGTGGCGCTCAAGCAGATCTTCTTCGCCTTCGACAAGGCGGATCTCCGGCCCGATGACGCCCAGACCCTCGCGGCCAGCGCGGCCTATCTCAAGGCCAATCCCAACCAGCTCGTGCTGATCGAGGGGCACTGCGACGAGCGGGGGACCGCCGAGTACAACCTGGCCCTCGGCGAGCGGCGGGCCAAGGCGGCCATGAACTACCTCGTGTCCAACGGGGTCGAGGCCTCCCGGATCACCACGATCTCCTACGGCAAGGAGCGCCCCGGCTGCACCGAGAAGAACGAGGCCTGCTGGGCCAAGAACCGGAACGACACGTTTTTGACCAAGGATAAGTGATACTTCCGAGCGGAGCCTAGGGCCTTCTAGCAGCCGAACGTCGTAGCACCGAGACGCAAAGCCGAGTGGGGGCCGTGAAGAAGCGGCCGCCGCTCGGCTTTCGTGTTTTCCGGGGGACGCGAGTGAGCGAGACAGGGAAAGAGACCAAGGCGCAGCGTGTGGAACGGCTCAAGCGGGAGCTGAACCCGTGGGCCGCGTACTCGGAGATCGTCCGCTTCGCGCGCGAGGGCTTCGAGGCGATCCCCGCGGAGTGGTTCGGCACCTACTTCCGCTGGTGGGGCATCTGGCCACGGCCGGCCAGGGCAAGTGGAAGCTGGGGGTGACGGTCTACGCGGGCGGCGAGGACACCTTCTGCCATCGCGTCCTCGTGACCCCCGCCGCCACGATCGACCAGGGCCAGCTCGACCGCCCCGCGCTCGAGGCCAAGGGCCTGAAGGTCCAGCTTGCCAGCCAGCCCGCGGTGGTCTCCGGGCAGGCGTTCACCTCCGGGCAGATCGCGCGCCTGACCGACTTCGAGAAGCCCCCCGCGGCGGCCCGGCTCCGGGCTGGCGACGCCGGCTCGGCCTGCTCGGCGACCCACTTCGGCCTGGTCAAGGTGGAGAGCAAGCCCGGCGACCTGGTGGCCGACAACTTCCAGGGTGAGCACGCGACCGCCTTCCTGGTGCGAGACCGCGGGCTCGTCGTCATCACTTCCTGCGGCCATGCCGGGGTCATCAACTCCGTGCGGCAGGTGCAGAAGGCCACCGGCATCGAGAAGGTCCGCGGTGGTGGGGGGCTTTCACCTGGCCGCGGCCCCCGACGAGGTGGTGGCCAAGACGGTGGCCGCCTTCAAGGCCATCAATCCCGACTACGTCCTCCCGGCCCACTGCTCGGGGCTCAATACGATCATGGCGGTGCACCGGGAGCTCCCGGCCAAGCTGATCATGTCCTCCACGGGCACCCGGGTGGTCTTCGGGGCCTAGCGAGGCACCAGCCCGGCAAATTTGACTCGGCGGCCCGGCGGCGCCTAGGCTCTTGCAACGGAGGGAGCCATGAAGACGCTGCCGCTGGCCCTGCTGTTGCTGCTCGCGAGCGCCGGGATCGCGCCGGCCCAGACGAAGCCGTCGGGCACGCTGGACCTGGAGTACAAGCAGCGGGCGCCTGCCCTCCGCCCGGTGCCGCCCAGGAAGATCGAGGAGGACACGACGCAGGCGGTGCAGGAGCTAGACCGCCAGCGCACCGACCGCATGCTACGCGACGTCCAGCCGGGGCCTGCCAGGCGCCCCGATCTCGACCGGGACGTAACCCAGGGAATACAAACCCGCGGGCTGCGCCGCTAGTCTGCGGCGGACGCCGAGAAGGGCCCGTCTGCTTCGTTGGTGCCCTCGGCCGCCCGCTCAACGTAAAGGAGTACGCCTCGCGCCCGGCCTTCGGGCGCCGCCTCGCAGCTGGACCCTTCTCGCCGCCCGACTCCCGGGTGCGTGTAGACCGCTAGCGGCGCTTTCGCGCCGCTGCGCTTTTGCGTGGGGGCCGGGTCTCCTCCAGTATCGGGACGCCGTCTCGGTAGTTGATGTGGTGGCCGGGGACGGCGGGGACCCTGGGGCCTGGGGTGATGATGCCGACCAGGTTCAGGGGGTCGCAGGCGGAGATGCGGACGGTTTGGCCGGAGGGTTCTTCGCGGCGGATGGCGCGGAGGGCTTCTAGGGCCTCGGGGGCGGCGAATTGTTCGCCCACGAAGCCGCCCACGATGCGGCCCCCGCGGAGGTCGCCGCGCATCTCGAGGCGGCGGTAGACGCGGAGCAGGTCCCGCCAGGCGGGGACGTCCGGCTCGCGCTGCAGGAGATCGCGGAAGACCACGCCGTAGCGCTTCACGTACTGGCGGGCCTTGGCCTCGACGAGATCGTCGGCCGCCGGGGTGGCGGGTGGCAGCAGCCGGGCCCAGCGTCCGGTGCCGGGCGAGGGTCGCGGCGCGACGGGCCGGCCGGGTCGCGCGCGGCGCCGCTTCTCGCCGTGGAGCAGGCTGCGCAGGCCCGCGAAGCCGTCACCGGTGACGAGGCCGGCGGTCACCAGCTCGCAGAGCGCTTCCTCCACCTCGATGCGCAGCCGCCGAACGCCGGACGCGATGTCGTCCACGAAGGACGCGCCCGCCCGCTCCAGATGCGCCAGCACGTCACGCGCCGGGCCCGACGGCTGGATCGGCGACGCGGCGGCGGGCGTCCGGTCCATCGCGGCGTCCCGCGGCGCGGGCCGCGGTGCGAGAAGCCAGGCCAGATCGCGGCGCAACAGCAGCGCCACCGGGACCGTCGCGGACAGGCGCCGGCCGGCGTGCCGTGCGCTCTCGTGTAGCCCGAGCCGCCCCCACGCCACCTCGCCGGAGAGGCAGAGCTCGTCGAGCCAGCCCGGCTGGTAGCCGGCCACGCGGGAGGGCAGGAGGTCCCGCTCCCACACCCCCGCGGCGGCCTCGAAGCCCTGCAGGCGCTCGATCACGCGCAGGAGCCCGTCGCGGCCGTGCTGCTGGGTCGCGGGGCGCGCGTGCTGCCAGGACAGGAGGAAGCGCAGGAGCACCGCGGGCGACACGGGCTCGATGAGGCGGCGCAGGCCGTCGAGCGTCCGCCGATGGATGCGGGCGAGCAGTCGGCGCTCGCACCACTCGACCTGCTCGGCCGCGATGGCCTCGGGCGTGAACCGCCCGCGGAGCACGCCGCCCTCGGCCTCCACCGCGGCCAGCGCCGCGTCCACCTCGCCGGGCGTGACGTCGAGCGCCGCCGCGAGCGCCGCCGCGGTGGTGGGGCCGACCAGGCCGAGCCGCGCGCGCACGATCTCGACCAGCGCGCCGTCCCGATCGGACCACGCGGCGGCCCGTCGCGCGGGCGGCTCGATCAGGTCGGGCTCGAAGCGAGTGTCCGGCCAGACGGTGGCGGCGAGCGAGCGGCGCTCGGCCGGGACCCAGAAGATATGGTCCCGATAACGGAGCCGCGCCGCGCGACCGGCCGCGATGAGCTCGTCGAGATAGCCGGCCCACGCGTGGCCGTCGCGCTCGGGCAGCGCGCCCAGGTCGAGCAGCAGATCGTGCAGCTCGTCGGCGTTGCGGAGATCGGGCCAGGCTTCGTCCACCACCGTGGTGATCGCGGCGGGGTCGAGCCGCCCGATGTCGTCGGCCACGGAGGCGGGGAGGCCGCGGCGGAGCGTGACCGCCCGGGCGCGGCGCTCCTCGAGCGGGGCGTCGTCGAGGAAGGCGTAGGGATTGGCGTTCAGGATCTCGTGGGCGAAGACCGACGGCTCCGGCGTCTCGCGGGTCACGCGCGTGATCTCACCCGCGTGCAGCGCGGTGAGCGTGGCGCGCAGGCCGTCGATGTCCATCGCCTCGGTGAGGCAGTCGCGCAGCGTCTCCCGCACGAGCGGGTGATCGGGCACCTCGATGGGCCCCGGCTCCGCGTTGTCCTGGCAGGCGAGCTGGGCGGGAAAGACCGCGACGAGGAGATCCTCCGCCCGCATGCGCTGCAGATACGGGGGCACCTTTCGCCCGTTCTGCCAGCGCAGCAGCGCGAGCGCCCGGTTGGCGTTCCAGCGCCAGCGCGTGTTGAACATCGGGGCCTGCAGCGCGGCCTGGATCAGCAGCTCCTCGATCCCGCTCGGGTGCAGCATCTCGAACACCGCCTCGAGCGGGAAGCTGTGCTGCGGGCCGAGGGAGAGCAGGACGCCGTCGTCGGTGGCCGCGGCCTGCAGCTCGAAGTTGAAGCTGTGGCAGAGCCGCTTGCGGAGCGCCATGCCCCACGCGCGGTTGATGCGGCCGCCGAAGGGGGCGTGGACCACGAGCTGCATGCCGCCGGCCTCGTCGAAGAAGCGCTCCACCACCACCGTCTCGCGGGTGGGCACCGCGCCCAGTGCGGCTTTCGCCGCCCAGATGTAATCGCGGGCGAGCAGGGCGCCGCGGCGGTCGAGGCCGGTCTCGCGCTCGAGCCAGGCCACCGCGCTCTCCGGATCGTGGAGGCGATCGGCCACGCCCTGCCGCACCGCGGAGAGCTCGGCGGAGAGCTCGGGCGTGCGCGCCGGGCCCTCGCCGAGCCAGAACGGGATCGTGGAGGGCGCGCCGCCCGCGTCCTCGACCCGCACGCGGCCGCTCTCGATCCGGCGGATGCGCCAGGAGCTGTTGCCGAGCAGGATCACGTCGCCGGCCATGGACTCGATCGCGAAGTCCTCGTCGAGCGAGCCGATGGTGGTCTCGTCGGGCTCCAGCACGACCTCGTAGCTCGCGTTGTCCGGGATCGCGCCGCCCGAGGTGAGCGCGGCCAGGCGCGCGCCGCGCCGGGCCTTGAGCCGTCGCGCCACGCCGTCGCGATGCAGGCGCGCCGCGTAGCGGCCCCGCCGCGTCGCGATGCCCTCGGCCAGCATGTCCACGACCTCGTCGAAGTCCTCGCGGGCGAGCGTCGCGTACGGGGCCGCGCGGCGGCAAAGATCGAAGAGCCGGTCCTCGTCCTGCTCCTCGCAGGCGCAGATCGCCACGATCTGCTGGGCCAGGACGTCGAGCGGCGCGTTGCGCAGGCTGAGCCGGTCGATCTCGCCGCGGCGGGCCGCGCGCACCAGCGCCGCGCACTCGACGAGCTGGTCGCGGGTGAGCGGGAAGAGGCGGCCCTTGGGCGTGGCGATCAGGGCGTGGCCGGAGCGGCCCACGCGCTGGAGCGCGGTCGCGATCGAGCGGGGCGAGCCGATGAGGCAGGTGAGATCCACCGTGCCCACGTCGATCCCGAGCTCGAGCGACGCGGTCGCCACCACCAGCGAGAGCTGCCCCGCCTTGAGCCGCTGCTCGGCGTCGAAGCGCCGCTGCCGGCTCAGGCTGCTGTGGTGCGCGGCCACGCGCTCGGCGCCGAGGCGCTCGGCCAGGTGGCGGGTCACCCGCTCGACCAGGCGCCGCGTGTTGACGAACACCAGCGTGGAGCGGTGCGCGCGGGCCAGCTCGGCCACGCGGTCGTAGATCTCCTCCCACTGCTCGTTGGTGCACACCGCGCCGAGCTCGTCGCCGAGCACCTCGATGGCCAGATCCATGTCGCGGCGCTGCCCCACGTTGACGATCTCGGGCAGCGGCCGGTCCGCGCCGACCAGGAGGCGCGCCGCGGTCTGGATCGGGCCGCACGGTGGCCGAGAGGCCGATGCGCTGGAGACGCGCGCCCCGCGCGGCCACCAGCTCGGCGAGCCGCTCGAGCGAGAGCGCCAGGTGCGCGCCCGCGCTTGTCCCCGGCCACCGCGTGGATCTCGTCCACGATCACGGTGCGCACGTCGCCGAGCCAGCGCCGGCTCGACTCCGCGGTGAGCAGGATGAAGAGCGATTCGGGCGTGGTCACCATCACGTGCGGAGGGCGGCGCCCGATCAGCCGCCGCTCGTGCGCGGGGGTGTCGCCGGTGCGCACCGCGGTGCGGATCTCGGGCGCGGGCAGCCCCGCCGCCACCGCCGCCGCGGCCAGCTCGGCGAGCGGCTCGTCCAGGTTGCGCCGCACGTCGTTGGAGAGCGCCTTGAGCGGCGAGACGTAGAGGATCGCGGTCCGGTCCGCCAGCCGGCCCTCCACCGCCTCGCGGAAGAGCCGGTCGAGGCAGGCCAGGAAGGCCGCGAGCGTCTTGCCGGAGCCGGTGGGCGCGGTGAGCAGCACGTCCTGGCCGTCCGCGATCAGCGGCCAGGCGCCGGCCTGCACCGGCGTGGGCTCGGTGTAGCGCGCGCGGAACCACGACTCGACGACGGGGTGGAACATCGCATCAGTATAGTCAGATTGTCTCCGGCCTGCATCCGAGCGCGAACGTCTGCGCTATGCTAGCCGCCATGACTCCGGGCCCGCTCGTCGCTCTGTTCGCGCTGGCGCTGACGCTGGTCGTTTCGGGCGCACCGTGGTCCGACGCGCCACCCGCCGAGGCCCAGCGTCCCGCGGTCAGCCGCAGCGGCGTGCTCGGCGGCGCGGACTACCTGATCGAGGTGCCCGCCAACTGGAACGGCGGGCTCGTCGTCTTCGCGCACGGGATCCAGCGAGGTCCGGGCCGCGGCGACGTCCGCTTGCCGCCGATCGCGAGCCACATCATCGCCGAAGGTCACGCGTGGATCGCGTCCGGCTACCGGGAGCGCGAGTATCAGCCCCACCTGTTCATCGAGGACCTCGTCGCGCTCCGCGAGCTGTTCCTGAAGGAGATCGGGCAGCCACGCTGGTCGATCATCTACGGCCAGTCCATGGGCGGCCACATCACCGTCGCGTCCCTGGAGCTGCGGCCGGGTCTCTACCAGGGCGGTCTCTCGGAATGCGGGCTCGTCGACGGCATCGGGATCGCCGACTACCTGATGGCGTACACGGCCGCGGCCGAGCTGATCTCCGGCTTGCCCATCCTCGATGCGCCCGACCGGCTACGCGTTTGGACCCCACCTCGCGGGCCTCGTGCGGGTGCTCGGCCTGCCGGGCTCGTACACCGCGCGCGGTCGGCAGTTCGACAGCGTCGTCAAGTTCCTGATGGGCGCCGATCGAGCCGGCAACGACCTGCCGCTGCGCCTCCAGGGGCTCCAGGCGCGGTACCTGCTCAACATCATGCACCGCCCCAAGGACGTCGAGAACGAGCCGAACCCGGGCCTGCGCGCGGCGAGCACCGCCCACGTCAAGTACCGGATCGATCCCGACCTCGGTCTCACCGAAGACGAGCTCAATGCGCGCGTCAGGCGGATCCACCCGGTGAAGGACGCCCGTTCGCCGAGCGCCAACCCGGTGTACGCGGAGCGGACGGGCCGGCTCACGGTGCCGCTCCTCACGCTGCACGAGACCGGCGATGCCTGGGTGCCGCTGAGCCTCGAGCAGTCGTACAAGCGCCGCACCATGATGGCGGGAACGGACCACCTCCTCGTGCAGCGCGTGGTACGGGCCCCGAGTCATTGCGGCGTCGACGGGTCGACACGGCGCCAGGCGTTCGACGATCTCGTCGCGTGGATCGAGCGCGGGGTGCGGCCGGACGGCGAGGACGTGCTCGCCGCCGATCTCTCACGCGTCGGGCTCAAGTGGACGCCCTTCCTGCATCCGGAGGATCCGCTGGCCGCGCGCCGCTGACCGTCAGATTGACTAGGCCGTCACACCTCCGTAGCCTTGTCGCGTCATGACGGCCTCGTCCGAGACGGTGATCGTGGGCGGCGGGCACGCCGGGCTCGCGCTCAGCTACCACCTGGGCCGCCTCGGGCGCCCGCACCTCATCCTCGAGCGGGGCCGGGTGGCGGAGCGCTGGCGAAGCGAGCGCTGGGATTCGCTGATGTTCCAGTTCCCGAACTGGAGCCTGCGCCTGCCCGGCCAGGAGTATCGCGGCGACCGGCCGGATGGCTTCGCGACGCGCGAGGAAGTGATCGCCTTCATCGAGCGCTACCGCGAGCTCGTCAACGCGCCCGTCAGGACCGGCGTGCGCGTGGACCGCGTCCGCCCGCTGGACGGCGGCTTCCGGCTCGAGACCACCGAGGGCGACGATCGACGCGGCCAATGTCGTCGTCGCCACCGGCCCGTACCAGGAGCCGATCCTGCCGGCCGTCCGCCACGCGCTGCCGCCGGGCCTCGTCCAGGTGCACGCGAGCGGCTATCGCAATCCCGCGCAGCTCCCGCCCGGCGCGGTGCTGGTCGTCGGCTCCGGCGCCTCCGGCTGCCAGATCGTGGAGGACCTGCTCGCGGCGGGCCGGACCGTGTTCTTCTCGGTGGGCCGCCACCGGCGCTATCCGCGCCGCTACCGCGGCCACGACATGTTCTGGTGGATGGAACGGATCGGCGCGCTGGACCAGACGCTCGACGAGCGCCCCGACGCGCGCGAGCGGCCGAATCCGCTCGTCACCGGGGTCGGCGGCGGCCACGAGATCGACCTGCGCGACTACGCGGCGGCCGGCGTCACCTTGCTCGGGCATCTCCAGGCCGTCACGGGCTCGCGGCTCCAGCTGGCCGACGATCTCGAGACGCTGCTGGCCGCGGGCGACGAGAGCGTCGGCGTGTTCACGCGCGCGGTGGACGCCTACATCGCGCGGTCCGGCCTCGCGGCCCCGGCGGAGGCGCCGTCCCCGATCGCGTCGCTCCGCCCGGAGGTGCCGCGTGCCGATCGGTCGGCGCCGATACGCGAGCTCGATCTGGCCGCTTCAGGCATCATGTCGGTGGTCTGGGCCACCGGCTTCCGGCGCGATTTCTCGTGGATCGACGCGCCCGTCTTCGACGAGCGGGGCGAGCCGATCCACCGGCGCGGTGTCACCGGCTGCGCGGGGCTCTATTTCCTGGGGCTGCCGTGGCTCCACAAGCTCAAGTCATCGGTGCTGTGCGGGGTCGGGGACGACGCCGCCCATCTGGCCGACCATATCGCCGCGGGCGCCACGCGCCCCCGGCCGGGACTGATCAGGAGGGCGTGATGGCCATCGAGTTCATCGGCATGATCGGAGTGCGGCCCGAAGGGGCCGACGGCGCCGCGGTGCACGTGATCGGCGGCGAGATCGACATGGCATGGGTCCGGGAGTTCTCCCAGGCCCACGAGCGCGCGGGCTTCGACAAGGTGCTGGTGGGCTACACGTCCACCTCCGCGGACGGCTTCCTGGTCTCGGCCTATGCCGCGGCCCACACCGAGCGGCTCGGCTATCTGCTCGCCCACCGCCCCGGCTTCGTCGCGCCCACGCTGGCCGCGCGCAAGGCGGCCACGCTCGATCAGCTCTCGGGCGGCCGGCTCGCGCTCCACATCATCACCGGCGGCAGCGACGCCGACCAGGCGCGCGACGGCGACTTCGTGGACCACGACACGCGCTACCGCCGCACCGACGAGTATCTCGGGCTGATGCGGCGCGTGTGGACGGAGGCGCGGCCCTTCGACCACGCCGGCGAGTTCTACCGGGTCACCGCGGCCTACTCGGACGTCAAGCCGGTGCAGCGGCCGCACGTGCCGCTCTACTTCGGCGGCGCCTCGGAGGCCGCGCACCGGATCGGCGTCCGCCACTGCGACGTCTACATGCTGTGGGGCGAGCCGCTCGCCGCGATCCGCGACCGCATCGCGACCGTGCGCGCGGCGGCGGCGGAGGCCGGCCGGGAGCCGGGCGCGCCGCGGTTCAGCGTGTCGCTGCGGCCGATCATCGCGCCCACCGAGGCGCAGGCCTGGGCCAAGGCGCGCACGATCCTGGAGCAGGTGCAGTCGAAGCAGGGCCAGCGCGCCGTCCCCCAGCCCGAGGCGGTGGGCGCCCGCCGCTTGGTGGACTTCGCCCAGCAGGCCGACGTGCACGACAAGCGGCTCTGGACGCCGATCGCGGCGGCCGTCGGCGGCCAGGGCAATACCACCGCGCTGGTGGGCACGCCCGAGCAGGTGGCCGAGGCGCTGCTCGATTACTACGATCTCGGCGTGACCACGCTGCTGATCCGCGGCTTCGACCCGCTCAACGACGCGATCGAGTACGGCCGCGAGCTCATCCCCCTGGTGAAGACCGAGGTCGCCCGCCGCGAGCGGGATCGCGCGGCGGCGCTCGCGCGGTGACGCGGCTCCTGGCCGTGGTGGGCGCGGTGACGCCGCCGGGGCGCCTCGACGCGGCGGTGCGCTTCGCGGCCGACCGCGCGGCCGCCCGGCAGCGGGACGTCTCCGCCACCGTGCTGAGCCTGGGCGCGCATCGCGTCTCCTTCGCGGACGGGCGCCCGCTCGACCGCTACCCCGACGACACCGCGCGCGTCGTCGGCGCGATCGCCGAGGCCGACGCGGTGCTGCTCGCGAGCCCGGTCTACCGCGCCTCGTTCACCGGCGCGCTCAAGAACCTGCTCGATCTCACGCCGGTGGAGGCGCTGCGGGCCAAGCCGGTGGGCATCGTGGCGATGGGCGCGACGCTCCATCACTACCTGGGCGTGGACTGGCAGCTCCGCGCGGTGCTGGCCTGGTTCGGGGCGCTGGTGGTGCCGACCAGCGTGTACCTCGAGTCCGGCCACTTCCAGGACGGCAAGCTCGCCGATCCCGCCGCCCGCGCCGCTCTCGACGATCTCGTGGGTGCGCTCGTCGCGATGGCGGGCCACGCCCGGGATCAGGCCGGCCCGCCCCCGCTGGCGGCGGGGCGCGGCTAGGTCCGAATCCTCATCGCGCGGTTTTCGCGCGCCAGTGTAAGCCTCGTTCGAGCGCCGCGCCGGCGCACCCGTCCGAGGTCGGAGGGGGCCGTCAAGGCCCCCTCCGAGAACAAGGCCGCGGATGACGTCGCGCGCGGCGGCGCTCTTCCAGTCGCGGCCGCCGACGATCCGGCCGACCAGGCGCCCCTCGCGGTCCACCAGGTAGGCGGTGGGCGGCCCGAAGACGCCGTACACCCGCCCCGTGAGGTCGCCCGAGGCGTCGAGGAGCACCGGCGCGGTGTAGCCGCGCTCGGCGACGGTCCGCTTCACGACGTCGCTACTCTCGCGAAAGCTGATCAACAAGACCTCGAGCCCCTGCCCCTTGAATTCCTCGTACAGCCGATTGACGGAAGGTAACTCCTCCCGGCAGGTCGTTCACCAGGTGGCCCAGAAGAAGAGCAGCAGCGCCTTGCCCTTCTGGTCTTCGAGCCGCACCGTGCGGCCGTCGAGCGCGGGCAGGGCGAAGGCGGGCGCCGGCCTGGGCGACTCGTAGGCCTGCACGCCCATCTTCTCCCAGGCCGGCGGCGCGGCGGCGGGTTGCGCCGCCGCGGCCCCGGCCCAGAGCGCCGCCGCGATCAGGATGGACGCGGCGAGCGGGCGTCTACTCACGCGCCCGAGTCCTTGAGCGCCTTCAGCACTTCCGCGGGATCCAGCAGGTCGAGCGCGTTGTCCTGGATCTTCATGTACCGGACCACGCCGTTCTTGTCGATCACGTAGTAGGCGCGCTTGGCGTAGCGGAAGATCGGGCTCTTGTCGTCGGTGACCAGCGCGTCGTACCCGGGCAGCATCGCGCGGCGGAAGTCGGACAGGAGGGGGTAGCTGATCTTGTTCTGCTTGGTGAAGGCGTCCAGCGTGGCTGCGTGGTCGGCGCTCACTCCGATGACCTGGGCGCCGGCGGCCGTGAACTGGGGTAGGGTCTCCTCGAAACCGAGGAGCTCCTTGGTTCAGGTACTGGTGAATGCCTGGATGAAGGTGAAGACGACGACGGGGCCCTTGGCGGTCAGGTCGGACAGCTTCACGGGCTTGCCGCCGGGGCCGGGCAGGGTGAAATCGGGCGCTTTCTGGCCGACTTCCAGGGCCGTGGCGGGTCCGGCCGAGCCGAGACCGGCGGCGACCAGGCCGGCCAGCAGCAGGGCCGCGACCAGGAGCGGGGTCATTCGACGCATGGCGTTCTCCTTTCCAGGGTGAGAGGTGACGCCCACACAACGGGCGGTGGGCTCCCGAAGTTTCCGGGCCACGCGCATAATGCTCGCATGGATCGGATGATCGCTGGCGAGCCTATCGTCGCGAGCGGCATGGCCTGGACGATACACCGGGAGCGGGTGCTCCTGGCCGGCTGGGGCCGGGCCATCCTGCTCCAGATCGCCCACCCGAAGGTGGCGCGCGGGGTGGCCGAGCACAGCGGGTTCACGGCCGATCGCTGGGGGCGGCTCCGGCGCCTGCACCGGACGCTGTCCGCCATGCTCGCCCTGACCTTCGGCTCGGAGGTGGAGGCCGCGGGCTCGGCCGCGCGGATCAATGCCATCCACGACCGCGTCCACGGCCGGCTCGGGGAGCCGGAGGGGGGCGCGTCCTACAGCGCCCACGATCCGGAGCTGCTCACCTGGGTGCACGCCACCCTGATCGAGTCGTTCCTGCTGACGTACCGCCTCTTCGTGGCGCCGGTCACGACCGAGGAAGCCGATCGGTACTGCGCAGAGGCCGGCGGCATCGAGGCGGCGCTCGGAATCCCGCCGGGCCGGTTGCCGCGCAGGGAGCGCGACCTCCGCGAGTACCTGGACGCGATGCTCGCGGGCGGCTCGATCGAGGTGACCGACACCGCCCGGCGGCTCTCGCGCGAGATCATCAGGCCGCCGGCGCCGGCGCTCGTCCGGCCCGCCCTCTGGCTGGCCGCGCTGCCGGCCATCGGCCTCCTGCCTCCCGCGATCCGCGAGGCCTACGGGTTTCCCTGGAATGACCGCCGGGCGCGGGCGCTGCGCGTCCTGGCCGCCGTGACGCGCAGCGGTCTCCCGCTGGCGCCGCCGGCCCTTCGTTACTGGGCGCGGGCGCGGCGCGCGGAGCGACGGGCGCGCCGGTGAGCGTGATCACGCTCGGGATCGAGTCGCCCCGCCAGGCCGATGTCGTGCGCCTGATCGAGGCGCTCGACGTCTACCAGAGCGGCCTCTACCCGCCCGAGAGCAATCACTTCCTGGACGTGGACGGGCTCGCGGCGCCGAGCGTGCGCTTCTTCGTCGCGCGGCGGGACGGACAGGCACTGGGTTGCGCGGGACTCCGGATCGATCCGGCGGGATGGGGCGAGCTGAAGCGGATGTTCGTATCCCCGGAGGCCCGGGGGCTCAAGCTGGGGCGACGCCTCCTCGATCGGATCGAAGCGGAGGCGCGCCGAGAGGGGCTCGGCTGCGTGCGCCTCGAAACCGGCATCCACCAGCCGGAGGCGCTCGGGCTCTACCGCTCCGCGGGCTACGTGGAGCGGGAGGCCTTCGGCGACTACGACCCGGATCCGCTCAGCGTCTTCATGGAGAAGCGTCTCTGACGGCCCCACCACATACCGCCCAGCACCGCGGCGGTGCCGCCCACGCCGAGGGCGCTCAGCATCATGCCGCGGCGGAGCGCCTCCCAGCCGCTGCTCACGCGGACCATCACGTGGGCCGGGATCGCGTCCACGTCGGCACGGATGCGCCAGCGGGCGAAGGCGAGCGGGTCCGCCGGATGCCAGTAGCTGCCCTGGGGATCCACGACACAGAGGTGTAGCTCGCAGCTCTGCGGGTCGGCGCACCGCTCGGCTCGCCAGCCGAGTCCGCGGCCACGCATCCCCGTGCTTTGTAGCGCCAGGTTCTCCATGATGTCGCTCCTCCTCACCCGACGTCGCTCGAAACTCTGGACCCGGCGGCGGAGGCGGGTTGGATCCTCGCCCAGAACCGGTGTGTGGGCGAGGACTCCGTACTCTTTCAACCCGCGCTCCGCCTCGGGTGTTCCAGAGAAGAGCAAGAGCCGCGCCACCGGGCATTCCGATCGAAAGGCCGGTTCCCGGGGGCTTTCTCTCCGGCTTCGCTGCTACGCGTTAAGAAGGGCGGGGCGCGAACTGTGGAAGGAATTACCCTGAGGTAGCCCCCGGGTGGCGATCGGCGCCCTACCAAATCACTGTGTTAGAGTACGCGCATGCCTGCGGTGCTGATCACGGTCGAGGGCGTCGAAGGATCCGGCAAATCTACACAATGCGCTCGGCTGGAGCAGCATTTGGTAGGGCGGGGCCTACAGGTTGTGCGGACCAGTGAGCCCGACGGCACGCCGCTCGGCCTGCGGGTGCGGGCGCTGTTCGAGGCCTCCGGCCCCACGCCGACGCCGCTCACCCAGACCTTCCTCTTCATGGCCGCGCGTCAGGAGCACGTCACACGCGTCATCGCGCCGGCGCTCGCGCGGGGCGCGGTGGTGATCTCCGACCGCTACGCGGACGCGACGGTGGCCTACCAGGGTTACGGCCAGGGCATGGACGTCCAGACGATCCGAGAGTTGAACATGCTCGCGACGGGCGGCGTGCTGCCCGATCTCACCCTGGTGCTGGATCTCGATCCGGTCGCGGGCATGCGGCGCATCCGGGGGCGCGCGCTCGACACCTTCGAGAAGATGGACACCGCCTTCCACCGCCGCGTGCGCGAGGGCTATCTCGAGATCGCGCGCGCCGACAAGAATCGCGTGGTCGTGCTGGACGCCGACCGCGAGCCGGACGCGCTGCACGCCGACGTGGTCCGCGCGGTGGACGAATTGCTGGCGCGGCGCGGAGGCGTCCGTGGCGCTTGACGCGATCCGCGATCAGGTCGAGGCGGTGACCCTGCTGCGCCGCGCGATCGCCTCGGAGCGGGTGGCCCACGCCTACGCCTTCGTCGGCCCCGACGGCTCGGGCCGCAAGGCCACCGCGCTGGCCTTCGCGTCCGCCCTCGTCGCGCCGCTGGGCGGGCCGGGCGCCGCCCGCGTCGAGCGGGGCAGCCATCCCGACGTGCACCTGCTGGGGCCGACGCCGCCGCCGAGCAATCCCAAGGGCACGCCGGCCCTGCGCATCGAGGCGATCCGGGAGATGGAGCGCCGGGCCTCGCTCAAGCCCGCCGAGGCCGCCTGGAAGGTCTTCATCGTGGACGAGGCCGAGAAGATGACGGCCTCGACGCCGCAGGCGCTGCTCAAGACGCTCGAGGAGCCGCCCGCGCGGACCGTGATCATCCTGGTCCTCTCGCAGATCCGCGCGCTGCCCGCCACCGTGCTCTCGCGCTGCCAGGTGGTGCGCTTCCGCCCCCGGCTCGTGGAGGGCGCGCCCGCGCTCTTCCCCGACGTGCGCGGGGAGGCGCATGCCCGCAGCCTGCGGCTCCTGGCCGAGGCGCGCGAGCAGGGCGTCGAGGCCATCCTGCGCCTGGGCGATCAGGTCGGCCGCGACCGGCCGGCCGCGGAGGCCTTCGTCGAGGCGTGCTGGCTCTGGCACCGCGATCTCCTCTGCGGGCTGGCCGGCGCGCCCCCGCGCCTGGCCGTCTTCGGCGACGCCGCCGCGAAGGCCGGCGGCGCGCGCTCGCTCGATCAGATACTCGGCGCGCTCCGCGATTGCCGCGAGGCGTGGTTCGCGCTGCAGGGGAGCGTCTCGCCCCGGTTGAGCGTGGAAGTGCTGCTGGGCCGACTCACCGGAAAGGCCGCCTGACATGACCGAGCCGCTCGAGCCCGCCGCGACCGCCGCCTCGGTGGCCGAGGAGACGCTGCAGTACCTGATCGGGGTGCGGCTGCGTGAGCCGCTCCTGGCCGAGGACCACCTGACCACCGACACCGATCTGCACGTCGGCGACCTCGTGCTGGTGGACCTGGGGGGCGGCACCGCGGTGGGCGAGGTCCGGCGTCCCAAGCGCCCGCTGCCCTCGTTCAAGCGCGATCGCGTCTATCGCCGGGTCGTCCGGCGCGCCACCACCGTGGAGGCGGGCGAGTGGCGCGACCGCCGGGCGCGCGAGGTGCGCGGGGTGGAGACGTGCCAGCGGATGGCGCGCGCGCGGGCGCTCGTCATGAAGATCGTGGACGTGGAGATCGAGCCCTCGCGCCGCCGCGTCACCGTCTTCTTCAACTCGGAGGAGCGGGTGGACTTCCGCGACCTCGTGCGCGATCTGGCCCGCGAGTTCCACGCCCGGATCGAGATGCGCCAGATCGGCGCCCGCGACACCACCAAGCTGCTCGACGGCATCGGCCCGTGCGGCCGCCAGCTCTGCTGCTCGTCGCACCTGCGCAAGTTCGACCCGATCTCGGTGAAGATGGCCAAGGCGCAGGACATGCCGCTGACCGACAGCCGGCTCCTCGGCAACTGCGGGCGGCTCAAGTGCTGCCTGCTCTACGAGTTCTCGACCTACGAGGCGCTGCGCTCGCGGCTGCCGCGCGTGAACACCGCCTGCTCCGCGGACTGCGGCGGGGGCGGCTGCATGACCGGCAAGGTGCGCTCGCTGCGGGTGCTCAAGCAGTCGGTGGTCGTCGGCTTCCCGGACGGCACCGAGGCGGAGGTCCCGCTCGACCAGCTCACCTGGGAAGGGCGCGACCACATCAAGCCGGCCTGAGGGCCGGCCCACCCGGCGCATGAGCACCTTCTACCTCACGACCCCGATCTACTACGTCAACGCGCGCCCGCATCTCGGGCACGCGTGCACCACCATCATGGCCGACGCGATGTGCCGGTACCGGCGGCTGGCCGGCGACCGCGTGTACTTCCTCACCGGCACCGACGAGCACGGCGAGCGGATCGCCCAGGTGGCGGCCGCGGCCGGCAAGTCGCCGCAGGCCTACGCCGACGAGATCGCGGGGGCCTTCCGGGAGACCTGGCGGCGCCTCGGCATCACCAACGACGACTTCATCCGCACCACCGAGCCGCGCCACCAGAAGGTGGTGCAGGAGATCCTGCAGCGCCTCCACGACGCGGGGGAGATCTACTTCGGGGAGTACGGCGGCTGGTACTGCTACGGCTGCGAGCGCTTCTACACCGAGAAGGAGATCGTGGACGGCAAGTGTCCCGATCACCAGACCGCGCTCACCTTCGTCAAGGAGAAGAACTACTTCTTCAAGATGTCGAAGTACCAGGCGTGGCTGATCAAGCACCTGGAGGACAACCCCGGCTTCATCCAGCCCGAGCGGTACCGGAACGAGGTGCTGGGCTTCCTGCGCGAGCCGCTTCAGGACCTGTCGATCAGCCGGCCCCGGTCGCGTCTCCAGTGGGGCATCCCGCTGCCCTTCGACGACCAGTACGTGACCTATGTCTGGTTCGACGCGCTGATCAACTACTACTCGGCGGTCTCGGACCCGGCGAACGAGAAGACGCACGGGCTCTGGGAGCACGTCGAGCACGTGATCGGCAAGGACATCCTGAAGCCGCACGGGGTCTACTGGCCGACCATGCTGAAGGCGGCGGGCATCCCGCTCTACCGGCGGCTCAACGTCCACGGCTACTGGTCGCTGGGCGGCAGCAAGATGTCCAAGTCCGTCGGCAACGTGGTGGAGGCCTTCCAGCTCACCGACAAGTACGGCCACGACGCCTTCCGCTACTTCCTCCTCCGCGAGATGAACTTCGGCCTCGACGCCAACTTCAGCGAGGAGGCGCTGGTGGATCGCCTCAACGCGGATCTGGCCAACGACCTCGGCAACCTGGCGAGCCGCGCGACCACCCTGATCGCCGCCGCCGGCCCGGTCGCGCAGGTGACCGCGCCGGTCGAGGCCGCCGACCGGGAGATCGCGACGGCCGCGGCGGAGGCGCGGGCCGCCGTCGAGCAGGCCATGCGAGGAGTTCGCGTTCCAGAAGGCGCTCGGCGGGATCTGGACCTTCATCGGCCGCGTGAACCGCTACGTGGACACGAGCGCGCCGTGGGCGCTGGCCAAGGATCCCGCCAAGCGGCCTCGGCTCGAGCGCGTGCTGTGCACGCTCGCCGACTCGCTCGGCTTCCTCGGCATCGTGCTCGATCCCTTCCTGCCGGACGCGGCCCGCAAGATTCGCGAGGCGCTCGGCCAGGGCGCGCCGCACCGCTCGAGGCCGCGGTGGTCGGGCCGCCTGACCGCGGTGCCGCGCGTGACCAAGATCTCCGGCCTCTTCCCCCGCATCGACACCAAGGCCCCTCACCCCGGCCCTCTCCCCAAGGGGAGAGGGAGCCGAGCACCCTCTCCCCTCAGGGGAGAGGGCAGGGTGAGGGGTCTGCGAAGATCCCGATCACCGACTTCCAGAAGGTGGACCTGCGCGTGGCCGAGGTGCTCGCGGCCGAGCGGGTGCCCAAGTCCAAGAAGCTCCTCAAGCTCTCCATCCGGGTGGGCGAGGAGACCCGCACGCTGGTGGCGGGCGTGGCGGAGCACTACGAGCCCGCCGATCTCGTCGGCCGGAAAGTGGTCATCGTGGCCAACCTGCAGCCGGCCACGCTCATGGGGGTCGAGTCGAACGGGATGGTGCTCGCCGCCGAGCACGGTGGCACGCTGTCGCTGCTCACTCTCGACAGGGACTTGCCCTCCGGCGCCAAGGTCAAGTAGTGCGCGCCGTGCTCGGGGAGACGTTCCGCCTCCTCGTCCGCCACCTGCACCTCTTCACGCTGATCTCGCTGACGGTGTGGCTGCCGACCCACGTGCTGCTGAACTATCTGGAGTTCTTCGATCCGGGTGAAGACTCAGCCGGCAGAGCGCTACGGATCGTCCTCACCGCGCAGGTGGTGCTCGATCCGTTCGTGGTGAGCGCGCTGCTGTCCGCGCTGGCGCGCATCAAGCACGGGGTGCCGGTCACCTACTGGCAGGCGCTCGCGGAGGGCTTCAGCGCCTGGCCCCGCCTCATGCTGGTGCGCTTCGTCGTGATCTGGGTGCTGCTGCTGCCCTCGCTCGGCTGGCTCGCCATCTACCAGGCGGGGCCCGCGCTCCGGCTCGTGGGAAGCCTGGCCCTCATCGGGCTGACCCTGCTGATCCTCGCGCTCCTCGTGCGCTTCGCGCTCGTGGACTCCGCGGTGGTGCTGGGCGGGGCCTCCCCGTTCAATGCCTGGCGGCAGGCCGCCGAGCTCACCGCGGGCCAGCGCTGGAGCATTCTCTGGACCGCCGCCGCGCTCTTCGTGCTGATCTTCGGGGTCGCGGTCGCGGGGGGCCAGGCCTTCCGGACCGTGCCCGGCGCCAACCACTTCGTGGCGCGCGTGCTCTTCGACTGCATGCTGGCGGTGGCGCAGTCCCTCTTCACGATCGCGCTCTTCCTCTTCTACTGGCGGAAGCAGGGGATCCCGGCGCCGGCCGAGCCCGCCCGGACGTGACCGACCCGAGCGCTGCGCCCGCGCCGCGCCTGCCGCTGGTCGGCTGGCTCGGCGGCTGGCCGATCTCGATCGCCTCGCTGGCCCTGGGCCTGGCCACGCTCTTCGTCTTCCGCCGCGGCCTGCCGCACGTGGGCTGGATCGTGGGCTACCTGCTGCTCCTGTGGCTGCTCTTCGTCCTGATCACCGAGCTCCGCGCGCCGCTCACCGAGCGGGGCCGGGGCCTCGTGCTCTCCGCCGCCGACTACACGATCCAGACGCTCTACCACAACCTGCTGCTCTTCGTGCTGCCCGCCTACTACGCGGCGGCCACGCTCGATTCGCGAAACGTGGTGTTCCCGGCGCTCGTCGCGGCCGGCGCGCTCGTCACCGCGCTCGATCCCGTCTACCGCCGGCTCGTGGCCCCGCGGCCGTGGCTCGAGCCACGCGCTGATGGGGTTCTCCATCTTCGCCGCGCTCAACGTCGCGCTGCCGCTGGTCGGCGTCCAGCCCATCCTGGCGCTCGAGGCCAGCGCGGTGATGGCCGCGCTCTCGCTCGCGCCCGCCTTCCGGCGCGAAGGGCTCTCCGGCTGGCTGCGCGCCCACGCCCTGGCCCTGGCCGCGGCGGCGGTCGCGCTGGTGCTGGTCTGGTTCGCGCGGGGGCTCGTGCCGCCCGCGCCGCTCGTCCTGGCCCGCGCGGTGGCCGCGCGCGGCGTCGCCGAGCTCGAGCCGGTGGAGCCGGTGCGAGGGCGGGGTGGTGGCCGCGGCCACCGTGCTCGAGTGGGGCGAGCTGGCCGCCTACACCGCGGTCTACGCGCCGGCGGGCGTGCGGCAGCCCATCACGCACATCTGGTGGCGGGACCGGCGGCAGCTCGCCCGCGTGGTCCTGCCGACGCCGGTGCTGGGCGGCCGCCGCGAGGGGTTCCGCACCTATTCGCGCTTCACGGATCTCAAGGCGCCCGTCGCGGGCAAGTATCGCGTGGACGTGCTGACGGCGTCCGGCCAGCTCATCGGCCGCCTGCGCTTCACCGTCACCCCCTGATATCATTGCGCCGGAATCGTCCGGGCGGGACACCCCGGTGCCGATCTCCACGCGCGATCACGACCCACGCGACGTGTGCCGGCGAGGCTGCCTGCCGACTGATGCCGCTCTTCGACACGCACGCCCATCTGCACTTTCCCGAGCTGCTGGCGGACCTCGACGCGGTGCTGGAGCGCGCGCGGGCCGCCGGGGTGACCGGGATGGTGACCATCGGCACCGATCGCGAGACCAATCCCGCCGCGGTGGCGCTGGCCGAGCGCCGGCCCGAGGTCTGGGCCACCGTGGGCATCCATCCCCACGATGCGGGCGAGGCCACCGAGGCGGACTACGAGGCGATGGAGCGGCTGGCCCGCGGGTCGGCCCGGGTGGTGGCGCTGGGCGAGATGGGGCTCGACTTCTTCCGCGACCTCTCGCCCCGCGACGCGCAGGAGACGGCGCTGCGCCGGCAGCTCGACATGGCGCGGCGGCTCGGCAAGCCGGTCGTCATCCACTGCCGCGACGCGCACCGCGGAAGCCCTCGCGATTCTCTCGGAGGAGCGCGTGCACGAGGTCGGCGGCGTCATGCACTGCTTCTCGGCCGACGTGGAGGTGGCCAAGCGCTGCCTCGATCTGGGCCTGATGATCTCGCTCGCCGGACCGGTGACCTACAAGAACGCGCGCGCGCTTCCCGACGTCGCCCGCTTCGTGCCCGCCGACCGCCTGGTGGTGGAGACCGACTGCCCGTTCCTGCCGCCCCATCCCCATCGCGGGCAGCGCAACGAGCCCGCGTGGGTCGCCATCACCGCCGCGCACGTGGCCGGGCTGCGCGGCGTCACGCCCGAGGCGCTCGGCCAGACCGTCACCGAGAACGCGCACCGGCTCTTCCGCATCCCGACCCGCTAACCCCGTTCGAACGAAGGAGTCGCCTCATGGCCTACTCGGACATCCTCTTCGAGGTCAGGAATCAGGTGGCGTGGCTCACGATCAACCGGCCCGACAAGGGCAACACCTTCCGGCGCCAGACCGTGCTCGAGATGACCGCAGGCGCTCAACGAGGCGCGCAACGACGCCGGGGTGCGGGTGGTGGTGATCACCGGCGCGGGCGATCGCTTCTTCTGCATCGGCGGCGAGAAGGAGCCCAACGACGGCCTGCTGCACTACCACAACGTGCCGCCGGTGGTGGATCTCTACACCCTGATCGACATGATGCCGGTGCCGGTCATCGCGATGGTCAACGGCTTCTCGGTGGGCGGCGGCAACGTGCTCGCCAACATGTGCGATCTCACGGTGGCGAGCGAGCAGGCCACCTTCCGCCAGGTGGGCCCGGCCATGGGCTCCTACGACGCGGGCTTCGGCACCTGGTACCTGGAGGACTCGGTGGGCCGCAAGCGCGCCAAGGAGATCTGGTACCTCAACCGCAAGTACAGCGCGAAGGAAGCGCAGGCGATGGGGCTGGTCAACGACGTGGCGCCCCACGCGGAGCTGCGCGCGCGCACCGAGGCGATGTGCGAGGAGCTGAAGAAGCGCGGGCCGCAGGCGCTCGCCGCGCTGAAGGCCGCCTTCCACGCCCGCCACAACGGCGTGGCCGGGCTCTCGCGCGTGTCCATCGACCACCTGGTCGCGAACTACTACCACACCGAGGAAGCCAAGGAGATGGGCCGGGCCTTCAACAGCAAGCAGGACCCCGACCCCGACAAGTTCTATAAGTAAGGTCTAACCCTATGGCCCCTCTCCCCTCAGGGGAGAGGGCAGGGTGAGGGGTGGTCGAGGGTAAGGGTGGGCCGGCCCTACGCCCGCGCGAGGACGGCCAGCGCCCGCGGCAGGTCCGCGGCGGCGACCAGCAGCAGCACCTCGGCCTGGTGGCCCACGCTGAAGGGATAGACCGAGGGCGCGAGCCGGCTCCGCGGACACCACCGTGATGCCCTCGCTCTCGAGCAGCCCGCGGACCACCAGCGCCTCCGTCTGATCGCGGCAGCGCCGCGCCTCCACCAGCTCCGCGTCGCATCGCGCGCGGCCGGCTTCGGGGCAGGCGTCGGGAAGCGGATGATCTTCGCGCGGCGCGCGGCCATGGCGCTCATGCTAGCACGCCGGGCCGGTGCCTCCACCGGAGGCGCCAGAAGCACACGAGCGCGGTGACGCCGGCCACCGCGATCGCGGTGGTCATCGGGCGCGCGGTGCCGTCCCAGAAGTGCCCGACCGCGACGCTGTAGAGCGCCGAGCCCGTCATCTGGAGGAAGCCGGCCACCGCGGCGGCCAGTCCGGCCATGCGCGGAAACGGGCCGACCGCGCCGGCCATGCCGTTGGGCAGGGTGAGGCCGAGCCCGATCGCGAACACGAACATCGGGACGATCACCGCGGCCACCGTCAGGATGCCGCTCCACGCCAGCGCCGCCAGGAGCAGTCCGGCCGCGGCGCCGAGGCCGGTGCCGGAGAGGATCATGCGGTCGAGCCCGAGCCGCGCGCCGAACCGGCCGGAGAGGAAGGTGCCGGTCATGATCCCGACCGCGACCGAGCCGAAGCAGAGCCCGAATGCGCTCGGCGAGACGCCGAGCACCCCGATCAGCACGAAGGACGAGCCGGAGATGAAGGCGAACTGGCCGCCGAACATCAGCGCGTTCACCAGCACGTAGGCCACGTAGCTCCGGTCGGTGAGCAGCTCCGCCACGTTGCGGCCCATCTGCCCCGGCCGCAGCGCGGTGGGATCCTGGCGGATATTGGTCTCGGGCACGCCCACGATCATCAGGGCCACGAAGAGCGCGCCCGCGCCCGCCAGCACGAAGAAGATCGCGCGCCACCCGAAGGCCTCGTGCACGTAGCCCCCCAGGATCGGCGCCAGCATCGGGTTGAGGGACTGGAACATGCCCATGTAGGAGAACACGCGCGCGGCGCGCTCGCGATCGTAGAGGTCGCGGATCACCGCGCGCGCCACCACCGGCCCACTGCCGCCGCCCAGGGCCTGGAGCACGCGCGCGCCGATCAGCACGCCGATCGTGGGGGCAAGCGCGCACGCGAGGCCGGCCACCGCGTAGAGGCCGAGGCCGCCGATCAGCACCCAGCGGCGGCCGAATCGGTCGGAGAGCGGCCCGTAGACGAGCTGGGAGGCCGCGAAGGCCATCAGGAACAGCGTCACCGTGAGCTGCGCGATCGCGGCCTCGGCGCCGAACACCGCCGCGATGGTGGGCAGCGACGGCAGGAACATGTCGATGGACAGGGCGCCCAGGCCCACCACCGCGGTCAGCACGAACTCCACGCGCATCTGGCTCATATACACTAGGCTCGGGCAAAGGGATAGAATCCGCGCTCAGGGGGCGGCCATGGACAAGTACGAGTACTTCAGCGGCCTGCCGGAAGTCGGCATCGTGCCGCGCGCGCCGCACGTGGGCCCGCTGCTCCAGCACGTCCACGAGCAGGAGCACGGCCGCGGCGGCTTCGCGGGCCGGGTCAGCCACACCTACCACCTGTACCCGCCGAACAACTGGCTGCCCCGCGAGACCCTCGTGCTCGAGGACTGGGCGCCCTTCTGGGAATCGCCGCTGCGCCCGCTGGGCGGCGCGCACCACGCGCTGGGCGTCGCGCGCCCGTCGGCGTCGCACGATGTCTATCGGGGCATGGCGCGCCTGGTGGCCAACGCCACCGTGGCCATGAACGTGACCGCGCCCACCGCGCCGATGGACTACTTCTTCGAGCACCACTCGGCGACGCTCGTGGTGTTCGTCCACGAGGGCGGCGGCACCCTCGAGACGCTCTTCGGTCCCATCGCCTACGGCCCCGGCGACTTCCTCATCGTGCCCAAGGGCATTCCCCACCGCTTCGAGTGCGCGCCGGGGCCGCAGTACTACTGGGTCTACGAGAGCTTCGCGGGGGATCCCGAGAAGGCGGAGGCGGCCACCACCGGCCAGTTCATCACCCACAGCCGGAGCGACTACCGCTTCCCGCGCACGCTCGAGACGCGCAACGAGGCGGGGCGCTTCGAGATCGTCTCCAAGGTGGGCTCGGTCTACACGCGGCGGGTGCATCCCACGCATCCCTTCGACGTGGTGGGCTGGCGCGGCGATTACCTGCCGTACCGCTTCGCGGTGGAGGACGTGCGGCCGCTCACCGCGGACCGCTCGCACGTGCCGCCGTCGGGCCACACCATCTTCAAGCTCCCCGGCTGCTACCTCTGCGTGTTCACGGTGCGCGCGGTCGAGAAGGAGGGCATGTGGCTGCCCTTCTTCCATCGCAACCTCGACTACTGCGAGACCATCGGCTATCACTGGGGCGACTTCTTCAGCCGGGGCGGCGTGATCCAGGAGGGCATGGTCACGGTGCACCCGGTCGGGCTGCCCCACGGCCCGCAGCCCGCCGCGCTCCAGGTGTTCATGGACGGGCACCGGCCCACGATGCACCGTGAGGTCGGCATCATGGCCGACTTCACCAATCCCGCGCAGATCTCGGACTACGCCCTGGGGCTCTCGCAGCCCGACTACATGAAGAGCTGGGGCGCCTACACCACGGACCCGCGCTTCACGCACCGGCCGGAGCGGCTGGCCGAGGTGCGCTCGCTCGCCGAGGGGCTGGCCGACGCGCGCGACGAGCTGCGCCCGCCATCATGACGCTGTCCACGCGCGACGCGCAGCTTCCCGCCGCCTACTCCGACCGGCTCGAGGCGCTCTCGCTCGCGCCGCTCTGGACCGCGCTCCACGCGCTGCTGCCGCCCGAGCGGCAGACGCGGGTGCTGCCGTACCGCTGGCGGTGGAGCGAGCTGCGCGCGCCGCTGCTCGAGGCGGCGCGCCTGGTGCCGATCGAGCAGGCGGAGCGGCGGGTGCTGGTGCTGTGCAATCCCGGCCTGCCCGGCAACTTCTCGGCGACCGCGACGCTCTACGCGGGTCTGCAGATCATCCTGCCCGGCGAGGCGGCGCCCAGTCACCATCACACCGCGGCGGCCCTGCGCCTGATCGTCGAGGGCGCGGGGGCCTACACCACGGTGGATGGCGTGAAGTGCGCCATGGAGCCGGGCGATTTCATCATCACCCCGCCGATGCGCTGGCACGACCACGGCCATGAGGGCCGCGAGCCGGTGATCTGGCTGGACGGCCTCGATATCCCGCTGGTGCGTAACGTCGAGGCGAACTGGGCCTCGGCCATGAAGCCCGCGTCCACCCCGGCGACCGAGACCGACTCCTCCCAGGACGAATTCACCGCGGCGGGCCTCGTGCCGCGCCAGTCGCGCTACGAGGAGACCGGCTACCCGCAGGTGCGCTGGCCGTGGCGCACCGCGCGCGCCGCGCTCGCGGCCATGGCCGCCACCGCGCCCCGGCGCGCGCCGGTGGTGCTGCGCCACGTGAACCCGCGCACCGGCGAGTACCCGCTCAAGACGATGGGCTCCGAGGCGCGCTGGCTGCGCCCCGGCGAGGAGACGCGCGCGGAGCGCCGCACCGCCAGCGAGGTGGTCCACGTGATCGAGGGACAGGGCGAGAGCCGCGTCGGCGATCGGACGCTCGACTGGCAGGCCGGCGACGTCTTCGTGGTGCCGCCGTGGCACTGGACCACGCATCGCAACCGCTCGGGCCAGGCGCCCGCCTGCCTCTTCCATCTCAACGACGAGCCCGCGCTCCGGGCGCTCGGACTCTGGCACGAACAAGCCGGCCCCGAATGACCGCCCGCTACGAGGCCCTGATGGACGTCGTGCGCTCCCGCATGACCAACCGCGCCTTCGCCCCCGCCGAGATTCCGCGGGCGCACGTCGAGATGATCCTGGAGGCGGCGCGGCACGCCCCGTCGGGCGCCAATGCCCAGCCCTGGCACTTCATCGTGGTCACCGACGAGGCGGCGAAGGCGGCGATCGGCCAGTGCTTCGTGGACGAGCAGCAGCACCGCGCGAAGCTGCGCATGGGCTTTCCCACCCCGAACTACAACGGGGTGAAGACCGCGCCGGGCCTCATCGTCATCGCGGCCGACTTTCGCTTCGTCCGCGCGTTCCCGGTGCTCAACGACGACTCCGCGCTCGACCGGCTCTACCACCAGAACGCCGAGCGCATCCTGCTGCAGTCGGTGGCCGCCGCCACCATGTCCGCCCACCTCGCCGCCGCCGCGCTGGGCTACGCGGTGTGGTGGATCACCGCCATCGGCCAGGACGACATCCAGAAGCAGGTGAAGCCGCTGCTCGCGGTGCCCGACGAGCTCAGCATCATCGACGTCATGTGCTTCGGCCCGCCGCTCAAGCCGTCCTACAAACGCTGGAAGAAGCGCCTCGACCAGATCGCGAGCTGGGACCGCTTCGATCCCGCCAACCTCATGACCGACGAGGAGATCGGCGAATGGGTGAAGACCACGCGACACAAGGTGATGTATCGCGACGAGAGCCGGGTGGACTGATGGCCCCGCTCACCCCGGTCGACCGGATTCGCGTCACCACGGTGGTGGACAACTACATCGACGCGCTCCGGCAGGACGAGAAGGTCGCCCGCCGGCACAGCGCCTTCGTGGCGCGCCAGACGGTGGACCTGCGCGCGGAGCACGGCCTCGCCCACTTCGTCGAGATCACGCGCGGCCGCGAGACGGTGCGGATCGCCTTCGACTTCGGCCCCTCCGAGGCCGCGCTCACCCACAACTTCCGGGTGCTCGGCCTCGATCCCGGGGCGATCGACATCCTCGCGCTGAGCCACGGGCACTGGGACCACTTCGGCGGGCTGCTCGGCTTCCTGCGGACCTATCGCCCCGCCATGAAGAAGCCGCTCACGTTCCACGGCGGGGCGGATCACTTCCTTCCGCGCTGGAACCAGCGCGGGGAGGACCGCGTGAGCATGGGGCGGCTCTACCGGGAGGAGATCGAGCGCTACGACGTGGGGGTGGAGACGGTGCGGACGCCGACCCTGCTCGCCGAGGGCGTGCTGCTGAGCGGGGAGATGCACGAGGCGGAGCCCTTCGAGCCCATTCCGGCCAATCTCCGGGTCGAGCGCGACGGGGCGGTCGTGCCGGACGATTTCCTGGGTGAGCAGACCCTGATCGCCCACGTGAAGGGCCGCGGCCTCGTGGTGGTGACGTCGTGCTCGCACCGGGGCATCGTCGGCATCTGCCGCAATGCCACGCGCATCGCGGGGGTCTCCAAGGTGCACGCGGTGATCGGCGGCTTCCACCTGAGCGGGCTCAAGGAGGAGCGGGTCACGCGGGTGGTGGACGCCTTCCGCGCGCTCGAGGTGGACTGGGTGGTGCCGCAGCACTGCACCGGGCTCGAGTCCATGGCCACGCTGCTCCACCGCCTGCCCACCGAGACGGTGGTCACGTCGGTCGGGTCAAGCTTCACGTTTCAGGCGTAGCGACGCCCCTCGCCCCCCTCACCCTGCCCTCTCCCCAGAGGGGAGAGGGAGAGCGGGCTACTGGAGGTCGCGGGCGGCGGGGAGGCCGCCGGCCGCGGTCGCGGCGCGCACCGCGCGGGCGATCGCGCGCGCCACCAGGTCCGCGGCGTCGCGGCCGAGGGCGTCCACGTCGGCGCGCGCGGTGCCCACCGAGAGGCAGAAGAGCGCATCGCCGTCGGTGGTGAGATGTGGCGGCGAGAGCGCGCGGGTGAAGCCGTCCATTGCCAGCCGGGCCACCCGCGCGGCACCCGCCTTGTCGAGCGACGCCGTCGTCGCCACCAGGCCGATGGTGGTGTTGGTCGGGCGGAACACGGGCGGCCGCGCGCCCGCGGCGAGCGCGGCGCCGGTGTCGATCAGCCGGCGGCCATCGGCGGCGTCGCGGGCCCCCGCGATGAGCCGGCCGGTCTCGGGATCGCGCACGTCCCCGACCGCGTTGACGGCCATGATCGCGCCCAGGTGCACGCCGTCGCGCTCGAGGACGGCGCAGCCGAGGCCGCCCTTGGTCGCGCGCGCGATGCCGTGGAGCTTGCCCACGCTGGCGCCGGTGCCCGCGCCCACGTTGCCCTCGGCGACGGGCCCCGGCTGCGCGGCCGCCGCCGCGCGATGGCCCATCGCGCGATCGGGCCGCGCGGTGGGATCGCCCAGCCCGAGGTCGTAGAGAATGGCGCCGGCCACGTGGGGCACCACGGTCTGGCTCGTGGGGAAGCCGACGCCACGCTCCTCGAGGTAGCGCATCACGCCCCAGATCGCCTCGAGGCCGAAGGCGCTGCCGCCCGCCAGGACGATGCCGTCGAGTGTGGGCACGAGATGGCGCGGGTCGAGGAACTCGAGGCCGTGCACGCCCGCGGCCCAGCCGCGGATCTCCATGCCTCCCACCGCGGGCGCGTCGCTCAGGATCACGGTGCAGCCGGTGAGCCCGATCGCGTCCGTGACGTGGCCGACCCGCAGCCCGGGGATCATGAGCGCGCGCGGCGCGCGGGCGCTCGACTGACGTCGGCCAGGCGCGTGCGACCCAGCGCGACCTCGGAGGCCATCTCGATACCGCGCGCGGCGAGCGCCCGCGCGAACGGGATGGCGGTGGCTGGCCGCGCGGCGTCCCCGAGCGCGGCCGCGGTCTGTTCGGCTATCGCCGCCGGCTCGAGGCGTCCCGTCATGCGGAAGATCTCCGCCATCTCGCGTAGCCGCGCCGCCCAGCGCCGGCGTGCTGCGTCGGGGAGC
>CAVVEU010000028.1:0-76286 GCA_963747235.1 uncultured Candidatus Rokubacteria bacterium
CGTGACGAGGTTACCGGGTCGGTTCTGACCGGCTCGCCTTGACATCGCCCGCGGCGACGGCGCACCATCGCGCCCCATGGACGAGTTCCTGCGGGCCGCGATCGCGGAGGCCGAGCTGGGCTTCTCCGAGGGCGGCATCCCCATCGGCTCGGTGCTCGTGCACGAGGGGCGCGTGCTCGGCCGCGGCCACAACCGCCGCGTGCAGCAGGGCAGCGCGATCCTCCACGGCGAGATGGACGCGCTCGAGCACGCGGGCCGCCAGCCCGCGCGCGTCTACCGCGAGTGCACGATCTACACGACGCTCTCGCCGTGCGCGATGTGCAGCGGGACCATTCTCCTCTACGGGATCCCGCGGGTGATCGTCGGCGAGCACCGCACGTTCCTCGGGGAGGAGGACCTCCTGCGCGCCCGCGGCGTGACGGTCGAGGTGCTCGACGACGCGCGGTGCCGGGAGCTGATGACCCGATTCATCCAGGCCAACCCCGCCCTGTGGGCGGAGGATATCGGCGAGTAGAGCGAGGGCGGGTCGCTCAGCGCGGCCAGGGCAGCGGGGTCGTCTCGTCCCAGGCGTCGGGTCGGATGCCGAACGCTTCGATCAGCCGCTGCCAGCCGGACGCGACGGTGAGCGCGGCGCCCAGCTCCAGGATCTGCCCCTCGTCGAAGTGCTCCCGCAGCGTGGCCCAGAGCGCGTCGTCCACCCGCGGTCGTTCCCCGCTCAGGCAGTCGGCGAGCCGCAGCGCGGCCACGGTTCGGGCCGGCAGATCGGCGTGGTCGAGATCGCCGAGCGCCTGCTGCACTTCCGGCTCGGTCAGGCCCTTGCGCACCAACGATGCGCTGCGCGCGAGGCTTCAGTGCACGCACTGGTTGCGCTGGGCGAGGCGGATGCGGCAGAGCTCCACCAGCGCGGGATCGAGGCTCGCGCCGCCCGCGTAGATGAACGTGACCCAGGCGAGGAACAGGTCGAGCACCGCGGGGCGGCGCGCGAGCGTGAGGAAGAGATTGTCGTCCCGATAGGCCTTCGCGCGCCAGACGTCGAAGCGGCGCCGCAGCTCCGGATCGAGCCGCTCCGGATCGGCCTTGGGCAGGTGGCCGTGCTCGTTGGCCATGCGGACGCTAGGCCTTCCGGAAGCGGTGCACGCCCTCACCGTCGACGAGGCGGGCGACCTGGCCCCGCGCTTCCAGGAAGTGCAGGTGCGCGACGGTCTCGCCGATGGCGAAGCCGAGCTGATGCGTGTCGAGCTGTCGGCGGAAGAGCACCGGCACCAGCTCGTGCGCGGTGCGCGGCTCGGCGAGGGCGTCGATCGCCTCGCTCAGGCGCTCGTCGTGGTGGTGCTGCAGGTAGTCCAGGCGCTTGTGCAGGCCGATGAACGGCAGCCCGTGCGACGGCAGCACCAGCGTCTCCTCGGGCAGCGGCCGGAAGCGTCCGAGCGAGTCCAGATAGAGCTTCAGCGGATTGCCATTGGGCTGATCCGGCCAGACGCTCACGTTGGTGGTGATCTTGGGCAGCACCTGGTCGCCCGAGATCAGCACGTTCGCCTCGGGGGAGAAGAGGCAGGCGTGCTCGGGCGCGTGCCCCATCACCGTGAACGCGTGCCACCGGCGCCCGCCGATCGTGACCACGTCGCCCTCGCGCACCGCCCGGAAGCTGGGCGCGACCGACGGCACGAGCTTCCGGTAGTTGTTGCCGAGCCCGCGAAAGGCCTCGGCCTGCTCGGCCGGGACGCCGTGACGGCGATAGTGGTTGAGCCGCTTCTCCGAGTCGTTGCCGCCCATCCCCTGCCAGGCCAGGTGGGCCATGAGCCACTCGGCCTGCGGGCACCAGAGCTCGACCCCGAAGCGCTGCGCCAGCCAGTCCGCGTTGCCGATGTGATCCGGATGGAAGTGGGTGACGAGCACGCGCACGAGAGGCCGGCCGGCCAGCTCGCCGGTGAAGAGCTTCTCCCACAGCTCGCGCGTCGGCGGCAGGCCGATCCCGGTGTCCACCACCGTCACCCCGGCCTCGTCGTCGAGCAGCCACAGGTTGATGTGGTTGAGCTGGAAGGGCAGCGGCATGCGGATCCAGCGAATGCCGGGCGCCACCAGGATGCTCGTGCCGCCCTCGGGAGGCTCGGGCCAGGGATGCGTGAGACCGGGGGCGGGCGCGGCCAGCGGATGCTCGGGCTCGGGTTTCATGGCCCCTACTGTACCCCGTCCGGCCGATCCGCGGTACGCTGGGTCGGCCAAGGAGGGCCGAGACCATGCCAAAGGGGACCCACCTCGCTCTCGCGACGATCCTGGTGACCCTGCTCGGCGGCTGCGCCGCGACCGCCTCCAACCCCGTGGAGTCACGAAAGACCGCGCGGAGTGCAAGGACTACGCGCGCGCCCACGAGCACTCCGGCCGGATGAAGGACGCCTGCCTGATCAGCCGCGGGCACACGGTGACCTACAACACGAACGGCGGCGGGGTCGAGGTGCGCTCGAAGGCCGAGCCGCGACAGCCCGTGGAGACCGTCGCCCGGGACCTGAAGGCGTGCAACGACGAGTCCGGGCTGGGCTACGCCGGCCGCCTGCAGTTCCGGCGGTGCATGGATCCGCGGGGCTACGCGGTCAGCAGCCGCGACTGACGCGGCTCAGTCCACCGGAGCGGGGAGCGGGCGCACCTCGCCGGGCGCGTCCTCGCGTGGCGCGACCGGCTCGGCGTGCACGCGCCGCATGAGCGGCAGGAAGAGCGGCACGATCGAGAACAGGATCGCGAGCAGCCAGAAGTCGTCCGCGTAGGCCAGCACCTGCGCCTGGCTCACCACGTCGTGGTAGAGCATGGCCGTCGCGCGGCGCTGCGCGGTGAACGAATCGGCGCCCTGGGCCAGGAAGTGGCTCGTCCACCGGGCCAGCCGCTCCTGGGTCGCGGGATCCCAGATCGTGACGTGGCTCACCAGGTTGTGCTGGTGGAACTGGCTACGCTGGGCCAGATACGTGGTCGCGAGCGCGATGCCCACGCTGCCCCCGAGATTGCGCAGGACGTTGTAGGCCGACGTCGCGTTGACGAGCTTGTCCCGCCGGATGGTGGCCAGGGTCAGGGTGGACAGCGGCACGAAGATGAAGCCGAGCGCGAAGCCCTGGATGATGCGCGGCAGGGTCAGGCTCCAGTAGTCCATCCCGAGCGTGAGGTTCGACATCATGTAGAGGCTGAGCGCGTTGACCAGGCAGCCGAAGGTGAGCAGCACGCGCTGGTCTACCCGGGTCACCAGGCGCCCGCACAGGATGAGCGAGAACATGTTGCCGAGGCCGCCGGGGGCGAGCACGAGGCCCGAGGTCAGCGCGTCGTAGCCCAGCAGCTTCTGGGAATAGAGCGCGAGCAGCACCATGCCCGAGAACATGCCGAGGCCGATCAGGGCGATGAAGCTGGCCCCGAAGGCGAAGTTGCGGTCGGTGAACACCCGGAGGTCCAGGATGGGGTCCTTCGCCATCAGCTCGCGCACGAGGAAGCCGACCAGGGCCACGCCCGCGATCACCGCGAGCACGATGATCATCCCGGAGTCGAACCAGTCCTCGCGCTCCCCGCGGTCCAGCATGAGCTGCAGGCACCCGAAGCCCAGCACCATCAGGACGAGGCCGGGCCAGTCCACCCGGCTCGGCTTCCGGAGATAGGGCGGATCGAAGAGGAAGGCGCCGGCCATGAAGAAGCCGAGCAGCCCGACCGGCAGGTTGATGTAGAAGATCCAGCGCCACGACCAGTTGTCCGCGATGTAGCCGCCGAGCGTCGGCCCGATGATCGGCCCCATCATGAAGCCCACGCCCCACACCGCCATCGCGAGGCCGCGCTGGCCGAGCGGGAAGATCTCCCACAGGATGGCCTGGGAGAGCGGGATGATCGGGCCGCCCCCGATCCCCTGCGCGATGCGCGCGAGGATCAGGAACGTGAGGTTGGGCGCCATGCCCGACAGCACCGAGCTCACCGTGAAGAGCACGCAGCAGATCAGGAAGAAGCGCTTGCGGCCCAGGACCCCCGCGAGCCAGCCGGTGGCGGGAATGATGATGGCGTTGGCGGCCAGGTAGGAGGTGATGACCCACGACACCTCCTCGAGCCCCGCGGAGAGCGAGCCCTGCAGATGCGGCAGCACCACGTTGGTCACGCTGGTGTCGAGCACCTGCATGAAGGCCACCACCATCACCGACAGCGTGATGGCCCACTTGCGGGCCGACGAGATCGGGCCGGTTTCTACTTCCGTGGGGGATGCGCTCACGAGGGCCTCGCGGCGGCTACTTCAGGCGGATGACGACGTACGCGGACATGCCGGCCCGGAGCGTGTGCGGGTTGCCGAACTCCTTGGCGTTCAGCCGGATCTTCACCGGCACGCGCTGCACGACCTTGACCCAGTTGCCGGTGGCGTTCTCGGGCGGCAGGAGCGAGAAGCGCGCCCCGGTGCCCGCAGCGAGCGAGTCCACCGTGCCGTGGAAGACCTGGCCCGGGAAGGTGTCGATCTCGACCTCGGCGGGCATGCCCGGCTTCACGCGCGCGAGCTGCGTCTCCTTGAAGTTGGCGAGCACCCACACCTCGTGGAGCGGCACGATGGCGAGCAGGGGCTGGCCCATCTGCACCACCTGCCCCACTTCCACGCTCTTCTTCGCGATGACCCCGTCGGCGGGCGCGCGGACATCCGTGTGCTGGAGCTGCAGCTCCGCGAAGGCCAGGTCGGCCCGGGCCTGGTTCAGGCGTGGCCGCCGCGCGCTCGATCTCGGCTTCCTTCACCGTGACCTGCCGCCGCTGGCTCTCCACCCGCCCGAGCGCCGCGCGCGCCTCGTTGATGCGCTGCTTGGCCTGGCTCACCGCGAGCACCCGGCTGATCAGCGCGGCCTCCGCCTGCTGCACTTCCTTCTCGGCCTGGTTGAGGCGCCGCTGGGTCGCCTCCACGGTGGCCGCCGCGGTGCCCGCGCTCATCTCGGCCTGGTCGAAGTCGCGCTGGGACACGAAGCCGCCCTGGAGCAGGGTCCGCATCCGTTCCTTCTCCCGCGCGTTCTGGCGCAGCGTGCTCTGCGCGCCGGTCACGTCCGCGGCCGTCGCGGCCATCGCGGCGCGCTTGGCCTCCACGGTGGCCCGCGCCTCCGCCACCGCCGACTCGGCGGCCTGCTCCGCCACCTTGGCCGACTCCAGCGTGGCGCGCGACTCCTCGGCCTGGGCGCTCGTGGTCTCGCGGGTGAGCTGGGTCTCGGAGCTGGTGGCCTGGTGGCTCGCCTGCGCGACCGCCACCGAGGCCCGGGCCTGGTCGCGCCGGGCCTGGTAGTCGCGCGGATCGATGCGGAGCAGGAGATCGCCCGCCTTCACCGCGCGGTTGTCGTCCATGTGGACCTCGGCGACGTGGCCCGCGACCTTGGCGCTGATGATGACGATGCTGCCCTCGACGTACGCGTCGTCGGTGGCGATGCGCTTCGTGCTCTGCCACCAGGCGTGGCCGCCCCAGCCGAGGGCGGCGAGGGCCACCACGACGGCCAGGCCGATCAGACGCCGGTGTCTCATCGGGGGGTATGCTACCACCCCGACATTGGGCTGAGAAATAGCTGATTTACTTGAGTTGGTCCGAGGGGACGACGCGGTACCGTCCGGGGAACTGCTCGAAGAGGGCGTTGATCTCCTGCTGCGAGCGCTCCATGCGCTGCCCGGTGGTGGTGTCCTCGATCACCCAGCGGCCCTGGAGCGTCATCCCGGTCAAGCGCTGATGCCACTCGGTCGTGCGCCGGCCCTCGGCGGTGCTCTGCATGATCCGGTTGGTCTCCTGCATGGTGAGCATGGCCTGGGCGGTCCGGCGATTCATCTCGCCCTGGCTGATGCTCCACGACTGCCAGACCTCGGTCATCAGCGGGAGCGCCTGCGCGAAGATCTCGGCGGGCGCGGTCAGCAGGGTCATGTAGTACTGCCAGTAGCCGTTGCCGAGCATCGCGGTGTTGACCAGCGCGAAGGCGCGATAGCGCCGGCCCTGCGTGATCTGCTCCGCCAGGAGATACACCGCGCGCGCGTTCTGGGTGAGCGGCGGCGTCGGGACCATCTCCACGATCCGCGCCTGCGCGGAGCCGCCGGTCCGGCGCGCCACCACCTCGGAGACCCACACGTACGCCTCGGCCGGCGGCATGTAGGGGGCCGCGAGCGAGCCCGGCGAGCTGAACTGGGGCGGGCCGATCGGCATCGTGATGCCCACCGCGACCGCCTCGCCCCGTGGGCCCTGCAGCTCCGCGGCGGCCTGCCGCGCGCTGTTGAGGCGCCAGCCGGGCGGCATCGCGATGCTGCCGCTGCCGTCGGGGAACTGGGTGCGCGGCCAGCTCTGGCCGGCACGGGCGGGCGGCGAGCCGGGCGGCTGCGCGGGGACACCGGGCGCGACGGCGAGAACGAGCACGATGGCCACAGCCACCGCGCGCGTGAGCGATCCAGAGGGCATGAGGGTGGGCGGTCCGGCGACACTCTACCCTATTCCGGCTGTTTCTGCGGCTTGACGGCGCCCGCCCGGCGGGCCAGTATCACGCCGTGCACGTCGGGATCTTCGTCGAGGAGCTGCGCCACGGGGCCACCCAGGCCGGGGCGTTCCGGGACATCTTCGAGACGGCGGACCACGCGGAGGCGTGGGGCATCGACTGCGTCTGGCTCGGCGAGATCCACTTCACGCCCTCCCGCTCGATCATCTCCGCCTCGCTCCAGGTCGCGAGCGCCATCGCGGCCCGCACGCGCCGCGTCCGGATCGGCACCGCGGTCCAGGTGCTCCCCCTGAACCATCCGCTGCGCATCGCGGAGGAGGTCGCCACCGTCGACCACATCAGCGAGGGGCGCTTCGAATTCGGCATCGGCCGCAGCGGGGTCGTGCGCACCTACGACACCTACGGGATGCGCTACGACGAGAGCCAGGCCCGCTTCCGCGAGGCGCTCGAGATCGTTCGGCGGGCGTGGACGGGCGAGCCGTTCAGCTACGAGGGCGAGTTCTATCGCATCCGGGACGCGACGGTCGCGCCCCGCCCCTACCAGGTGCCCCACCCTCCGATCCGGATGGCGGCCACGAGCGACGAGACGTTCCCGGCGGCCGGGCGCCTGGGCCTGCCCATCTTCGTGGGGCTCCGCGCCACCGAGATCTCCGATCTGCAGGCGCAGCTCGCGCCGTACCGCGAGGCCTGGCGCGAGGCGGGCCATCCGGGCGAGCCGAGCGTCTACCTGCGCATCCCGGTCTACGCCTCGCCCACCGCCCGCGGCGCGGTGGAGGAGCCGCGCGAGAGCCTCACCGCCTTCTTCGCCCGCCAGACCGAGCTGGCCCGCAGCGCGGTGGGACGGGCCGGCGCGGGGCCGGCCGACCGGCGCCAGATGCAGGCCGAGCGGATGGCCGCGCTCTCCTACGACGACATGCTCGAGCGGAAAGTGGTCTTCGGGACCGCCGCGGCCGTCGTCGATCGGCTGACCGAGCTGCGCGAGCAGCTCCAGCTCGACGGCATCGTGGCCGAGCTGAATCCCGGCGGCCGCATTCCCCAGGAGCTCGAGACGCGCAGCCTCGAGATCCTCGCGCGCGACGTCCTGCCGGCCCTCAAGGCCTGACATGATCGCATGAGCGAGGAAGCCCTCCGCGCGATCGCCCTGCAGGTCCGGAACTGGGGCCGGTGGGGGCCCGACGACGAGCTCGGCACGCTCAACTACATCACCCCCGAGCGCATCGCGGCGGCGTGCCGGCTCGCCACCACCGGCAAGGTCTTCGCCCTCGGCATTCCCCTCGACCGCAACGGCCCCCAGAGCGGCACGCGCCAGCGCTTCAACCCGATCCACACCATGTTCCGCGACGGGGGCGACGCGCCGAAGACGCCCGCCGAGGTCCGGGCCATGGAGGGCTACGGCGGCTCGGACGACTGGATCGTGATGCCGCTGCAGTGCGTGACCCAGTGGGACAGCCTGGCCCACATCTTCTACGAGGGGAAGATGTACAACGGCTACGACGCGGCGCTGGTCACCAGCAGCGGCGCGGCGAAGAACAGCATCGACAAGACCACGAGCCGGCTCGCCGGCCGCGGCGTGCTGCTCGACGTGGCCCGGCAGAAGGGCGTGCAAGCGCTCGAGCCCGGCTACGCGATCACGGTGGCCGACCTGGAGGCGACCGCGGCCGCCCAGCGCGTCGAGGTCCTGCCCGGCGACCTCCTCCTCGTCCGCACCGGGCACATGTCGCGCTATCTCGACCGGAAGGACTGGACGCGCTACGACCTCGATCCGTTCCCCGGCGTCTCGGTGCACACCGCGCCGTGGCTGCACGCCCGGCAGATCGCGGCCATCGCGAGCGACAACTACGCGGTGGAGGTCCGGCCCTCGGAGATCGCGGGCTTTCGCAATCCCTTCCACGTGGTCGCGATCCCCAACATGGGCCTCACGCTGGGCGAGATCTTCTTCCTGGAAGAGCTCGCCGCCGACTGCGCGGCCGACGGCCGCTACGCCTTCCTGCTCGTGGCGCCGCCGCTGCCGGTGGCGCGCGGGGTGGGGACGCCGATCAATCCCTACGCGCTGAAATGACCGATCGCGACGAGGCAGGCCGGAAGGCGCTGGAGTTCTCGGAGAACCTGTGGAAGCACGACGACTTCTGGGAGTTCGAGACCTCGGACTACGAGCGCGCCCGCTTCGCGCGGACGGTCCAGATCCTCCAGGGCGCGCGCTTCGCCCGGGGCGTCGAGCTGGGCTGCGGGGCGGGCTACTTCACCCGGCTCCTCGCCCCGTCCGTGGACCGGCTCGTCGCCTACGACATCTCCCCGACCGCGATCGAGCGCGCCCGGGCCGCGATCGGACCGACCGGCGCGATCGACTTCCGCGCCGGCAACGCCATGGACTACGCGTGGCGCGCCGACGGGCCGTGGGACCTGATCGTGATGAACGACACCATCTGCTATCTCGGGTGGCTGTACTCGTTCTTCGACATCGCGTGGTTCGCGTCCGAGGTCCACGAGGCGATCCGGCCGGGCGGCCGGTTCCTGATGGCCAACACCATGGACCAGCACGGCTACGACAAGCTCCTGCTGCCCCACATCACCCGGAGCTACCGCGACCTCGTCCTCAATGTCGGCTTCGCGCTCGATCGGGAGGAGACGATCCAGGGCACGAAGAACGGGGTGGAGTTCGCGACGCTGATCTCGCTCTTCGCCCGGCGCTGAGGCGCCCCGCGCGACCGCTCAGGCCGCGCCGCCGTCGAGGCACGCGACCGCGCGCTTGAGCTCGTGATAGCTGATGAGCTCGACCGCCTGGTCGCGGAGCAGCGCGGGCAGGCGCGGATCGGCGAGGGTCTCGCGCTCCCACTCCCGGTCGCGGTGGTAGACGTAGTCCGCCGCCGCGTCGAGGTAGCCGGGGTGCACGGCCAGCTCGTAGATGCCGCGCCGCAGCTCGGTGGACACGATGCCCGTGAGGGCGTCGAAGCTCACCTTCTCCCGCTCGGAGATCCCGTACTCCCACTGCCCGTAGAAGCCGCCCTTGAAGGTGACCGGCGCCCGATCCCGCAGCGGCAGGCCGTGCTCCGCCGCCAGCTCGAGGAAGCTCGGCTGGCAGGACGGCCGACGGTGCACGTGCTGATGCGAGTCCAGATGGGTCGGGGGCCGGCCGGTCAGCGCCACGAAGTGGTCGAACTGCCGGCGCAGCTCGCGCCGGCACACCGCCGGGTCGTCGAAGTCCACCAGGCGCTGGGCCTCGTTCGTGAAGTTCACGTGCAGCCCGACGGAGAGCCCCGGCCGCGCCGCGGCCATGGCCACCCCCTCGGCGGTGCTCGGCGTATTGACCATGAGACTGGCCGAGGTCACCACGCCCTGGTCGTGGAGCTCGGCGATGGCCCGGTTCACCCCGCAGCCGTACCCGAAATCATCGGCGTTGATGATCAGGAACTTCATCCGGCCCCGGCGCTCCGGGCTACAGCCCGATGTCCTCGACGAGCTTGCCGCATACGCGCGTGGCCTCCAGGTACTCCTCGGCGACCGCCCGCGCCGAGCGGCACGCGGCGCCGTAGTCGGACTCGATGGTCTCGATGGCGCAGGCGATGTCGTCCATGTCGCGAAACGCGAACAGGCCGGTGCCGGTGGGCAGCACGTTCTCGAACCCGGTGCTCTGGGTGATCACCGGCTTGCCGGTGGCCAGGTAGCAGGCCGCGCGCTCGCTGAACCAGCCGCTGCGCAGCCGCACGTTCTGGTCCTTGGCCACCGTCCACTCCGCCCGCGAGGTCCGGAAGAACGCCTGGTAGGTCCACGGGTCGAGCGAGGCCGCCAGCGGGCTGGTGACCGTGCAGCCGTGGGCCCGCAGACGCTCCCGGTCGGCCGCGTCGTCGATGTTGATCGAGAGCTCGAAGCGCTCCCGGGACCGGCGCCGGGGGAGATCGAGGAACTTCAGGAACTCGTGGTGCTTGCTCCAGGAGTACGTCTCGCCGCGCCAGGTCACGTCGTGGCCCGGCTGCTTCCAGTTGCCGATGGTGGTGTAGTTCCGCGCGGCGGGGTCGAAGGCCATCGGCCAGAGGTCGAGATCCACCGGCTGGCGCGTCTTGAGATAGGTGATCTCGGGCGGCAGCGGCACGCCGCAATCGGGGGCCCCGTAGTTCTCCCCGTAGGTCACGATCGTGTCGTGGGAGGCCAGCGCCGCCACTCGTCTTCAGCTTGCCGGTCGCGACTTCCAGCTCGTTGGTGACCGGGTCGGTCTGGATGTAGATGCGCCGCGCGGCCAGGGCGTGCTCCTCGTTCAGCACGGTGGCCCCGCACAGGTTGAGCAGCGCGTCGCAGCGCCGGTAGAGATCGCGGAGGCCGCCGACCGGCAGCCCGTAGCACTCGTCACCCGCGCGATAGAGCGGCCGGTAGGCCCACCGGTCACCCAGCCCGATGGCCGACAGCGTCCGGTGCAGGTACCGGGTGGCGTAGCCCGGGTCCTGGGTGATGGTGTCGGCGACCGGGTCGTAGGGCCACGTGGCGTCGTCCTCCACGTACCAGACCTCGTGCCCGAGCCGCTGGAACCCGCGCAGCCAGTTGAGATAGAGCCAGGTCTGCCCGGCGAACGGACAGCGGCCCATCATCCCGAGGACCACGAGCACCCGGCGGCGGCCCACCTACCCCTCCTTCGGGACGGCGGCGGCCGCGGACTCGGCCCCGTGCCGCTGCCAGAGATCGAAATACGCCCCGCGCCGGGCCATCAGCTCGTCGTGGGGACCCTGCTCGATGATGGCGCCGTCGTCGATCACCAGGATGCGATCGCAGCGCCGGGCGGTGCTCAGCCGGTGCGCGATCACGATCGCGGTCCGCCCGCGCAGCCGCTCCTCCAGGTTGCGCCAGACCTGGGCCTCGGTGGCCACGTCCAGCGCGCTGGTCGGCTCGTCCAGGATCGAGATCGGGGTGTCGCGGACGAGCGCCCGCGCCAGGGCCAGGCGCTGGCGCTGCCCACCCGAGAGGGTGGAGCCGTCCTCGCCCAGGATCGTGTCGTAGCCCTGGGGCAGCGCCTGGATGAAGGACTCGGCCTCGGTACGGCGGGCGGCCTCCCGCACCTTCGCGGGATCCGGGTTGCGCGAGCCCCACGCGATGTTCTCGAAAGCGGTGGCCCGGAAGATGATCGGCTCCTGCAGCATCAGGGTGACCTGCCGCCGCAGCGACGCCAGGCGGACGCGGCGCAGGTCGTGGCCGTCGATGGTGACGCGTCCGCGCTGGGGATCGAAGAAGCGCAGCACGAGCCCGGCCATGGTGCTCTTGCCCGCCCCGGTGCGCCCCACGATGGCCACGTGCTCGCCGGCCGTGATGCGCAGGTCGATGTCGCGGAGCACCGGCCGGCCGTCGTCGTAGGCGAAGCTCACGTTCTCGAACCGGATCTCGCCGGTGATCGGCGGGAGCGACTGGGCGTCGGGCGCGTCCTTGACGTCGAGCTCCGCGTCCACCACCGAGAAGACGCGCTCCAGCCCCACGCGGGCCGAGTTGATCTCGGCGAGGTTCTGACTCAGGCTCAGGATGGGCTGGTAGAGGTCGCGCAGGTAGGAGAGGAACACGGTCAGCTCGCCGATGGTCAGGGCCCCGCTCATCACCCGGAGCGCGCCGAGCCACACGATCGCCGCGGTGCCCGCGGCCAGCAGCGACTCCACCACCAGGACGAACAGGGTCTCCGTCCCGTAGAGGCGGAGCGACAGGGCCAGGCTCTTCTCGCTGCCGGCGCGGAAGTCCTGGACCACCCGGTCCTCACGCCCGTACGCCTGCACCAGCTTCACCGCCCCGATCGCGGTCTCCGCGCGGCTGTAGAGCTCGCTCTCCGCCTCCTTGGCCGCGGTGGCGTGGCCGTGGATCCGGGTGGTCAGCCAGCGGATCGCGAGGTAGAGCGGCGGGCTCACCACCAGGGCCACGCAGGCCAGCATCCCGTCGTAGCGCACCATGATCACGAACATCCCGGTGAGCATGAGCGCCGCGCTCACCAGCGGCAGCGCCCCGTTCATCACGATGCCCTGGATCGCGTAGGTATCGGCCATCACCCGGAAGAGCAGGTCGCCGGTCTGCTGCTTGTTGTGGAACCGGAGCGAGAGCTTCTGCAGGTGGGTCCAGATCGCGATGCGCAGGTCGTTGACCATGCGCTGGCCCACGTCGATCGTGAGGTAGTTCGACAGCATCGTGATCATGCCGCGGCAGACCGCGATCACCACGATCGCCGCGGCGGCGAGGCCGAGCTGGGCCATCGCGTCGAGCTGCGCGAACCACGGCCCCAGGATGGCGGGAGGCGGCTTGTTGCCGAGGATGCTGTCGAGGACGATGGCCAGCGGCAGCGGCTTGGCGAGGTCGAGGGCGATCCCGAGGGCGGAGAGCCCGAACCCCAGCGCCATGGGCGCCCGGTGGGGGCGCGCGTACCGGGCGATGCGCGGGAGCAAGGCGAGGAGGCCGCGCGATCCGGCTCCGCCGGTCATAAAAGGGCCCTGTGCTGACCGTGTCTCATTTGATGGTGTAACCCTGCGGCGGGCGATGGCGTTCCCCGCCCGATTCCCCAGGATTCTCGCACATTACCGCGAGTTACGGGTAGATCTGCCGGTACGCCAGGCGCGCGCGGTCCCCCGCCCCGCCGAAGCGGGCATTGTAGTCCCGGGTCATGGCCCGCAGCGTGTCCGACCGGACGAAGGCCTGCAGCGACGCCTCGGAGTCGAACTCGTAGCAGACCATGTACTGCCACGGCTCGGCGCCGGCGTGGTCGCTCTCGAGCGGCAGGGCCGCGTAGCGTCGCATCCCGAGACAGCCCGGGACCTGGGCCGCCTCCGTCGAGCGGACCGTGTCGTACCAGTGGTTGAAGGCCGCCTCGAGCTCGGGGGTGATGGTGGCCTTGACGACGAAGAGCGCGGGACGGGTCATTGCCATGAGCCTCCTGGCGCGCACGGTAGCAGGTCGCGGGGGACATTGCCGAGCCCGCGATGCCGGGGTATAACCTCGCCCATGTCCCCGCTTCCTCGCGAAGGCCAGAGCTGGCCCGAGCTCGCGCAAGCGCTCCGGACCTCAAGCGCGACGACCTCGACTGGCGTCGCGGCCGTCACGCGGCCTTCGTCTGGCACGCCGACGACGCGGTGGAGCACGTGGCCCGCGAGGCCTACGGCCTCTTCATGACCGAGAACGGCCTCGGGCTCCGCGTCTTCCCGAGCCTGCGTCGCATGGAGGCCGACGTCGTCGGGATGGTCTGCCAGCTCCTGGGGGGCGACGCCGCCACCACCGGCCACCTCACGTCCGGCGGCACCGAGAGCATCTTCCTCGCCACCCACGCGGCCCGCCAGTGGGCGCGGCAACAGCGTCCCGGGATCACCGAGCCCGAGATCGTGGCCGCGTGGTCGGCGCATCCCGCGGTGAACAAGGCGGCCCACTACCTCGGCATGACGGTGCGCCGCGTGCCGGTCGGGGCCGGCTTCCGCGCCGACGTGGCCGCGATGGCGGCCGCGATCACCCCGCGCACCGTGATGCTCTACGGCTCGGCGCCCACCTATTCGCTCGGCGTCATCGATCCCATCGCGGAGCTGGCCGATCTGGCGCGGGCGCGCGATCTGTGGCTGCACGTGGACGCCTGCGTGGGCGGGATCCTCGGTCCGTTCGTGCGCGCGCTGGGGCACCCGGTGCCGGAGTTCGG
The DNA here is from genome assembly GCA_963747235.1 of uncultured Candidatus Rokubacteria bacterium. Lineage (GTDB taxonomy): Bacteria > Methylomirabilota > Methylomirabilia > Rokubacteriales > CSP1-6 > CAMLFJ01. The sequence goes on from CAVVEU010000028.1 coordinate 14,074, forward strand.
CCTCGCGCTGCCCGGCGTCACCTCGATCTCGGCCGATCTCCACAAGTCGGGCTACGCGGCCAAGGGCGCCTCCGTGGTCCTGTTCCGGACCGCGGAGCACCAGGCGGCGGGGCGCTACGACTTCGACGACTGGCCCACCGGGCTCTACAGCGTCAACACCTTCACCGGCACGCGGCCCGGCGGCGCCGTCGCCGCCGCGTGGGCGGTCATGCACTTCCTGGGCGAGGCGGGGTATCGCCGCATCGCGGCCACCGTCATGGAGGCGAAGGCGCGCCTCGTCGAGGGCCTCGCGCGCATCGGCGGGGGCCTGCACGTCTGGGGCGCGCCCGAGCTGTGGGCGGTGGGCTTCGGCAGCGACGCCCACGATATCTTCACCGTCGCCGATCGGATGACGACCCGGGGCTGGTCGGTGGGGCGCATTCGCGAGCCGCGCGGGATCCACCTCATGGTGACGCCGGTGCACGCGCCGATCATCGACGGAGTACCTGGCGGACCTGGCCCACTCGGTGAACGAGGCGCGGCCGTCGCGGGCCCGTCGCCGACTCGCGCCGTCTACTGAGTGCGGGCCGGGGCCGCGCTCGCGGTTGCCGCGCTCCTCCTGCTGACCGGCTGCACCGTGTGGCTCGACCGCTTCGTCTTCTTTCCCGACCGGCACGTCGGGCCGCCGCCCGCCGGCGTGGAGGAGCGCGAGATCACCACCCCGGACGGCGTGCGCCTGCACGCGTGGTACGTGACGCCGCGCGACGGCGGCCCCGTGCTCCTGTGGTCGCACGGCAACGCGGGGAACATCGACTCGCGCCGGGCGCTGCTGGCGGCGCTGGCCGCCCGCGGGCTCGGGGTGCTCGCCTACGACTACCGCGGCTACGGGCGCAGCGAGGGCTCGCCGAGCGAGCCGGGCGTCTACCTCGACGCGGCCGCCGCCTTCGACGACCTGGTGGCGCGCGGGACGGACCCGGCCACCATCGTGTGCTTCGGCGAGTCGCTCGGCGGGGCCGTCTCCATCGAGCTCGCCACCCGGCGGCGCTGCGGCGCGGTCATCACGGTCTCGAGCTTCACGCGGCTGGCCGACGTCGCGCGCCGGCACTACGGCCCGCTCGGCTCGCTCGCGGGCAACCGGTTCGACTCGCTGGCGCGCGTGCCGCGGGTGGCGGCGCCGGTGCTCATCGCCCACGGCGACCAGGACGAGATCGTCCCCTTCGAGCTGGGGGAGCGGCTGTTCGCGGCGGTCGCCGGGCCGAAGCGCTTCTTCCGCATCGCCGGCGCCGACCACAACGACGCCCTGGGCCGCCCCGCCCTGCTCGACGCCATCGCGGAGTTCGCCCGGCGCCGCGGTGACCGCCCGCCCGGCAAGCGGTCACGCTATAGGCGCACATTGTCTTTGACGCGCCCGCCGCTCGTCTCGCACGATGCCGGACGAGCCGAGCGGGCCGGGCTCCGGCCTGGTCCCGGGCGACTGGGGCTACTACCGCGACCACGCAAACGTGGACGACAAGGCTCGCTTTCGTGGCCGACCGCCGCATGAGCGCGGTCTTCTCCCGATTCTGGTCCGAGCAGCAGCCCCGCCTCCGGGCCGACCTGAAAGCCGCCCGGAACGAGCCGGCGGCACGGCACCGCTGATGGGCAGGCCCAACGGTGCTAAGCTGTGGCGCCATGAGCGATCTTCTGGACAATGCGCGTGAGCTCCGGCAGAAGCTCCACCGCCTCGAGGTGCTGCTGGAGATCGAGAAGGGGGAACGACGTCGCAGCTGGTTCGCGGGCAAGACGCCTGAGGCGGCAGAACGGGGGGCCGCGATCAAGCGGCTCACCCAGACCGGCCTCGTCGAGGCCGCGGACCCTCCCGCCCCCTTCCGGCTGACTCCCGAAGGCCGGGAGTTCCTGCAGGACGTCCGGTCCAAGGTCGGGGCCGGCGACGCGCTGGACTGGACCCGCGCGGACGAGATCGACTTCTCGAAGCTCTGAGCCCGGAGTCCGCGCGCCGCTTCTCGGCCGTCCGTTGCGCCCCGGCTCCGCCCCGGTTAGCATCGGCCGCATGACGACGACGCGCACCGCGGAGGTGGTGATCATCGGGGGCGGCGTGACCGGCGCCAGCACCGCGTTTCACCTGACCCGGCGCGGCATCACCGACGTGATCGTCGTGGACAAGGGCGCGATCGCCTCCGGGGGCACCGGGAAGAGCTCGGCGTGCGTGCGCCAGCACTATTCGACCTCGGAGACCTGCCGGATGATCCGGTACTCGCTCGACTTCTTCCAGCGCTTCGCCGAGCACACCGACGGCGCCTCGTGCGGCTTCCGCCACACCGGCTACCTGCTCGGGGTGGACGCGAGGATGCGCACGCCCATGGAGGCGTCGGTCGCGCTCCAGCGCTCGGTCGGCATCGACACGCGGCTGGTCTCCCCCACCGACATGCGCGAGATCGAGCCGCGCCTGCGCGCGGACGATCTGGTGGCCGGCTGCTACGAGCCGGCGTCCGGCTACTGCAACCCGGTCGAGACCGCCCAGGGCTTGGCGCGGGCCGCGCGCACCGCGGGCGCGCGCATCCTGGAGGACACCGCGGTGCTCGGGCTGCTCGTGGACGGCGACCGCGTCCGCGGCGTTCGCACCAGCGCGGGCGACATCCACGCCCCGGTGGTCGTCAACGCGGCCGGCCTGTGGAGCGCCCGGGTGAGCGCGATGGCCGGCGTCGAGCTGCCGATCCACGTGTGCCGTCACAAGATCAGCATCGTGGCCTGGCCCGAGGCCGATCGGCGGCCGCACCCGATGGTGTACGACTTCGTCACCAACATCTACACGCGCCCCGAGATGGGCGAGCACATCCTGGTCGGCGGGCTCGACGCCGAGGAATCGCAGGCCAGCGCCGACCCCGACGCCTACCAGGAAGGCGTGAGCCTCGACGAGTCCACCGAGGCCCTCGCGCGCGTGAGCCACCGCTTCCCCGCGCTCGCCGACGGCCACATCGCCCGCGGCTACGCGGGCTGCTTCGACGTCTCCCCCGACTGGCATCCCATCCTCGACCGCGTGGGCCCGGAGGGCTATCACGTGGCCGCGGGCTTCTCCGGCCACGGCTTCAAGCTGTCCCCCGCCGTGGGCCACATGATGGCGGCCCTCATCGCCGAGGGGTCGGGCGGGCATCCGGACCTGCCCACCTTCCGCCTGGCCCGGTTCGCGGAGGGCAAGCCGATCCGAGGAACCTATGGCGACTGGCTGATGTGCTAGCGCGCCCACTGCATCCCTGGCGCATCCCTGGCTCGTCGTCGGCGCGGTCTGGGTCACGCTCGCGATCGCCTCCGGCCTCTACTTCTCGTTCCCGATCTTCTTCGTGGCGCTCCTGGATGAGTTCGGCTGGTCCCGCGGGGCGACCGCGGCCGCGTTCTCGATCTCGTCGATCGCGCAAGGCGTGCTCGCGCCGGTGGTCGGCATCCTCGTGGACCGCCTGGGGCCGCGCCGGGTCATGCTCGGGGGCGCGGGCGTGCTCGGGCTCGGGGTGCGCGCTGTCGAGCCGCGTGGACTCGCTGTGGTCGCTCTACCTGATCGTCGGCGTGCTGACCGCGGCCGGGGCGTGCGCGGTGAGCTGGGTGCCGGCGGGCGCGCTGATCGCGCGATGGTTCACCGAGGGGCGCGGCAGCGCGATGGGCGTGGCGTTCTCGGGCATGGGCGCCGGCGTGCTGACGGTGGGGCCGCTCGCCCAGTGGCTGATCGCCGGGTACGGCTGGCGCGCCGCCTATCTCGCCCTGGGCCTGGGCACGCTGGCCGTGCTCCTGCCCCTCATCTGGCTGGGCGTGCACGACGGGCCCGGCGTCACCGCGCCGGCGCGCGGCGCGAGCGGGGGCCCCCTCACCTGGGGCGCGGAGGTCGGCGACGCGCTGCGGACGCGCGCGTTCTGGGCCCTCTTCTTCGCGTACCTCTGCACGCCGCTGGCGGTCTTCTCGGTGGTCACGCACCAGGTGGCCTTCGCGGTGGACCACGGCTTCCCGCGGCTGTTCGTCGCCTCGATCTTCGGGCTCACCGGGCTGCTCTCGGTGGTCGGCCGCATCGGGTTCGGCATCGCGGCCGATCGGATCGGGCGTGCCCCCTCGGCCACCATCTCCTACGGCTGCACGGCGGTGGGCACGCTCTGCCTGCTCGGGCTCGAGGTCTGGCCGCACGTGGCGGCGCTCTACGCCTACGCGATCTTCTTCGGCCTGGGCTTCGGCGCCCGCGGCCCCATCATCACCGCGATGGCCTCCCAGCTCTTTCCCGGGCGCTTCGGCGCGATCTACGGCCTGCTCAGCGTCGGCAACGGCATCGGCGGCGGCGTGGCGCCGTGGTTCGGCGGCTACGTCCACGACCTCACCGGGAGCTACCGGATCGCGTTCCTGATCGCGGTCGCCTTCTGCGCGGTCGGCGCGGCGTGCTTCTGGCTCGCACGACCTCCGCGCGATGCGCTATGATCCGGCCGATGCGCCTGGCGGGTCGTGTCGCGGCCATCACCGGAGGAGCGCTCGGGATCGGGCGCGCGACCGCGCGCATCTTCGCCGAGGAGGGCGCGACTCGTCGCGCTCGGCGACGTGCAGGTCGAGGCGGCGGAAGCGGTGGCGCAGGAGATCCGCGGGCGCGGCGGCAAGGCGATCGCGGTCGGCCTGGACGTGGGCGACGCGGCGCCGTGCAGGCCTTCGTCGACCGCGTGGTCGACGAGTTCGGCCGCCTCGACGTCATGTTCGCCAACGCGGGGATCGCGCACTCGGCGCCGTTCCTGGAGCACCCCGAGGCCCAGTGGCACCGGGTCCTGCGCGTCAACCTGACCGGCGTCTTCCTCTGCTGCCAGGCCGCCGCGCGTCAGATGGTCAAGCAGGGCGGCGGCCGGATCATCACCACCGCGTCGATCAATGGCTTCCGCGGCGTGGAGAACCTGGTCGGGTACAACGCGGCCAAGGCCGGCGTCATCGAGCTGACCCGCACCATGGCGGTCGAGCTGGCGCAGCATCGCATCGCGGTGAACGCGATCGCCCCCGCCCAGATCGACACCCGGCTCACGCGGAGCCTCCCCGAGGCCGCGCGGCGCCGGCGGGTGGAGCGCATCCCGATGGCGCGCTTCGGCGAGCCCGAGGAGGTGGCCCGGGTGGCGCTCTTCCTCGCCTCAGACGACGCCAGCTACGTCACCGGGCACACGCTCGCGGTGGATGGCGGCTACCTGGCCGGCGGCCTCTGGTCGGCGCGCGCCGGACGTCGCGGGCGCCCGGCGGCACGCCGGGACTAGCAGTCCGGCGCGGCCCGGCCGCCGGCCACCACCCACCGAGACGCGATGGATCATGCCCTGAGCGACATCACCGTGATCGACCTCGGCCAGGTCATCGCGATGCCCTTCTGCACGATGCTGCTCGCCGACCTCGGCGCGCGGGTGATCAAGGTCGAGTCGCCGGAGCGCGGGCGCGAGCGCGTGTCGCTCGGCGTGAGGCGCCGCCGCGACGGCGTCGAGGAGCGGGTGCCGGCCGCGCAGTACCGCGATCGCAACAAGCTCGGGGTCACGCTCGATCTGAAGACCCCGGCCGGCCTCGAGCTGTTCCGCGAGCTGGTGCAGCACGCCGACGTGGTCACCGAGAACTGGAGCGTCGGCACGATGGAGCGCCTCGGCCTCGGCTGCGAGGCGCTGCGCCGCATCAATCCGAGGCTCGTCTACGCCTCGATCACCGCGTTCGGCCAGACCGGGCCGTACGCGCCCCAGCGGGGCTACGACATGCTCGCGCAGGCGATCAGCGGGTACATGAGCATCACCGGCGATCCGGACGGGCCGCCCACCCGGTCCGGCCAGTCGATCTCGGACTACTACGCGGGCATGCTGTGCGCGTTCAGCATCGTCTCCGCGCTGCACTACCGGCGAGCGCACCGGCCGAGGGCAGCGCATCGACCTGGCGCTGCTCGACAGCCTCCTGGTGGCGCTGGACAACCTCGGGGAGCGCTACACGGTCGGCGGCGAGATCCTCACCCGCGCCGGGAACGTCTCGTTCGCCGGCTCGGCCACCGGGATCTACGCGACGACCGACGGCCACGTGGCGATCGCGGCCGCCGCGAGCAACGCGGTGTGGGCCCGCTTCTGCGCCGTCATCGGCCGGGACGAGCTGACGCGCGCCCCCGAGTTCGCCACCGCGGCGGCCCGGCGTGATCGCCGCGACGAGATCGCCGCGATCATCCAGCGGTGGACCGGGGCGCGCGGCAAGGCCGAGGTGGTGCGCGCCCTCGACCGACGGCCGGCGTCCCGGCCGCGCCGGTCAACAACGTGGCCGAGATGGTCGCCGATCCGCAGGTGCGGGCCCGCGAGATGTTCGTGGAGATCGACCATCCCGTCTACGGTCCCCTGACGACGACCGGGACGCCGCTGAAGCTCTCGGAGACGCCCGGTCGGGTCCGCTGGCTGGCTCCAATGCCGGGGGAGCACAACGACGAGGTCTTCGTCGATCTCCTGGGCCACTCGCCGGAGGAGCTCGAGCGCTGGCGCGCCGAGGGCGTGATCTGACCGGCGCGACCGCTCGCCCGCGTCACCCCATCGGGTCCACGTCGGGGAAGCCCAGCAGGATCTGGCCGAGGCGCTCGTAGGCCGAGTCGCTCACCATGAGGTGCTGCGCGCCCGCGTTGATGTCGCGGAGACAGCGCTGCAGCACCCCGGTGCGGTAGAGCGCGCCGCCGCCGGCCGCGCGGAAGAGGCCGGTCACGACCTCCACGGCGGTCTCGGTCGCGTAGGTGGCCACGCTGCGCAGCTCGGCCTGCTGGCGCCGCGTGAGGGTGCCGCCCGCGCCGACCGTCGCCCAGGCCGCCTCGAAGAGCTCGATGGCGCCCGCCCGCACCGCGCGGAGGCGGATCTCGCCCTCGCCGAGCCGCGCCTGGAAGGCGGCCCGCGCGGCCAGCGGCGACGCGGTGACGAGGCCGCGCGACTTCGATTGCGCCAGCTCGGCCGCGGCGCCGAGGGCGCGGCGCATGATGCCGAGCGCGAAGGCCACGTGCTCGTAGGCCACGAAGGCGGGCATGCCGAGCCGGAACAGCGCGCCGCCCCGGCGCGGCTTCGCGGTGGCGGGGTTCCAGGCGAAGGCGGCGGGCACGAAGCAATCGGTGACGGAGAAGTCGCTGCTGCCGGTGCCCTCGAGGCCGGCGACCTTCCAGTTGTCGTGGATCTCCGCGGCCGCGGCCGGGATGACCACGATGTGGCGCTCGCCCGGGTCCTGCGCGTCGCGGCGGACCATCGCGCCGGCGGTGAGCCACTCGGCGTGGCGCACGCCGCTGGCGAAGGGCCAGCGTCCGGTGAGCCGGTAGCCGCCGTCCACCGGCGTGGCGGTGCCGGTCGGCAGGATGGCGACGGCGGCGGGCGGAACACGGCCGCCCGCCAGGATCGTGGCGATCGCCTCGTCGGGGAGAAACCCGGCGGGCAGGCCCACCGCGGTGGTCGCGACCATGAGGCACCAGCCGGCCGAGGCGTCCACGTGCGTGAGCGCCTCGAGCACCTCGAGCTGGGTGACCGGATCCGCCTCGGCGCCGCCCAGCGACTCGGGGACCTTCAGCGCAAGGAGCCCCGAGTCGGCGAGCGCGCGCACGGTCGCCGGCGGCAAGGTCCGCAGGCGCTCGGCTTCCTCCGCGCCGGCCGCGACGACGTCGCGGATGGCCTCCACCGCGGCGAGCAGGTGCGCGCGCTTCGCGGCACGCTCGCGAGGAAACCCCGGGCTCATAGGTGGGCGACCTTAGCCGGAGACCCCGCGGAGGTCAAGGATCGCGGGACGCGCTTGACGCTGCTCCCACGCCCGCGTCAGTATCCCCCGAGTCCCCATGACCTCCGCGTCCCCCTTCGTCCCCGGCCCCGCGGTCCGGATCGCCGGCGCCCCCGGCGGCCCGCTCGCCGGCCTGACCTTCGCGGCCAAGGATCTCTTCGACGTCGCGGGCCATCCGACCGGCGGCGGCAACCCGGACTGGGCGCGCTGGTACCCGGTGCCGACGCGGCACGCCTGGGCGGTGCAGCGCCTGCTCGACGCCGGCGCGACGCTGATCGGCAAGACGATCACCGACGAGGTCTCGCTCGGCATCCTCGGGGAGAACGCCTTCGACGGCACGCCGCTGAATCCGAGCGCGCCCGACCGCGTGCCGGGCGGATCGTCCTCGGGCTCGGCCTCGGCGGTGGCCCAGGGCCTCTGCGACACCGCGCTCGGCACCGACACCGGCGGCTCGGTGCGGGTGCCGGCGAGCTTCTGCGGCCTCCACGGCATCCGGCCCACGCACGGCCGCCTCGACCTCACCGGCATGCTGCCGCAGGCGCCCACCTCCGACACCACCGGCTGGTTCGCCCGCGACGCGCAGACGTTCGCGCGGGTCAGCGCGGTGATGCTCGGCGAGCCGATCCCGGCCGCGCGGCCGGCGCGCCTCGTCGTCGCGCAGGACGCCTTCGGCCTGGCCGACGAGGAGACGGCCGCCGCGCTCCAGCCGATGGTGCGCCGCCTCGCCGCGCTGGTGGGCGAGAGCCGTGAAGAGATCATGGCGCCGCCCGGCCTCACCGCCTGGGCGCGGGCCCAGCGCACGCTGCAGCCGTGGGAGGCGTGGCTCACCTTCAAGGAGTGGATCGACCGCGACAACCCGCGGATGGCGTTCGGCGTGGCCCGCAATCTCGCGCTCGGGAGCGCGATCCCGGAGAGCGAGCGGCAGTGGGCCGCGCTGGTGCGCGCCGAGGCCCGCGCCCGGCTCACCGCGCTCCTGCCGCCGGGGACGATCCTCTGCCTGCCGACCACCCCGTTCCCCGCGCCGCTCCGGGGCCTGCCGCTCGCGACGCTCGAGCCGCTGCGCGCCCGCATCACGTGCCTGGCCGCGCACGGCGGCCTCGCCGGCCTGCCACAGGTGAGCCTGCCTGGCGCGCTCATGAACGGCCTGCCGGTGGGCCTGTCCATCCTGGGCGCGCGCGGCAGCGACGCCATGCTGGTGGCGGTGGCGCAGGCCATGGAGGCCGCGCGATGACCGATCTCACGCCCAATCGCCCCGAGGTGGTGGCCGAGGTCCGCGCGCTGTTCGAGCGCTACGAGCAGGCGCTGATCGACAAGACGGTCGAGGTGCTCGACGCCACCTTCTGGGACAGCCCGCACACCATCCGCTACGCGCTCCACGAGAACGGCTACGGCTTCGACGCGATCCACGCCCATCGCGTGGCGCGCCCGCCGGGGCCCGGCATCAAGGAGCAGCGCCTGCGCCTCGAGATCCTCACGCTCGGCCGCGATCTCGCCACCGTGAACCTCGAGTTCAAGGTGCGCGGCCGCGACCTGGTCGGCCGCCAGAGCCAGACGTGGGTGCGCTTCCCCGGATCTCGGCTGGAAGGTCATCGCCGCGCACGTCTCCACGATGAACGCGGCGCCGCTCTGGTGAGCCCGGCGCCACCCGCGCCCGCGGAGCGCCTGCTGGACTGCGTGCGGATCCTCGCCCCGCTGGTCGAGGCCGAGCGCCGGAGCCTGGACGCCGAGCGGAAGCTGTCGCCGAGCCTGCTCGAGGCGCTCCACACGTCCGGCCTCTTCCGGCTGTGGCTTCCCCGGCGCTTGCACGGCGCCGAGCTCGATCCCGTCTCGGGGCTCCGCGTGATCGCGGCCGTCTCCGCGCTCGACGGCTCGGTGGGCTGGAGCGTGATGGTGGCCGCGGCGTGGGGCTTCTTCGCGGGCCGCCTCCCCGCGCGCGCGGCCGCCCGGATCTTCGGCGACCGGCGAGCCGTGGTGGCCGGGCACCTGGCGCCCTTCGGGCGGGCCGAGGCGATCAGGGGCGGCTACCGCGCGAGTGGACGCTGGCCCTTCGGCAGCGGCAGCCAGCACGCCACGTGGTTCCTCGCCCACTGCGAGCTGCGGAAGGATGGGCGGGCGCGCCGGCGGCCCACCGGGCGCCCCAGGACGCGCTTGCTCTTCGTCCCGGCCGACCAGTGCCGGATCCACGACACGTGGCACGTGACCGGCCTGCGCGGGACGGGCAGCCACGACTACTCGGTGAAGGACGTGACGGTGCCGGCCGCGCACAGCGTGGACGTCCTGGCCGATCGGCTGACGCGGCGCGAGCGCCTGTACGCGTTCCCGCTCATCCCGTTCGTCGAGGCCGCCGTCGGGGCCGTGCCGATCGGGATCGCCCGCGCGGCTCTCGACGCGTTCACGGAGGTGGCGAAGACCAGGCGCGCGTACCGGTCACGTCGGTTGCTCCGCGCGGATCCATCCACGCAGCGGGAGATCGGCCGGGCGGAGCTGCACGTGCGCTCGGCGGAAGCGCTGCTCTTCACCGCCGTCGAGGACATGTGGCGCACGGTCCAGGCGGGCCGGCGGCCCACGCTCGAGCAGCGGGCCCAGCTCCGCGTGGGATGCGTGAACGCCGGGGTGAGCGCGGCCCTGGCGGTGGATATCGTGTACCGTCTCGGCGGCGCGGCCTCCATCTTCGAGGGCAACCGGATCGAGCGGTGCTTCCGCGACGTCCATACCGCCGCCCAGCACAGCGCGCTGGCCCCGAGGACGCTCGAGCTGGTCGGGCAGGCGCGCCTGGGCGTGGACGCCCCGGGCCTTCTCTAGTCGCCCCGTCCCCACGTTGACAGCATGACCGCCCGCCCTTATGGTGTGCGGGCACAAGGAGGCCCTACCCATGCTGCAGCGCCAGGTCGGTGAGGTCGTCATCAACCGTGTCATCGAGTCCGAGCGGCCGGACTTCGACGCCGCCGGGTTCTTCCCGAAGGTCACGCCCGAGCAGTGGGCGCCCTACCGGCAGCGGCTCGCGGGCTGGGCCATGGACGTCGGCCTGAACAACCTCGTGTTCCCGATGCAGTCGTTCCTGCTCCGCACGCGGCACCACACCATCGTGGTGGACACCTGCGTGGGCGACCACAAGGAGCGGGCGCGGGCCAACTGGAACATGACGTCGAGCGGCGAGTACCTGAAGCGCTTCGCCGAGACCGGCGTCCGGCCCGAGCAGGTGGACTTCGTGATGACCACGCACTTCCACACCGACCACGTCGGCTGGAACACGCGCTGGGAGAACGGGCGCTGGGTGCCGACCTTCCCCAACGCGAAGTACGTCATGTCCGAGAAGGAGTGGACGTACTGGTCGGCCATGCACAAGGAGACCCCGCAGAACCAGATCGCGGACAGCGTGATCCCCATCGTCGAGGCGGGCCGCGCCCAGCTCGTGCGCAACGACTTCGCGATCGACGACGAGGTCCGCTTCGAGTCCACCGCGGGGCACACGCCCGACCACATGAGCGTGCACGTCCAGTCCAACGGCCAGCACGCGGTGATCACCGGCGACCTGATCCACTCCCCGGTGCAGCTCCAGGAGACCGCGTGGGTGACGCGGCCCGACTTCGACCCCCAGCAGGCCGCCGCGACCCGGCGCTCCTTCCTCGAGCGGTACTGCGAGCAGGACGTGCTCGTGTGCGCCTCACACTTCCCCTCGCCCTCCTTCGGCCGCGTCGTGCGCGAGGGCAACGGGTTCTGGTTCGAGTACGCGAAGGCCTGAGCCGACCATCTCGACAGGAGACCATCATGCGCATCACCGCCGCCGTGCTCCACGACGTCAACAAGCCCTATTCGATCGAGACCGTGGAGCTCGACCCGCCCCGGCGCGGCGAGGTCCTCGTCAAGGTGCGCGCGGCCGGCGTCTGCCGCAGTGACCTGCACTTCCAGAAGGGCGAGGCGACCATCGCCCTGCCCGCGGTGCTGGGCCACGAGGGCTCCGGCACCGTCTAGGCGGTGGGAGACGGCGTGACCCTGGTCAAGCCGGGCGATCGCGTCATCCTGAGCTTCGTGCCCAACTGCGGCCACTGCCCCTCGTGCGAGACCGGGCGGCCCTACCTCTGCGACGAGCACGCGCGCACCACCGGCAAGCTCTTCGACAACACCTCGCGCCTGCACACCCTCGCCGGCCAGGACCTGGCCCACATGGGCAAGGTGGCGTGCTTCGCCGAGCACGCGGTGGTCCCCGAGGCGGGCTGCATCCCCGCGCCCGCCGGCCTCGACTTTCCCCAGATGGCGCTCATCGGCTGCAGCGTCACCACCGGCGTCGGCGCCGCGCTGTTCAACGCGGGCGTGCAGCCGGGCGACAGCGTGGCGGTCATCGGCTGCGGCGGCGTGGGTCTGAACGTCCTGCAGGGCGCGCGGCTCGCCGGGGCCACCACGATCGTGGCGGTGGACGTCAAGGGCGCGGCGCTCGACTTCGCGCGGAAGTTCGGCGCCACCCACATGGTGAACGCGCGCACCGAGAACGCGGTCGAGCGCGTGAAGGCGCTCACCGGCGGGGGCGCGCACTGGGCCTTCGAGGCCTACGGCAGCGGGGCCACCACCCGCATGGCGGTGGACATGGTGCGCAAGCGCGGCACCGCGGTCATCGTGGGCATCGCCCCGATCGGCGACGACGCGGTGATCGAGCCGGTGGTCATCACGCGGATGGAGAAGACGATCCGCGGCTGCTACTACGGCACCGCCCGGCCCCGCCAGGACATGCCGCGCATCGCGGACTGGTACGGCCGCGGCCTGCTCGACATCGACGGCCTGGTGACCCGGCGCTACCCGCTGGCCGACATCAACCGGGCCTACGAGGATCTCGACACCGACCTGGTGGGGCGCGGCGTCATCGTCTTCTGATGACTGTCCAGAAGAAGAACGCACGACTGGCTCGCGCTGAACGGTCGAGGAGCCGATCGAGCCCGATCTGCCGATCTGCGACCCGCATCATCATCTGTGGGACGGTGAGACCGCCCGCGTGGTCCCGCGCTATCTCCTCGACGAGATCCTGGAGGACACGCGGGCCGGCCACAACATCGTCTCCACCGTGTTCATCGAGTGCGGCGCGATGTTCAAGCCCGACGGGCCGGAGGCCCTGCGCGCGGTCGGGGAGACCGAGTTCGTGAACGGCATCGCGGCGATGAGCGCCTCCGGCCTCTACGGCCCGACGCGCGTCGCCGCCGGCATCGTGGGCACCGCGCAGCTCCGCCTGGGCGCGGCCGCGGCGCCGGTGCTCGACGCGCAGATCGCGGCCGGGGGCGGGCGCTTCCGCGGCATCCGCCTGGGGGCGGCCTGGGATGCCGACCCGGCCGTGGGCAACCACCGCACCCGCCCGCCGCAGGGCATGCTCGGGCACGAGGACTTTCGCGCCGGCTTCGCGCTGCTGGCGCCGCGACGGCTCACGTTCGAGGCGTGGTGCTATCACCGCCAGATCCCCGACGTGACCGCGCTGGCCCGCGCCTTCCCCGACACCACGATCATCCTCGACCACTTCGGCGGCCCGCCGGGTGTCGGCTCCTACGCGGGCCGGGCCAAGGAAGTCTACGCGGAGTGGCGCGGCTTCATCACCGAGCTCGCCACCTGCCCCAACGTGGTGGCCAAGCTGGGCGGCATCAACATGGAGGTCAACGGCTTCGCCTGGCACGAGCGGCCCCGGCCGCCGTCCAGCCAGGAGCTGGCCGACGCGACGCGGCCCTACTACGAGTACACCATCGAGAAATTCGGCGTGGACCGCTGCATGTTCGAGTCCAACTTCCCGGTGGACGCGGTGAGCTGCAGCTACACCGTGCTCTGGAACTCGTTCAAGCGCCTCACCGCGAAGTACTCGGCGGCGGAGAAGGCGAAGCTGTACCACGATACCGCCGCGCGGGTGTACCGCCTCACCGGCTGATCCCGCCGGGCCGGATCGACGGTTGACAGGCCCGCCCGGCCCCTGCTACGGTCCGCGTGTTCGACCGTGGTAACCGTCCGAGACCGCTCCGGCCCATCCTGAGACGGCGCGAGCGCAGGTCGTCCGTGATCGGCTTCCCGGGGCGACGGGCCCGTCAGGCCCGGGGAAGCGTGTATGCCTCGAAGGCGAGGTCTTCCGGACGTTCATCCATCACGGGCTCATCCGGCCCAGAACCCTACCCTGTCCGACGCGTTCGGGAGGTGCCCCATGACCGCTCCCATCCGACGGCGCCCTCTCCTCGTTGCCCTGATGACGTTCACCATGCTCGCGGGCTCGCTGCTCGCGGCGACATCCGCCGTGGTCCAGGCAGCGGAGACGCCGCGCCGCGGCGGGGTCCTGCTGGCCGTGATCGGCGCGGATCCGCCGAGCCTCGACCCCCACCAGGAGAGCACCTTCGCCAACATCCAGCTGGTGGCGCCGCTGTACAACACGCTGCTCCATCTCGATCCCTACAACTATCCCGAAGATCATCGGCGACCTCGCCACCGAGTGGAAGATCTCGCCGGACGGGCTCACCTACACCTTCAAGATCCATCCGGGCGTCAAGTTCCACGACGGCTCCCCGCTGACCGCGGCCGACGTCAAGGCCACCTACGACAAGATCATCTTCCCGCCGCAGGGCGTCCGCAGCGTGCGGCAGAACGCCTACACCGCGGTCGCCCAGGTCGAGGCGCCCGACGTCACCACGGTGGTGTTCAAGCTGAAATTCCCCTCCTCGTCGCTCCTGTCCAACCTGGCCTCGCCCTGGAACGTGATCTACCCGAAGAAGTACCTCGACCAGGACCCCAACTACTTCAAGACGCACGCGATCGGCTCCGGCCCCTTCAAGTTCAAGAGCTACACCCGGGGCGCCACGTTCGAAGGCGAGCGCAACCCGGGCTACTGGGTCAAGGACCGCCCCTACCTGGACGGGTACAAGTTCTTCATCAGCCCGGAGACCTCGGTGCGGGCGGCGGCCGTCCGCTCGGGGCGCGCCTACGTGGAGTTCCGGGACCTGCCCAGCGCGGAAGTGGACGCGATCCGCAAGCAGCTCGGCGACAAGGTCACGGTGCAGGAGACCGCGATGACCGGCCAGTGGGGCATCGCGATCAACAACACCGCGAAGCCGTTCAACGACGTGCGGGTGCGCAAGGCGCTCACCCTGGGGATCGATCGCTACACGATGGCCAGGGTGCTGCAGCCCCTCACCGGGCTCCGCTACGTGGGCGGCCTGATGCGCCCGGGCTCGGAGTGGGCGCTGGCGCCGGCCGAGCTGGAGAAGCTCCCCGGCTTCGGGCGCGACATGGACAAGAACCGGGCGGAGGCGCGCAAGCTCCTCGCCGAGGCCGGCTATCCCAACGGCCTCAAGGTCGTCCTGAAGAACCGCAACGTGAAGCTGCCCTACCAGGACTTCGCGGTGTTCCTCATCCAGGAATGGCGCAAGATCGGGGTCGAGGCCGAGAACCGGCCGCTCGAGACCGCGGCCTGGTTCAACGACGGGCAGAACACCGGGAACTTCGAATTGATCGTCGCCCCCACCGTGGAGTTCATGGACGACCCCGATCAGTTCCTCGGCCGCTACGCGACCGGGAGCACCCAGAACTGGGGCCGCTTCTCCGACCCCCGGGTCGACGATCTCTTCTCGCGACAGGCCCGGTCGCTCGATCCGGCCGAGCGCAAGCGGCTCATCCACGAGATGGAGCAGCTCGTCCTGGAGAACGCCTACGCCATGCCCGGCCTCTGGTGGTCGCGCAACCTGGTGCACTGGACCAAGGTGAAGAACTACATCGCGCCGCCGACCCACTACACCAACCAGCGGCTCCAGGACGTCTGGCTCTCCGAGGACTGATCGGTCAGGGCCGAGGGCGGCATGCGCACGTACCTGACCAAGCGCCTCCTGCTGATGATCCCGACCCTGCTCGGGGTGGCCGCGGTGGTGTTCGTCATCATGCGCGTCATCCCGGGAGACGTGACGCTCCTCATCCTGGGCGGCGACCAGACCGGGCGGATCGATCCGAAGCAGGTGGCGGCGATGCGCCAGGAGCTCGGGCTGGATCAGGCGCTCGCGGTGCAGTTCGGCCAGTGGCTGTGGGGCGTGCTCCGCCTCGACTTCGGCAACTCGCTCTGGACGGGACAACCGGTCATCGAGGAGGTGCTCATCCGCCTGCCGCTGAGCCTCGAGGTGGCCATCCTGGCCACCATCGTGTCCGTGCTGCTGGCCATCCCGCTCGGCATGCTCGCGGCGGTGCGGCAGGATACGTGGGTGGACTACGTCATCCGGGTGCTGAGCATCGGGGGCCAGGCCATCCCGTCGTTCTGGGTCGGGATCCTCGTCATTCTCTTCCTGGTGATCTACTTCGGCTGGGGCCCGCCGCTCGAGTTCACCCCGCCGTGGGTGGACCCGTGGGCCAACTTCCAGCAGCTCGTCTGGCCGGTGGCGACCATCGGCTATCGCTACGCGGCGGTCACCACCCGGATGACGCGCTCCACCGTGCTCGAGGTGCTGCGCGAGGACTACATCCGCACCGCGTGGGCCAAGGGGCTGCGGAAGCGCGAGCGGTGGTCATCCGCCACGCGCTCAAGAACGCGATGCTACCGGTGATCACCCTGATCGGCACCGAGTTCGCCTTCCTCATCGGCGGCCTCGTGGTGACCGAGACCGTCTTCACCCTGAACGGGGTGGGCCGCTTCGTGGTGGACGCGGTCGCCCATCGCGACTACCCGGTGGTGCAGGCCCTCGTCTTCCTGATCGCGCTCTGCTTCGTGGTCGTCAACCTCCTGATCGACCTCACCTACGCGTGGCTCGACCCGCGCATCCGGTACCACTGAGATGAGCGTCGACAGCTCGCTCATCGGCGCCTCCGCGACCGCGCCCCTGGCCCCGCGGCTCACCTGGCCCGAGCAGGTGTGGACCTTCGCCCGGGCCAAGCCGCTCGGCGCGGCGGGGGCCTTCATCATCCTGGTCATGCTGCTCGTGGCCCTGCCTCGCTCCCGCGCTCGCGCCCTACGACCCGTACGTGCCCGACTACGCGGCCCAGTTCGCCCGGCCCTCCGCGGACCACTGGTTCGGGACCGACGAGTTCGGGCGCGACGTGCTGAGCCGCATCATGTACGGCGCGCGCATCGCGCTCTTCGTGGGTTTCGTCGCATCCTTCGCGGGCTGCTCGCTCGGCGGGCTGCTGGGGGTCGTCAGCGCCTACTGCGGCGGCACGATGGACCTACTCCTCGAGCGGGTGATGGACGTGCTGCTCGCCTTCCCGCAGCTGATCCTGGCCCTCGCGGTGGCCTCGATCCTCGGGCCGGCGGTGCCCAACGTGGTGATCGCGGTGGCGATCCCGATCATCCCGCGGGCGGCCCGGGTGGTGCGGGCCACCGCGCTGTCCATCAAGGAGAACCAGTACGTGGAGGCGGCCCACGGCCTCGGGGCCTCGCACTACCGCGTGGTCGGGCAGCATCTCCTCCCGAACGTGTTCGCCCCCTACCTGATCATGCTGACCGCGCAGCTCGGCACCGCGATCCTCGCCGAGGCCGCGCTGTCCTACCTGGGGCTGGGCGCCGCGGAGCCGACGCCCTCGTGGGGGCTCATGCTCTCGGGCTCTGCGCCGTCCTACGCCGAGAAGGCGCCGTGGATCGGTCTCTTCCCCGGCATCGCGATCAGCCTCGCCGTCTTCGGCTTCAGCCTGTTCGGCGACTCCCTGCGGGACGCGCTCGATCCGAAGCTGCGCGGCAAGTAGCCGACGACCTAGCGCACGCGGCGACCGATCCGGCTCCACCGCGTGTTCCCGCCGGAATCCGAGGACCAGTAGACCCAGGTCGCCAGGCCAATGATCTGGGTTTGCGCCAGCGGCCCCCAGTGGCGGCTGTCCTCTCCCGCGTTCCGGTTGTCGGCCATCACGAAGACGTGACCCGACGGGATCTCGAGTCGCTCCACGTCCTTGGCCGCGCGCACCTCGTCGGTGAAGTCCGCGTAGGGCTCGGCGAGCGGCCGGCACCCGTCCATCCGGGGCTCGCAGTTGATGTACACGTCGCGGCCCTGGACGACGATCTCCTCTCCGCCCAGGCCGACGATCCGCTTCACCAGCGTCTCGCTCGCGTCGCTCGGGTCGGTGAAGACGACGAGATCGCCCCGCTTCCGCCAGTGCGCGGCCTTGTCCATCATGACGTAGTCCCCCACCAGGAGGGTCGGGGCCATGGACGTGGACGGGATCCAGACGCCCTCGAAGCGGTGTCGCACGGCGAGGGGCAGCGCGACGACGAGCGCGAGCACTCCGAGCATGACGACGATCCAGAAGACGCGGCCGATGGCCATGCGATCACTATAGACGGACAGCGGCCAGGAGAGGCATGCTTCATGGCGAGATGAGCACTCCCGCCCTCGACGAGTCACGAGATCGCGTGCTGAAGACGGCCGGAGACGGCGGCATCGTCCTCGCCCACGCCACCGCGGCGCGGGCGGTGGCGGCCTGGACGCTGGCGCCGGCGCCCCGGGATCCGGCCCGCCATGTCGAGACGGCCCACACGCAGGCCCGCCGTCATCTCGCGCGTCTCACCCGGCACGATCCCGCCCGCGACGTGCTGGCGGTCATGACCGACGAGCTCTTCTTCCGATTGACCGACGCCCGACCGGCGCCCCTCACCGCGCCCGCGAGTGTGAGCCGATTCACCTACACGCCGCGCAAGGCCCTGCGCCGCGTGCTCGATCACGCGCTGGATCATCTGAACCAGATCGACCAGTGGCTGGCGTGGCAGCATCACGGGGTCGTCCCGGTGCCGACCGATGGATGGGTCCCGTCCACGGTGACCCTGCCCGATGATCGCCTGCCCCTGGCCCCGGCCGATCTCGACGCGTGGCTCTGGCGCATCGACCAGGCCACCCGGCTCGTCGTCCAGCGGGCGGCGGCGCTCAGCCGGGCCGAGCTGGATTGGCTGCCGCCCGATGGAGGCTGGCCTCTCCGGCGCGTGCTCCATCACCTGGCCCGGTCGGAGCGTCTCTACGCGGCCGCGCTCGACGAGGCGCTGCTGGACGACGATCCGGCGCGCCGCTACGAGGAGGCGAGCCGGCGCCTCGACGACGGCGTGCGCGCGGCCCGGGATCGCGGGCGGGACGAGTCGATCGTCTATGCCGGTCTCTACGGCGTGCTGCAGACGCCGGAAGAGGTGGTGGCCCTCGTGCTCACCATCGAGGGCGAGCTGCTGGCCCAGGCCCCTTGACCTCCATGGTGACGACAGGACTTGTCGGCCTGATTCTGCTAGCATCTGGCGCCATGGCCGACATCACGCCCGCCGTCCGCGCCGATCTCGCTCCGACCGGGAAGCTCCGGGCCGCCATCAACTACGGCAACTTCATCCTCGCCACCAAGGACAAGGCCACCGGGGAGTCCCGGGGCGCGGCCGTGGACCTGACGCAGGAGATCGCGAAGCGGCTGGGCGTCCCGGTCGAGATCGTCGCGTACGACAGCGTGGCGATCATGGGCGACGCGGCGCCGAGCGGCGTGTGGGACATCGCCTTCCTCGGATCCGACCCGGCGCGCGAGAAGATCATGAGCTTCACCGCCGCGTATCTCGAGATCGAGGCGACCTATCTCGTGTCCGGCGCGTCGCCGCTGCGCACCGCCGCGGAGGTCGATCGGGAGGGCGTGCGCGTGGCCGCGCCGGCCCGCGCGAACTACGAGCTCTACCTGAGCCGCAATCTCAAGCGCGCGCAGCTCGTGTCCGCGCCGAGCGCCGACGCGGCGTTCGAGCTGCTCGCCACCGGCAAGGTGGACGCCCTGGCTGGCCTGACGCAGGGCCTGCTCGGCCTCGCCCCGAAGCTGCCGGGCTCGCGCCTGGTCGAGGGGCGATTCATGGGCGTGCAGCAGTCCATCGCGGTCCCGAAGGGCAAGGACGCCGGCCTGCTCTACCTGCGCGGCGTCGTCGAAGACGCCAAGAAGTCCGGCCTCGTGGCCCGCGCCATCGAGCGCACCGGCGCCAAGGGCGTCTCGGTGGCGCCGCTCGCACCGTAGCGAACTGCACCCGACTCTCTGGAGGCCTCGCCATGACCGACAACGGCCACCTGGACGCCCGGACCCTTCACGCCCGCCTCAACCATCCCGTCATCGACGCCGACGGCCACTGGCTGGAGTACGGGCCGGTGATGCGCGAGGAGTTCCGCCGCATCGGCGGCGAGGCCGCGGTCGAGGGCCTGGCCCGGCCAGCCAGCGCGTGCCCAACTCGCTCAAGATGTCGGTGGCCGAGCGGGCGCGGCGCCGGGTCGGGCAGGAGGCGTTCTGGTCTTCCCCGTGCGAGAACACGCTCGACCGCGCGACCGCCATGATGCCGCGGCTCATGTACGAGCGCCTGGACGACCTCGGCATCGATTTCTCCGTGGTCTATCCGACCGCGGGGCTGAGCTATCACCGCATGCAGGACACGCGGATGCGCCGGGCCATCTGCCGCGCCTACAACGTCTTCGCGGCCGATCAGTTCCGCGGGCTCGAGGACCGCGTCATCCCGGCCGCGATCATCCCGATGTACACGCCCGAGGAGGCCATCGAGGAGATCGAGTTCGCGGCCACCCAGCTCGGCTACAAGGTCATCATGGTCGGCGGGATGATGCGGCGGCCGGTGCCCGCGCTGGCCGAGGAGCGGCCGGACGCGGCGGGCCTGGTCGAGTGGTACGACGTCGTCGGCCTCGACAGCCCGTACGACTACGACCCGGTGTGGCGCAAGTGCCAGGAGCTCAAGCTGGCCCCCACCTTCCACAACGGCGCCCGCTCCATCCTGCTGCGCAACTCGCCGTCGAACTTCTGCTACAACCACATCGGCCACTTCGCCTCCGCCGGCCACGCGGTGGCCAAGGCGCTCTTCTTCGGCGGCGTCACCCGCCGCTTCCCCGACCTCAACTTCGCGTTCCTCGAGGGCGGCGTGGGCTGGGCCTGCATGCTCTACGCGGACCTGATCGGCCACTGGGAGAAGCGCAACGGGCAGGCCATCCAGTCCACGCACCCGAGCAAGCTCGACCGGGGCCGGCTGCTGGAGCTGGCCCAGAAGTACGGGCGGCCCGAGGTCGTCGAGGCGGTGCGCCGCGGCGAGGGCCTGGAGGGCGACTCGAACTCCACGCTCACCGGCGGGGTGGAGGACGTGGACGACTACTTCCGCTGCAAGATCGAGCGGAAGCAGGACATCCGCGATCTCTTCGTGCCGCGCTTCTACTTCGGCTGCGAGGCCGACGATCCCGCCAATGCCTGGGCCTTCAACACCAAGGCCAATCCGATGCGCGCCCGCCTCAACGCGATCTTCAGCTCGGACATCGGCCACTTCGACGTGCCGGACATGACCGAGGTGGTCCCCGAGGCCTACGAGCTGGTCGAGCACGGGCTGCTCGACGACCGCGACTTCCGCGACTTCATGTTCGACAACGCGGTGCGCTTCTGGGGCGAGGTCAACCCGGACTTCTTCAAGGGCACCGACGTCGAGAAGGCCGCCGGCGCGGTGCTCGCGCAGGCGGGGGCGCGGCGCTGACCGACATGCCGACGACGAGACAGGAGGCGACAATGCGTGGAGCCACGGGTCTGGTGATCGGGCTGACGATGGTACCGCTCTTCTGGGGCAGCTCCGCTCTGGCGCAGGGCAAGCCGGCTTGCACCGCGCAGGGGAAGGTGAGCACGCCGCAGAAGGTGGACGGCGAGGTGGTGAAGGTCGATGCCGGGCTGGACAAGGTGACGGTCCGCGGCAAGGATGGCGCGGTGCACGAGTTCCAGGTCTCGAAGGAGACCCTGCGCGATCTCAAGGCGGGCGATCACATCGAGGCGACGCTGCGAGAAGCCCCGAAGTGTCCCTAGCGCCGCATCACGGGCGACCGGTCCCGCCCGGGGCGTGCGTGAAGGGGATCTTGGCGAACTTCACCCGGTCCACCTCGATGACGAGGGTGACCGCGTCGGGATTCCGCCACGGGAAGTCCTTCCCGGTGTACTTCCGCGACGTGGCGTCCTTCACCACGAAGGACGGATCCGGCCGCCGATCGACCACCCGGCCCCGCACCTGGGCCTCGGTGTAGGGATCGTCGAAGTCCACGATCGAGAGCGCGACCCGCGGATCGCGCCGGGTGTTCTTCGCCTTGAGCGAGCCCTCGCCGGTCCCGACGAGGATGCGGTCCCCTTCGCGCGTCACCCAGACCGGGGCCGATTGCGGGGAGCCATCGGGCATGATGGTCGCGAGGTGCGCGAAGTTGGGTCCGTCGATCAGCTTCTTGACGCCGTCGGGCAGGGCCATGGCCATGTGCGCCTCCTTGCCGCCATCATACCCGGATGAAGCGCCTCGTCGACCGCCTCGGGCCGCGCCCGCGCATCCTCTTCGTGGGCATCAATCCGTCGCTGCGGTCGGCCGAGGTCGGCCATCACTTCGCCAGCCCGGGCAATCCGTTCTGGCGACTGCTCCACGCGGCCCGGTTGACCGAGACCGCCTTCACCTACGAGGACGATGCGCGCCTGCCATCGTACGGCCTGGCGCTGACCAACATCGTGCCCCGCCCGACCCGGGCGGCCGCCGAGCTGACCCGCGCCGAGTACGCGGCCGGACGCGCGCGGCTCGCGCGGTTGATCACGCGGGTGAGGCCGCGGACCGTCGCCTTCGTCGGCGTCACCGTCTATCGGGCCTTCTTCGGCCCGGCCGCGAGCCCGGGCCCCGGGGCCAAGCCGGAGCGGATCGGCGACGCGCGGGTCTTCGTGCTGCCGAATCCGAGCGGGCTGAACGCGGCCTATCCCGGCTTCCGCGACAAGCTGATCTGGTTCAAGCGGCTCCGCCGTTACACGAAGTGATAGACTCGGGCCCATTTCACTCCGGTCCATCTGACTCAGAGGAGGATTCGCCATGCGACTAGCCGGGAAGATCGGGATCGTGACCGCCGCCGCGTCGGGCATGGGACGGGCCGGCGCGCTGCGCTTCGCCGCCGAGGGCGCCCAGGTCGCGGTGGTGGACGTGGACGCGTCAGGCGTCCAGCGCGTCGTCGAGCGAGATCACCGGCGCGGGCGGCACCGCGCACGGGATCGTCGCCGATCTCACGAAGGACGAGGACTCGCGCCGCATCGTGTGGGACACGGTCGAGCCGCTTCAAGGGCCTCGACTTCGTGTGGAACCACGTCGGCCACCCCGGGCCGGCCGCGGTCGAGGGCATCGACATGACCGCCTTCGACCTCGCCATCGATCTCAATCTCCGCACGGTGCTGCTCACGACCGAGGCGGCCATTCCGGAGATGCGCCGGCGCGGGGGCGGCAGCCTGCTCTTCACCGCCTCGACCTCGGGGCTCCAGGGCTCGGCGTACAGCCCCGTCTACTCGATGTGCAAGTTCGGGGTGGTGGGCTTCGTCAAGAGCCTGTCGGTGCGGCTCGCTCCCGAGAAGATCCGCGTCAACGCGGTGTGCCCGGGCCCCATCGACACGCCGATGCTGCGCGTGTTCGTCGCGCGGCCCGATCAGAAGTCCACCGCCGGCCTGGACCCGGAGGACCTGGTGCGCCGGCGCGCGGCCGGGTCGGTCCCGCTCGGCCGCACCGGCCGGCCCGAGGAGATCGCCAACGCCGCGCTCTTCCTGCTGTCCGACGAGGCGTCGTTCATCACCGGCGCGGCGCTACCCGTCGACGGTGGCGTGACCGCGGCCTGATCCGCCCCTCATCAAGGAGACCCCGATGCCGACGCACACGCCCCTGGCGCCCCAGATCGAGCAGTTCATTCACGACAACCCGCAGGGCGTGCTGACGTCGTTCCGGCGGAACGGCCTGCCGCAGCTCAGCATCGTCACCGTCTACCCGCGCGACGGGGGCGTCGGCATCTCCATCACCGAGAACCGGATGAAGTTCAAGAACCTGCTGCGCGACCCGCGCTGCTCGCTGCTGGTCTCCCACGCCGACTGGTGGTCCGGGTTCCTGGTCTTCGAGGGCAAGGCCGAGCTCACCCACTCGGGCAACACCGATCCCGAGGCGCTCCGCGCGGCGCGCCGCCACATCTACAGCGCTACCACCCGGCGCCGCAGCCGGGACTGGGCCGAGTACGACCGCATCACGGAGGCGGACAAGCGCGTGGCGATGGTGCTGCGGCCCGAGCACGTCTACGGCAGCGCGCTGGCCAAGATGCGCGAGGCGCTGGCCAAGTAGGCCCCGCTTCCCCTCACCAGGCTCTCGGACGCCCATGACGGAGACACCGTTCGGGGTCGTGCTCGGACGGCAGGCCCAGGCGGCGCCTCGCTTCCCCGCCCTCACGTGCGGGGACGTGACGATCTCCCGGGCGGAGCTCGAGGCGCGAACCAACCGGCTCGCCCGCGCCTACCGGGCGCTCGGCGTGACGCCCGACTCGCTCGTCACCATCGGGCTCCCGAACGGTATCGGCTTCTTCGAGGCCGCGGTCGCCGCCTGGAAACTGGGCGCCACGCCGCAACCCATCTCCTCGCGACTGCCGGCGGCGGAGCGCCGCGCCATCGTCGACCTGGCCAGCCCCTCGCTCGTCGTGGGGGTGGATCCCGCCGAGGTGCCCGGCCGGCCCACACTCCCCGCGGGCTTCGAGCCGGACGCGGCGCTGTCCGCCGATCCGCTCCCGCCGGCAGTGGCCGCCTCGTTCAAGGCTCCGACCTCGGGCGGGAGCACCGGACGGCCCAAGCTCATCGTCGCGACCCAGCCCGCGATCTGGGAGGCCCTGGTCGACTACACGACGCTGCTGCGGATGACGCCGGACGGCGTGCACCTCGTCACCGGGCCGCTCTACCACAACGGCCCGTTCACGAGCGGGGCCCTCGCCCTGCTGCGGGGCAACCACCTCGTGGTGATGCCGCGCTTCGACGCCGCCGGCGCGCTCATGCTGATCGAGCGCCATCGCGTCGACTGGATGTACGCGGTGCCGACGATGATGCACCGCATCTGGCGGCTGCCCGAGCGCGAGCGCACGCGGTACGACCTCTCGAGCCTGCGGGTGGTGTTCCACATGGCCGCGCCCTGCCCGCCGTGGCTCAAGGAGGCGTGGATCGGCTGGCTCGGCGGCGAGCGCATCCTCGAGCTGTACGGGGGCACGGAGGCCCAGGCCATCACGTTCATCACCGGGGACGAGTGGCTCGAGCACCGCGGATCGGTCGGGCGGGTCCTCCTCGGCGAGATGCGCGTGCTCGACCCGGACGGCCGGGAGCTGCCCGCCGGCCAGGTCGGGGAGATCTGGATGCGGCGGGGCCCGGACGCGCCGCCGTCCTACCGCTACGTCGGGGCCAGTGCCAAGTCGCGGCCGGGGAACTGGGAGTCGCTCGGCGACATGGGCTGGAAGGACGAGCAGGGCTACGTCTACCTGAGCGACCGCGAGACCGACATGATCCTGGTCGGCGGCAGCAACGTGTACCCCGCCGAGGTGGAGGCCGCGCTCGACGAGCACCCGCGGGTGGCGTCGTCGTGCGTGATCGGCCTGCCCGACGAGGAGTACGGCAGCGCGGTCCACGCGATCGTGCAGGCGGCCGGGCCCCTGACCGGCGCCGAGCTGGAGGCCTTCCTGGCCTCGCGCGTGGCCCGGTACAAGCGGCCGCGCACCTACGAGTTCGTGACCATGCCGCTGCGGGGCGACGACGGGAAAGTCCGGCGCTCGGCGCTGCGAGCCGACCGCGTCGCCGGCCGGTAGGAAGCCCTAGGCCCGGCGCACGGGCACCTCGACCGGGACCTTCATCGCGCGGCTGATCCGGCAGCCCTCGGCCGCCTCCTGGAGCCGGGCGAGCTGGGCGTCATCGAACGTGCCCTCCACCACCAGCTCTCCCTCGACGCCGGTGATCTGCCCCTGGGCTTCCGTCGCGGTGAGGCGGGCCCGGAGGCCGCGCACCACCCACTGCTGGCGCTCGGCGAACCGCCGAACGTTGTTGATGCGTCAGGCGCCGATGGCGCCCAGGAGGAGCTCCGCGGGCGAGGGCGCGCCGTCCGCGCCCCCGGCCTCCGCCGGCGCGTCCATCTCCAGGCGGTGCGGGCCCGCCGCTCCCTCGACCTTCATGCCGGACACCCACTGCACCGTCACCGCTCTGCCCATAGGTCCGCGCCTCCCCAGCGCGTCACACCTCCGCCCCGGCGGGCCATCAGCGGAACCGCGCGATCACGTCCTTGCCGTAGCGCAGGACGTCGTCGGGCGTCTTCACCTGCGCGGGCAGGCCCGCCGCGGCGCTGACCGGCACCGCGACGCGCGCCACGCCCTGGCGGGCCAGCGCTTCGATCTCCGCCAGATCGGTGGGCGCCGCGACCGTGATCTCGATCGCCTTCGGGTCGCGCCCGGCGGCCTCGGCGGCGCGCCGCATCTCGTCCAGGAGCCCGGGCGACGGCGTCCGGGCGGGGAAATAGCCGTCGCCGAGCCGGCCGGCGCGCCGCGCGGCCGCCGCCGTGTCGCCGCCCACGATGATCGGGATCGACCGCGCAGGCGGCAGCGGCCGGCAGAACACCCGGTCGAACGAGATGAACTGCCCCTTGAACGACGCGCACTCCTGGCTCCACAGCGCGCGCATCGCCTCCACGTACTCGTCGGTGCGCGGCCCGCGGTCCGCGAACGGCAGCCCGAGGGCGGCGAACTCCTCGGCGAGCCAGCCCACGCCGATGCCGAGCAGGACGCGGCCACCGCCGGCCAGGTGGTCGAGCGTCGCCACCGCCTTCGCGGTGACCACCGGGTTGCGCTGCGGCAGGATCAGGATCGCGGTGCCGAGCTTGATCGTGCGCGTGGCTCCCGCCACGTAGGCCAGCCAGATCAGCGGGTCCGGGATCGGGAAGTCCTCGAGCCCCGAGCCCATGCGCCCCGAGGCCGAGTACGGGTAGCGCGACTGGTAGCCGTGCGGCACCACCACGTGCTCGACCGTCCAGATGGACTCGAAGCCCGCCGCCTCGGCGGCCTGCGCCAGCTCCACCGCCGCCGGTCCGTTGCTGTAGCGTCCCAGGCTCGCGTAGCGAAGTCCGAATTTCATGGCTGTCCTCCTTTGAAGGTCAGGGCCAGGAGCCCGTCGACGTCGGAGAGCGCGGGCAGGCGGCCGAGGGTCTCGAGGAGCCGCTCGACCTGCGCGGTGGGCAGCACGACCCCGGCGAGCCGGCGGAACTTCTCTTCGACTTCTGGCCGAGAAACGGGGTGGCCCGGGGTGCCCCGCGCGGCCCGCACCGTCTCGTCGAGCACGCGCCCGTCGCGGAGCCGGACCCGCATCCTCGCCTCGGGGATGCGGAGGGCGGGGTCGGCGACGGCCCGGATCCGGCCCGCCAGCGCGACGAGGCCCGGATCGGGCGCCGCGAAGTCCGACTCCGCGGCCGCGCCGCCGGTCAGCGCCAGCGCGGCGCAGTACGCGGCGCTGAACTTGGCCTCGAGCCCCGTCCGGGGCTCGGGGATCGCCGCGACCTTCACCGCGAGCGGATGCACGTGGCACTCGACCTCCGCGATCGCCTCGGCGGTCGGCGCCGCGCGCTCGCGGATCGCGCGGCCGGCGTCGATCGCCGCGTGGAGCAGGTGGCACGCGGCGTAGAGCTTCGTGCTGTTGTCGAGGATCTCGAAGCGGGTACCGAGGTCCGCGAGCGCCGGAGTCAGATCGGTGACCCCGACGAACGTGGCGGCGAACCCGTCGTGGCCGTCCAGGATGCCGGTCGGGCCCGTGAACCCCTCGCGCGCGAGCAGCGCGGCCAGGATGCCGTTCATCGCGGCCTTCCCGGGATGGAGCGGCTTGCTCATGGTGCCGAGCGACTGCTCGAGCCCCGCGGCCTGGGTCCCCGCGATCCCGAGCGCCCGCCCGAGCTGCTCGGCGGTGAGGCCCAGCAGCTTGCCGGCCGCCGCGACCGCGCCGAAGTGGCCGAGCATCGCGGTGACGTGCCAGCCGCGGTCGGCGAGCTTCGGGCCGATCACCCGCCCGATCCGCGTCTCGACCTCGAAGCCGGCGACGAAGGCCTCGACGACCGCGCGCCCCGGCCGGCGGCGCCACTCCGCGATCGCGAGCGCCGCGGGCGCCACCGGCGCCGAGCCGTGGACGATCGAGGCCAGGTGCGTGTCGTCGAAGTCGAGCGCGTGGCCCTGGGCGCCGTTGGCCAGCGCGGCCAGCAGCGCGCTCGTGCGCCGGCCCCGCCCGATGATCGTCGCCTGCGGGTCGCCGCCGGTCGCGCCCACCACCGCGTCGAGCGCGGCGGCGAGCGGCTCGGTCGAGCCGCGGATGGCGACGCCGATCCAGTCGGTGAGGCAGAGGCCGCGCGGCCTCGGTGACCGCGGCGGGGAGCGACCGGAGCTCGAGCCCCAGCACGAACTCGACCAGCGCGTCCGCGACGGGCGTGCCTCGATCGTTCATGGAGAGATCACGTGCTCGGTGGTGATGATGATCGGCAGCTCGCCGGGCGCGATGAAGTTCGGCTCGTCGGCCCGGACGCGCGCGTACTGCGCGGTCACGGCCGACGCGCGCATCGCCTGCGTGTCGTCGAACCACGTGATGGCCAGGCCGTCGTAGGCGGGGATCCGCCCGCGCTCGTAGGCGGACGGGCGCGTGGGGCTCTGCACGTAGCGGCGGATCATCGGGATCTGCGCGGCGAGCGGACCGTGGACCTCCTTCCAGTGGCGCCGGAACTCGTCCAGCGCGAGGCCGGGCTTGCGGACGACGAACTCGACGTTCTTCGCGGCCCCGGGCGGCACGGGATCGTCCTTGATCACGTGCTCGTCGGTGAGGATCACGCGCTTCGTCGCGGAGTCCATGAAGCGGGGCTCGTCGGCGTCGACCGCGGCCAGCGCGTCGGTGCCACGGAGAGCGTGCATCGCCTGGCTGTCGTCGAACCAGACCTCGGCGATGCCATCGTAGATCGGCTCGCCCTTCCGGTAGCCAGCCAGCCGCGTATGCGACTGCACGTAGCGCCGGATCCCCGGCAGCCGGACGACCACCGCGGGATGGCGCTCGCGCCAGTAGGCCTGGAACTCCTCCACCGCCATCCCGGCCTTCCGCTTCAGGCAGGTCACGACCTTGATCACGCGGGGACTATAGCAGCCGGCCGCGCCTTGACGCCACCGCGGCCCCCGTGCACTATCCGCCCATGCCTCCCGCCGCCACGGGACGAGTCGTCGATGCCGACGGTCACGTGCTGGAGCCCGCCGACACCTGGGTCCGGTACCTCGACCCGTCGTATCGGGATCGGGCCATCCGCATCGACACGGACGCGGACGGCTACGAGGTGCTCCTGATCGACGGCCGACCGCTGAAGACGTTGCGCGGCCAGCTCGGCTCGCTCGGCGGCATCGAGATGGACATGGAGCGCCTGCTCACCAGGGGGCAGGTGACCTACGCCGAAGGCAGCCCGGCCGGCGGCTACGATCCGCACGCGCGCCTTGCCGTGATGGATGCCGAGGGCATCGACAGCGTCCTGCTCTACCCGACGATCGGCATCTGCTGGGAAGGACACGTCACCGACGCCTCACTGGCCACCGCCTACACCCGGGCCTACAATCGCTGGCTGGTCGAGTTCTGCCAGGCCGATCCGAAGCGCCTGCACCCGGTCGCGCACATCTCCCTGCTGGACGCCGAGGGCGCCGTCGCGGAGACGCTGCGCGCCCGCGCGGAGGGGTGCGTGGGCGTCTTCCTCTCGCCGGACGTCGCGGCCCGGGGCGGCCGTCACTTCGACGACCCCGCGTTCGCCCGCTTCTGGGAGACGGTGCAGGATCTCGAGATGCCGGTCGCGTTCCACGTGGTCGTGCGCGACCACCAGTGGTTCCGTCCGTGGCAGCGGTACGATCCCTCGGACGGCCTGTTCGGCTTCGCCTTCCTGGCCATCGACGTGATGGCGGCCTTCACCCAGATGCTCTGCTCCGGCATGTTCGAGCGATACCCGCGGCTGCAAGTGCGCGGTCCTGGAGGCGGGGTCGAACTGGATCGCCTCCTGGCTCGACCGGCTGGACCACAAGCACCGCGTGATGGCGCACCGCACGCCGATCCGCATGGCGCCGAGCGCGTACTTCTACCGCCAGTGCCTGATCTCGGCCGACCCGGACGAGTCCTTGACCGCCCAGATGGTCGAGCATCTGGGGGCCGACTACTTCATCTGGGCCTCGGACTATCCCCACATCGACGCGTCGATGGGCGTCGTCCGGGAGCTGCGCGAGCGGCTCGCGCCCCTTCCCGCCGAGGCGCGCCGCAAGGTGCTGGGCGACAACGCCCTGCGGTTCTACAAGCTGGCCGGCTGATCCCCCGGCCCGCTCACCTTTCCGAGCTGGGGCTGACCTGGGGCCCTGACGATGCTCTCGCCGGGTCGTCGCGCGATGAAGCGCGCCGCGACCACCGAGACGATCACGAGGACGGACAGCGCCGGCCAGCGGAGCGCCAGGCGCAAGACGGTCGCGACGGCGAGACGGCTCATGAGCGCCCCGCCCGCGGTCCGGGGCGCGGGCCTGGCCACGTCAAGCGCCGCGTCGATGCGGTTCATCACCCGGCGCCGGATCGCGCGGGTGAGAATGTTCATCCGGCGTTCCTCGATCCTTCTACGCGGCCGCCCGCGCGGACCCGTTCCCGAGCCGACTCGAGTCGCGACGACAGCTGCCCCTTCGCCTGATCGAGCAGCACCTCGGACTTCTCCTGCACGGTCCGGAGCAGCCCGTCGATCGTGTCCCGCGCCGGAGCCGAGTTCCCGCTCACGTACTCACGGAGCGTGTCCCGGTATTTCCACATGACCATCCCACCCGCGATTGCTACGAGGACCCGTCCCAGCATGTGTTATCCTCCTTGTGCCTGGAGGTCCGAGCAGCAAGGCCCGTGCCGCGCCTGGAAATGGGCCTTGTTTCACCTGATCCGAACGGTTCGGGGGAGATCGGACGCATCGGAGCTCCTCGTTCGGTAGGAAGGAGTCGGACCTTTCTACACGGTCACGCCCTGGAGTCGCGTGCGCGCGTCGCGATAGGGCCCGTCAGGCGTCCGGCGTGACGGTGCGATCCACCACGCTCAGGCCTTCCAGCGCGAGACCGTAGCCCAGGTAGTCGATGAGCTGCCGCTTGAGCGGCTGGGTGAACAGCACGCGCGTGTAGCGCAGGAGGAGGGCGGGCTGCCGCGCGATCTGCTCGGCCAGTGCCCAGGCGCGGGGCAGCAGCTCGGGACGCGGGAGCAGCTCGCTGACCAGGCCCAGCTCGAGCGCCTTCGCCGCGTCGAGGACCTGCCCGGTCAGCAGGAAGTACCGGCCGCGGTTCCAGCCCAGCAGCAGCGGGTAGATGATGTGCATGCCGTCGCCCGGCACCATCCCGTTCGGGAAATGGGCGGAGTCCTGGAACCGCACGTCATCGGCGGCCAGCACGATGTCGCAGAGCAGCGGGATCTCGGAGTGCCGCCACGCCGGCCCGTTGATGGCGCTGATCATCGGCACCTCGATGTCGAGCAGGCTCATCAGGAGGTGCTTGCCCTCCCAGTAGACGCGATCCCACTGGGCCGGCGTGCTGCGCATGCCGGTGCCCCCGGCCGCCTGGGGGCCGGAGAAGACGTCGCCGGTGCCGGTGAGGATGACGACCTTGTTCTCGGGATCGCCGCCCACGTCGCGGAACGCCTGAGGGAACTCGCCGTGGGGCAAGAGCCCCCACTGCAAGGGACCGCCGCCGGTGTGGAACGTCATCTGGAGGATGCCGTCGCGGCGCTCCATGCGGATGGTCTGGTACTTCGTCGCGTAGTCGTCGAATCGCGCCATCGGATGTCGTCTCCCTGGACCGGGAGATTACTCGAAACGCCAGCGCGGTGACAGCCGCTTCGCGTGATAGTCTCGCGCAATGCCCCGATCTGGCCCGACCGCGCGCGCCGGCTGGCGGGCGCGACTCGGCGACCCGATGACGGGCGCGGTGCTCGCGCTCGGCATCACCCAGATCACCGCCTGGGGGACGAGCTACTACTGTCTCGGCGTGCTGGCGGGGCCGATCAGCCAGGACACCGGCTGGAGCCGCGGCTTCGTCTTCCTCGGCTTCACCGTCGCCCTGCTCGCCATGGGGCTCGTCTCGAGCACGGTGGGCCGGGCCATCGACCGGCACGGCGGACGCGCGGTGATGACGCTCGGCACCGTGCTCGTGTCCGCCGGCCTGTTCGCCCTCGCCCACGTCCACCGCGAGCCGGCTTATCTGGCGGTCTGGGTGTTCCTCGGCCTCGGCATGCGCATGTGCCTGTACGACGCCGCGTTCGCCGCGCTGGTGCAGGTCGCCCCCTCGCGTGGGCGGACGGCGATCTCCTACCTCACCCTGTTCGGGGCGTTCGCGTCGACGGTGTTCTGGGTGGTCGGCCACGCCCTGGAGGAGCAGGTCGGCTGGCGGCAGACCCTCGTCCTGTTCGCCCTCATCAATCTGGTGGTGTGCCTGCCGCTGCACTGGCTGCGGCCTCGCCCGGCGCGAGGCCGGCGAGGGCGTGGCCGCCCCGACGGGCAAGCCCGCGGCGTCCCCGGACGGCCCGCCGCTCGAAGGGCGCGCGCGCTCGGTCGCCATCGCGCTCTTCGCCCTCATCATGTCGCTCAACGGGTTCGTGTTCGGCGTCATCTCGGTGCAGCTCGTCCCGATGCTCGAGGCCGCGGGTCTGATGACGGCGGCCGCGGTCTGGGTCGCCTCGATGAAGGGCGTCGCCCAGTTCGGCGGGCGGGTGGTCGAGATCCTGTTCGCCCGCAACCTCCGGGCGATCACGGTGGGCCGCATCGCGGTCGGCATCCTGCCCCCGACGCTGCTCTTGCTGCTGTTCGGGACCGGGAGCCTGTCGATGGTCGTCGCGTTCACGCTGCTCATGGGCGCATCCCAGGGCGTCATCACGATCGTCCGGGGCGCGGTACCGCTCGCGCTGTTCGGCGTGAAGGGGTATGGCGCCGTGCTCGGCGCCATCGCCACGCCGGTGCTCGTCGTCAACGCCGCCTCGCCCACCGCCTTCGCGTGGATCGTGGACCGCTGGGGCTGGGGGACGGCGCGCGTGGTGCTCCTGGTGAGCTGTTCCGCCGGGTGGCTCGCGATGGAGCTGATGTCGCGCTGGTACGAGCGCCAGCGGGAGGCCGTCGGTGGCGGCCCGGCGGCGCGGCCACCGGGCGCGCCACGCAAGACCTAGAACGTCATCACGACGCCTTCCGTTGGTTGGCCAGGGTGCGCGCCTCAGCGGAACGGACTCCGGCCCGGGCCTTCGCTTCTGCTTTGGCTTCCTTCTCTTGCTTCGCGCTCTTGCGGAGACGAGCGAAATGCGCGGCATCGGCGGCTTCGATCTTCTGGATGAGGGCGAGCATCCTGGGGCTGATTGCCATTGAGGCTCCCTCCCGCGGGGAACGGAATCGGCTCCAACAGAGACATAGTACCGCCACCCGGAGCGCGCCGCTGATCAAGTCACGGGGCAACGGGCGGTGAGGCGAGCGCGGGAGCGGGCCCCGCCTACGGAGCTGGCAAATACGCCGCGAGATCCCCCTCGGTCTGCTCGAGCCGGCGCGCGAGTTCCCGAATCCACGCTCGCCATCACTTCGATGACGAGGCGCTCCGCACTCTACGGCGCCTCGCGGCTCGGCGCGCCGGTCCAGATCCGTGGCCATCTGGTCAAGTCCTCTCTGCCAGGTTTCGCCCACCACCGTCGTGGACGCGCGCGAAGAACGGCAGGGAGGTGGACGATCACTTACGGCGGGCGCGCGATCCAGTTCTCGATGGCCGACCACTCCATGATCGCCCCATCGAGACGTCCGGCAAGCCCGGAATCGGAACGGCCCAAGGTAGCGGGAGTGGCAGGACGCCACGCTTCGTCTAACCGAGTGATTGATTGGCGGGCTCGACGGGATTTGAACCCGCGACCTCTGGATTGACAGTCCAGTGTGCTAACCAGGCTGCACCACGAGCCCGAAGGATTACCGTAACCGTGTAGTTGTACCACGCGACCTCCCGGCCTGTCTATCCGCCCACCGCGGGGCGGCGCGGGGCGCACTCGAGGCCGGCGGTCCAGGCGAGCTGCCGGGGGTAGCGGCCCAGCAGGTCGGCGATCTCGTCGCACGGGGGCCGGTGGCCGAGCAGGTCCTCGCCGGGGGCCCGGAGCAGGCGGCGGTGGACGTTGAGCAGGTAGCTGTAGACCATGCGCAGGGACTGGTCCTCCGGCACCTGGCGCACCCAGGCCAGGATCTCCACCGCCTTGGCATTGGCGTCCAGCTCGCGCTGCTCGACCTCCCGCCGGCGGGCGTCGGTGGTGGCGCCGACCAGGGGCGCGTCGTGGCCCAGGACATAGTGGGCCAGCTCGTGCGCCACGATGGCGTCGCGGAACTCCGAGCCCAGCACCAGGCGGTTCACCGCGAAGAACCCGCGCCGATAGGACCCGACCGGGCTGTCCGGGTTGTGGCTCACCAGCACGTGGATGGGCTCCAGGCCGTAGCGGCGGGCGGTCTCGTCCGCGAAGGCGCGGACCTCGTCGAGGCTCCGGTCCTGGCCGGGGGTCAGCGTCGAGCAGGCGGCCGCCAGCGCCGCCGTCGCCACGAGCCCCGCCAGCCGCGACGCCCTCATGGCGGAAGTCTAGCAAACAGGGCAGAATGTGGCTCGCCATGACGACCCCGACGACGACCCCAACGACTCCATCAACGCTCCGCAGCCGCAACTGGTTCGCCCCCAAGAACCTCGACGGCTTCATGCACCGCGCGTATCTGAAGGCCGAGGGCTTCAGCGACGCGGTCTTCGACGGCCGCCCGGTGATCGGGATCTGCAACTCGTGGTCCGAGCTGAACAACTGCAACGCCCACCTGCGGCAGGTGGCGGAGGCGGTCAAGCGCGGGGTGTGGAGCGCGGGCGGCTTCCCGCTCGAGTTCCCGGTGATCTCGCTCGGCGAGATCCTGATGAAGCCCACCACGATGCTCTTCCGCAACCTGATGGCGATGGACGTGGAGGAGTGCATCCGCGCCTATCCCCTCGACTCGGTCGTGCTGCTCGCCGCCTGCGACAAGACCACGCCCGCCATGCTGATGGGCGCGGCCTCCGCGGACGTGCCCGCCATCATGGTGACGGGCGGGCCGATGCTCAAGGGCATGTGGTGCAACCAGGAGCTCGGCTCGGGCACGGACGCGCGCAAGATGTGGGCGCAGCGCCGGGCCGGCGAGATCACCGACGAGGTGATGGCGGAGGTCGAGGCCTGCCTCTCGCGCTCCAGCGGGCACTGCATGGTGATGGGCACCGCGTCCACGATGGCCGCGATGGCCGAGACGCTCGGCCTGGCCCTGCCGGGCAACGCGGCGATCCCCGCGGCGGACTCGCGGCGCCTGGCGCTGGCCGAGATGTCCGGCCGCCGCGCGGTGGAGATCGCGCTGGCGCGCGGGCCCAAGCCCTCCGAGATCCTGACCGCGGCGGCCTTCGACAACGCGATCCGCGCGGACATGGCCCTGGGCGGCTCCACCAACGCGATCGTGCACCTGGTGGCGCTCGCGGGGCGCGCGGGCGTGCCGCTGCCGATGCGCCGCTTCGACGAGCTGTCGCGCACCACGCCGCTGCTGGCCAACGTGCGGCCCTCGGGCAAGCACCTGATGGAGGATTTCTACTATGCGGGCGGCGTGCCCGCGGTGCTGCGCGAGCTGCTGCCGATGCTGGACGGCAACGCCCTCTCGGTCAACGGCAAGACGCTGCGGGAGAACGTGGCGGACGCGCCCTGCCACGACTCCGACATCATCCGGCCGCTCTCGCTGCCGCTCCAGCCCGAGGGCGGCACCGTGATCCTGACCGGCAACCTCTGCCCGGGCGGCGCGGTCCTCAAGCAGTCCGCCGCCTCCCCGCACCTGATGGTCCATCGCGGCCGCGCGGTGGTCTTCGAGGACCATCTCGATCTCGAGCGGCGCATCGACGACCCGTCGCTGCCCATCGACGAGAACTCCGTGCTGGTGCTCAAGCACGCCGGGCCCAAGGGCGGCCCCGGCATGCCCGAGTGGGGCGCCGCGCCGGTGCCCGCGCGCCTGCTGAAGGCGGGCGTGAAGGACCTGGTGCGCATCTCGGACGCGCGGATGAGCGGCACCTCCTACGGCACCGTGGTGCTGCACGTCACGCCGGAGTCCGCGGTGGGCGGCCCGCTGGCGCTGGTGCGGAATGGCGACGAGATCGAGCTGAACGTGCCGGAGCGCCGGCTGACCCTGCGCGTGCCCGACGAGGAGATCGCGCGGCGGCGCGCGGCGTGGAAGCCGCGGCCCGACGGCGTCACCAGCGGCTATCTCCGCATGTTCCTCGACCACGTGCTGCAGGCCGACGAGGGCGTGGACTTCGACTTCCTGCGCGGCCGGCGCCCGGTGGTGGACGAGGACACCGCGCACGGCTCGAGGCTCGCCTGAGATGGCCCCCGAATCAACAGTCGCCTCCACCGACGCGGTCGTCATCGGCTCGGGCGCCTTCGGCGCCTCCACCGCGTACCACCTGGCGAAGCGCGGCTTCAAGGTCACGCTGGTGGACCAGCACGCGCTGGGCTCGCAGACGTCGCCGCGCGCGGCCGGGCTCACCAGCAAGGCCGACACGATGCCCACGATGGCGCGCCTGCGCCACGAGGCCTGCGAGGCCTTCGAGCGCTTCGAGAGCGAGATGGGGCGCACGGTGGACTTCCACCGCTCGGGCAGCCTGCGCGCGGCCTACACCGACGCGGCGGTGGAGCGCGTGCGCATCGCGCAGGAGACCGCGCGCGTCTGCGGCATCGAGGCGCGCCTGATCGACGCCGCGGAGGCCGAGCGGCTGGCGCCCCACTTCAAGCCGGGCGCGGCGCGCGCGATCCTGCACGTGCCGAGCGACGGCTGGGTGGATCCGGCCAGGGTCGCGATCGGCTTCGCCACCCGCGCGGGCGAGCTGGGCGTGCGCCTGCTCCCCTTCACGCCCGTGCAGGGCCTGCTGAGCGAGGGCGGCCGCGCCACCGGCGTCATGACCCCGCGCGGCGAGATCCGCGCGCCGGTGGTGGTGGACGCGGCCGGCGGCTGGACCGCGCGCGTGGCCGCGGGCGCCGGCATCCAGCTCCCGCTGATTCCCGTGCGCCATCAGCTCTTCATCACCGAGCCGATCGCCGGCGTGGAGCCGCTGCAGCCCATCGTGCGGCTGGTCGAGGCCAGCGTGTACGTGCGCTACGAGCAGGGCGGCCTGCTCTTCGGCGGCTACGAGGACGCCCCGCGCGTGCTCGGGCGCGAGGGCCTGCCGCCGGGCTTCCAGATCGCCGCGCTCGAGCTGGACCTGGGCGTCCTGCGCGCGCTGGTCAACGAGGTGGGCGCGCACTTCCCGGCCCTGCGCGACGCGAAGATCGCGGTGCACCGGGGCGGCGCGCCGACCATGACGCCCGACGGCCGGCCCATCGTGGGCCGCGTGCCCGGGCTCGACGGACTCTACGTGGCCTCGGGCTGCTGCGTGGGCGGGCTCAGCCTCTCCCCCGCCGCCGGCCGCGCCCTGGCCGACCTGATCGTGGACGGCAAGAGCGATCCCGATCTGGCCCCGATCTCGGTCGAGCGCTTCGCCGACGGCCACCGCGATCCCGCCGCCCTCGAGGCGGCCTGCGTGGCGCAGTACGCGCGCCGCTACACCCATTGAGGAGACATCCCATGGCCCGAGTCGACTGGAGCTATCACCGCAACGGCTGAATGACCTGCGCCAAGACGCAAGGGTTCCTTGCCAAGCACAAGGTCACGGTGGCGCAGCAAGCCGACGCGAAGAAAGCCACCATCAAGGGCGCGGCCGCGCTCGACGTGCTGGACGGCGTGGACGAGCTGTACGTGGCCAAGGGCAAGAAGATCGAGCACGTGGATCTGCGCAAGACCAGGCCGGATCGCGCCACGCTCCTGGCGCTGCTGCTGGGGCCGACCGGCAACCTGCGCGCGCCCACGCTGCGCAAGGGCCGCACGCTGATCGTCGGCTTCGAAGAGGCGACCTACAAGAAGGTGCTCGCGTAGAGCGGCCCCCTCACCCTGCCCTCTCCCCGAAGGGGAGAGGGTGATGGAGCCTAGCCCTTCACGCTCCCGGCGGTGAGGCCTTCCACCATGTACTTCTGCAGGTAGATGTAGGCCGCGATGACCGGCAAGGTCGTGAGCACCGCGCCGGCCATGAGGTAGCCCCAGCCGTAGACGTCGCCGGTGATGAAGGTGGAGAGGCCCACCGGCAGCGTGCGCAGCCTCACGTTGGTGATGAAGACCAGGGCGTAGAGGAACTCGTTCCAGGCCTGGGTGAACGCGTAGAGCCCGCTCGCGAGCAGACCGGGCGCGGCCAGGGGCAGGATCACGCGGCGGAAGGCGCCGAAGCGCGTGGCCCCGTCGATCATCGCGGACTCTTCCAGCTCGACCGGGATGGACTCGAAGTAGCCCATCAGCAGCCAGGTCACGAACGGCACCGTGAAGGACGGGTACGCCGCGATCAGGCCGGTGAGGCTGTCGGCCATGCCCAGGTTGCGGATCTGCGCGTAGAGCGGGATGAACAGGATGGACGGCGGCACCAGATACGTGATCAGCACGGTGCTGGCCATGAACGCGCGGCCGAGGAACTTGAGCCGGGCCAGCGCGTAGGCGCCGAGGGTCCCGATGGCGGTGGCCAGGAACGTGCTCGAGACCGACACGATGATGCTGTTCTTGTACCAGCTCACGAACTCGGTCTTGGCGAGCAGGTGCTCGTAGTTCTCGGTCACGAACGGGCTCGGCCAGAACATCGAGACCAGGCTGCGCATCTGGGTCTCGCCCTTGAAGGACGTGACGATCATCCAGTAGAACGGGAAGATCACGAACAGCAGGAACGTGATCAGGATCGCGTACGACACCGCGGACTGCGTCCGCTCGATCTGGATCGTGCTGCGCCGCGTGCGAACGATCACCGGGTCCGGCCCTTCCTCATGTAGTTCGACAGCACGATGATCACGAAGGCGAGCGGGGGCAGCATGTAGAGCGCGACCGCGATGGCCTCGCCCAGCCGCTGGGCCCCGAAGGCGATCTCGTAGGTGAGCACCGGCAGGACCATGGTGGCGCCGCCCGGGCCGCCCTTGGTCAGGATGTAGATGATCGCGAAGTCGTTGAACGTCCAGATGGTGGAGAGCAGGATCACGATCATCATGATGTTCCGGATGCCGGGGATCGTGACGTAGCGGAAGCGTTGCGCCACGGTGGCGCCGTCCACCGCCGCCGCCTCGTACAGCTCGCCCGGGATGGCCTTCATGCCGGCCAGGAAGCTGATGCCGAAGAACGGGAAGCCGCGCCACACGTTGACGCCGATGACCGAGGACATCGCGGTGTTCGGCTCGCTGAGCCAGCCCACGCCGCGCGACATGACGCCGAAGACGTGGACCAGCAGGTAGTTCAGCACGCCCAGGCTGTAGTCGAAGATCCACAGGAAGTTGAGCGCGGAGACCACGGTGGGGGCCACCCACGGGATCAGCAGCACGCCGGTCCAGAAGCTGCGGAAGCGGATCTTGGAGGTGAGCACGAGCGCCATGCCCATGCCCAGGACCAGCTTGATGGCCACCGAGGCGAACGTGAAGATGAAGCTGTTGACGACCGCGCGCTGGAAGAAGCCGTCGTAGGTGAGGCGGACGTAGTTCTCGAACCCGACCCACACCGGCGCCATGCCCACGTACTTGCGGGTCATGCTGAGGTAGACCGCGTAGCAGAACGGATACGCGACCAGCGCCAGCACCAGCACCACGATGGGCGCCACGAACAGGAAGCCCATCCGGTAGTCCGGCCCGAAGACACGCCGGAGCGTGACCTCGAGCCGGGCGCGCGGCTTCGGAGCCGCTTCGGGGAGGAAACCACCCCTCACCCTGACCCTCTCCCCTGAGGGGAGAGGGGAGGGTGAGGGGGCTACGGTCGCCATGTCTAGGCCTTGCCGCGGATCTTGTGGATCTCCTCGATCCGCGCGTGGGCTTCCTTCAGGGCCGCCTCGGGCGACAGCCCGCCCACCACCACGCGACCCGCCATGTCGGTGAGGATCTTCTGCCCCTGCACCTCGGCGGCGGCCGCCGTCATCGGACCCGGATAGCCGATGTTGACGCTCCGGAGGATGTTCTGCATCATCGCGTCGAAGTTCGGGTCCGACTTCCAGTAGGGGTTGTCGGCGCGACCCTTGTAGACCGGACCCGCCTGCCCGACCGAGACCTGCATGTACTCCGCGAAGCGCTTCTCGTCCTCGAGGTAGCGGATGAGATCCTCGGCGAGCTCCGCGCTTCTGGGCCTTCTGGAAGATGGCCCAGTTGTAGCAGGACGAGCCCACGAACGAGCCAGCGGGGCCGCCCGGCGTGAGGACGCAGAGCGTCTTCGCGGCCAGCTCGTGCTTCTTGCTGACCATCGCGAAGTAGAGGCTGGCGCCGTTGTTGGTGGTCACCAGCTTGCCCGCCATGTAGGACTCGTTGTTGGACACGTCGGTCCAGCCCATCACGCCCGGCGGCTGGATCCCGTGCTTCTTGATGGTGTCCACCGCGAACTGGAGCGCCGTCGTGTTCTGCTTGAGAACGGCGGTGCCGAGCGCGGGCTTGCCGTCCTTGTCCCACACGCCCCCGCCGTAGTTCCAGAGGATGTTGGACATGAAGCCGTCGCCGTCGTCCGATCGATTCAGGGTCTGGCCGAATCCGTACAGATCCTTGGCGGGGTCCTGGGCCTTCTTGGCAAACTCGACCACGTCCGGATCGTAGACCTTGGGCACCTTGAGCGCCCTTGGCCTCCATGATGTCCTTGCGGATGAAGAACACGGTGGTCATCGAGTAGCGGGCGACGCCGACGAACTTGCCGTCGGACCTTCATGACGCGCTCGGCGAAGGGCAGAAGTCCGCCCTTGCGCCGCGGCCGATCTCCGGCCAGCTTGCTCACGTCGCGCAGGGCCGGCCTTGTAGCGCATCGGCCCGTGATGTTCATCTCGGCCATGTCGGGCGGGTTGCCCGCCTCGATCGCTGCCACGAACTTCTGCTCGCGGTCACCGAAGGTGGCCCAGTCCATCTCGACGTCGACGTTCTTCTCCTTGGCCCACGCCTCGACCTGCTTGGCGACGACGTCGTTGCCCGCGGTGACGAAGCTCTTGAAGAGCCACACGCGCAGCTTCGTCTTCGGCTTGCGCGGCGGCCATCTGCCGCGGAGCGCGTGCAGGCCCGCCGCGGTGCCGCCGGTGATGACGGCCGCCTTGCGAAGGAACTCGCGGCGGGCGATGAGACCTGCGTCGAGCTGCTCGGCCAGATTCTTGAGGCGATTGTCCATGAGAGGGCTCCTCCTTTGGAGCGCGTGGGGCAGAACCGGGAATGGCCCGAATGTTAACCCGGAGCCGATCCGCGGGCAAGCAAACGGTTCGCGGCGAGCGCGATCGCGGCGGCGTCCACGCCGTAGTGGCGGTAGAGATCGCCCCGTGAGCCCGACTGACCGAAGTGATCCACGCCGAGCGGGATCTGCGGCACGCCGAGCGCGCCGCCCAGGAAGGCCAAGCCGTGGGAGTGGCCGTCGAGCACCGACACCACCGGCACCCCTTCCTCCTCCGCGGACACGAGATCGAGTACGTACGGGCCCGTAGTCCGCAGCCCGCGATGCAGCAGATCGGGGCTGGTCACCACGAACACGTTGGCGTGCACCCCGTCCGCCCCGAGCGCTCGGCTCGCGGCCACCGCTTCCGGCACCATCACGCCTGCCGCGAAGATGTGCACCGCATCGCCCTCTCGGTCGTAGCCGGGCCGCTCCCGCGCGTCGATCAGGCGGTAGCCGCCGCGGAGCACCGCGTCACGGTACGCGGGCGAGGGCGCGGGCGCGAGGGCCTGCTCGATGGGCTTGGTGGAGAGACGCAGGTAGAGGCTCTCGGCGTCTCCGCGCCGCGCGAGG
Source organism: uncultured Candidatus Rokubacteria bacterium (assembly GCA_963747235.1). Classification (GTDB taxonomy): domain Bacteria; phylum Methylomirabilota; class Methylomirabilia; order Rokubacteriales; family CSP1-6; genus CAMLFJ01. The sequence continues at coordinate 55,439 of CAVVEU010000028.1, forward strand.
CCACGCAGGCCCTCGAGCAGGATCCACTCGACCTCCTGCGCGAACGCGGGCTCGTAGTAGGTGATGGCGGGCAGCGCGATGCCGATGCCCGGCGTGATCACCGACTGGTGCGCGCCGCCCTCGGGCGAGAGGCTCACGCCGGACGGCGTCGCGGCCACGATGAAGCGCCCGCCCGCGTAGAGCGCGTGGTAGAGCGCGTCGAGCCCGCGCGTGACGAAGGGATCGTAGAGCGTGCCGATCGGCAGCAGCGTCGTCCCGGACAGCTCGTGCGTGAGGCCAAAGGCGCCCAGCGCGAGGAAGAGGTTGTGCTCGGCGATGCCGAGCTCGATGTGCTGCCCCGCCGGCGATTCCTTCCACTGCACCGCCTGCGGCCCTTCCGCGGTGAAGCCGGGCTTGGCGCGCGGGAAGTAGACGCCCTTGCGATTGATCCATCCCGCGAGATGCGTGGTCACCGACACGTCGGCCGAGAACGTGACCACGCGGTCGCCGACGGGCAGGCGGCTCAGCCGGCCGAGGATGCGGCCGAACGCTTCCTGCGTCGAGCTCTGCGCGGGATAGGACTCCTCCAGCGCGTCCGGGCACGTCGAGCGCCGCGTCGCGCCGGAGCGCCGGCGGCGCGTAGGGCGCGGGCGCGCGGCGGATCAGCTCGGCCTCGGCGCTGCCCGGCGCGAATGCCGGCCCACTCCTCGCCGGGCCCGAGGCCGAGCGCGGCGCGCATCTCGTCGAGCTGGCCCTGGGTGGCCAGGGCGCTGTGGTTCATGGGATCGCCGCCGAAGGGATAGCCCCAGCCCTTGATCGTGTCGGCCAGGATGACGCAGGGCCCGCTCCGCTTCCGGCCCGCTTCCTCGTAGGCTTCCAGGATCGACGCGAGGTCGTGGCCGCCCACGTCGGCCACGAGCGCGTGCACCGCCTCGTCGGTGAGATCGGCGAGCAGCCGGTCCACCGCCGCGGTCCGTCTCCCCCGCCGCGGTGGCGATCACCGCCTTGCGCGCGCCCGCCGGCGGCATCCGCAGCAGCGACTGGTACTCCGCGTTGCCCATGCCCTCGAGCCGCGCGCGCAGCCGCTCGCCGCCGGGCCGGCCGAAGAACGCGCGCAGCCGGCGATCCCCAGCGCAGCTCGATGACGTGCCAGCCCGCGCCGCGGAACCACTCGCGAAGCTGGCCCCGGCGCGCGTCGGGCACGATGCGGTCGAGGCTCTGGCGATTGAAGTCCACGACCCACATCAGATTATCGAGCTCGCGCACCGCCTCTTCCAGGAGCGCCTCCCACACATTGCCCTCGTCGAGCTCGGCGTCGCCCATCACGGCGATGAAGCGCGCGGGCATGGCCGGCCGCGCGTCCGCGCCCTCGTGCTGGTGCACGTAGCGCGCGGCGAGGGCGCCGAAGGCCGCGCTCACCGCGCCCAGCCCCATCGAGCCGGTGGAGAGATCCACGATCTCGGGATTCTTGCGCCGGCTCGGATAGGCCTGGAGCCCCCCGAGCGTGCGCAGGCCGCGGAGCTGGTCGGCGGTGAGGCGCCCGCGCAGGTACTCGATGGCGTAGAAGACCGGCGAGGCGTGGGCCTTGGTGGCCACGATGTCGCCGGGCCGCAGCGCGTGGAAGTAGAGCGCGGTCATCAGGGAGACCACGGAGGACGCCGACGCCTGGTGGCCCCCCACCTTGGTCCCGTCCGGGTTCGGCCGGGTATTGGCGTGATGCACCAGGTGGGCGCTCAGCCAGAGGACGCGCTTCTGGATGGACTCGAGCTGGGCCAGCGGGGCGGCGGCGGCGCGCGGGGACATCGGCGCCCACCTTACCCCACGGGAGCGGTCCGAGGCCAGAGGGGGCCGCCACCGCGTCAGCCGGGCGACGGCCGAGAAGGTCCTACATGGTAGTTTCTTCTCCAGGCCCCGCCGGTCGGCGACGACCTCCCTCGAATCACCTACTTACAACCGGTGGCCCATGGCACAGCGCTTGCCCTTTCGTCGACCTGGGGAGGGCACGCTCATGAACGCAGGGATCACGCGGCCCGTCGTCGTCGTGGGGATTCTCCTGGCAGCCGTAGGGTACGCGGCGACCAAGGAATGGGAGTGGCAGGCAGACGCGGATCCGCTGCCGCTCCTGCGCGTCTCGCAGATCGAGCGAGGGGCTGCCGGCGGCCCGGGTGATGCCACCTGGCGGACGGACGCGGAGACGGTACAGCCCGAGCAGATCTTCCAGGATTAGCGCGCAGGCCTAGCGGGAAGCCGGGCTCTCGGCGTTGAAGGTGAACGTCGCGCTCACCGGGAGCGACGGCGACGGGATCTGCGCCGGCAGGGCCGCGAACGGCTGGGCCAGCCGCACCGCGCTCAGCACGTAGCGGTCGAGCAGCTCCGAGCCGGAAGAGCGCCGCAGCGCCGCGCACTCGACGCGGCCCGCGCGACCGATTCGGAACTCTACCTGCAGCTCGCCCCCGATCCTGGCCTCGGCGGCCCCCCGCGGATAGATCATGTGCGCGCGCAGGCGCTCGCGAACGCGGGCGATGTACCCGCGATGCGCCGAGTCGGGATTGTCCAGGTCCACGGTGGCGCCAGCCGCGTCCGCGCACGTCGGGGGGAGCGGCGGCGACGAGGGCAGCTTCTCGGTGAGCTGCTGCCAGAAGGCGGGCGCCACGTCCTCGCCGCGATCGTGCGCCTGCTCGGCCGCGCTCCAGGCCTCGACCGGCCGGTTGATCCGGTCGAGCAGCTCGGCCAGTCGCAGGTACGCGGGCCCGTGCGTGGGGTCCACCTGGATGGCCTGCTGGAAGGCGGTGATCGCCTCACCCATCCGCTCGCGCTTCGCCAGGATCATGCCGATCCCGACGTACGCGCGCGGGGCGCGGCGGTCGATCCGCAGGACGTCGCGCAGCTCGACGAGGGCTTCGTCTTCCCGCCCGAGCCGGAGCAGCACGAACCCGAGCTCGGTCCGCGCCTCGGTTTCCCGGAAACTGATCTTCTTGGCCGCGTCCAGCTCGCGGGCCGCGTCCTCGAGCCGGCCCTGCCGCAGGAACAGGAAGCCCAGTAGCGTGCGGGGACGCGCGCCGGTCGGGTCCAGCGCGATCGCCTCCTGGAGCAGGGCCACGCCCTCATCCACGCGGCCGGTCCGCCCCAGCTCGGCCCCCGCGCCCGAGAGCGCGCTGGCGAGTGGGTTCGGGTCGCGCGTGTGGCCCTCCGCGTAGATGGCGCTCCAGGCGCGGCGCACGTCGGGATCCAGGCCGAGGACGCCGCGCGGAAAGTCGTAGCCGCGCATGAGCCGGATCACCCGCGCCGCCTGGCTGTCGAAGCGATCGGCAGGCCCACCGCGCATCACGGTGTCCGAGCGCCCCGCCGCCGGGTGGAACGCGCCGAAGAGATGCGCGATCTCGTGCGAGAGCACCCCCTCCGGCGCGGTGTTGGTGAGCACGGCGGTGTCGAGACAGCCGGTCTGCACCATCGCGTAGCGGCCGAAGGTCTGCGCGAAGCCGTACTCGAGCTTCTCGCAGCGCTCCGCCGCGAACACCACGAGCACGTCGGCTGAGCCGGGGCCCACCTCCCCGCGCACGCGCCCCAGGATGCGGGGAACCGGGACCGCCTGGCCGATGGTCCACGGCACGACGTCGCGGACCGCCAGGCGAATCTGGAACTGGCGTTCGTAGATGTCCGAGACCGTCTGGATGGTCCGCCGCAGCATCGCTTCCCAGCCGGGCTGGGCCCGGTACATCTCGTCGGCGACCGCGCGCAGGGTGAGGATGCGGATCTCGGAGGATGGAGCGGGCTGGGCGGGGGCGGGCCGGGCAGCGAGAGCACCGACCAGCGCGGTGACGGCCACCAGGAACCCGAGCATCGGGGCCCGCTTGACCATGGCGCTCAGGCGAAGGGATCGTCTCCCGGGTCTTCGCGCCAGACGTATTCCATGAACCGCGCGGACTGGCGGGCCATGTCCATCCCGTGCAGGCGCGCCACCACCGACAGCGCCATGTCGATGCCCGCCGACACCCCCGACGAGGTGACGAGATCGCCGTCGTCCACCCAGCGCGCCTGCCGCTGCCACTTCACACGCGGGCCCTGCTGCACCACCCAGTCCCACGCGACCTTGTTGGAGGTCGCGGGCCGGCCGTCCATGATGCCGGTGCGCGCCAGCAGCGCCGAGCCGGTGCACACGGTGGTGGTGATCGCGGCGCGGCGACTGGCCGCGGTGAGGGCCAGGAGCAGCGGCGCGTTGTTGACCGCCTGGCGGGTGCCGAAGCCGCCGGGCACCAGCAGCACGTCGTAGGCGGGCGCGTCCGCGAAGGCGTGGTCCGCGTGCGTGGTCGGCCCCTCGCCGCTCTTGATCGGGCCGGCCTTCTCGGCCACCGTCACGATCTCGAAGAGCCGCTGGATCGAGCCGTCGGGGCGGGCCAGGCGGGCGGACGCGAAGGCCTGCACGGGACCGTAGACGTCGAGCACCGTGAAACCCTCGAAGAGGGCCACCGCGACCCGGCGGACCGTCTGAGTCTCGGCCATGGTGTCGGGACTATATCACCCCCTATACCACCCCTCACCCTGCCCTCTCCCCTGAGGGGAGAGGGGAATGAGGAGGAAAAGCTCCTTGAGTGCGTTGACAAGGTGCCGGGGCGCGGGACACCATGAGCGCCATGCGCGTGGTGGACCTGAGCTTCCCGATCGGCCCGCACTTTCGCTGGACGGTGGCAAGCGAGCGGCGCTCGACCCACGAGGCGGGGGCGAACTTCCAGTCCACCGTCCTCACCGTGAGCTGCCACGCGTATACCCACGTGGACGCGCCGGTGCACTTCCTGCCGGGCGACCGCGACATCGCCTCGATGCCGGTGGATCAGTGGATGGGCCCCGCCGCGGTGGTGGACCTCACCCACCTGGGCGAGAACGCGGAGGTGACCGGCGCCGATCTCGAGCGGCGGGCCGGCCACGTGCAGGCGGGCGACATCGTGCTGCTGCGCACGGACTGGCCGCTCAAGTGCCCGGTGGCGACCGAGCGGTTCTGGAAGGACGCGCCCTACACCGGGCGAAGCGCCTGCGAGTGGCTGGTGGCGCGCGGGGCGAAGGCGGTGGGCTACGACTACCCGCCCGACTACTGCATCCGCACCTCGATCTTCTCGCCGGGCACGAAGATCACCCGCGAGGAGTGCACCACGCACCACATCTTCTTCCCGAAGGGCATCACGGTGATCGAGTACCTGACCAACCTCGACCAGATCGGCGCGGCGCGGTGCCGGGTCATCGCGCTGCCCCTCCGGGTGACGGGCGCCGACGGCTCGCCGGTGCGCGCGATCGCCCTGGTGGACTGAAAGGCTCTCCATGGACGTGAAGAAGGCGATGGTCAAGCGGGTCGCGGTATGGACGATGCTGGGGATCTTGGGCGGCGGCGTGGCCGCCGACATGCTCTGGCGTCAGAAGGGTGCCCAGGAGCAGGCCAGCCTGCGCGGACAGCAGACCGAGGAGCTCCAGCGCCTGGAGGCGCAGCTCAAGTCGCTGACCGATCAGCTCGCCGCGGAGCGCCTTCGCCGGGAAGCCCTGGAGCGCTCGCTGAGCGAAGGCCGCAAGTAGTGCCGCGAGCGGTCCGACGCCTTCTCCTCCCCGGCGCGCTCCTGCTCCTCCTGGTCGCGCCCACGTGGAGCCAGGAGCCGGGGCGGCCGCGTAGCCTGCCCGCCGCCGTCGTCAAGATCGTGAGCGGCGACACCATCCACGTCTTCGTCAACGGCGACGTCGAGCGCGTGCGTTACATCGGCGTGGCCGCGCCGGATCCAGGTGACGGCAGTCCCGACTCCGGCGACCCGCAGGGCCGTGAGGCGCTCCAGTTCAATCGCGGCCTGACGAACGCCAAGAACGTGCGGATCGAGCTCGACGTCCAGGAGCGGGACCCCGAGGGCCGGCTCCTGGCCTACGTCTGGCTCGGCGACGTGATGGTCAACGCGGAGCTGATCGGACACGGATTCGGCCAGGTGGTCACCGGCGGGCCCAATGTCCGGCACCAGGAGACGCTGCTGCGTCGCCAGGATCAGGCGCGGGCCGCGAAGGTCGGCATCTGGAAGACGGCGGGGCCGGCGGCGCGCCGCCGCGAAGAGCGCCCCCGCCGCGGCGCCAAGAGTCGCGCAGGCCCGGCCCGGCGTCCCGCCGAAGACGGGCTGGAGCTGCCCGCTGACGCATCCGATCAAGGCCGACTTCACGACGTATTCGTCGGAGCGCTGCATCTACTACGTGCCCGGCAGCGGCGCCTACGCGGAGAGCCGCACCGAGCGCTGCTACGCCACCGAGGACGAGGCCCGCCAGGACGGCTGCCGGCGCTCCCGCCGCTAGGGCAGCGCTCCCGCGCGAATCTTGCTCCCGCGCGGGCGACCCGGTATCGTGCATGAGTGGACGCGCACCTGATCCTGGCCGTGGACGAAGAAGCCGCCACGCGGCAGGCCCTCATCGACGTGCTGAGCCTGGACGGGCACGAGGTGGACGGCGCCGGCGACGCCGACTCGGCGCTCCTGCTCCTCGACCAGCGCCGCTACGATCTCGTGATCGCCGACGTCCGCATGCCGAAGCTCGACGGTCCCGCGCTGCTCGACGCGCTCGCCGAGCGATTCGGCGCGGCTCCCCCCAGGTCGTCTTCCTCACGCGCGTCGCCTTCGATCCGCACTACGGGAGCTTCCTCGCCAATCTGCGGGCGCCCGTGCTCACGAAGCCGCTCAAGCCCGGCCGGGTGCTCGAGCTGGTGACCCGGATCTTCGCATCATGAGCCGGCGGTAGTCGCATGGCCACGCGCCCGCGGTTGATCCTGGTGGTGGAGGACGAGAGCAGTCTCCGCGAGCTCATCGCCAACATCCTGCTGCTCGACCACCACGAGGTCGACACCGTCCACGACGGCGCCGAGGCCCTCTACCGCATCGAGCAGCGCAGCTACGACCTCATCATCAGCGACCTGCAGATGCCGAACCTCGACGGCCCGGGCCTCTACACCGCCCTGCGCAAGCGATTCGGCGAGGCCCTGCCCCGCGTGATCTTCGTCACCGGCCACGCGGACGCCGAGAAGTTCATCCCGTTCCTGGCCGAGACCGGCGACCCCGTCCTGACCAAGCCCTTCTCGGTGGAGGACCTCCGCACGCTCGTGCAGTGGGTGCTCGAGACTTGATCAGAAGCTGACGCTGCCCGGGCGGCCGCTCGGTCCCGGCGCGGTGCTCGAGTCGAGGTGCAGCCGCTCGAGCCAGAACGTCATCCCCATCTCCTCGAAGAGCGCGCGCGCCTCGCCCAGATGCTTGTCCGCGCCCGCCACGTCGCCGGTGCGGCGCGCGAGCCGGCCGAGCCCGAGGTGGCAGCGCGCGGCCAGCGTCCGCATCCCCAGCTCGCCCGCCAGCGCCAGCGCCTCCCCGTGGTGGCCGCGCGCCCGCTCGAGGTCGGGCGGCTGCTTCTCGGCCGCGGCGAGGCCCAGCAGCCGGAGCGCGTAGACCATGTTGCCGCGCTCCTTGTGGGCCTCCGCGAGCGCGAGCGCCCGCCGCCCGTCCGCCTCCGCCGCCTCGGGGTGCCCGGTGAGCAGGCGCACCTCGCCCAGATGCGTGGCGATCAGCGAGAGCCGGCCCAGGCGCCGCATGCCCTGCGCCTCGCGCACCGCCCGCTCGGCCAGGTCGAGCGCCTCCGCGCCCCGCCCGGTGAGCGCGTAGACGACGGCGAGATCGCCCGCGAAGGGCGGGAAGAACGCGGGCATCTCGGCAGCAAGCCCGATGCCGCGCTCGAGCACGCCCTTGGCCTCCCACATCAGGCCGCGCCGCACCAGCGTGCCGCCCAGCCCGAGCAGCGCGTAGGGCAGGCTGTAGGCATCGCGCCGCGCTTCCGCGAGCCGCACGCCTTCCTGCGCGGCCTCCATCGCCTCGTCGAACCGGCCCAGCTCGGCCAGCGTCCACGCCAGGTGCGCGCGCGTGAGGACCGCCGCGATGCCGGGCAGGCCGAAGGTCTCGCCGCTCGCGTGCGGCGGCAGGAGGGCCAGGTTGCGCCGCAGGACCGTCAGGGCCTGGCGGTAGTCGCCGAGGGCGCGGCGGCCGGAGCCCACGTTGAAGGTGCCGACGACCTGCAGGCCCAGGTCCCGCGTCTCCTCGGCGATGGCGAGCGCGCGCTCGCCCACGCGCGCCGCCTCGTCGGCCTCGCCGAGCTCCCAGTGCACGTTGCTCTCGAACGAGAGCGCGCGGGCCAGCCGCGGCCGGTCGTCCAGGGTCTCGGCGAGCGCGGCCGCTTCGCGCAGCACCGCGACGCTGCGCGCGTGCTGGCCCAGCGGGACCAGCGCGTTGTGCAGGTCGCAGCGGAGGTCCACGCCGGTGGCGCGCGCCACCGCGTCCGCCGGCCGGTGGGCGAGCGCGGCGAGGGCCCGCTCGAAGAAGGACACGCTCTCCCAGCTCGCCATCCGCGCCAGCGTCCGGCCGCCGGCCTGGCGGCAGTAGCCCACCGCGCGCTCCCACGCCTCGCCGAGGAAGGCGTGGTGGGCGAGCCGCTCGGTCTGCTCGGCCAGCCGGCCGCCCTCGTAGGATCGCTCGATGGCCTCCAGGATGCGCGCGTGCAGCGTCCGCCGCCGCTCGTGCAGCAGGCTCTCGTAGGCCACGTCGTGCACCAGCGCGTGGCGGAAGCCGTACTCGAGATCGGGGAAGAGCGCGCGCTGGTCGAGCAGGCCCGCGGCGTGGAGCTGGTCGAGCCCGCGGCGCACCTCGTCGCCCGGCACGTCGGCGACGGTCTCGAGCAGGCGCACCGGGACCGCGTCGCCGATGACCGAGGCGGCCTGCAGCAGCCGCTTGTCCTCGTACCGCAGGCGGTCGATGCGCGAGGCGATGGTCGCCCGCACGGTGGCCGGGACCTCGAGCGCGAGGACGGGGCGCGTCAGGCGGTAGGCTCCGCGCTCGCCCGCGAGCGCGCCGGTCTCCACGAGGGTCGTCACGCACTCCTCGAGGAAGAGCGGGTTGCCGTTCGCGCGCTCGGCCACCAGCCGCTTGAGCGGCGTGAGCCCGGACTCGTCGCCCAGCAGCCCGTCGAGCATGTCGCCGGTGGCGGGCGGCTCGAGCGCGTCCACGCGCACCTGCGTGTAGCCCGGATGGCGGCTCCAGCGGTCCACGTACTCGGGCCGGTAGGTCGAGGCCACGAGCGTGTAGGGCGGCAGCGCCTCCACCAGCGCGTCCATCGCGGCGTGGGTCTCGGAATCCACCCACTGCATGTCCTCGAGGATCATCACGAAGGGCTGCTGCCGCCCCTGGCGCGTGACGAGCCGGTGCACCGTGCGCATCACCTGGCGGCGCCGACGGTCGGGATCCATGTCGCTCACCGCGCCGTCCTGCGGCACGCCGAGCACCCAGAGGATGGCGGACACGCCCTCCTCGAGGTCCGGATCGAGCGCGCGCAGGCGCGCGGCGACCTTGTCGCGGACCGTCGCCGCGTCGTCGCCGCTCTCCACCTGGAAATACCGGCGGTGCAGCTCCACGCCCGGCCGGTAGCCGGCGGCGCGCCCGTAGGAGACCGCGGGCGCCTCGATGACGAGACAGCCCCGGGCCCGGCAGCGCCGGGCGAACTCGAGGCAGAGGCGCGACTTGCCCACCCCCACGTCGCCCACCATGGACACGACCTGGCCGGTGCCCGCCAGCATCGCGTCGATCGCCTCGTCGAGCCGCGCCAGCTCCATCTCGCGCCCCACGAGCGGCGAGCGCGCGCGCGGCGAGGCGGCGTCGAGGCGCGAGCGGATCGGCACCGCCCCGCTGATCTCGTGCACCTCGACCGGCGCCTGGAGGCCCCGCACCGGCACCGGCCCGAGGGCGCGCGTGGCCACGCGGCCCCGCACCAGCGCGACGGTGTGCTCGGTGGCCAGGATCGAGGCGGGCTTGGCCATCTGCTCCATGCGCGCGGCCAGGTGCACGGTCTGGCCCACCGCGGTGTAGGTGAACGAGAGATCGCTGCCGATGGAGCGCGCCACCACCTCGCCCGAGTTGAGGCCCACCCGGATCTGGAGCGGCAGGCCGAGGGAGCGCTGCAGCTCGTCGCCGAGGGCGAGCATCTGCGCCTGCATGCGGAGCGCCGCGTAGCAGGCGCGCACCGCGTGGTCCTCGTTGGCGAGCGGCGCGCCGAAGAGCGCCATGATCCCGTCGCCCACCACCTGGTTGACGGTGCCCTCGTAGCGGTGCACCGCCTCCATCATCAGCTCGCGCACCTGGTCGATGACCGGCCCGATCTCCTCGGGATCGCGGTCGCCGACCGCCTCGATCATGCCGTGGATGTCCGCGAAGAGCACGGTCACCTGCTTGCGCTCGCCCTCGAGCGCCTCGCGCGAGTCGAGGATGCGCTGGGCCAGATGCGGCGGGGTGTAGACGCCCGGCGAGGCGAAGCGCGCGGAGTCGCCCGCGCCGAGCCGGCTGCCGCACGCGGGACAGAATCGCGCGCCGTCGGGGGCGGCGTTCGCGCAGCGGGGGCACGGCTGGCTCATCGCGATCACCGCAGTCTACCATCGGGCCCGGAGGCTATCGTCGCATCGCCTCCGTGAGTGGCGCTGACGGGTTCGTGAACAAGTCGCTGATCCACACCGGCCTGCTCCCGGCGATCCGCGAGGTCATCGTCCGGCCGCCGCTTGACACTCCCGGGCCGCGCCTCTAGAGTGCGCGCCATGTCGCGACGGATTCTCGCGATCCTGGCCGTCCTGCTCGTGTCCGCCGGCTGTGCCGGGCGCGACTTCAAGCGCCCCGCGATGGAGAGCCTCGCGGTCGGGCAGGCGACGGAGGCGGAGATCCGCCAGCGGTTCGGAACACCGTACCGCGAAGGCACCGTGCTGAAGAACAACGAGACGATGAAGACGTTGGCCTACGCCTACGCCACGACCGCGTCGTCAGCACCGGGCGGGGTAGTCCCCTCACGGGGCCAGGGCTTCTACTTCTGGCGTGACGTCCTGGTGGGGCACGACTTCACCAGCTCCTTCGCGGAGGACAAGACAGACTTCGACGCAACAAAAGCGCAACAGATCCATAAGGGCGAGACCACGGAGTCCCAGGTCGTGGCCCTGCTCGGCACGCCGCATGGGATCTATACCTATCCGCTCATCAACGACAGGGACGCCCGGGCCGTCGTGTATCTCTATCAGGAGACCAAGGGCACCGCGTTCAATCTCAAGTTCTACAACCAGATCCTGGTCGTGCAGTTCAACCCCACGGGCGTGGTCACGGAGGTCGAGTTCACCGCCACCGGCCAGCGCTAACGCCGGTAGATGACCGGGGAGCGGACGTGCTCGGGGCGGATGCCGACGCCGACGAGGCGGGCGGGCAGGCGCTGGAGCAGCGGGTAGCGCGCGAGCAGCTTGATCGCGAGCGGCGGGACGAGCCGGGCCTGGCCGCCCTGCAGCGCGCGGGTGATCACTCGCCGCTGCACCAGGACCTGCAGCCGCTGCGTCACGCGGGTCGGCCACTGCCGGCGCGCCTGCACGCGGCGGAGCTGGGCGAGGGTCGGCCGGCCCGCGCGCAGCGGCTCCCAGAGCAGGTTCGCGGTGGCCACCGCGTCCTGGATCGCCAGGTTGATGCCGACGCCGCCGACCGGCGACATGGCGTGCGCGGCGTCGCCGATGCAGAGCAGGCCCGGCCGGTACCACTGCCGCAGGCGATCCACCTTGACGGTGAGCAGCTTGACGTCGTCCCAGTCGCGGATCTCGCCCATCCGATCGGCGGCCCACGGCGCCAGATGCGCCACCTCGGCGCGGAAGGCCTCGAGGCCGCGCCGGCGGACGTCCTCCGCGGAGCCCTTCGGGATCACGTAGCCGCACTGCCAGTGCTCGCCGCGGTTGATGAGGACGAAGATGCGGCCGATGTCGAAGCGGCCCATGGTGGCCGCCGGGTCCGCCGGCCGCCGCGAGAGCCGGAACCAGAACACGTCCATGGGCGCCCCCAGGTCCTCCACCGAGAGCCCTGCCCGCTCCCGGAGCACGGAGGAGCGCCCGTCCGCGGCGACCACCAGGTCGGCCCGCACCTCGAGCGGGCCCGCCGGCGTGATGGCGCGGACTCCGGCCACCCGGCCCGCGTCCTCGATCAGCTCGGTGGCCTCGGCCCGCATCTCGAGCTGGAAGGTCGGAAAAATCTTCGCGCGGCGGACCAGGAAGGCGAGGAAGTCCCACTGCGGCATCATCGCGATGAACTTGCAGCGGGTCGCCAGGTGCGCGAAGTCGGCGATCGTGACCGGAAAGTCCCCGAACTGGGCGGCCAGCCGCGTGACCTCCTGATGCGGCAGCCGCAGGAACTCCTCCAGGATCCCGAGCTCGTGCATCAGCTCGAGCGTGGAGGGGTGGATGGTATCGCCGCGGAAGTCGCGCAGGAAGTCCGCGTGCTTCTCCAGCACCAGCACGGACACCCCGGCCCGGGCCAGGAGCAGGCCCAGCATCATGCCGGCGGGCCCGCCGCCCACGATGCAGCACCGGACCGTCCTCGACACGGAGGCCATGCCGCCCCGATGTTACACTCCCCCGGCCCGGGAGCCCGGAACACGGGGCGAACGACGGCAATTTAGGTTAGGATTCTGGAATGACCAACCCGAACGCATCGCAGGTCAGAGTATATCGCGCCGCCGACGCGCCGCCCGGCGCGCTCGCGGGCGAATCCGTCGCGGTGCTGGGCTACGGCCATCTCGGCCGCACCGCCGCGCTCAACCTGCGCGACTCCGGCGCGAAGGTGCGCATCGGCAATCGCGACGACGAGTACGCCGAGCAGGCGCGCGCCGAGGGCTTCGAGGTGGTCTCGATCGCCACCGCGGCGGCCGACGACGTGGTGTACGTGCTGCTGCCCGACGAGGTCATCCCGACCGTCTTCGACGCGGAGATCGCGCCCACGCTGCGGGCGGGCAGCGCCATCGCGTTCGGCTCGGGCTACAGCCTGGCCTTCGGCCTCATCCGCCCGCCCGAGACGATCGACGTGCTGCTGGTGGCCCCGCGCATGGCCGGGACCACCGCGCGCAATCGCTATCTCGAAGGCCACGGGTTCTGGGCGTGCGTGGGCGTGGAGGCCAACCGCAGCGGCCGGGCCGAGCAGCGGATGCTCGGGCTGGCCGACGGCATGGGCGTGCTCCGCAAGGGCGCGGTCCAGATGACCGCCAAGGTCGAGGCCACGCTCGATCTCTTCATCGAGCAGACGGTGGGCTCGATGCTCGGCATGGCGATCATGATGGCCTTCGAGGTCGCGCGCGACGCCGGGATGCCGAGCGAGGCGCTGGTGCTCGAGATGTACATGTCGGGCGAGATGGAGGCGGTCTTCCAGTCCTTCCGCGAGACCGGCTTCTTCCGCGCCTCCGAGGATCATGGGCCCACCGCGGTGTTCGGTGGCATCACCCGCTCGCTCGAGATGGACCGCGAAGCCATGGCGGAGAGCTTCCGCAAGACCCTCGAGGACATCAAGAGCGGGGGCTTCGCGCAGCGCTTCCAGGAAGAGGCCCGGAACGGCTATCCGATGCTGGAGTTCGCGCGGGCCATGATGCACGGCGGCTCGCCGATCACCGAGGCGGAGGACCGCATCCGGCACCTGACGTCCCCCGACTCGTCCGGCGCCAGCCCAGGAGGATCAGCATGAGCTTCGCCCTGCGCGTGCTTGCCGTCATCGCGTTCGTCGTGGCCACGATCGGCGTCGCCAGCCCGGTGCTCATGACGCCGCTCGGGCTCGCCCTCTGGTGCGCCTCCACCCTGCCCCTGGGGGGCGGCGGTCGCTTGAGCTGAGTCACCCGCGCCTCCGGGCGCGGCCGCGTCAGGGCTGAAGCCGCGTCCCCCGCCAGGCGCCGCCGGTGAAGCCCGCCTCGGCCGGCTCGAGCGCCCGCGACCACACCGCGCGATCGTGGGCGCGCCCCGGCTGCCCCGCCCACAGCTCCACCCGCTCCGCCCACACGCGATACCCGCCCCAGCGCTTGGGCCGCGGCACGTCCGCGCCGTGCGTCTGCTTCGTCGCCGCGATCTTCTCGAGGAACGCCCGGCGCGAGGCGATGGGCCGGCTCTGGTCGCTCGCCGCCGCGGCCACCCGCGCGTCCAGCGGCCGCGTGCTCCAGTAGCGGTCGGAGTCGGCCTCGGGCGCGTGCGTGACGGGCCCTTCCACGCGGATCTGGCGCTCGAACACGTCCCAGTGGAAGACGAGCGCGGCGCGCGGATTCGCGGCCAGGGCCAGGCCCTTGGTGCTCTCGCGATCCGAGTAGAAGACGAGCCAGCCCAGCCTCACGTCGAAGCCCCGGCAGATGACCATGCGCACCGTCGGACGGCCGTCGGCGTCCACGGTGGCCAGCGCCATCGCGGTCGGGCTCTTCATCGCGGGCCGCGCCTCCTCGAGCCATTGCGCGAGCAGCGGGAGGGGATCGGCGGGCAGGATCTCGGGGAGCGGCTCACTCATGATCGTGTCCTCTGATCGTCAGGGGGTCAGCGGGCGGGCGGCGCGGCCGCCGGGGGCATGCGCACGCGCCACCACATGTTCAGCACGAACAGCGCGGTCCCCGCGAGCTGGCCGAGCCCGCCCAGCGCGATGAGCCACCGCAGGCCGAGCGCGCCCGCCAGCCCCACGCTGATCTCGGCGGCCGCCCGGATCGCGGTCGAGGCCGTCATCACCCAGTAGACCGCCTCGGCCAGCTCGGGCCGGTAGCGCGGATCGTCGCGCGCCGGGCGCGGGAACATCCAGGTGGCGACGCCCATGACCATCATCAGCATGAAGCCGACGAGGAGCAGGTGGGCGTGCGCCGTGATGAGCAGGCGGGGCGGATACGCGTCGAGCACGAACTGGCCGACCACGATGTAGGCGCCGATCAGGAGCCCCACCAGGAGGAAGACGAAGCTGGTCTTGATGTACCGGCGGACGAGCGGGGTCATGCTAGCCGGCCTCGCCTTCGGCCAGCGCGCCGAGTCCTTCCGGGTCGGTGAGGACGAGCCGGCCGCCGGCGTCCTCGAGCAGGCCGTCCCGGAGCCAGCGGCTCAGGATCCGGATCGCGGTCTCGACCGTGGTGCCGGTCATGTCGGCCAGGCTCTGCCGGGTGAGGTGAAACGGCAGCGTGACGCCCTTGTCGCTTCGCGTCCCCTCCCGCTTCGCGAGCCGGAGCAGGGTCGCGGCCAGGCGCGCCTCGACGGGATCCACCGCGAGCGACGCGACCGAGTCGTGGGCGGCGCGGAGCCGCCGGCCGATCATGAGCGCCATCTCCTTGATGAACGCGGGGTGCCGCTCGGCGAGCGCGATCACGGGTTCGGCCGGGATCTTCAGCACCACCGTGGGCTCGGTGGCCTGGGCGCTCGCCGGGTAGGGCCGCTTCTCGATCACCGCCACGCCGCCGAAGATCTCGCCCGGCCCGAGGAGCTCGAGGACCACGTCCTTCCCCGTCCTGGAATGCCTCACGATCTTCACGTGGCCCGATCGCACGAGGTAGAACCAGCGCGCGGCGTCGCCTTCCATGAAGATCTCGCCGCGGGCTCGATGCGACTCCTCCCGCGCGACTCGCGCCAGGGTCTCGAGCTCGCGCGCGGGGATGCCCGCGAACACCAGGTTCCCACCCAGGAACGCGGCGATCTCCTTGGCGGGCATCGGCGGCAGGATAGCACGAGGCACCTGTCGCGAGATTGCCGCGGATGCGGCGCCGCCGCCTCACCGGGCCGGGAGCGACGCGTCCCCAAGTGCCCGGATTCGCGACCGTCTCCGCTGGCACCGCGTGTGCACACCCACGTGGGCACAGGGACAGGCCAAGGAGGACGAGCGATGCGCGGACTCGCGGAGTTGTTGCTGCTCGGGTTGCTGGCGGGGACGCCGGAGGGGGCGGGAACCACGCCGATCATCGACGGGCCCACCGTGCTCCAGCGGTCGCCGGCCGCGATCCAGGCGAGCCTGGGGCGGCCCATCCGCACCAAGGCGGTGCCCTCGGGCGACGTCCACCTGCCCGACGGCGGCACCTCGCGCGTCTACGGCGGGCCGGGAACGCGGATCGACATCGATTTCGAGAAGGAGCGCAGCACCACGGTCGTCATCGTCTTTCCCGACGTCACGGCGGCGCCCAGGACGTATGAAGCCGCCCTCGAAGCGGTCAATCTCCCGTCCGGCGCACGGCCCGATCTGATCAGGCGGGATCGCCGCGAGTGGCACAACCTCGACGGATACTTCGTGCGGGTGATCGCCGCGTACCCGACGCTCGACCACATCGACACGATCGTGCTCAGCGTCCACCCGCTCCCCTAGCCCGCCGTTCGTCGGCTATGACCGCCGTCATAGGAGGCGGGGCCGTCCGGCGGGTAGCGTGGGGGCCAGGAGGAACGACATGGCACACGAATGCGGCTGCCGCCACGATTCACCGCGTCTCGGTCGACCACACCCGTCCGCCCGTCCGCGGCGATCAGACCGTGGCCGAGGTCGCGCGGAGCACCGGGCCCGGGGGCGCTCGGAAACCATGAAGGCGATGGGCAATCAACCACTGCTGCGGGGCCCATCTCACCCTGCACGAGGCCGCCGCGGCGGCGGGCATCTCCCTCGACGCGCTGCTCGCGGCGCTGAACGAGCCGCGCCGGACGCCGGCATGATACCCGGCCGGATCCCGGTGGCACAGGTGCACCTCGACGTGCGCGAGGACATCCGGCGCGGTCAGGCCGCCCTTCGCGCGCATCATCGCCGCCGCCACGGCGCTCGCCGACGACCAGGCGCTGGTCCTCCGCGCACCGTTCGAGCCGATCCCGCTCTACGACGTGCTCGGCAAGCGCGGCTTCGCGCACTGGACCGAGCGCCGCGCGGCCGACGACTGGTCGGTCGGCTTCTACCGTGACGCCGCGGCGCGCGGCGAGCCGACCACGACCCCCGCGACTCCCGCGAGCGATCGCGCGGTGCTGGACGTCCGGGGCCTCGAGCCGCCGCAGCCGATGCAGCGGGTGCTCGAGGAGATCGAGCGGCTCGGCCCCGGCGCCGAGCTGGAGGTGCGTCACGACCGCCGCCCCGTGTTCCTCTATCCCCAGCTCGACGAGCGGGGCTTCGTCCACGAGACGGACGAGCCGGAGCCGGGGCTGGTGCGCATCCTCATCCGGAGGGGAGCGGCGTGAGTCCGCCGGCGCGGCCACGGCCCGGGAGCGGCCTCTCGCCGCTCGTCCCGCTCGCCTATCTGGTCTGCGCCGCGGTCGCCTTCCTGGCGGCCTCGCTGAGCGTCGCGTGGCTCGCGCCCGAGCTGACGGGCCACTACTACCACCCGCGGCTGCTCGCCCTCACCCACACCGTCACGCTCGGGTGGATCACGCTCGCGATCATGGGCGCCAGCTACCAGCTCATCCCGATCGTGCTCGAGCGTGACCGATCTGGAGCGAGCGGCTCGCGCGCTGGCAGCTCGCCATCCTCGCCGTCGCGGTGACGGGCATGGTCGCTCATTTCCAGCTCGGCACCTGGCCCGGGCTGGCGGCGGCCGCCGGCCTGCTGGCCGTCGGCATCGCGCTCCATCTGCTGCAATGTCGGGATGAGCCTCCGGGGCTTCACCCGGTGGACGTTCACCGCCCGCCTGGTCGTCCTGGCGTACGGCGGACTCGCGCTGACGACCGTGTTCGGCCTGGCCCTGGCGGCCAACCGCGTGTGGCCGTTCCTTCCCGGCGAGCTCTTCCCGACGCTGCACGCGCACGTGCACCTGGCCCTCCTCGGCTGGGTGGCGCCGATGATCCTCGCGGTCGCCGCGCGCGTGTACCCGATGTTCTTCCTCGCGCCCGCGCCGCGGCGCTGGCACGCCTTCCTGCAGCTGTGGGGCCTGGCCGCGGGCGTGCCGGCGGTGGTGCTGGGCTTGCTCGGCGTGCCCGGCCTGCTCGTCGCCGGGGCGCTGGCGGTGGCGGCGGCGGCGGGAGCGCATGTGGCCTGGATGTGCGAGATGGCGTGGGGGCGGAAGCGGCCCGGCCTCGACTGGGGCCTCCGCTTCGTCCTCACCGCCACCGCGTTCCTCGCGCCGGCCGCCGTGCTCGGCGTGGCGATGGCGGCGGATCGCCTGGCGGGGCCGCGCGTGGCGCTCGCCTATGCCGTCGTCATGCTCGGCGGCTGGATCTCGCTCACCATCGTCGGGATGATGCTCAAGATCGTCCCGTTCCTGGTCTGGTACCGCGTGTACAGCCCGCGGGCGGGCCGCGAGCCGGTGCCGACGCTCGCGCAGCTCTCCTGGCCGCGCGCGGAGGGGCTCGCCTACGTGCTCCTCACCGGCGGCGTCGTGCTGCTGGCCGCGACGGTGCTCGTGGGCGAGGCGGCCTGGATCCGCGCCGCGGGGGCGCTGCTGGCGCTGGGCTCGCTCGCCTTCGCGGCGGCGCTCGCGCGGGTCCTTGGATGCTTGTATGCGGGGGCGCAGATATGGCCTCCGCACGCCCCCGACGTACGGTCGTCCCGCGAACGGGCCGCGATGCCCGCGGGGCGGGACGCATGAGCGTCGCGCGCGAGCAAGTCCTGGAGGCCCTGCGCGCGGTCCTCGACCCCGAGCTCGGCCTGCTCGGTCGTGGACCTGGGCCTGATCTACGGGGTGGAGATCGAAGCCGGCCGAGTCAGCATCACCATGACCCTGACCTCCCAGGGGTGCCCCCTCCACGAGACCCTCGTCGAGTGGGTCCGCCGGGCAGTCAGCGAGGTCCCCGGCGTGGACACCGTGCAGGTCGCCGTGACCTTCGATCCGCCCTGGACCCCACTCGCATCGTCCGCGCCCCGAGCGGCTAGATCTCGCCCGGTGGGGTCCGGCGGTCCCATGCGGGGCGCCGTCGCCTCTCCATGGTGGTTGGCCGCTATGACCGGCGTCATACCGGGGGGTGGCCAACTGGCCGCATCCTCACGTCATGGCGGCGGTCCGGCGGCCCCGCGGCTTCCGGCACCAGCGTTGCACACCGACACGGACGAGGGCGAGAGTCCCAAGGAGGACGAGCGATGAGACGAGGACTGGTGGTGGTGGCGGGCGTGGTGGTGGCCGGACTGCTGATCGGCGGCGTGCAGCTCTGGCAGAGCCAGGCGCGGGCGAAGGTGACGAGGGCCACGGGGGATCTGCCGGAGGTCAAGGCGATCCTCACCTCGGCGCCGGCGGTGCCGCCACCGGTGGACCGGCCGGGCAACGCGAAGGTGATCGTCGCCCTCGAGACCACCGAGGTGAAGGGCACGCTGGCCGATGGCGTGCAGTACACGTTCTGGACGTTCGGCGGGACCGTGCCCGGACCGTTCGTGCGCGTGCGCGTGGGCGACGTGGTGCAGATCCGGCTCAAGAACGCCGCGAAGAGCATGCACCCGCATTCGATCGATCTGCACGCGGTGACCGGGCCGGGCGGCGGCGCGGCGGTCACGCAGCTCGGACCGGGCCAGGAAGGCGCTTTCGAGTTCAAGGCGCTGAACCCCGGGCTCTACGTCTATCACTGCGCGACCCCGAGCGTGCCCGAGCACATCGCCAACGGCATGTACGGGCTGATCCTGGTGGAGCCCGAGAAGGGCCTGCCGCGCGTGGACCGCGAGTACTACGTCATGCAGGGCGAGTTCTACACCAAGGGCAAGACGCTCGCGCCCGGGCTCCAGGCGATCGATCCGGCCAAGCTGACCGCGGAGCGGCCCGAGTACGTGGTGTTCAACGGCCGGATGGGCGCGCTGCTCGACGACGGCGCGGTCAAGGCCAACGTGGGCGAGACCGTGCGGTTCTTCGTGGGCAACGGCGGGCCGAACCTGATCTCCTCCTTCCACGTGATCGGCGAGATCTTCGACACCGTCTACACGGAAGGCGCGGTGGGCGGCGGGACGCCGGCCAGGAACGTGCAGACCACGCTGGTCCCGGCGGGCGGCGCGGCGATCGTCGAGATGACAGGTGCAGGTGCCGGGGCGCTTCCTGCTCGTGGACCACAGCATCGTGCGGGCGATGGAGAAGGGCGCGCTCGGAGTCCTGGAGGTGGCGGGCGCCGAGCAGCCCGGCATCTTCAGGACGCTGGTGCCGGGCACCCACGGGACGGGCGGGCACTAGGCAGGCAACTTCACCTCCTCACTCACCACCCGCTCCCCCGACAGGGGGAGCGGGTTGCAGGAGGAGATCGATGATGTCACCGCTCCGTCGCCGCGCGACTCGCGGTGGCCGTGAGCCTGGGTTTCGCGCTCGCGGCGTGCGGCGCCGCGGCCCAGACCCCGTGGGCTGGCTCCCGCAGTCGGAGAAGAACAAGAAGAGCCCGGTCGCGGCCGGCCCCAAGGTCGTCGAGCAGGGCAAGAAGGTCGCGCAGGTCAACTGCGTGTCGTGCCACGGGAGCACCGGCAAGGGCAACGGCCCGGCCGCGATGGCGCTCAGCCCCAAGCCCGCCGACTGGACCTCGAAGAAGGTTCAGGACGAGACGGACGGCGAGATCTTCTGGAAGATCACGACCGGCCGGGGCGCGATGCCGTCGTGGAAGCACCTGCCCGAGAACGACCGCTGGGCGCTCGTGCAGCACATCCGCTCGCTCAAGAAGTAGCGCGGCGTGCCGGCGTGGTCGTGCGCACGAACGCCCTGACGATATCCGTCTCGGTGATGATCCCGATCAGATGGCCGTCGTCCAGGACCGGCAGGGCGCCGATCCGGTGCGCCAGCATGAGCTGGGCGCCATCCCGGGCCGGGCGGTCCGGACCGATCGTGATGACCGGCCGGGTCATGATCTCCGCGACCGGCAGCTTGCTGAGCAGATGGGTGATCTCCTGCGCCGCCAGGCTCGTGGCCCGGGACGGAAGGTTGAGGCGGATGTCGCGGTCGGTCACGATCCCGGCCAACACCCCGCCCGGGCCGATGACCGGCAGGTGCCGGATGTTCTCCTTGGCCAGGAGATCCCGGGCCTCCTGAACCGAGGTCTCGGGGCGCACCGTGATCAGCCCACCGGTCATCAGCTCGCGGATCGTCATGGCGTCCTCCTATCGGGGCGGTGGCGACGACTCAGGGCTTCCGCGTGGCG
>CAVVEU010000029.1:0-262327 GCA_963747235.1 uncultured Candidatus Rokubacteria bacterium
GGCGTCCGATGCCGCCTTCCACTCCGTGCCCATGTCGAGCAGGTTCACGAAGAAGTCGTTGGTCAGCGCTTCCGGCCGCTTGGTGAAGACGCCGTGTTTCGTCTGTCCGACGTTGGTGTTCAGGACGCGCAGGCCGCCAACGAGCACCGTCATCTCGGGCGCGGTCAGCGTGAGCAATTGTGCCCGATCGATCAGCAGCTCCTCGGCCGACACGGGGTACTTGCCCTTGAGGTAGTTTCGGAAGCCATCCGCGACCGGCTCGAGGACGGCGAACGAGTCCACATCGGTCTGCTCCTGCGAGGCATCCATCCGCCCCGGCGCGAAGGGCACCGTCACGGCGTGACCGGCATTCTTCGCCGCCTGCTCGACGCCCGCGCAACCGGCCAGCACGATCAGGTCGGCGAGCGAGACCTTCTTGCCGCCAGACTGCGCGCGGTTGAACTCGCTCTGGATGCCCTCGAGCGTCCTGAGCGCCTTCGCCAGTTGGCCGGGCTGGTTGACTTCCCACCCGTTCTGCGGCGCGAGGCGAATGCGCGCGCCGTTCGCACCGCCGCGCTTGTCGGAGCCACGGAAGGTGGACGCCGACGCCCAGGCGGTCGAAACCAGTTGCGAGACGGACAGCCCCGACGCCAGAATCTTGCCCTTGAGCGCGGCAATGTCCTGTTCATCGATCAGCTTGTGATTGACCGCGGGGATGGGGTCCTGCCAGATGAGCTCTTCGGCTGGAACCTCCGGGCCGAGGTAGCGGGCGCGCGGGCCCATGTCGCGGTGCGTCAGCTTGAACCACGCCCGGGCGAATGCGTCGGCGAACTGATCCGGATTCTGGTAGAAGCGCCTCGAAATCTTCTCGTACGCAGGGTCGAGCCGCAGGGAGAGGTCCGTGGTCAGCATGGCTGGCGCGTGACGCTTGGCCGGGTCGTGGGCATCCGGGATCGTGCCGGCGCCGGCGCCCTCCTTCGGTTTCCACTGATGCGCGCCTGCCGGGCTCTTCGTCAGCTCCCATTCGTAGCGGAACAGGTTCTTGAAGAAGTTGTTGCTCCACTTCGTGGGCGTGGTCGGTCCACGTGACCTCCAGGCCGCTGGTGATCGCGTCACCGCCCTTGCCCGTGCCGAACGTGCTTCGCCAGCCGAGGCCTTGCTCCTCGATGCCGCGCCGCTTCGGGCTCAGCGCCCCATATAGGACTCGGGGCCGGCGCCGTGGGTCTTGCCGAAGGTGTGGCCACCCGCGATGAGCGCCACCGTCTCTTCGTCGTTCATGGCCATGCGCGCGAACGTCTCGCGAATATCCCGGGCCGCCGCGATCGGATCCGGATTGCCGTTCGGGCCTTGCGGGTTGACGTAGATCAGCCCCATCTGGACGGCGCCTAGCGGATTCTCGAGATCCCGGTCGCCGGAGTAGCGCTTGTCCCCCAGCCACGTGTCCTCGGAGCCCCAGTAGACCTCGTCCGGCTCCCAGACGTCCGGACGGCCGCCGGCGAACCCGAAGGTCTTGAAACCCATCGATTCCAGCGCGACGTTGCCCGCCAGGATCATGAGGTCGGCCCAGGAGAGCTTCCGGCCATACTTCTGCTTGATCGGCCACATCAGTCGGCGCGCCTTGTCGAGGTTCACGTTGTCGGGCCAACTGTTGAGGGGTGCGAACCGCTGCTGGCCGGCACCGGCGCCGCCGCGGCCGTCGGCGATGCGGTACGTGCCGGCGCTGTGCCAGGCCATGCGAATGAACAATGGTCCGTAGTGGCCGAAGTCCGCTGGCCACCAGTCCTGCGAGTCGGTCATCAGCGCCACGAGATCCTTCTTCACCGCCGCCAGGTCGAGGCTCTTGAACTCCTTGGCGTAGTTGAAGTCCTTGCCCATGGGATCGGACGGCGGGCAGCATCTTGAGGTTCAGCTGATTGGGCCACCACTCTCGGTTCGACCTGACGCCAGCAGCGGTGTGCGTGAACGGGCACTTTGCTTCGGTTGACATTTGTTCTCTCCTTTGGTCTGTGGGTCGCCGACATCACCTACGTCATCCAACACTCGGACCAGGCCGCCAGTACACCGCAGTTGCCTTCGGCAAGCGGTGTCGCGAGGCCGGCGTCCGGCCATCATGGGCTCGGTGGACGACGCGTACGCCAATGCGCCGTGTCTTGAACCACCCGGCGACGTCGGGAAATCCCTCGATGTCGGCGACGCGCGCGAAGTAGAGATACCGGCGATTGGCCTGCGACTCGCCCGCGAAGGCCTCCTTCAGGTTGTCGCGGCTCTTCGATCCCTTCAGGCTCTTTCCTGCTCTCTCGAATCCTCCTTGCGACGTTTGGGGGTGAGCGACGCGGTACTGCGGGGCCCGGCGCTACGGCGGCGGACGGCGCGCGGCCCGCCCGCGGCCCTTCCTGCGGCAGGCGGCGCAGCGCCCGTAGAACTCGATGCGGTGATGCGTCACGCTGAATCGGCCCGACGACGCGACCCGGCTCACCAGGGCGCGCGAGTGGGGCTCGGTGAGCGGCCCGGCCACGTCGGCGATGCGCCCGCAGGCCAGACAGGTGAAGTGGTGGTGCTCGCTCAGGTTGCAGTCGAAGCGCGTGTGAGGTCCGGGCAGCTCCTTGACCAGTCCCTGGGCGACGAGGAGCCGCAGGTTCCGATACACGGTGCCGAGGCTCACCCGCGGCAGCCGGCACCGCACCATCTGGTGCACGGCCTCGGCGGTGGGATGAGCGTCGCTCCCGCGGACCACCTCCAGCACCAGCCGGCGCGGACCGGTCAGCCGGAGGCCGACGCCGCGCAGGGCCGCCGACGCCCCGTCCCGCCTCCGCGCGACCGGGCTCTTATCAGGAATGATTGTCATAACGGAACGCAGCCTAAACGTTCCCAGGCCATCACGCCCCCAGCCCCGCACACTGCAGCCCCGCTGGAGCCGCAGGCACAGCGTACATTGGCCTCCGGGCGCGCCGACCGCGCCCGCCCGGCTGTGAGCGGGATGCTAGGCGCGCGCACCGCCGCCGTCAAGCGGCAAATGACCCGCCGGCCCGAGAAACCCCGGAGCCGATCCCACGGAAATCCCAGGAGCCGATGCCACAGCTTCGTCCTCGGGTCTGCCCAGCGCCGCCAGGGTGTCGGCTACGTCCTGACCAGCCGACACAAGGTCGACCGGTGCGGCGTGCCTCCGCTCACCGGGTCGTGCTGGTCGTTCCGCACCAAGAGATTCTGGTTGGCGCCCGCGTCCGAGAACGGATCGAAGCCCGGGAGGCCGAGCTCCGGGCACGCCTCCCACCAGCCGTGCGAGCAGCAGACGACGCCGGGCAGGATGGCGTCGGTGACGTGCGCCTGCGCGCGGATGCGGCCCTCGGCGTCTCGACCACGATCCACTCGCCGGTCTTCACCCCGAAGCGGCGCGGCGGTCTCCGGATGGATCTCGGCCGTCGGATTCGGCGCGGTCTTGCGGAGGCTGGGCAGCCCGCGATGCTGGCTGTGGATGTACTGCGCGCGCTTGGCGTTCGTCAGCACCAGCGGGAAGTCGCGCGGCCAGCTCGGGCTGGCTCACCGGGCTGAGCGCGGGCTCGACGTAGTCGGGCAGCGGCGGCAGCCCGTGCTCGGCGAAGCGCAGGGCGAAGAGCTCCACCTTCTTCGTCGGCGTCGCGAAGCCGCGCGGGGCGCCCGTCGCGGGGTCGACCTCGGCGAACCGGCGGTGCTGCAGCGGCGCGCGGGGGACCGACGTGCCGTGCGGCAGCGCCCGCAGCGCGTCGAGGGTCACGCCGCTCGGCTCCAGCACGTGGCGGTAGGCGGCGTCGATGTCGCCGTCCCAGAACTCGGCGCCGAGGCCGAGCCGCTGCGCCAGGCCGAAGACGATCTCCACGTCCGACCGGCGCTCGTGGAGCGGCGGGACGGCGGCCTCGCGGAACTGGATGTGCGCCATCGTCTCGATCGGGTAGCGATGGCCGACCTTCAGCGCGGAGGACTCCATCCAGCTCGAGGCCGGCAGCAGCACGTCCGCGAACCGGCTGGTCGGCGTGTGGACCAGCTCGATCTGCGCGAAGAACTCGAGCCGCTCGAGGGCGGCGCGACCGCGCAGGGTGTCGCCGTTGGCGAGCAGCATGTTGGCGCCGAACGAGACGAGGGCGCGCAGCGGGTAGGGCTGGCCCTCCAGGATCGCCCGGTACATGTCGTACGCGGTGACGGTCCCCGGCGTGGCCGGCGGGCCGATGGGCCGCTCCGCGCGGCCGAGGCGTCGGGCGGCCATCTCTGCCGGGAGCGCCTCGCGCGCCGCGACGTCGTTGACCTTCGGGGCGATCCCCGGCACGTTGCCGCCGGGCGAGTCGAAATCGCCGAGCAGCGCGTAGAGGATCTCGATGGCCCTCGACGCCTGCGTGGCGTTGGTGTGCTGGACGAGGCCGTTGTGGAAGTAGTGCGAGACCGGCCGGTGGTCGGCCAGCAGCCGGGCTGCCGCGACGACCTTCTCCTCCGGCACGCCCGTGATCCGCGCCACGACCGCGGGCGGGTACGCCGCCGCGATCGACGCCAGCCGCTCGAACACGGGCCGGCAGGTGACCTCGCGGCCGTCGGCGAGCCAGGCGCGGCACGTGCCGCGGAGGGCGAACGGCGCGTCCGCCGCGTACGTCCCGCGCGCGGGATCGTAGAACACCAGGTCGTCGCGGCCGTCGACGGCGGCCAGGTAGCGGAGCGGCACCACCGGCACGCCGGTCAGGTCGCGGCTGGTGAGCAGCTCGCCGGTGTCGTCGCGCACCAGCAGCGGCGCGTTCGTCCACTCGCGCACGAACGGCTCGTCGAAGCGGTGGTCCTGGATCAGGAGGTGGATCAGGCCGAGCGCGAGCGCGCCGTCGGTGCCGGGGCGCACCTGGAGCCACAGGTCCGCCTTGTTCGCGAGCCCCACGCGCCGCGGGTCGATCACCAGCAGCGTCGCGCCGCGCGCCTTCGCGGCGGTGATGTCGATGCCGAGCGTGAGGAAGTTCCCGGTGGGGTTCGCGCCCCAGAGGACGATGCACCGGCTGCGCGGGACGTCGGGCATCGCCAGCGACGGCGTGCCGAACGTGTAGTGCGCGGCCCCGGTGTCGCGCGGCCACTGGCAGAGGTGGGTGGTGCCGCCGAGGTTCGGCGTGCCGAACAGGTGGACCAGCCGGTGCAGCCACCGCTCGGTGTCCGTGAGGCCGGTGCCGCCGGTCGTCCCCTTGTTGAACGCGACCGCCTCCGGCCCCGAGGACGCGCGCACCTCGAGCAGCTTCCGCGCGATCAGGTCGAGCGCCTCGTCCCAGGAGCAGCGCTCCCAGCCGGGGTCGGGATCGGTCTTCGGGCGCGTGCGGCGCATCGGGAAGTCGACGCGGTGCCCGTGCTCGTGGAACTCGGGCGCGGCGCGGCCCTTGGCGCAGATGGCGCCGCCGAACGGGTGCGACCGGTCGGGCTCGACGGAGATGACGCGGTGGCCGTCGACGGTGGTGACCGTCGGGCAGTGCACGCCGCAGAAGCCGCAGTAGCCCGTGACCTGTCGCATCGCTACTTCTCCACAGCCGCCACGACGTGGAACCCCAGGAGCCGATCCCACAGAACCCCAGGAACCGATGCCACAGCGTCAGCCGAGGGCCACGGCCCGCACCGGCGCCAGCCCCTTCGCGATATCGTCCCAGCGTTCGCCGCCGTCCTCGGACAGAAAGACCGAGCCATCCTCCGTGCCGATGACGACCGTCCGGCCCCGGGCCGCGAGACAGCCGGTGTCCACGTTGTCGCTGAACCATTCGGGCAGCCCGATCCGGCAACGCTCGAATGGCGCGGAGCCGTCGAGCGGCCGCCGGTACACGGTTGCCCGGCGACCATGGTGGCCGCTGGATGCGCTGATCAGCACGGTGCCGCCGGCCACGGCGACGGCGCGACAGTAATGCGCGTGGAGTCCGTCGTTGTCCCATTGCCACGTGTCACCGCCGTCGCCGCTCCGGCCGAAGCCGTCGGCGGCGGCCACGAGGACGAGGCCGGGATGCCCGGGTGGCACCAGCACCTGGTGCACGTCGTGCTCGATGTCGAGGGTCGGCCGCCAGGTGCGATCCCCCGAGCGGAGCACGCCGCCCACGTGCACGTTCACGTACGCCGCGCCGTCCGCGCCGGCGCTGATCGAGCGGACGTCGGCAGGGGCTCCCCACGGCGTGTACCAGGCCTCGCGCCCTTCGGTCTCCTCGAAGGATGGTACCGGCACGAGGCGATCTGCCTCGAGGCGCAGGAGATGCGCCCGTGCGGTGCCGACGAGCAGTCCCGCCGGCGTCGTCGCGAGGCACGTGGCCCTGCGTTTCGGCACCTTTGCGGACATCGACCAGCGGGAGCCGTCCGCGCTTCGCCAGAGCTCTCGGCCATCGACGAGCGCCCACCACCCATCGCCGGCGGGCGCCAGCGCCCCTACTTCCCGGCCCGCCAGATCATCGACCCGGGCTGCGCCGTCGCCGTTCACGAGGTGGAGGCCCTCATCGGTGGCCACGAGAATCGTTCGCGGGCTGATCATGCTCATTGCCGCCTCCTGTCGATCCCAAGCATACCGCCGACCTCGGCGCTGGGCGACCGCCGTCGGAGGGCACCTCCTGGGCTCTCGAACTCCGGTCCGGTCCGTCCGGTCCGCCGGCCGGTTGACGGGACGGTGTGTCTCGCATAGCATGCCGCTCAGCCGGGGCGGCTCGCTCGACCCGCGAGGAGGCCGCTCATGTGCGCCGTGCCGTCGGTTCCAGGGGCGGCCGGCGTCCAAGGAGGCAAGCCGATGACGTCGTTCCACGCATCGCTGGTCGTCACGTGCATCGTCGCGGTCTCGTTCGTCGGGTGCGCCTCGCCGCCGCCAGGGTCGCGCGACGCCGGTGCCTCCGGTCCGTCCGCCGGGCCGGGGCCGCGGTTCGCGGCCGGTGGCCCGGACGCCCGCGAGTACGGCGCGGACGCCGGCTATCCGATCGGTGACCAGTCGACGTACTTCAGCCTGCCCTTCCTCGTGGGCTCGCAGAGTCATCTCGATCAGGTGTTCGAGGGTCGGATCGTGCGCGGGGCGTCCACGCCGTCGCCGCTCGGCCGCGCGGCCGCCGAGCCCATCATCCGCTACGAGCATGGTGGCCAGACGCTCACTCTCGACGACTACCTCGCGCGCCACCCCACGACCGGGCTCCTCATCGCGCGGGGCGACACGATCCTCCTCGAGCGCTACCAGTACGCGCGGGACGATCGGCATCGCTTCACGTCGTGGTCGATGGCCAAGACCGTCACCGCGATGCTGATCGGGATCGCCATCGCCGAGGGCCGCATCCGGTCGGTCGACGATCGCGCGGAGGTGTACGTACCGGCCCTGGCGGGCACCGAATATGGGCGCACCTCGATCCGGCACCTGCTCCAGATGTCCTCGGGGGTACGCTTCCGCGAGGAATACACGGGGGACGACGATGTCTCTCTGCTCGCCCGCGACACGTTCCTGCGGCTCGGGAAAGGCGGTGTCGAGGCGGTCAAGCGGTTCAACGAGCGCGTGGCGCCGGCCGGCACGCGCTTTTCCTATGCGTCGGTCGAGACCCAGGTGCTCGGCTTCGTGCTGACGGGCGCGGTCGGCCGGTCGGCGTCCGAATACCTGGAGCAGAAGATCTGGCAGCCGATCGGCGCCGAGGCCGACGCGACCTGGCTCATCGACCGTTCCGGCCAGGAGGCGACCCTGTGCTGCCTCAACGCGGTGCTACGCGACTACGCGCGGCTCGGCCTGCTGCTCGCCCACGACGGCAACTGGCGTGGCCGGCAGATCATCCCCGCCGCGTGGGTCCGGGACGCCACGAGCCGCCACCCGGACCAGCGTCACCTCTGGCCCGGGACCGCCACGCCATTTCTCGGGTACGGCTACCAGACGTGGATCTGGCCCGGCGAGGCCCGGAGGTTCGCGTTCCTCGGCATCCGCGGCCAGTCGATCCTCGTCGACCCGCACAGTCGCCTGGTGATGGTCCAGACGTCCGTCCGCAAGCGCCCGTCGAATGATCCCAGCGCAGCACTGACGAGGGCCCTCTGGGAGGCCGTCGCGGCCACCCTCGGCAATTGACCGGAGTCGGTCACAGATGGAAATCGGCGAGCGTGGGCTCGCCGATGTAGTCGTGGTACTGGGTCGGGGGCTGTTGGCTGGTGATGATGGTCTGACGAGCCCGGACCAACTCGAAGGCGCTTATTCGGAACGACGCTCCACTTCCGGCTTGCGCGCGCCGACTGGGATCGGGGCCATGCCGCGGGAGGCCTGCACACATGAACGATGACGCCAGGATCGGCGCGCCGCGGAAGCGCAAGGAGGATCCGCGCTTCCTGACCGGCGCATCGTGCTTCACCGACGACGTCGCGCTGGCCGGGCAGCTCCACGCGGTGGTCGTGCGCTCGCCCCACGCGCACGCGCGCATCCGGGCCGTCGACACGGCCGCTGCGCGCTCCGCGCCGGGAGTGCGGCTGGTGCTGACGGCGGTCGACGTCGAGGGCGAGGTCGCCCGGCCGATTCCCTCGTACTCGCGCACGCCGCCCTTCGACATCCGCGGCCCCGACGGGGCGATGGCCCCCGATGCGGACCAGTTTCCCCTGGCCCGGGAGACGGCGCGCTACGCCGGCGAGCCGGTCGTGTTCGTCGTGGCGGACACGCCTGGCCAGGCCCACGACGCGGCCGCGCTGGTCCGCGTCGACTACGAGCCGCGCCCGGCGGCGATCGGCTTCGAGCAGGCGCTCGCGCCGGATGCGCCCCGCGTCTGGGACGATCGGCCGAGCAACGTGTCCTTCGAGTGGGAGGGCGGCGACCGGGCGCCGTCGAGGCGGCGTTCGCCCGCGCTGCGCACGTCACGCGCGTGGAGGTCGTCAACAACCGGATCGCCCCGGTGTTCATGGAGCCGCGCTCGGCCGTCGCGGAGTACGACCCGGGCACGTCGCGCTGGACGCTCCGGGTGGGATGCCAGTCGGCCCACGGCATGCGCGCCGTGCTCGTCCACGTGATGGGGATCGAGCCCGAGCGGCTGCGCGTCGTCGTGCCCGACACCGGCGGCGGCTTCGGCGCCCGCGGGGGCGTGTACCCGGAGTACCCGCTGCTCCTGGTCGCCGCCCGGCGGCTCGGGCGACCCGTCAAGTGGACGGCCGAGCGCACGGAGGCGTTCCTGGCCGATCACCAGGCGCGCGATCACGTGCTGCGCGGCGAGCTGGCCCTCGACGGCGACGGCAGATTCACGGCGATGCGCGCGCGCGTCGACTGGCGCCACGGCGCCTATCTGACGAGCCGCAACGTCTGGGTGATGGTGCACTACCTCCCGCCGACGCTCGGCGGCCCCTATCGCATCCCGTGCGGCCACGCGGCCATCCGCGGCGTGTTCTCCCACACCACGCCGCTCGCGGCCTTCCGGGGAATCGGGCGCATCGAGGCGAACTACCTCACCGAGAGCCTGATCGAGGCGGCGGCGCGCGAGACGGGCATCGACCGGATCGAGCTCCGCCGGCGGAACCTGGTGGGGCCCGGAGAATTCCCGTGGACGACGCCGGGCGGCGCCGTGCTGACCTCGGGCGAGTTCCGGAGGAACCTCGATCGCGCGCTCGAGCTGGCGGACTGGAGCGGCTTCCCTGCGCGGCGCGCCGCGAGCCAGGCCCGAGGCGTGCTCCGCGGGTTCGGGCTGGCGATGTACGTCGAGAACGACGGCAGCACGCCCACCGAGTTCGCGGAGGTCCAGGCGACGGGGGACGGCCGGGTGATCGTCTGTGCCGGCACGCAGGACTTCGGCATGGGGCACGCCACCGTGTTCTCGCAGGTCGCCGCGGAGACGCTGGGCGTCCCGTTCGACTGCGTCGAGGTGGTGTTCGGGGACACGGACCGCGTGATCCGTGGCGCCGGCTCCCACGGGTCGCGCTCCGCCCGCGTGGGCGGTGGCGCCGTCGTCGCCAGCGCGCGGAAGGTGGTGGAGGAAGGGCGGCCCCTCGCCGCCCGGATGCTCGAGGCCGCAGCCGCCGACGTGACCTACGCCGCCGGGCGCTTCACCGTGGCCGGGACCGACCGGGGCGTCGGGCTCTTCGAGGTGGCGGCGTTCGCCGAGAAGACGAACGGTCGGCTGGCGGCCGAGGCCGATTTCGCGACCGCCGGCGACGTCCACGCCAACGGCTGGCACGCGTGCGAGGTCACCGTGGATCCCGACGACGGCACCGTGCGGCTCGAGCGCCACGCGATCGTGGCCGACGTCGGCCGGGCGATCAACCCGCTCATCGTGCACGGCCAGATGCACGGCGGCGCCGCCCAGGGTGTCGGGCAGGCGCTGATGGAGCACGTCGTGTTCGAGGCGGACAGCGGGCAGCCGGTCTCCGCCAGCTTCATGGACTACGCGATCCCGCGGGCGGACGACCTCCCCCTCTTCGCCGTCGAGCTCAACGAGGTGGCGGAGCCCGACAACCCGCTCGGCGTGAAGGGCGCGGGGGAGAACGCCACGACCGGCGCTCCCGCGGCGGTCATGAACGCCCTGCGCGATGCCCTGCAGTCGGCCGGCGCCGGCGGCGTCGACATGCCGGCCACCCGCGAGCAGGTCTGGCGGGCGCTCCGCCGGGCCCGCGCTGCGGCGCGCCCGTGAGGCCGGCGCCGGCCCTCGCGCGAACCGCTGGTCAGGAGGAGGTTGCGCCGAGGGCGACGCAACGTGCGGTGAGATGACGCCTCCCCCGTCGGCCAGCCGGAGGCCATCGCGCCCTCGATCTCGACGGGTCGGCGCGTGCTTCTGCCACGATGACCACAATCGATCGATCCGCTCATGCTCTTCCCAGCCCGTAGAGCGCGGCCGCATTGTCGTGAGTCAGCTTGCGGCGCATCTCTGGCGACAGGTGCCGCATCTGCCGCTCGATCGCTTCTCGGGAGTTGGGCCAGACGCTGTCGGGGTGCGGATAGTCCGACGCCCACAGCAGGTGCCCATCGCCAAAGAACGGAATGAGCGACATCGCCACGTGGTCTTCCTGGAAGGTCGCGTAGATCTGCCGCTTGAAGAGCTCGCTCGGCTTCGTCACGAGGGCGCTGCCGCCCTTGTCCGCCCAGAACTCCTTCGCCTCCCAGAGCCGCCAGTGGCGGTAGTCGAGCTCCTCGACGAGCCAGGGGAGCCATCCCGTGCCGGCCTCGGCCATCACCATGCGCAATCGCGGGTGGCGCTCGAGGATGCCCCAGGCGAAGAGGTCGACGAAGGGCTCGAGGAAGTTCGCCAGGAAGAACTTGGTGTTCTCGAAGACGCTCGCCGCCTTGCCGGCGACGCGATCGCCCGGCTTGCCGACGAACACCGTGATGTGCCAGGAGAGGATGATGCCGCTCTCCTCGAGCGCCTGCCAGAGCGGCTCCCAGGCCGGGTCGTCGAGCTTGGGGTTGACGTTGGCGATCATGAGATTCACCTGGCGCACGCCGCCCTTCGCCCTCAGCCGCTCGAGCTCGGCGAGCGCGCCCTCGGGCGTCTCCGGCAGCATCGGCAGGCCGATGAGCCGGTCGGGCGCCGCCTTGCAGAAGTCGAGCAGCCAGTCGTTGTAGACGCGATAGCAGGCGGTGCGTAGCACGGGATCGTCGGTCGAGATCTGGAAGATCGGCCCGAAGATCACCTGCGTCGCGACGCCGTCGCGGTCCATGTCGGCGAGACGCAGCTCGGCGACGGCCGGGCGGCGCGCGCTCGCGTCGTGGATGCCGGCGCGGTCGAAGGCGTTATAGAGCGGCTTGATCGGCCGCGCGGAGCCCGTCGCCGGCGGCTTGCCGTCCCAGCGGCCCCACACCTTCCCGTCGCACACCCAGACCGCCTGTCCGTCGCGCTCCTCGACATGCGGCGCGCGGTCGAGCAGCGACGCGGGCAGCCGCGTGGTCCACAGATCCGCGGGCAGTTGGCTGAGATCCATGTGATCGTCGCAGGAGATGAGTTGGTCAGTCATGTGATCCTCCGGTCGATGGACGCTGTCGGATTGTCGCTCTCATCGGGCAGGACTGCACCCTGCACGCCCCGTGAAGCGCGGCGGCCGCTTTTCGCGGAAGGCGGCGACGCCTTCTGCGCGGTCCGGGGTGCGGGCGGCCATCGCTTGGTTGCGCGCCTCCATGTTCAGGACGTCCTCGAGGGACATGCCGAGTCCCTGGTAGGGGTGAGTGTCACGATGCTGTCGTGCCGGTGATACAACACCGATCCATTCGTCATTCGCGAGCTCCTTGGGGACTGCGCCCTCAGTTCGGGTACACGATCGTGCGCAGCATGATCCGGCGCTCGTCGGGCCGATAGTCGCCGGCGCCGCGGTGCATCGTCGCCCGCTCGTCCCAGGTCAGGAACCTCCTGAGTCGTCGACTAGTTCCAGCGCCCACCAGGCGCACACGGCCTGGCCCATGACGAGATGTTTGTGCTCCGCTCTGACAGCCAGGGCAGCTCCTCGGTGAACATGGTCACGCACTGACGCCAGGAGCACGGGCATCTTCGTGATGTCGAGGTGACCTGGCGATGGGCCATGTTGCTGGGCAAACCGCTACCCCCGAGATGGATCTGAGCATCCTCGATACGCATCACGCCTCCCCTTCCTGGTCGACCGCGGCTTTGGACCCACCCACCGCTCGATCGCCATCGAGAGTATCCTGTGTGGGCTCACGCTGCACCTACCGCAGGCGAGCACGGAGACGTACCGTGATCAACCGGAGGAGAACAGTCCTTGGTCAGCCGCAGAGCAATTCCTGTCACTCGTCGCGGGTAGTATGACCGCATCACCGATCTCACGCATTGCGACGTCGACGTCGGCGGCAAGACCATGTTCTGGATGGGGATGGTGCAGACTGTAAACGCTCGCGCCCTTGACGCGGCTACGGTAGTATTGCAGCGGTTCGATTGCTTCTTCGGAGGGATTGCCATGGCGCGCGCGTACAACGTGATCGACGCGGACGGTCACATCCTCGAGCCGCTCGACCTGTGGGACAAGTACATCGATCCCGACATTCCGCGAGCGCCGGCCGCGGTTTGTCATCGACGACAACGGCAAGGAACGCCTGAGCGTCGAGGGCAAGCTGCTGGGCAATCCGCGGGGCATCGGCAGCCTCGGCTCCGTCGGCGTCCGGCAGGGCATCGTCAAGGCCAACACCCTGAAATATGCCGAAGGGCGCAGGGGTGGGTTCGACCCGCACGCGCGCATCGTCGACATGGATGCCGACGGCATCGATGCCGCCTTCCTCTATCCCAGCCTCGGCCTGTTCGCCGGCGCCGTCGAGGATCCGGGCCTGGCCGCCGCGATGTGCCGCGCCTACAACCGCTGGCTGGCCGACTACTGCACGCCGTATCCCGAGCGCCTGTTCGGGGTCGCGATGCTGCCGATGCAGTCGGTCGATCTGGCGGTCGACGAGATGCGCTACGCCCGCGAGAAGCTCGGGATGCGCGGCGGGTTCCTGCGGCCCAACCCGTATCACGGCAAGAAGATGATCAGCGACCCGATGTACGAGCCGTTCTGGGCGATGGCCGAGGCGCTCGACTTCTCGATCGGCTTTCACGAGGGGTCGACCAACGCGATGCCGACCGTCGGCGTCGACCGTTTCGAGGAGGACCGCGCGGCGCGCCACATGGTCTCGCACACCATGGAGATGATGCTGGTCGCGCTGAGCGTGATCTGGGGCGGTGTCGTCGACCGTCACCCGCGATTGCGCATCGCGTTTCTCGAGTCGGGCGGCGGCTGGATCGCGCCGTGGCTCGACCGCATGGACCGGCACTTCGACGATCAGGGCTTCAACGAGTCGGCGCCGAAGACGAGGCCGAGCGAGCTGTTCCAGCGCAACTGCTGGATCTCGTTCGAGCCGGTCGAGAGCAGCATCGCGGTGCTGGCCGACTATATCGGTCCGCACAAGATCATGTGGGCCACCGACTATCCGCACTCGGACGGCTTCTTCCCGGGCGCGCCGCAGATGCTCCGCGAGCGGCTCGGGCGGCTGTCCCCCGAGGCGAAGCACCAGGTGCTCGCCGGCGGCGCCCTTGGCTTCTACGGCCTGAGAGCGAGCAATGGCAGCCTCGAATAGGCCGCTGTGGCAGTGGAGCGCCTGCGAGCTGGCCGAAGCCATCGCTGCGCGCCGCGTGACCGCCGTCGAGGCCGTGGGCAGCGTGGTGGCCCGCATGCGCGCCACCAACGGCAAGATCAATGCGGTCGTGGACGATCTCGGTGAGGCCGCGCTGCGCGAGGCCGAGGCACACGACAAGGCGATGAGTGCCGGCGGTCCGATCGGGCCGCTGCATGGCGTGCCGGTCACGATCAAGGAGAACGTGGATCAAGAGGGGTGCGCGACGCCCAACGGCGTCGTCGCCTTCAAGGGCGTGATCGCGCCGGCCGATGCGCCCGTGGTCTCCAACCTCCGTCGGGCCGGGGCCATCATCGTCGGGCGCACCAACACGCCGGAGTTCTCCTTCCGTGGCACCACGGTGAACGAGCTGCACGGCCGCACGTTCAATCCCTGGAACGCCACCGCCTCGGCCGGCGGCTCCTCGGGTGGCGCGGCCGCCGCGGTGATGATGGGCTATGGCCCGATCGCGCACGGCAACGACATCGGCGGCTCGCTCCGCTTTCCGGCCTACGCCTGCGGCGCGGCCACGGTGAAGCCCGGTCTCGGCCGGGTGCCGGCCTACAATCCCTCGGCCACCGTCGAGCGCGGCATGCTGGCGCAGGTGATGTCCGTGCAGGGCGTGATCTGCCGCGAGGTCCGCGACGTACGCCTGGCCATGCGCTCGCTCGTCGCCTACGACCCCCGCGATCCCTGGCAGGTGCCCATGCCGTTCGAGGGGACGCCCGAGCCGAGGCCCATCAAGGTCGCCTTCACCCGGAACACCTTCGACTTCCCCCTGCACCCCGCGGTCGCCCGGGCGCTCGACACCGCGCGCACCGCGCTGGCCGCCGCCGGGTACGACGTGCGCGAGGTCGAGCCGCCCCTCCTCGAGGAGGCGGCCGTCACGGGCGCGCGCTGCCTCTTCGGCGAGGCCAAGGCGCTGATGGACGCCGACGTGCGCAAGTACGGCTCGAAGACCGTCGTGGCGATCTTCGACGAGTACTACCGCTACTTCCAGCCGTTCGAGGGCCTCGAGTTCCTCAAGGCGATCGCCGACCGGAACCGCTTCATTCGCGCCTGGACCACGTTCATGGCCGACTACCCGCTGGTCCTCACCCCGTTCCTTCCGGCGCCGATCTTCACCTGGAACCGTGACGAGCAGGGCGCCGAGGGCGTGCGCGAGGTGCTCGGCAGCGCGCTCTACAGCTATGCCATGAACTTCATGGGCCTGCCCGCGGCCATCGTGCCCGCGAACGAGAACGACGCCCAGCCGGTCGGCGTCCAGATCGTCGGCCGTCGCTTCCGCGAGGACATGATCCTCGATGCCGCGGAGGCGGTGGAGCGCGCGGTCGGCGTGATGGCCGAGCGGCTCTGGCGGCGCGGCCCATGACGCTATCGCACCAGACCAGCCGCGAAAGGGGAGCACCATGGCGTTTTACGAGAAGGGCCCTGTCCGCATTCACTACCAGGAGGCCGGCTCCGGCTTCCCGCTCTTCGTCATTCCCGGCGGGGGCCAGAACTCGAGCATCGGCTTCATGGACCGGGCGCCGTTCGACGCGACCGAGGAATTCAAGGACGAGTACCGCTGCATCACGGCCGACCTGCGCAACGCGCCGAGCGGCCAGTCCTCCGGGCCGCTCGAGATGGATCGGCCGTGGGACTCCTACGCCGACGACCATCTCGCGCCTCATGGATCACCTGGGCATCCGGCGCTTCATGGTGATCGGCTACTGCATCGGGGGGCCGTTCATCTGGAAGCTGATTGAGCGCGCGCCGGAGCGCATCGTCGCCGCGGTCGTGTCGCAGCCCGTCGGCTTCCGCAAGGAATCGAACCCCATGTACGACAACAGCCTGCAGACCTGGGGGCCGGCGCTGCTCAAGCAGCGGCCCGACCTCACGATGGACATGATCGACAAGTTCCTGACCCGGATGTACGTCACGAACGCCGACTTCGTGTTCAGCGTGCCGCGCGACGTCGTCCAGAGCTGCCCGGTGCCCGTGCTGGTCATGCCGGACGAGACCCCGTCGCACCCCTACGAGCCCGCCCTCGAGTCGGCGATGCTGGCCCCGAAGGCCGAGATGACCTTCTACCCCTGGAAGGACACGAAGGAGAAGATCCCGCTCGCGGTGCGGCACGTGCGCACGTTCCTCAAGGCCAACCGGCCGGCCTGATCCCGAGGAGGATCCATGGCGTTCGGATGGGGCATCGTCAGCACCGGCAAGCATCCCGACATCAAGATCGCGCCGGCGATCGCCGCGGCCGACGGCGGCGACCTCGTCGCCGTGTACAGCCGCGATCAGGACCGCGCGGAGGCGTTCGCGCAGAAGCATGACGCGCGCGCGGCGTACAGTCGGCTCGGCGACCTCCTCAAGGACTCGCGGGTCGACGGCGTCTTCGTGGCCTCGCCGAACGCCCTGCATGCCGAGCACGTCGCCCAGGCGGCGGCGGCCGGAAAGCACGTGCTGTGCGAGAAGCCGATGGCCACGACGATCGCCGACGCCGTGCGAATGGTGCACGCGTGCCGCCGCGCGGGCGTCACGCTCGGCGTGGCCTTCAACCTGCGCCAGCACCCGGCCTATCAGACGGGCCCGCGAGCTCGTCGCCGCCGGGGCGCTGGGGCGCATCGTGCTCGCCCAGGCGCAGTGGGCCTTCGGCGTGCGCGGCCGCGACGGCTCACCGCCGCGTACGCCGCTCACGCAGTGGTGGGACACGCCGGAGCTGATCGGGGGCGCGTCCACGATGATGGGCACCGGCGTGCACTCGGTCGACCTGCTGCGCTTCGTGCTCGGCGCCGAGGTGGACGAGATCACCGCGGTCACCGACGGCCAGACGGTCGCGCGCCCGCTCGAGCAGCTCGCCTGCCTCACGTTGCGCTTCGACAACGGCACGCTCGGCCAGGTGGTCGCGAGCCGCCTTCTTCCCGATTCGCGCAACGATTTCCGCGTGTACGGGATCACCGGGCTCATCGCCGGACACCACTCGATGTGGGAAGCGCGCACCGGCCACTTCGAGACCACGAGCGACACCGTCAACGAGACCGCCGACTACCCGGAAGCGTTGCTGCCGAACTACGTGGCCGAGATCGAGGACTTCCAGCGCGCGGCCGCCACCGGCGGCCAGCCCGCCGCGACCGGCCTGGACGGGCTGCGTGTCGTGGAGGTCACGCTGGCGATGATCGAGTCCGCGCGCACGCACCGGAGCGTGAAGATCGAGCGCGTCGAGCCTTAGCGCCATCACAAACAGGAGACTTCGATGAGTGTTCACACGTCGCCACGGTCGGACATGGCACCAGGGCTTCCCTACGACCGGCGCCGCCTGGAAGACATCGGCTACATGACCTGCATGACTCTCACCCTGCTCGGCAACTATGCCCAGACCGGGCATTTCGGCGGCCCGCTCGCCTACACGCCGTTCAACGTGGCGGCGCATCTGGCCGGGCCCGAGCTGGGCGGGCTCCGCTATGACTACCGGCGCCCCAAGCATCCGTACGGCGACAAGTTCATGCTGGCGGCGGGACACTGCGCACCCACCTGCTACGCGCTGTGGATGATCCTGGGGCAGGCGCTGTACCGGAAGCATCACGCGACCGGCGATCCCCGCTATCACGTGGCACCGGACGTCGCGATGCTGCCGGTCGACGCGCTGGGATTCCGCCGCGGCGCCGGCGCGCTGAGGACGCTTGCTCGCGGACCAGGGGCTGTCGGACCATCCGCTGTTCGCCCAGGCGAAGGGGCGAGGCATCCGGGCGCTGTCCGGGCACATCGAGTCCACCGATCTCACCAACGACGTCAACGGGGGCCCCTCGGGCGTCGGAGTCGCGACGGCCGCGGGAAAGGCGGCGTTCTGGGACATCATGGGCGCCCCCATGGGGACGCCGAAGGTCATCGCGCTCGAGGGCGAGTTCGCCATGACCGAGGGACACGCCCAGGAGCTCAAGACCCAGGCCATCGCGCTGCAGGTCGGCAAGCGGCTCCGGATCTTCCTGTCCGACAACAACGCCGGCATCGACGATTCCCTGATCGGCGGCGTGGTGGCCAGCAAGTTCTCCGGCTACCGCCTGGTCGACCAGTGGACTTCGTACGGCTGGAACGTGCTCACCCTGCCGGATGGTCACGACTACGACCAGATCGTGGGCGCGCTCCGGACCATGGAGGCCTGGGATCCGGCGGATCGCCGTCCGATGATCGTGATCGGCACGACCACCAAGGGGTACTGGCCCGGCGCGGTGAACGGCAAGATCCCCGGGGCGGGCGACCAGGTGGTGGGCTACCCGAGCCATCCGTACGGGATGAAGATGAACTCGGAATACTTCGTCGCCCTGGCGCGCACGTTCGAGGCGCGCTACGGCGTCGAGTTCCAGGGGATCAGCCAGGGACCGGTCACCGACCCGCGGGAGCGGCTCATCCAGTTCAAGACCAACATCGACGTCGTCATGTCAGTCCTCGAGCGCGATGGCCTCGGGGACTGGCTGGCCGATCGTCTGGTCGAGATCGGCGACTCGGTGCCGGCCGAGATCCCGCTCCGCGTCGACGTGAAGCACGACCCATTCCTCGACGACCGTCTCAAGGTCGCCAATCTTCCCGAGGAGCCGCAGACGCTCACGGTGAGGAATTCGATCTCGGGCAAGGAGAAGCAGCTCAAGATCGCGCTGTTCCGCAAGGCGGGCGAGACGGCGGGCGCCCGACGGGCCGTGTCCGAGATCGTCAAATGGGCGAACCACGTCACCGACAACCGCGTGCTGACCCTGGCGGCCGACCTCTCGGAATCGATCAACCTCGAGCACGGCAGCATCTGGGGCCACTACGATCCCGAAACCAACCCGCTGGGGACGCGGCTCAAGGCCGCGATCGAGGAAGCGGGCAACGTATCGAGCGCCATCGGCCTGGTCGGCCAGAGCGCGTCGCTGGACCCCGACCAGTTTGCCGGGGTGTGGGCGTTCAGCGGCACCTACGGCGCCTTCACGCCGCTGATGTACCTGCCCGCGCGCGTGTGGAGCCAGCAGAACCAGGACAGCAAGTTTCGCACCGGCGTCCTGCACATCCTCGCCGGGCACTCCGGCCCGGAGACCGCCGCCGACGCGCGCACGCACTTCGGGATCTTCGCTCCCCAGGTGTGGAAGCTGTTCCCGCGTGACCAGGTCATCAACCTGAGCTTCTGGGACTACAACGACGTGGCCCCCGGCTACTTCGCCGCCGCCGAGATCGCCGCGCGCGAGAAGAAGGTTGGCGTCATCGTCATCGAGGTGGCACGCCCGGACTTCCGCGTGGCCGACCGCAACACGTTCGCCGACTCCGACCTGCGGGCCGCCGCCAAGGGTCTCTACGTCATCCGCGACTTCGCGCCGGGCCAGCCACGACACGGCTACGTCGTTGCCCAGGGATCGAGCTCGACGTTCAATCTCGTGAGCGTGCTGCCACGGCTGACGAGTGCCGGCATCAATGTGAAGGTCATCGCGGCGATCAGCGAAGAGCTGTTCGACCGCCAGCCCGAAGCCTATCGGAACGACGTGCTGCCGCCCGAGGCCAGCCAGGATCTCATGTTCGTGATGAGCGGAACGCGCCGCATGTGGCCGCTGCGCAACGTCGGCTCCCTGACCGATGAGTATTCCCTCACCGCCGACCAGGACAACGTGTGGCTGACCGGCGGCACCGAGGCAGACGTGATCGCCGAGGCGCACCTGGATCCGGACTCGATCTTCGCCGGGGTGCAGCGGTTCGCTCAGGAGCGCCCGACGCGTCTGAGCCGACAGCGCGCATTGCTGAGCGCTCTGGGAGCCAAGGAGTTGACCATGCTGATCGTCGACGCGCAGATTCATCTCTGGAATGCGGGCAACCCCACCAGCCCGTGGCACCGGCAGATCCCCGCCTATCTCAAGGAAGATGCCCTGAAGGAGATGGACGCCGGCGGTGTCGATGCCGCCATCCTCACGCCGCACACCCCGTGGGATCCGAACGCGAACGAGCTCTGCATGGAGGCCGTCCGCGCGCATCCCGACCGGTTCGCGATCCTCGGCAACTTCCCCCTCGACAAGCCCGAGAGCCGCGCGCTGGTCGACACGTGGAAGCAGCGCCCGGGCATGCTCGGCTGCCGCTTCACCTTCATCGGGCCGGAGCAGAGCAAGTGGCCGACGGACGGCACCGTCGACTGGCTGTGGCCGGCCGCGGAGCGGGCCGGCCTGCCGATCGCGATGATGGCGGCGAACTTCCTGCCGAAGGTCGCCGAGATCGCCCAGCGGCATCCCAACCTCAAGCTGATCCTCGATCACCTCGGTCGCCCGAGGGGGGACGCGCCCCCGAGCGAGCGGTGGGCGAATCTGCCGGAGGTGCTCGCGCTCGCGAAATATCCCAACGTCGCGATGAAGGCGACCGGCGCGCCGAGCTACTCCGATCAGCCCTACCCGTTTCGCGACATCCACGACAACCTGCGCCGGCTCTACGACGCCTTCGGCCCCGCGCGCTGGTTCTGGGGCACCGACATCACGCGCATGCCCTGCCCGTGGCGCCAGTGCGTGACGCTGTTCACGGAGGAGCTGCCCTGGCTGAAGGGCCGCGACCTCGAGCTGGTCATGGGCCGGGCCGTCTGTGACTGGCTCGGCTGGAAACGATAGGAGAGACGACATGAGACCCAACAAGCTGCGCGAGCTCCTGAAGGCCAACAAGCCCACGCTTGTCCACCCACATTCACACCACGTGGCCGTCCATCGTCGAAGCCATCGGGCACACCGGCCTCTACGACTACGTCGAGTTCGTCGGCGAGTACGGCCCCTTCGACCTGCACGATCTCGACAACCTCGCCCGAGCCGGGGACCTCCATAACATGTCGATGCAGCTCAAGGTCGACCAGGAGCCGCGGGGCTTCCTCGCGCAGCGGGCGATCGGCTCCGGTTTCCACAGCATCCTGTTCGCGGACTGTCGCTCCGCCGCGGACGTGCAGGAGTGCGTGCGCATCGTCCGCGCGGAGACCCCGGAGGACAAGGGCACCTACGGCGTCGCCACTCGTCGCTTCAGCTACATGGGCTATGGCGGCACCAAGGACTACGTCCAGGCCCTGCGCGACATCGTCGTGGCCATCATGATCGAGAAGCCGGGCACGGTCGACACGCTCGAGGACGTCCTCGCCGTCAAGGGTGTCGACATGGTGCAGTGGGGCGGCTCCGACTACTCGATGGGCATCGGACGCGCCGGCGAGCGCTACTCGCCCGAGCTCCGAGTGGTGGAGCGCCGCGTGTTCGAGACCGCCATCAAGATGGGCGTGCCGCCCCGCGCCGAGATCGCCACCGCGGATCAGGCGAAGTACTTCCTCGACATGGGCGTCCGGCACTTCTCCGTCGGCACCGACATCACGATCCTGCACCAGTGGTGGAAGTCCCAGGGGGAGGACCTGCGCAAGGCGCTCGGCCACTGACCAGAAGGGGCCAGGACGTGGCCTACGACCACCTCGAGGTCGAGACCCGCTGGCAACGCTACTGGGACGAGCACGGGACGTTCCGCGCCACGCGCCGGAGCGGCCGGCCCAAGCGCTACGTCCTCGACATGTTCCCCTACCCGTCCGGCGTCGGTCTCCACGTCGGTCATCCCGAGGGCTACACCGCCACCGACATCATGGCGCGCGCCTGGCGCATGCGCGGCTACGACGTCCTGCACCCGATGGGCTGGGATGCGTTCGGCCTGCCGGCCGAGCAGCACGCGATCGAGACCGGGCAACATCCCGCGGGCACGACGGCGCACAATATCGCGACCTTCAAGCGCCAGCTCGAGATGCTCGGCTTCAGCTACGACTGGGCGCGGGAGATCGACACCACCGATCCGGGCTACGTACGCTGGACGCAGTGGATCTTCCTGCAGCTGTTCCGGCTCGGGCTCGCCTACCAGGCGACGGTGCCCGTCAACTGGTGTCCCGCGCTCGGCACCGTGCTCGCCAACGAGGAAGTCGTCGATGGCAAGAGCGAGCGCGGCGGCCATCCCGTCTATCGCTCGCCGCTCCGACAGTGGCTCCTGAAGATCACCGCTTATGCCGATCGGCTCGCCGAGGATCTGGCGCTCGTCGACTGGCCCGAGGGGACGCTTGCCGCGCAGCGCCACTGGATCGGCCGCTCGGAGGGCGCCGAGATCGTCTTCGGTGTCGACGGTCACCCGGACGCGCGCATCGCCGTCTTCACGACCCGGCCCGATACCCTCATGGGCGCGACCTACGTCGTGCTCGCGCCCGAGCACGAGCTGACGCGCACGCTGGCGACGCCGGCTCGGCGCGAGGCCGTCGTCGCGTACGTCGAGGCGGCCGCCCGCAAGAGCGAGCTCGACCGCGTCGCGCTCGCCAAGACGAAGACCGGGGTGCCGACCGGCGCCGTGGCCATCCACCCGATCACCGGAGCCCGCCTGCCGATCTGGGTGGCCGACTACGTGCTCGGCGGCTACGGGACCGGTGCGGTCATGGCCGTCCCCGGGCACGATCAGCGCGACTTCGAGTTCGCGACCGCCTTCGGTCTCCCGATCGTCGAGGTCGTGAGCCCGGACGGGCAACTGCACGACGCGCTCGAGGCCGCGTACGTCGACGACGGCGTCACCGTCCGCAGCGGCGAGTTCGACGGCCTGGCGACGCCCGAGGCCAAGCGCGCGGTCGTCCGCCGACTCGAGGCGCTCGGCCGCGGCCGCGGCACGGTCAGCTACCGGCTGCGCGACTGGGTCTTCTCGCGTCAGCGCTACTGGGGTGAGCCCATCCCGATCTACTTTCCGGTCGAGCTCGCCGACCCGACCGGCGACCCCCGGCGAGGGGCCGCGCACACGATTCGCTACGACCAGCCGCTCGCGGTCGACGAGTCTCGG
The DNA here is from genome assembly GCA_963747235.1 of uncultured Candidatus Rokubacteria bacterium. Lineage (GTDB taxonomy): Bacteria > Methylomirabilota > Methylomirabilia > Rokubacteriales > CSP1-6 > CAMLFJ01. The sequence continues at coordinate 22,814 of CAVVEU010000029.1, forward strand.
AGCTGCCGCTGCGCCTGCCCGAGCTCGCCGATTTCAACCCGGGCGAGGACCCGGCCGGCCCGCTCGCGCGCGTCGGCGACTGGCGCTTCTTCCAGCGCGACGGTCGCTGGTTCGCGCGCGAGACCAACACCATGCCGCAATGGGCGGGCTCGTGCTGGTACTACCTGCGGTTTCTCGACCCGGACGACGACGACCAGCCCTGGGCGATGGACGCGTACGACGCGTGGATGCCCGTCGACCTCTACGTCGGCGGCGCCGAGCACGCGGTGCTCCACCTCCTCTACGCCCGCTTCTGGCACAAGGTGCTCTTCGATCTCGGTCACGTCCGGCACCCCGAGCCGTTCATGAAGCTCGTGCACCAGGGGACGATCCTGGGCGAGGACAACGAACGGATGTCGAAGTCGCGGGGCAACGTCGTGAATCCCGACGACATCGTGCGGGAGTACGGCGCCGACGCGCTCCGGCTCTACGAGATGTTCATGGGGCCGCTCGAGGCCGTGAAGCCGTGGCAGACCTCGCAGATCCAGGGCGTGGTGCGCTTCCGCGACCGGCTCCACGCGGTCTGTCGCCAGCCCCTCGTGGAGGCGATGGACGACGCCACGCGCCGGCTGCTCCACCGGACCATCAAGAAGGTCAGCACCGACATCGACGCGATGGCCTTCAATACGGCCATCTCGGCCCTCATGGTCTTCGTGAACCACCTCGCCCGCCTCTCCGCGATGCCGCGCGAGGCGGTGCGGACGCTCGTCCTGCTCGTCTCGCCGTTCGCGCCGCACGTCGCCGAGGAGCTGTGGCGGCATCTCGGCCACGCGGCATCGCTCGCGTACGAGCCCTGGCCCGCGTGGGACGAGGCCCTCGCGGTCGACGACGTGATCGAGCTCCCCGTCCAGGTGAACGGCAAGGTGCGCGGCCGCGTCCAGCTCGCCCGCGACGCCTCCGAGGCGGACGCGCGCGCGGCGGCGCTGGCCGCGGACGGGATCGCGGCGCGCCTGGCCGGGCAGGCCGTGCGGAAGTTCGTCTACGTGCCGGGGCAGGTCGTGAATCTCGTGGTCGGCTGAACTTCCAGCGAGCCGCTACGTCCTCGCGTGCAAGAGCACTCGCTCGTAAGTCGTGCGCACGCGCGTCGAGAAGACACCGATGTCACGGTCGTAGATCTTGATCAGCTCTCTGATCTCGGGGCCGCTGAGCGCGGCCGCGAGCTCGGCCGCGCTCTCGAACGCGTAGAGGGCCATGTACTGGTGCGATCCGTCGCCCAGCACGACCTTGTAGCGCGCGGCGCCGATACAGCCCGGGAGCATGCGCACGGCATCGGGCACGTGCTCGTTGTCGTACCAGCGGTTGAACTCGGCCTCGCGGCCGGGCTCTACCGTGGCCCGCACGCTCAGCATGTGCTCAGGGAACATGTCCACCGTGGCGCCGCGTTACTCCGCGCTACTCCATCGGCCGGAGCTCGGACAGCATCGTCGGCACGAGCTCGGAGACGGTCGGATGAATGTGCATCGCGCGGCGGATCACCGTCCACGGCGCCTTTGCGTACATCACGTCGAGAATCGAGTGGATGACCTCGTCGCCGCCCGTGCCGAGGATCGCGGCGCCCAGGATGGCGCCGGTCTCGGCGTCGACCGCGATCTTCATGAAGCCCTGAGTCTCGCCCTTTTCGACCGCGCGCCCGACGCGCGTCATGGGCCGCTTGGCGATCGAGCGCCTTGCGCCCGCTCTTGCGAATCTCTCCCTCCGTCATCCCGGCCCGACCGAGCGGCGGATCGACGTACAGCGCGTAGGCGGTGATCCGATCGCTCACCCGGCGCGGATCGTTCTCGAGCAGGTTGGCGATCACGATCTCCCCGTCGTTGTACGCAGTGTGCGTGAACGCCCCCTTGCCGTTGCAATCGCCGAGCGCCCAGATTCCCGGGACGCTCGTGCGGAGCTGGTCGTCGACCACGACGTAGCCCCGCTCGTCGACCGCGACCCCCGCCTTCTCGAGGCCCAGATCGTCGGTATTGGGCCGCCGGCCGACGGCGAGCAGCACGTGCGTGCCGTGAACTTGCGGCGCCCCGCCGGCACAATCGACGTTGGCGACGATCTCGTCGCCGCGCTTGGCGAAGCTGATGCACTTCGCGTTCGCGCGCACCTCGACGCCCTCGTGCTCGACGATCTCCCGGATCGCGGCCGACACGTCTTCGTCCTCGCGGCCGACGAGCCGCGGCCCCATCTCGATCACCGTGACCTCGGCGCCGAAGCGCCGGAACATCTGACCGAACTCGAGGCCGATGTAGCTGCCGCCGACGACGATCAGATGCCTCGGTAGAACGTCCACCGACATCATCGAGCTGTTGGTGAGATAGTCGATCTCGCGAAGCCCCGGCATGTCGGGAACGAGCGCCCGGCCGCCGACGTTGATGAAGATCCTGTCCGCGCTGGAGGCGCTCTCCGCCGACGCTCACCTCGTGCGCGGACTCGAAGCGGGCGTGGCCCTGGTAGACGGTGCAGTTCTCCATGCTCCGCAGCCAGTCTTCGAGACCGGTGCGCGACTGACTTCGAGACCGCGTCTTTCCGGGCCATGACCTTCTTCATGTCGACCCGCACCGAGCCGACGTCCACGCCATACTCGGCGGCGCGAGCGGCCACGCGCGCCGCGTACGCGCTCGCTACCATCGTCTTGGTCGGAATGCAGCCGGTATTGACGCACGTTCCACCGAAGGCGCTGCGCTCGACGACCGCGACCTTCATGCCGGCGCCCGCGAGACGCGAGGTCACGTAGGGACCGGCCTGGCCGGTGCCGATGACGATCGCGTCGTAGGCCGTCACGACGGCAGCTCCGTGCCCGCCTGCTCCGCGACCATGTACGCGGCGTACCACTCCGGCCAGTTCGCATCCCTCTGGCCGCCGAGCTCGCGGCCTCGTACTTGCCGTGGGCGGCCTCGGCGCGACGAAACGCTTCCGCCAGATCGTTCACGGACGCGAAGCTCGTCACCCCGGAGTCGATGCGGCCGGGCAGCCGCGTCGTGATCTCCTGGAACAGCCATCCGTTGCCGTCTGGATCGCGGAACGAGGCGAACGAGCGGTAGCTGCCACGCGCGGGATCCGGACCGCTCGTCCGGCGCCGCCCGAAGAGGTAGGGCTCGTCCGTGCCCGCGTACACGCCGTCGCTGTGGAACACCTCGCTCACCTCGACGCCGCGACCGCGAAGCTCGTCTCGGGCGGCCGTGATGTCGGAGACGATCAGGTACAGGCCCTGCGCGGAGCCCGGCGCCGCCGCGGTGACGTTCTTGCCGAAGATGATCGAGCACCCGGAGCCGGGCGGCGTGAACTGCATGATGCGGAAGTCGTCACCACTGGCGAACTCGGCGTCGAGCCTCCACCCGAGCCTGCCGCCGTAGAATTCCTTCGCGCGGTCGATATCCGAGACGGGGATGATGACGATCTCGAGCTTCATGTCGTTGCTGCGGACCTTCGTCGTGCTCATAGCGGCCTCCTGAGTTGCGTCACGTGTGTGCATCCCCGCCGCCCCGCTGCTTCACCCGAGCGTGCGCAGGCGATCGATCAGGAGGCGCACGAAGGCGGCCGTGTCGACGTCGACGGCGACACGGGCATTGGGCTGGCGGCCGCTGTGGCCGCGTCGGTCGACGACCGTGCGCCCGCGCGAAAGCTCCGACGAGCATTCCACCTCGACGTTCCGGTACTCCGTGGTCAGGAGCCCCGGGCACACGAGCTCGGCCACCGCGACCGCGTCGTGCACCGGGTACCCCTCCGGATACCACGAGTAGCGGCGGTAGGGCGGAAACGCGTCGAGGATCGCGGCGACGACGCCGCCGGCGCGGCCGAGGCCGCGCAGCTCCTCCAGCTCCGCAGGGCTGACGATCGCCCGGTACGTCACGTCGAGGCCGACCATGGTGAGATCGATCCCGCTCGAGAAGACGCGCCGCGCGGACTCGGGATCGACCCAGATGTTGAACTCGGCGGCCGAGGTGGCGTTGCCCTCGCCGATCGCGCCGCCCATCAGGACCATGCGTCCGATGCGCTCGGCCGCGTCGGGATACCGCGCCAGGAGCAGCGCCACGTTCGTGAGCGGCCCGAGCGGAACGAGCGTCACCGGCTCGTCCGCGGCAAGCAAGACCCGCGCGAGGAGATCGACCGCGTGCTCGTCCACCGCTCGACCCCTCGCAGGCGGCAATCCGGGGATATCGCGCCGCACGTCGGCGCCTTCCGTGCTCGGCGTCCGCTGGTAGGGGAACTCACGCACCAACGGCCGGTCGGCGCCCGCCGCGACGGGAATCTCGCGGGCCAAGAACTCCACGACCCGCAGCGCGTTCTCCGTGGTCTCGGCCACAGGCTGGTTCCCCTCGACGGTCGTGATCCCGAGTACCTCCACCTCGGGGCTCGCCAGCGCGAGCATGATCGCGATCACGTCGTCGTAGCCGGGGTCGCAGTCGATCAGGACCGGGATCGGCATCAGCGCGCCAGTATCGCATCCCCGGCGGAAGACTAGAACCAATTCCTGGCGTGAAGTCTGGGTAAACGAAAGGGGTCAGCGGCGTCAACGTCCGCTAACTCCTCGTCCTTCATGGTTGCGGGGGCTGGATTTGAACCGGCGACCTTTGGGTTGTGAGCCCTTTTCAAATCGCTGCCAGAGCCAAAGCGCCATAACCAACGCATCGTAAATCAAACTTTCTTCCGCAAGTGGCTTTGGGCCTCTTTGGCTCTCCTTGGGAGCAACTTCCCGGGTAGTTCCTGGGTGAAGTCTGGGTGCCAGAAACGACTATCTCGCTCGCCGCCGCTCGTCGAGCCAGCGAGTCAGGAGCTCATGCGAGGCCCGCTCCAGGTCGTAGCGATAGCCACCGGTCGGCGTGGCGAGCTGCGTGAGCTCCGCGTTGAATCCCTCGTTCGACTGCGACCAGCGTGGATCGGGCAACGCGTGGCCCACACTCTCCTCGCGCTCGAAGATTCTCAGGAAGCTGTTGGCGAACGGCGAACGGGTGACGTCGCCGGCGCCGAGTAAGAACGGTGCGCTCAGCCCATCACTGTTCGCCAGGACGATCAGCGCGATCTTCCGTTCCGGCAGCTTCAGGTAGAGCGACGAGAACGACTCCGGCCAGTAGCCATAGTGCCAGACCAGCCGTACACCCTCGTGAGCCTGGATGAACCAGCCGAGCCCGTACGGCAGCTTCCGGCCGTCGGACGTTCTCGCCGGCGTCCACGCGCGCTCTTGCGTCTCCGCCCAAATGAAGCGGTGACCGTCGATGGCCGTGTCATGCTGGGCCAGGTCGAGGACGTTGGAGATCAATCCGGCTGCCGCGTTGATGCCGCGCGGCGGATAAATGCTGCGAACCATCTCGGCGCCATCGAGGCGATATGGCTTGGCGAGTTTCGACAGTCCGGCCTCATAGCGCCGCGCGTGATCCGCGTCCAGGAACGACGACCACTTGGCTCGGTCGTCCAGGACATCCTGTCCCGGGACGCTGGCGGCCATGCCGATGGTGTCGAGGATGTTGGTGGCGAGCAGCTCGCGGAACGGTTTGCCCGATGCCCGAGCGATGACGTCGGACAAGTGGGAGAATCGGTAGCCGTCGTACCAGTACGTATCGCCCGACGGATCGTGCGAGGTGTGGGTAAAGACATGACGCACCGTCGGTCCGCGGCCGAAGCGCTGCTGGAACTCGGGCGAGTACTTGGCCATGGGCTCGTCGAGATCGAGCTTGCCCCGCTCGACGAGCTGCATCAGCAGCGTGGACGCGAACGTCTTGGTGAGCGAGGCGATACGATAGTTGGTCTCGGGCGTGGCGGGAAGCTTGTTCTCGGTGTCGGCGAACCCGAATGCCTTGGCCCACTGGAGCTTGCGGTCTTTGACGATGGCCGCTGAGAGTCCCGGGATCTTGAGCGCCCGGCGCAGATCCTCCAGCTGCCGTTCGAGCCGCGTGATCCGGTCGCCCGCCGCCAACGGCTTCCCACGCTCCTGCGCGGACACCGAGGATCCGAGCGCGCGCCCCGCCAGCAACGACAGCGCGAGCGAGACCGTGACCTTGCGCCGGGTCAGACGTGGATCGACGCTCACGACTCCTCCACATCCTGCACCCAGGGCAGCAGTCGCGCGCGAAGCGGTCACGGCTCCCCAGTTATCCCCCGGCCCGGCAGATGATCTCCGTCGGCGAGATGAGGCCGGCCTCGATAGCGCTCACCATGTTGGCGATCTTCTGGGGCGTCGTCGCACCCATGAGGAGATGCAGCCCGAGGGGCGGCGCGCCGCTCTGCGTGATGCGCGCGCGCAGTTCCCGGAAGAACGTGATCGCGAACTCGCGGCGGCTGCGCTGGGCGAGCACCTCGAAGCCCGCGGCGGCCAGTAGCCGGGCGTAGGTCGCGCTCGATTCGACGAAGCTCGTCTCCGAGCTCCCGGCCCACGGCACCGGGTAGGCGAGGGCGCCCTCACCCTCCCGCATCACGTCGTAGACGCCGAACACCCCCCGCGGCTTGAGCACCTGTCGCACCTGTGCGAACAGAGCGCCTTTGTCGGCGATGTTCATCCCGACGTGGAGCATGTAGGCGCCGTCGAAGGTACCAGTGGGGAAGGGCAGGGCGAGCGCGCTCCCGTGCCGGTACGAGACCCGGCCGGCGAGGCCGGTCCGCTCCGACAGCGCCTGCGCGACCCGGACGTATTCCTCGGTGAGGTCGATGCCGGTGACCGTGCAGCCAAGCACGTGCGCGAAGTAGCGAGAGGCCCCGCCGAGCCCCGAGCCGATGTCGAGCAGGTGCATGCCCCGGGTGACGCGAAGCTCGGCGGCGAAGTCGACCGTCGCCTGGCGGCCGCCAATGTGGAACTCGTCCACCGAGGCGAGATCGCCTGGCTCGAGCCGGTCTGGGTCCTTGCCCGCCCCCCGGAGCGCGTCGAGCACCGTACGCTCGAGGGCCCCGTGCGTGTAATGCTGCGCCACTGTTTCTTCGGTTCCCATGAACGCCCCCGTTAGCTGATACGGCGAAATCCTAGCCAGTCACCGCGCTCCTGGCAAGCGTCCCGGCCCGATTCCTGGGTGAAGTCTGGGTAAACGAAAGGGGTTAGCGGCTGCTGCGTCCGCTAACCCCTCGTCGTTGATGGTTGCGGGGGCTGGATTTGCAGAATGCTACACGGAGCCCCGTACGCTCTGGATTGACGTTGTCCCGTAGCCATTTGGGCCTCTCCGACCTTCCTACCGCGCTTCCAGTGGAGTGGACTGTTCCCGTGGTGCCTTCGGGGAATCGGGGACAAAAGGGGAACGACGCATTGACCACTTGACATCGACGCTCTTTCGGCAAATCCTTGCGCGGATCTAGCGACTCGCGTGGCATCTGACGTTGATCGGGCGGCTCGGGCCCACGCCAGCGGAACGGCGGTCAGGAGCACAAGCGTCGTGCTTCGTGTCACAGACGGGAGGAGAACGTGTCTCCATATCGGACATCTCGGATGAAAGGACTACTGTTCTTCGTCCTCCTGTTCACCCCGCTGCAACTGCACGCCCAGCCCACAAACCTCCAACCCATCAATGTCGATCTAGAAATCGCACGCGTAAAAAAGCAGCTCCGCGAGATCCAGGGCTTGACCATAGCCAGAGACCAAAAGATCGAAATGCAGAGAGCACTCCTCGATCGCGAGATCGCGAACACGCAATCGAAAATACGCGCCATTCAAAGCAGCACCTCGAAGGATCAAAGCGTCACGTCGAAGGGCAAAGGTCAAGGCAGCGACTCGAAGGATGCAGCTACTGCTAGTCGAGACCACAAGAAGGCGGGTCTGGACAACCTTCAAAAGATGCTGGACATTCTCCGCTCCATGAATCCTACCATCTAATGGCCAACCGCTAGACTCGCGTGGTCGCGCGGGTGCTGTGCACGGGGCACCCTTCCACGCCGAGACGCCGCGGTCGGCGGGCGTACCGCGAAGCCGAAGCCCAGCCGGGCCGCGTTCCGTCGGAGTCGCCCCGGTCCAGCGCTCAGTGTCAGTCGCGGCCAGGGCGGAGCCGTCGGCTCCTGGGGTGGCCGGCGTCCGAGTCCGGGAGGTTATGTCGCGGGGACCGGGGCCACGGACGGGGGCACCGCCGCCGGAGGGCGTTGATGTTGGCTATCCTCTCGGTTTGCCCGGAGATCGGCTGCTGGCCGCGGAAATGCGTTTGCTTACCTTGGCTTTCTTCATGACGCCACGAGACTTTCCGTTTCCAGTCTAAGCTCAAGGATAGAATGAGGGGAACTCATGAAGCGTGCCATGGCCTTGGCCGGCTCCGCGATCTTTCTGGTGATCGCTCCGGGAACCCTCGCCGTGTACGTTCCCTGGACCTTCACCCGCTGGCGCATGGCGCCGCCGCTCTTCGGGTTTTCTTCATTGCGCATTTTGGGCGGGCTGATGATTGCCGCCGGGCTGCCGGTTCTGCTCGACTCCTTCGCCCGCTTCGCCATTCAGGGCCTGGGGACGCCGGCGCCGGTCGCGCCTCCTCAGCACCTGGTAGTTACCGGGCTCTATCGTTACGTGCGCAACCCCATGTACGTGGCCGTTACTTCGCTGATTTTCGGCCAGGGACTCCTCTTGGGCAGCATGGCCCTGCTGGAGTACGGACTCGTGGTATGGCTCGGGTTCTTTGCCTTCGTGCTTCTCTATGAAGAACCTACATTACGCGGAACGTTCGGGAAGGATTATGAGGATTACTGCGCGCGCGTCCCGCGCTGGATTCCGCGGTTCTGGAGCAAACGGAAGCCTTTCGCCGCAGATTGACGCCGACAAACGCAAGATTGAGCCACAGGCCAAGAGATAGTGCCAAGGGCCGGAAGCTAGCAGCCGGCAGCTAGTGGCGGGGAGCAGACGGTGCTCGTGATCTCCCCGGTGAACTTCGTGGCGGATCTACAGCATGCCCGGGCTCCGGTACCAGATGGCGTGGAATCACGGACTGAGCCGCGCGGCGCTGCGAGTGTACACGCGCGGCGCCCGAGAGTACGGCGCCGCGAGGTGGAATTCGTGCTGATTCGACCGGTCCACCGGTCGATTGACGGCGGCGGTCTGTCTGGCCTAGCATGTCGCTCACCCGGGCCGGCTCGCTCGACCCGCGAGAAGGTCGCTGATGTGCACTGTGGCATCGGCTCCTGTGGCGTTCCGCGTCCGAGTCTGGGAGGTTATGTCACGGGGACGGGGGCCACGAGGGGGGTGCCCACCGCCGGAGGGCGTTGATGTTGCCTGTCCTCTTGCGCCGATGATGACGCTGACGCTGTCGTGTGATCACCGCGCGGTCGATGGGGCGCGGGCGGCGCAGTTCCTCGGGGCGCTGGCTGATTTGGTGGAGGAGCCGCTAGCGCTGCTTGCGTGAAGTTCTTGGATGCGCATTCCTTGCCGCGCCCGCCGAGGAGCATCACGGCGTACCGTCGGATACAGTGTACGTTGCTGCGAACGAGGACGCGAAAGCGCCCGCACGTCGTGAGGAGATGACATGACAAACGGTGAACGACAGACCAAGGGGCGCGGACGGCTGTTCGACAGCGTGGTGGAGACGGTCGGCGACACGCCGTGCATCCGCATCAACAACCTCGCCCCGAAGAACGCGACCATCTACGTGAAGGCCGAGTTCTTCAACCCGGCCGGCTCCGTCAAGGATCGGCTTGCGCTCAGCATCATCGAGACCGCCGAGCGCAATGGAACGCTGAAGCCGGGACAGACCGTCGTCGAGGCCACGAGCGGCAACACCGGGATCGGGCTTGCGATGGTCTGCGCCGCCAAAGGGTATCCGCTTGTCGTCACGATGGCCGACAGCTTCTCGATCGAGCGGCGCAAGCTCATGCGCTTCCTCGGCGCCAAGGTGATCCTCACCCCGCGTGCGCTCAAGGGCTTCGGGATGGTGCAGAAGGCGAAGGAGCTCTCGGAGAAGAACGGATGGTTCCTCGCGCATCAGTTCGAGACCGAAGCGAACGCCGCCATTCACGCCTCGACGACCGCGCGCGAGATCCTCGCTGACTTCGAGGGCAAGCGACTCGACTACTTCGTCACGGGCTATGGCACCGGCGGCACGCTCACGGGAGTCGGGCGTGTCCTGCGCAAGGAGCGCCCGGGCGTGAAGATCGTGGTCAGCGAGCCCGCGAACGCCGCGCTGCTGAGCAGCGGCAAGCCGCAGAAGCGCAACGATGCGCACGAGCCTGCGGAAGGCCATTCCGCTTTCGAGCCGCATCCCATCCAGGGATGGACGCCGGACTTCATTCCGTGGGTGCTGCAGGAGGCGGTCGACAAGAAGTACATCGACGAGCTCATCACGATCCCCGGGCCTGTCGCGATCGAGTGGTCGCGCAAGCTCGCGCAGCGCGAAGGCATCTTCACCGGGATCTCGGGCGGCGCGACGTTCGCCATCGCGATGCAGGTGGCCGAGAAGGCGCCCGCGGGTTCCGTGCTGCTCGCTATGCTGCCGGATACGGGTGAGCGGTATCTGTCGACGCCGTTGTTCGAAGGGATCGTCGAAGGGATGGACGACGCCGAGATCGCGGTCATGAAGTCGACGCCCAATTTCCAGATGCCGAGCTGACCTCGATCTCACTATCCATGCGCTCTCGGCTGCCGACTTAACGAAACCATAGTCGCCTGACAGGCTCACTGGGACACCGCTAACGAGTGTCGGTTCCAGTTTGGTTGGCGACCTGATCGCTAACCCTTCGTTGAACCAGCGACCTTTGGGTTATGAGCACAAACAGCTAGACGATCCCCGTATACCCTCCAGGATCCCCCAACCTGGTCTGCCTGACGGGGAATCGACTACCCGTTCTAGAGGATTCTCAATCGGGCCCCGGCGTACCGCTTCTCCGTTTTGGGCGCGCGGGAGCAAAACGGGAGCAGTCGCCGTTGCTGCGGGAGGGCGTGGGAGCAAAAAACGGGCTAACCAGGCGGGAAATTACGGAAACCTCGACGAATTGGGTGAGTTTGCAGACCTTCTGGGGTTGGTGGCGAGCCAGCGCGCGCTCTGGCGCGAGCTCAGCCAGGCGATCAAGGCTTCAGCAGACGCGCCAAACCTCGCGTCCCGGTGATCGCAATCATCGCTCATCGGGTCGGTCGGAGGGCTACTTGCCGAGGGCTCCGCCGCCGTCGCCGACGAGTATGAACGGCGCCCAGAAGAGCGGGTGCGCATAGCTGAACACCGCGCGCTTGCTGCGCTCGTCCTCGTAGACTCCACGGTCGATGAGCGCGTTCAGCGTCTCCTGGAGGGCCTGCGCCCGCGTGAGGGACTGGTTCTCGTGCTGACGCCGGAACAAGTCCGTGGTGAGCGCCAGCGCCGATCGCGTCTCGACCGGCCAGCTCGTCACCAGCAGCGCCCGCGCGCCCGCGTAGAAGAACGCTCGCCCCAGACCCGAGATCGCCTCCGAGCCCGCGCCCCTGGCGCCGGCGGTGTTGCACGCCGAGAGCACAACCCAGTCGGCGTTCAAGCGGAGCCCCAGGATCTCCTCCATCGTGAGCAGTCCATCGCCGTCCACACCAGCCACGTCCGGCGCAGACAGGGCGAGCGCCGGCTGCGTGAGCCCGTCGAGATCGCCGGAGACCAGCCCGTGGGTGGCGAAGGCAACCACGCGGTAGCCGGCGAGGTTCACGCTCTTTACCACCTTCTCGTTGGCTTGGGCCCCGAGGAATACTTCCTTGGTCACGTCGGCGTTCATTGCCAGTGCCAACGACCGGATCTCATCGGCAGTCTCCGGCAACCGGGGCAGCATCGCCAGCTGGCTGGAATCGATCCCCTCGGTCACCGGGGAGCTTCGCAGTACGATGGGCAACCCTCGGGTCTGGAGTCCCTCGGCACTGGCCATCTGCCGCGAGGCCTCTTCACGGGCGGCGCGGGCAGCGTGCCGCGGGCTGAACCACGGGTCCCCGAAGCCGATGAAGGGCCGCCGGCTGGGATCAGGCGCAGGCATCGATCGCAGCGTCGCCAGCGAGGCCACCGACGGCAGCACCGTCACCGCGTGCGTCCGGACCAGCCAGGGCACCCCCCGATAGTTGGCAAAGAGCAGGTTCTGCTCCGGCCCGATCGGCGGCGGCTTCGTCGGCAACAGGGCGAACGGCACCTGGCCGAGTACGCCATGTGCAACGACCAGGAGGCTCTGAGCGTCCTTCCAGCCGGCGGTCACGGGCCCCAGGGCCGCCTGGTAAAGCTGGTGAGCGGTCACGACGTCGAATTCAGGGATGTCGCCGAGTGCCTTGGCTCCGGGGTCGAGTGCCATTCGGACCTTGTGCACCATCTCGGCCAGCGCTGGCTCGCCGAGCGACGTCGCCCCGAAAGCCACCGGGCCCGAAATCCCGAAGGCCCAGCTGAAGACACGGTCGTGGGTGACGAATGTCGCAACCAATGCCTCGCCTGGTCGCAACGCCTTCCGGACGGCGTCCACCGTCGCCGGCTTGGGGTTGATCAGCTCGGCGTAGGCGGGGAACTCACGCTCGAGCTGCCCGAGGAGGGCCTGGCGCGCCTGCCGCAAGAGATCGATCTGCCGGCGGAGGGTGGCGATCACCTTCTGGTCTTGCTGGTCGTTCGGTGCGCTCAGCACGTTGGCCAGCGCTCCGGCCATCGCACCGAGTTGCTTCTTGGCGTCTTGCTCGCGCCGGACGAGGTCGGCCAGCGCCGGCGTTCGAGCAGAGGCCCGCGCCGCGCCGGCATCGAGCGCCCGCTGGACTGACTGGCCCCGCGCGACGTCGGCCAGGCGGAAGGCCTCGGCGGCGACATCGAAGCCCGCTTGGCCCTCGAGCGGCGTCCCCTTGATGTCGGCCAGGAGACCGATGGAGCCGGCGAGGATCATGGTCAGCTGCTGGTCGCGGGCCGGCCGGCTTGCGGACTCGTCGTCCGTCTCCTGGGTCCGCGTCAACAGAATCGGCGTCGCGTCCTTGAGGTCCCGAAGGGCCCCCGCGCGGTCACCGGCCTGGGCGAGCGCGATAGCTCGCAAACCGAGGACCTCCGCTGTCATGGGGTCCTTGCCGCCGTAGACGCGGCGGCTCCGCTCGAGTGCCTGATCCAGCACCGGGATCGCCTCGCCCGGCCGCCCGGTCCTCATGAGCGCCACTGCCCACCCTGAGTTGCCGAGGAGGTGCTTCTCGTAGCCAGCTGGGTCGGCCCGCATGGCCCGATGGACGGTCCCGTACTCCTGGAGGGCTTCACCCCAGCGCCCCTGCCCCACGAGGGCCTGGGCGAGGTCGGTTCTCGCCACGGCCATGAACAAGGACTCCTCGCTCGCCTCGCTCTTCTGATAGATATCGAGCGTTACGCGAATCAGGATCTCGGCCTCTGCGAAGCGTCCCTGCTCCGCGATGGTCTGGGCCAGCCTGCGGACAAGGATCGCAGTGTGAGTGGAGTACCGGCCCCGCCTCCCAAGGGCACTGAGGAGGCCGGTGCGTGCTTCTTTCTCGGCCTCGAGAAGACGACCCTGTCGTAGCAGCACGGCCGTTACACGGGCGTACGCCAAATCGATCTGGGTGGCCTTGGACGCCTCACTATCGGCGAGCAGCACGTCGATGGACTCCCGCCACAAGGCCTCCGCTTTGGCCAGGTGGCCGTTCGCCTCGGCGATCGAGGCGCGAGCCGCCAGCATGTTGCTCTGGTGGAAGGCCCTCGCGGTGGCCCGGATGTTTCGCCACCCACGCGACTCCGCTTCCAGCACCTCGAGTCGCCTCAGCACCGCGTTGGCCGCGTCGAGGTCACCCGCCTGCGCATAAAGCCGGACCTGGAACGCGTACAGATTGAACAGAAGGGCGGGCCGATCCGGCCCGACGGCGGCGATCGCTTGACTGATATAGCTCACCGCCCGACTGACACTTCCCCCCATTGCCTCGGCGGTTGCCGCGCGGGCGAGGATCTCGTCGTACGCCAGCGGCGTCGAGCCGCCCCGACCGGCCCATTGCAGGCCCTGACGCCAGTCCTCCAGTTCCTGCTTCTGGCGGCCGACTCACGGTTGGCCAGCGCCCGCTCGACATAGAAGGTGGCGAGGACGCTCGGGTTCGCCGTCTCTGGCGGTTGCTGGTCGACCTTGACCCGCGCCGCCTCCACCACCTTCGGGTCGAAGCGCTTCTGCTGGTCTAGAAGCACGGTCGAGATCGTCGATGGTTCGAGGCGGCGGCACGAAGGAGCTGCCGCTGAAGGAGGCCGTGACCTTCTTGGCTTCCTCGATCGACATCGTCTGGCAGCCGACGAAGACCGGCACCGTCAGGAGCACGACACAGAGCGAACCGACGAGGCTGTTCATGGCAATCGCCCTACTCATCTACCGGCGGACTCCCAAGCCATCACGATTCTCTCAACGAGTCACTAGCACCTTCTTCACCCAGCCACTTCCCTTGCTCGTCTCGACGCTCAAGAAGCCGTCTTGCTCCTTGCCCATGGCGATGAGTTCCTCTCCCTTGCCGAGGGTGGCTAGCGCGTCACTCGCCTCGGACGGCTTGGCGAAAAGCCTGACGTTGCCGATCTTCGGCCGCACCACGTCGCCCTCGTTGAACACGTCGCCACCCTTGGTCCGTTTGCCGGCCTCCTCGGCCAGTGAGCCGACGCCGCGCTGCAGTGCCGGATCGGCGCGCACAGCCCGGACGATCCCGTTGTAGTTGTCGGCGAAGCTGGCCGCGATGACCTTGCCTTCGTTCGTGTTCGAGTAGCCGCCGCCGGCGCCGCCGCCGAGCAGCCCGCCAAGACGGAAGTCGGCTTTCTTGGCGCTCCCCTTGGCCGAAGCCACTTGAACGGTGGAGCGCGCGTCGGCCAAGAGCATACTGGTCTCCGCCTCCTTGAACTTGAGACCCCCGGCGAGGCCGCCGACAACGCGTCCGCCTGCCCCGAACAGGCCGCCGATCGTGCCGAGGGCACCGCCTACACCGCCGGCGTCATCTTCGTGGAACACGACTGCAGGCGTCATGATGTAGTCGGCCGTCGCGATCTGGCCCCCGCCCATGTTGGAGTCCTGCCTCAACTCGCCCGACTTCCCAAGCGCGCGCTCCTGCATCACATTTTGCATGCCGGAGCCGCGCTCAACGACGATGAAGCAGTTGGACTGCTGCAGCATCAGCCGGATGAGACCAGTCGGAGGTCCGAGGTTGTAGCGGGACAAGGATGCGACGGCGTCCTGGGACTCGACCACCGCTACGGTGGCCATCGGTTTCTCGCAGCGCTCGAGGTCGGATGCGGCGCCCTGGGCGCCGCCGGTGCCTGCCGCCCCCTTGACGACGCTGCCGCCCTCGCCCTTCTTCATGTCGAGGACGCCCTGGGCGCGTGCGTCTACTGCCACGCCGATGGTGACTGCCAGGATGCATGCCGACAACGCACTCCGTGAGATCCCCATACGACTATTCCCCCTTGCGGCCCAACTAGCACGCGCGGCCAAGCGAAGCCGCCGAACTAGCACGTCGCCGGTCTAACCCTGCGACCTCTTCGGCTCGTCGGGTTATCGCTCTGCCGCCTCGGACGATCCCGCGATCGTTCGGTCAATGGGTCTATCGCTGATGTCCCACAGACAAAGTTGGACTCACCACACCATCGTGAGGCACAGTCGGATTTCCTCGGTATGGGACCTAGGGCCAATGTCTGTGGTCAGCCAGTCGCGGGCACAGCGGGACCAGCTTCTTCGAAACCACTGGATCCGCCAAGTTCTCCGTTGGCGGTTGATTTGCAATGTTCGGTGCGTGTGCCCAGCCCCTCCCAAGGCGTCGCGCAGCAGACGGACCGTGTCGCTCCTATGCCAAGCGACACTCGGATATCACGACCCCGTCAGAGAATTCAGAAGGCAACTTCAGACGTCGACAGGCCGCTGGTACAACCCGGCGTACATTCGCCTCGTGAATGACGCCAGGGCCGTGGCGGTTCCAGAGAACGCTGGCACTACCTGTGAGGTTCGGGTGCCTGTGTTGCATCAGCCAGCGTCTGGCGAAGCAGGCTCTGTCGCGATCGTCGGTGTGGGTAACGCCTGGGTAAACGAAAAGGGGTTAGCGGCTTCAATGTCCGCTAACCCCCCGTCTTCAATGGTTGCGGGGGCTGGATTTGCAGAATGCTACACGGCTCCTGAAGCGTTCTGGGTCGATCTCCGGCAGCGGGCGGTTGGTGGCCCGGCAACCGAAAGCCCTCCGTGAGGGAGACAATGCCTCTGAGCGGTCTGGCAACCGCCTGATGGAATGGGCCACGGGCTCTCCGCCGTGCCGTCTGCCTATTCCCGCCCGGGTCTGTTAGACTCGCGCCCACCACTCGGGAGATGACACGCTGATGGATCGTCGGAGCTTCGTCGCCACCCTGGCAGGCGGCCTCCTCGCCGCGCCGCTCGCCGCGGAGGCGCAGCAGGCGGGGAAGGTCTACCGGATCGGTTTCCTCGGGAACTCCACCGCCGCCCTCGAGGCCAATCTCGTCGGGCCGTTCCGCGAGGGCTTGCGGGACCTCGGCTACGTCGAGGGTCGAACCTCGTCATCGAGTATCGGTGGGCCGAGGGAAAGTACGAGCGCTTTCCCCGCTCGTGGCTCGAGCTCGTCGCCCTCAAGGTGGATGTGATCGTCACCGCCGGAACGCCCGCCGCCCTAGCCGTCAAGCAGGCGACGACGACGGTCCCCATCGTCATGGCGGCCGTGGGCGATCCCGTCGGCACCGGCCTCGTCGCGAGCCTCGCCCGGCCCGGCGGGAACCTCACGGGACTGGCGTCGATCTCGCCGGACCTGGAGGGGAAGCGGTTGGAGCTGCTCAGGGAGCTCGTCCCGAAGCTCTCCCGCGTGGCCTTCCTCGTGAATCCCGCCAATGCACTCCACACGGTCTCGGAGAAGCACGCGCGCGAGGCGGCCACCGTGCTGCGCCTGAAGCTGCAGTTTGTGGGCGTGCAGTCGGAGGTGGAGTTCGATCACGCATTCGAGACCATCGCCAGAGAGCGGCCGGGCGCCATGGTGGTGCTTGCAGACCGCGCTCTTCCTGCACCACCGGAGCGCATCGTTGACTTTGCCGCGCGGCACCGTCTGCCGACGGTCTATCCGTACAGCGGAGCTGGCAGAGGCTGGGGGCCTGATGTGCCTTTGGCCCGAGCTATCCCGACATGCACCGGCGCGCCGCCGCCTACGTGGACAAGATCCTGAAGGGCGCCAAGCCCGCTGACCTCCCCGTCCAGCAGCCCACCAAGTTCGAGCTCGTCATCAACCTCAAGACCGCCAAGGCCCTCGGCCTGACGATCCCGTCGACGCTGCTCGCAGCGGGCGGATCAGGTGATCGAGTAATGGATCGGCGCATCTTCCTCGGCACGTTGGCGAGCGGCCTCCTTGCCGCGCCTCTCGGCGCGGAGGCGCAGCCGGCGGCCAAAGTTTACCCGATCGGTTCCTCGGAAACTCGATGGTTGCGGGGGTCCGCAACCACCTGCAGGCAAACCACCGATCGATCGCATTCCGCTTCGAGATTCAAGCTTCAGACTACACTCTCGAAAGTGCTCGCAGCGACCGCGCCTATATGCCTGTGCCGTAAAATCCGTCGGCTCGCCAAACACATCCCCGAATCTCCGAAAACAACTCTGCAGCAAATCATTCAGCGCATCGCGGTCTCCCTCCTCGAAGGCGCTTGTGAGCAGTCGAAAACATTCGACATAATCGTCTGCCATTCGCCGCCCACTCGGTAAGCCTCTGGCACCTCATTCGGCCCCTTCCTCATGGCGCGCCAAGCATCGATCAAGCGACCGAGAAGCTCTGCTGGGATAGGTTCCTTCAGGCGATGTTCTTGCAGCCCCTTTTCCACTTGCACCATCGTGCCATACTGATCCTCCATGTACTTGTTGACAAAGTAACCTGACACGGCCGTTTCCGGTCTTTTACGGCGAAGGAGGCGCCTCAGATGCCCCCTAATGGGCCGCATGCTGAATATTTGGCACCTCGGCCAGAATCGGGGCGTGGCATAGAGGCGCCCGCGGCGTCAGAACCGAGGCTCGTGCCCACGACGGCCACCTCGGCACCTCCTACGGCGCGGTGCACTGACGATCTCCGGAGGCCCCAATGAACCGGTGCATGTTCAGGACGATGACTCTGTGGTGCCTTCTCGCCGCACGACGTTGGTTGGACTTCCGCATACAGATCACGGTACCGCAAACGCTCGGTCTCACGTTGCTGCTCGTTGCTGCCTTTGTGCTGCGATCTGAGACGCTCTTTACCTTCACAGAGGCAGCACCGTTCTTCGTCCTTGCCTTTCTCTCCATCGTGCCTTTGGGCGGCGCGATCGTACAAGTCTTGTTGCCGGACGTTCAGGGTCGAGCCGAGCGGGCCGCCCTTATCGCGATAACCGGCTATGCGAGCTCGGTAACATTCGGCTTTCTGCTCGGCGCCATCGGAATACAGTGGGTGTACTTCCCCCTGTGTCTGGGCGCGCTCCTTCTGTGGCTGACCCAGATCTATCTGCGGGCGCCCGCCGAAGGCGGACCGCTCCGACGGATCACCTCCCTAACCCCGTTTGGCAGTGTCTGGAGTTCCCAGGGGCCATGGCTCGTCGGGATCATCGCTCTTCTGAGCGTCCTGGTGACCATGCCGTTGTTAGCACCGCGTGTCCGCGTGACGAACGATCTCATGCATGACTACTCCTTCATCGACCAGCACTATCACCTGACACACGCGGTGATGTTCATATACGGGGCGCCCATGCGGATATGGCCCGCTTTGGCGGGAACGCAGCCCCTCGTGTATCCGGATTTCCACAATTTTTGGATGGGACAACTTGCGGCATGGAGTCATGCAGATATCGACAGCATCTTTTACGTCTATGCGCCAATCGCCATGATCGCTTTGAACACGCTTCTGCTCTACGCGTTTGGCAAGAGTGTGACCGGCTCCCCGTGGGGAGGGTGTATCGGCGCCGGTCTGGGGTACCTTCTCTTTGTGCCCAATCCGTATGAGCCGAACATTTTCTTGAGCGATGTCGAGGGCCCGCCCTGGATACTCGCGCGAACCCACTTTCTCGAACTGGCCTCCGGCGCTGTCTATGGAGTTGGATGGCAGCTGCTGACGGGCGTGGCACTATGCGTGTCGTTTATCGTTTCCAAACAGACGTTTCGAACCCAGGTCGGTGCGCTTACCGTGGCGGCCATCCTTCTGACCTCGTTGGTGCGTATTCGACCGCACTACTTCGTTGCCACAGCGCCGCCATTTTTCATCCTGATTGCCTGGCTGCTCCACAAGCGGCTGGACGTACGGCTTCTGTTGCCGGTGGGAGTATTCGCCCTATTGTTCGGCGCAGTCTTCCTGGAGAGCACGAGCCGACACTACAATACGTCAACTCTCGATCTGGGGCTCGCATACGGGCCGGAAGGCGACCTCCTCATCAAGTACTACCTACCCCAGACGTTTGTCAGATGGGTAGTACGTTTGCCTGTGTTCATCGTGCCGATTGCCGCGATCTGTCTCTACATTCTGATTCGCCTCAGTGGGACCGCCATCGTGCTCATCCTTGCCTATGGCCTCTGTCAGGTATTGCGGAAAACATGGCGGCCTGGTCCGGTAGACCACTATCTGTGGGCTGTTCTGGTCTTCACCATTGCGGCATCGGCTGTAATCGTAAAGCCAGACTTTGTGGATGTAGGCGGAAACTGGGGAACTCAAGCACTGTTCATCGTACCGCGCATCGTGCTTCTACTTGCAGTGGTGCCGCTGTATGAACTTCTGCGCCGGCTCTACCGAACCTCTCCGTGGCTACAAGTCCACTCACGTCACTTCGCGTTGGCCAGTCTGCTCTTGTTCTCGGTCGTTGCCTACCGGGGCGCAAGTGCCACGCTTCACCAACAGGCCAGTCGAGCCTACCCCTCAAGTGCACACGAACTCAGCGTCTACAACTGGATCAGGGCGAACACATCTGTTGATACGGTCGTCGCGGCGAATCCGGCGCATGTGGTCAATCCCCGAGGGGAAACGATTCGCGACACACATTTTCTCGGGGCGATGACCCATCGTCCGGTTTATTTGGAAAAGAGGAGTACCCCAATTCCTTGCACGCCGCGGAGGTGTCTAAGCGTCGAGACACGCTCCAGCAACTCTTCGCAGCAACCACCCCCGCTCTGGTTCGTCAGGTGGTAAGCAGGAGCAATATTGACCTGATCCTCATCTATCCCGACACACCTACGATGGTCGACCTTTCCTGTTGTATGAAGTTGGTCTATGGCGACACTCTGAAAGTCTACGAAGTGTTGCACACGGATCGATGACGTTCGACCGCGGCCATCGTCTGGACCTGCTCCCCGAACACTCCGCCACGGGGGTGGTGACGATTCGGCTTAGGATCCCCGCGGGGAGGCCCCGCGATGCGTCGGAAACGGTTCACGGAAGAGCAGATCATCGGGATCCTGAAGCGTCTGGTCGCGGATCTCACGCGGGATAGACGGAGTTGGTCAGAAAAAAGGCCTGACGCCCGCGGCGCAGCGGATCGCGGTGCGGGCGATGCAGGCGAGCTCCGGGTGGAGTGAGCGCCGGGCGTGCGGCCTGGGGAGCACGGACCGCTCCACGTGCCGGTACCAGGCGCGGCGCGTGGACTGGCCGGCGCTGCGCGAGCGGCTGCGCGGACTGGCCGCCAAGCGCCGTCGCTTTGGCTATCGCCGGCTCTATGTCCTCCTCCGGCGAGAGGGGTATCGCGTGAATCTCTAGCGGGTCTACGCCTGTATCGCGAGGAGGGGTTCGCGGTGCGGCGCCGCCGTCGCCAGCGCCGCGTCGCCCGCGGGACGCCGCCGGCCGTGCCGACTCGGATCAACGCGCGCTGGTCGCTGGACTTCTTGCTCGACACTCTGGAGGGTGGCCGCCGCGTGCGGCTCCTGGCCGTGGTCGATGACTTCACGCGGAACTGCTTGGCGCTCGAAGTGGACACGTCGATCGGCGGGCGCCGGGTCGTCAAGGTGCTCCAGCGGCTCGTCGAGACGCGCGGGACACCGGCGGTGCTCATCACGGACAATGGGCCCGAGTTCGCCGGCCGAACGCTCGATGCGTGAGCCTACGCGCAGGGGATCCGGCTGCACTTCATCGAGCCCGGCAAGCCAAACCAGAATGCCTACATTAAGAGCTTCAACGGCCGGTTCCGTGACGAGTGCTCAACGAGCACTGATTCCTCAGCCTGGCTCAGACGCGCCAGATCGTCGAGGCCTGGCGCCTGGACTACAATGCGGTCCGGCCGCATAGCTCCCTGGGGCAGATTCCCCCTCGGGAGTTCGTGGCCGCGTGGCAGTTAACCCGGGCCGCACGAGGCGCAATCCTCAACCTCGAAACGGTCTAGTTTTCGGGGGCAGGTCCACCGAGCGCGATTGGAGGAGAGTCGGGGAGCAGGTCGTCATGACCAAGCTGGAACGGCTGGATGCGTTGCTGCGGCAGGGCGAAGTCGGCGGCATCCTCGGGCATGGGCTCTCCTGCACTGTCGGTAAGCATATCGCTTGCTCGGCCTCCTCCTAATGCGCCAATTCCCACCCGCGCGCGGCCACGCGCTAGCCGGGTGGGGTTGCTGGCCTCGGCCCACCAATTCGGCTACGATAACCGCGCTATGGAGCGCGCCGAGCAGCTACCGTGGCGGCCCGGCGGACGGGGGGGCAGACGTGGCGGCGCAGCACTGCCCGAACCGGAGAGGCCTGAACGTGTTTGCGGGCCCCTCTGCCGCTGATGCAGCTGCCGCCCCGTCCCCCCGCGCCGCCAGTGAGTTAGGGCTCCTCAGGTTGACTCCAGCAGCCTACACCCGAAAAGGAGCGAACAGTGCGTTGGACGGTCACCATCAAGGACCAAACATATGGCGTTCACACCGAAGTCAACGCGTATGAATGTCGAGTGACCCGATCAGGGGGCGAGGTCAGGTTGAGCGTTCAAAATGTGAAGCCGGGCGGTCTGAGGGAGGGTCGTTTCTTGATGCCGTCGGACGTTGCCCGACAATTGGGGAGCGCACTGCTCCTCGCTTGCGCCGGAGAGAGCGAGCGTATCGACATCGTCTTCTCCGCTGAGGAGCCGAAGGCCAAACGATGAATCGGGCAAAGACAGAGCGCCCCGGGCGCTTCTGCCTCGGCCTGACGATCCCGCCGTCGCTGCTGCTGCGGGCGGATCAGGTGATCGAGTGATGAACCGTCGGACGTTCTTCTGCACCCTGGCGGGCGGCCTCCTCGCCGCGCCGCTCGCCGCCGGGGCGCAGCCGGCGGGCAAGGTGTGGCGGATCGGGTATCTGACAGGTAGTTCTGTGGGTGCCCTCGATGCATTCAAGCAGGTGCTGGGTGAGCACGGGTATGTTGAGGGACGAAACATCGCGATTGAGATCAGGTCTGCTGAGGGAAGAGTTGAGCGGCTTTCCACCCTTGCCGCCGAATTGGCTAACATCAATGTCGATGTGTTCCTGGTGACCGTCAACAGAGTAGCCCTGGCCGTGCGGGAGGTAGCTCCGAAGACCCCTATCGTGATGACGCGTGCCGAGGAGCCAGTTCGCCTTGGGCTCGTCAAGAGTCTTGCCAGGCCGGGCGGCAACATCACGGGGATCGCGATCGTGGCCGGCCCGGAGATCTATGGTAAGAACTTGAAGTTGCTGAAGGCGGTCCTTCCCGGGAGGGCGCGCATCGCGGCTCTCTTCAATACCACGTCTTCCGTCAACGCACTCTGGTTGAAGGCCACTGAAGAGGCGGCTGGCAAGCTGGGGGTGAGGCTTGTGCCGATCGGAGTCCGCAATCCGGAGGACTTCGAGCAGGCATTTGCGCTGATGAAGCAAGCGGAGGCGACCGGGTTTGTCGTCCTCGGCGAGCCGCTCTTCTTTGGCCCCAACAGCCGGCTGGTCAACGATCTAGCACTGCGGAGTGGACTGGCTTCCATGTGGCCTCTTCGAGCTGGCATAGACGCAGGTGGCCTGATGTCTTACGGCATTCCGGTGCCCGATTCCTATCGTAGCGCGGCAGCCTACGTCGTTAAGGTTCTTCGGGGTGCCCAACCCGGTGACTTGGCGATGGAGCAGCCGACTAAGTTCGAGCTGGTCATCAACCTCAAGACCGCCAAGGCCCTCGGCCTGACGATCCCGCCGTCGATTCTGCAGCGGGCGGATCAGGTGATCGAGTAGTGGATCGGCGCCGCTTCCTGCTGACCTCGATGGGCGGGGCCCTCGCGGTGCCGCTCGCCGCCGGGGCGCAGCCGGCCGGGAAGGTTCCCCGCGTTGGCTTTCTGCTCGGTCTCTCGCCCGGGCCTTCGCGAGAAGTGGACGCCTTCCAGCGAGGGCTACGCGAACTCGGGTACATCGAGGGCCAGAACATTGCGATCGACTATCGCTACGCACGCGGGCAAGTCGAGCGTCTTCCCGAGCTTGCCGCCGAGTTGGTGCGCCTGAACCCTGACGTCATCGTCGCCCCCTATACGCCTCCCGCTCTGGCGGCCAAGCGCGCAACCAGCATGATCCCGATCGTCTTCGCCGTCGTTGCCGATGCGGTTGGCGCCGGACTCATCACCAACCTCGGGCGGCCCGGTGGGAACATCACGGGATTGACGAGCACCAGTGCCGAGCTGGGCGGCAAACGCTTGGAACTCCTCAAGCAAGTGATCTCCAAGGCCGCTCGCGTGGCGGTTCTCTACAATCCCGCCGATCAGTCCAATGTGCTGATCTTGAAGCAGCTCCAAGAGTCAGCGCCGAACCTGGGTCTCACCCTGCAACCGCTCACGATACGTGAACCGGGCGACTTCGAGGGCGCTTTTTCCGCGATGGCCCGAGAACGCACACATGCGATGTTCGGCGCCCCCGGTGTTTTGACGTTCGAGCATAAGGAGGTTCTCGTAGGCCTCGCCGCCAAGCGTCGGCTACCGGCGATGTGGGGCCATCGCCAGTTCGTCGACGCTGGCGGCCTCATGTCCTACGCCGTGAACTTTTACGACCAGATCCGACAGACCGCCGCTTACGTGGACAAGATCCTCAAAGGCGCCAAGCCCGCCGACCTCCCTGTCGAGCAGCCCACGAAGTTCGAGCTCGTCATCAACCTCAAGACTTCGAAGGCGCTCGGCCTGACGATCCCTCAGTCGCTGTTGCTGCGGGCGGATCAGGTGATTGAGTGATGGACCGGCGGACGTTCATCGGCGTTATCACTGGCAGCCTCCTCGTCGCGCCGCTCGCCGCCGAGGGGCAGCCGGGGACAATACGCCGCATAGGCGTTCTATCCCCTGCCTCGCCTGGGCCTTCCCCCTTGCTCAGCGCGTTCCAGCAAGGACTCCAAGAGCTCGGCTACGTTGAGGGACAAGACATTCGCCTGGAGTATCGATTCGCTGAGACGAGGCTCGAACGGCTGCCCGGCCTCGCCGCCGAACTGGTCGGTCTCAAAGTCGATGTCATCCTTGCGATCAATAGCACAGCCGCTCAGGCTGCCCTGAAAGCCACCAAGACAATCCCCATTGTCTTTACGTGGGTTGCCGACCCTCTTAGTCTCGTGTCGAATCTCGCGCGGCCGGGCGGGAACGTTACGGGGCTGACCACCATGACCACCGAGCTGAGTGGGAAACGCTTGCAACTATTTAAGGATGTTCTCCCCGGCATTCCCCGCATAGCCGTCCTCTGGAATTCGGCCAATCCGGTGGCCACTCTGGTCTTCAGAGAGATGGAAGGCGCAAGCGCGCGGCTCGGTGTTCAGCTTTACTCCATGGCCGTGCGCAGTTCCACCGAGTTCCAAGACGCGTTCAAGGCGGCGGCGCGGGCACGCGCGAGCGCGCTCTTCGTGATCGAGGAGGGAACGCTCTTTCCACACCGAGCGCGCATCCTGAGTTTGGCGGCACAGCATCGCATGCCAGCGGCGTCCCAGTTCAGAGACTTTGCGGAGGCGGGGGGCCTGCTGAGCTACGGGCCGAACCTCTCCGACTTGTTCCGGCGCGCCGCCATCTATGTGGACAAGATCCTCAAGGGAACCAAACCCGGCGACCTCCCGGTCGAGCGGCCCGAGAAGTTCGAGCTGGTCATCAACCTCAAAACCGCCAAGGCCCTCGGCCTGACGATCCCGCCGTCGCTCCTCCAGCGGGCGGATCAGGTGATCGAGTGAAGATCCGCC
The DNA here is from genome assembly GCA_963747235.1 of uncultured Candidatus Rokubacteria bacterium. Taxonomy (GTDB): domain Bacteria; phylum Methylomirabilota; class Methylomirabilia; order Rokubacteriales; family CSP1-6; genus CAMLFJ01. The sequence goes on from CAVVEU010000029.1 coordinate 47,765, forward strand.
CAATCTTCACCGGCAACTCCCTTCTCGCCGCGTCACTAGTGGGCTAAGGGCAGAATAGGCTCGCTCCCGTGCGATGGGGGCTATAGGAGATCCGCGATGACGAACAGACGGGCGTTCCTGCTAGGCGCTGGTGCCTTGGTGTCTGATGCTTTCGTTCCGATCGGAGCGCGGGCTCTCGCGCAGGTCACCGGGAGTCCTCCGCGCTCGAAGACGCGCCTGATTCTCCTCGGCACCGGTGGCGGGCCCCGACCGCGCAAGAGCGTGATGTCAACCGCGCAGGTGATCGTGGCCAACGACGTCCCATACGTCATCGACTGCGCCAATGGTGTCGGCCGGCAGCTCGTGCTGGCTGGTGTGCCGCTCGCCAAGATCCGCCATGTGTTTATCACCCACCACCATTCCGACCACAATGCCGACTATGGCACCCTCCTGCTGCTCGCGTGGGCCAGTGGGCTGCGGACGCGCGTTGACACGTGGGGTCCGCCGCCGCTCGAGAAGATTACGCGGCTCTTCTTCGAGATGAGTGCACCGGACATCGATGTGCGTATCGTCGACGAGGGGCGAGTGCCGCTGGTGCCCCTGATCCATCCGCACGAGCTGACACAGAATGGATTGGTGTGGCAGGACGACAACGTCAAGGTGACCGCGGCGATTGTCGAGCATCCTCTGGTGCCGACCGCCTTCGCGTACCGGTTCGACGGCCCCGACCGGTCCATCGTCATCTCAGGCGACACGCATCGCTCGGACAATCTAGTGAAGCTCGCGCAGGGCGCCGACGTGCTGGTGCATGAGGCTATGTGGGTGCCGGGCGTCGATCGCCTGGTGGGCGCAAACCCCAACGCCACGACGCTGAAGAAACACATCATCGACAGTCACACGCCTGTGGAAGAAGTCGGCCAAGTAGCGACCGCCGCGGGCGTGAAGACGCTCGTGCTGTCGCACTTAGTGCCGGCGGACGATGAGCGGCTTACGGATCAGATGTGGATCGATCTGGCCGCCGCGTACTTCAAGGGACGCATTGTTGTCGCCAAGGACTTGATGGAGATTTGACCGCGCCCGGCGCTTCATTCCGCTCGTAGATCTCCAGATAGTTCAGGGTCACCCGGCGGTGCTGGGCGAGCCGTGCGGGGGAACCGCCTCCGCAATGACGAACGTGCTCATAGCGACTCCTTGGCCGTACTGAGCAGGGCCGCAGTTCGGTGGCACTGAGCTGCTCCGCGAAGTGTTCTTGAAGTTTTCTCTTGCTCGCTTCAGGCGGGTGCGGTAGGCGCCCAGCCAGCCGCCACAAGTCGGAGTTCCTGGCCAACATGAGCCACGAGCTCCGCACGCCACTCAACGCGATCATCGGGTTCTCGGAAGTGCTCGCGGAGAAGATGTTCGGGGACGTCAATGCCAAGCAGGCGGAATACCTGCAGGATATTCTCGAGTCGGGGCGGCATCTCCTGTCCCTCATCAACGATATCCTCGATCTCTCGAAGATCGAGGCAGGACACATGGAGCTGGAGCCGGCGGACTTCGATCTGTCGGGGACCATCGACAACGCGCTGACTCTGGTACGGGAGCGCGCCACCCGGCGCGGCATCACGCTGGGCAGCACCATCGACGACCGCCTGCGGATAATCTGCGGTGACGAGCGGAAGGTGAAGCAGGTCCTCTTGAATCTCCTCTCCAACGCGTTGAAGTTCACGCCCGAAGGGGGACGGATCGACGTCAGCGCCGCCCTGCGCGACAGCCTGGCGGAGGTGTCCGTAGCGGATACGGGCATCGGCATCGCGTCGGGTGATCAGGAGGCCGTCTTCGAGGAGTTTCGGCAGGTGGGCGCCGCGGAGCGGAAAGCGGAAGGCACTGGGCTCGGGCTGGCGCTCTCCCGGAAGTTCGTCGAGCTCCATGGCGGCAGGATCTGGGTGCGGAGCGAGCTCGGCCACGGCTCGACCTTCACCTTCACCTTCCCGGTCGGGTCTGGGCTGACGAGCCAAGCATGACGATCCCGCCTTTGCTCCTCCAGCGGGCCGACCAGGTGATCGATTAGCCCGTGGCGTCACGTGCAGGAGCCAGGTCGACAAAACCAATTCCTGGGTGAAGTCTGGGTAAACGAAAGGGGTTAGCGGCTGCTGCGTCCGCTAACCCCTCGTCGTCAATGGTTGCGGGGGCTGGATTTGAACCAGCGACCTTTGGGTTATGAGCCCAACGAGCTACCGGGCTGCTCCACCCCGCGGTGACTGACGTAATGTACCCGACGCACGGCACGGAGTCAACCGCACCGCGTGCCTACTTCTTCTCGGCTCGGCTGGGATCGTCCTCCGGATTCAGCCAGTTGACGACGAAGGGCCCGTCTCCGAAGATCTCAATCACGCTCCCGGCCCTTTGCAAGGCGAAGTGGGGCATCCGGGCGGGCATCGCGGCGTGGGCCCCTGTCGCCAGCTCGGTCAGCTTCGAGGCGTCGTACTGCTCCCCGTGCGCCACCAGGAACGCGCCGGTCAGCACCGTGATGTGCTCGTCGGTCGGATGCCAGTGAGGCGGCACCCGGACGTCGGCGGCCAGCGTGCGGATGCGGAGCACGTAGAGGCCCGGCTTGCTCGGGTCGCCCGCGACGACGGCCATCTCCGTGCCGGGGATGAGCGGGCGCCAGACGAGCTGGGCGGGGGTGACGACGTGGCCCTGGGCGACGGCGAGGGATGGGATCAGGACCAAAGCGATCAAGAACAATAGCAGGCCCCTCACCCTGCCCTCTCCCCGGTGGGGAGGGGGTGGAGAAGGCATCAGCTCCCCTCACCCTGCCCTCTCCCCAGAGGGGAGAGGGAGAGGCGGCGGCCGGTGACGCGGTCGGTCTTGGCCGGCTCGAAGCGGCCGGTGCGGGCCAGGGCCCAGAGCACGCGCCAGGCCCCGCGCGTCGCGAGCAGCCAGTAGGTCTGGCAGCGGAAGGTGCCGAGGAACTTCTCCTTCAGGCTCTTGCGGCGGAGGTCCACCGGGCGCGGCAGGTACGGGTGGAGATCCTCGATCAGCGCCTGGGTCATGATGCCGCCCACCCACACCGTGAGCGCCAGCGAGACGGTGGGCGCGCCGGTGGCCATGTAGAACCAGAAGCGGTGGCCCTCGTGGTGGTAGGCCAGGTACCAGCCGAGCCAGCCGGTGACCGGGTAGACCAGCGCCGCGATCGGCCACTCCACCACCTTGTTGCCGATGTGCCGCACGAGCTGGGCCAGGTTGAACGCGGTGGGCTCCGTCCGCCAGACGCGCCAGAGGAACGGGATGTCGTCGAGCACGCCCCGGTACCAGCGCGCGTTCTGCCGGATCACGCCCTCGGAGGTCTCGGGCAGGTCGGTCACCTCCACCATGGGCAGCGCCTGGATCAGCACGCCGCGCCGGCCGAGCTCGTAGCCGAGCGTGGAGTCCTCGGTGGCGCCCGAGGTCGGGAAGCCGCCGACCGCCTGCATCAGGTCCAGGCGCACGAACTGGTTGTGGCCCAGGCAGATCTGGGAGCGGCGGAAGAAGAGCTCGAACGCGGGGCGCACCAGCCAGGCCAGACGCGGGGCGCGCGCGGTCAGGCGGCCCAGGAGCCGCACGCGCTTGACCTCGTTGAGCAGGCGCGCGATGGACACGCGGATGAAGATGGACGACTGCTGGATCGCGCAGATCTTCCCGCGAATCGGCAGCCGGTCGTAGTTGGCGAGGGAGAGCGGGATGCCCTGGTAGGCGAGGCTCCCCTGCCCGCCGAGCTCGCGCTGGGCGATCCAGCGGTAGGTGTCCGGATCCGGGATCGAGTCGGCGTCGCTCACGCCCACGAAGACGCGGCGCGGGTCGGTCTCCTCGGTCAGGATCTCGCGGAGCACCTCGGGGCGCAGCGCCCAGTTGAGCTGGTGCGCCTTGCGGCCCGGCCCCGGCATCACCACGTGCGAGAGGCGCTTCTGCTGATAGGGCGGCAGCGTCTCGCGCAGGCGCCGCACCAGCTCGCCGGTGCTCACCCCCATGGCGGGATGCGGGGCGCGCTCCTCCTCCTCCTTGGTGATCACCACCACGTGCAGGCGGCCGTGCGGGTAGCGCGAGGCGGTCAGCGCGCCCACCGTCACCGCGATGTCGGGCTCGTGGTAGGCGGGCACCAGGTGCAGGAACACCGGCGCGTCCGGCTCCCGCTCGAGCTGCTCCTCCGCGGGCAGGTCGGCGAGGCGCGCGTAGGCCTCGCGGACGAAGCGCGTGGTGATGAGCATGCCGCGCCAGTCCAGCGCCAGCTTGATCGAGGCGCGGATGTTGAAGAAGAGCGCCACGAAGAAGAGGAACGGGATGATGTCCACGCGGGCTAGCGCCCTCTCTGCCCGGAGGACGGCGGGAGCTTGAGGACCCGCTCGCCCGGCTTCACCAGGCCCAGGTCCTCGCGGGCCACCTGCTCGATGAAGTCGGGATCGGTGCGGAGGCGGTTCACGGTGGCGGTGAGGCGCCCGGTCTCCGCGCGGAGCGTGACGATCTCGCGCTCGAGGCTCTCGACCTCGTGCTTCATCTGCCACACGCGGGCCAGGCTCTGGCCCCCGTAGGTGAGCGTGAGCAGGGTGGCCAGGCCGAGGACGACCAGGATCAGCGCGCGACCCTTCACCGGATGCGGCTCCCGAACACCGCCCGCCCCGGCCACACCGCGGCCTGCCCGAGCTCCTCCTCGATGCGCAGGAGCTGGTTGTACTTCGCGGTGCGCTCGCCGCGCGCCAGCGAGCCGGTCTTGATCTGGCCCGCGTTCACCCCGACCGCGAGGTCGGCCACGAAGGCGTCCTCGGTCTCGCCGGAGCGGTGGGAGATGACGGTGCCGTAGCCCGCGCGCTTGGCCAGCTCGATGGCCTCGAGCGTCTCGGTCAGCGTGCCGATCTGGTTGACCTTGATGAGGATCGCGTTGGCGATGCCCTTGCGGATGCCCTCCTGCAGGATCGCCGGGTTCGTCACGAACACGTCGTCGCCCACGAGCTGGCAGCGGTCGCCGATGCGCCGGGTCAGCGCGTGCCAGCCGTCCCAGTCGTCCTCGCTCAGGCCGTCCTCGATCGAGCAGATCGGGTAGCGCGCCATCAAGGTCTCGTAGTACGCGATCATCTCCTGGCTCGACTTCTCGGTCTTGTCCGCGCGCAGCCGGTAGCGGCCGAGCTCGCCGAACTCGCTGGCCGCGACGTCCACCGCGAGCCACACGTCTTCCCCGGGCCGGTAGCCGGTGCGCTCGATGGCCCGCAGCAGGAAGTCGAGCGCGGGCTCGTTGCCCCCCAGCGCGGGCGCGAAGCCGCCCTCGTCGCCCACTCCGGTGGAGAGGCCCTGGTCCTTCAGCAGGCGCTTGAGCGTGTGGAAGATCTCCACGCCCATGCGGAGCGCGTCGCTGAACGAGCCGGCGCCCGCGGGCACCAGCATGAACTCCTGCACGTCGAGCCCGTTGTCGGCGTGCGCGCCGCCGTTGAGCACGTTCATGAGCGGCACCGGCAGGATGCGCGCGCCCGGGCCGCCCAGGTACTGGTAGAGCGGCAGGCCCGCGTCGTCCGCGGAGGCCCGCGCCGCCGCGAGCGACACGCCGAGCAGCGCGTTGGCGCCGAGGCCCGACTTGTTGGGGGTGCCGTCCAGCTCGAGCAGCGCGCGGTCCAGCACCGCCTGCTCGCCCGCCTCGAGGCCCTCGATCTCGGGCGCGATGACCTCGTTGACGTTCTGCACCGCGCGGCGCACGCCCTTGCCGCCGTAGCGGTTGTCGTCGTCGTCGCGCAGCTCGACCGCCTCGCGCTTGCCGGTGGACGCGCCCGACGGCACGATGGCGCGGCCGAAGGCGCCGGACTCGAGCCAGATCTCGACCTCGACGGTGGGATTGCCCCGGGAGTCGAGCACTTCGCGGGCGTGGGTGGCGCGGATCTCCGACATGGCTCAGGCCTTCCGTTCGAGGATGAAGCGCCCGAGGGCGCGAATGGGCTCGGCGCGCGGGCCCAGGACGCGAAGCGCTTCCTCCGCGTCGCGGATCAGGAACGCGGCGCGGGCCCGGGAGACCTCGATGCCGTGAATGGCGGGGTAGGTCGCCTTCTGCTGGATCTGGTCCTTGCCCGCCGTCTTGCCCAGCTCTTCCGAGCTCGCGACCACGTCGAGGATGTCGTCCACGATCTGGAAGGCCAGCCCCAGGTCGGCGCCCGCCACGCTGAGCGCGCGCACCTGCGCGGCGTCGGCCCCGCACAGCATGGCGCCGATGCGGAGCGAGGTGCGGATCAGCGCGCCCGTCTTGTGCGCGTGGATGTAGTCCACCATGTCGGCGCCGACCTTGCGGCCCTCGGCCTCCAGATCGGCGACCTGGCCCGCCACCATGCCCTTGTGGCCGGCCGCGTCGGCGATGTCCACCACGACGTCTTGCAGCGCGCTGATGTTGCTCTGTCCCGCGTTGTCGGCCACCAGGCGGAAGGCGAGCGTCAGGAGCGCGTCCCCGGCCAGGATGGCCGTGGCCTCGCCGAAGACCTTGTGATTCGTGGGGACGCCGCGGCGGAAGTCGTCGTTGTCCATCGCGGGCAGGTCGTCGTGGACCAGCGAGTAGGTGTGGATCAGCTCCATCGCGCACGCGGTGGGCATCACCTGGTCCGCGGTGCCGCCCACCGCCTCCGCCCCCGCGATGACCAGCACCGGGCGCAGCCGCTTGCCGCCCGCGAAGACGCTGTAGCGCATCGCCTTGTGCAGGGTCTCGGGTCGGAGGCTCTCGGCGGGCAGGAAGCGCTCGAGCGCCGCGTCCACCGCGGCCGCCCGCAGCGTCATGTAGGCGCCGAGATCGAAGCTCACGCGCGATCGTCCTCGGCCAGATCGAAGGGCGCGACCTTCAGCACCCCGCTCTCGTCCCGGGTCAGGAGCTCGATGCGCTTCTCGGCCTCGTCGAGGTACTTGCCGCAGCGGCGGGCGAGGCCCACGCCCTCCTCGAACACCTGCAGCGACTCCTCGAGCGACAGGTTACCGGCCTCGAGCTGGTCCACGATCTGCTCGAGCCGTTGCAGCGCCGTTTCAAACTTGATGTCGGTCATCTCGTTCCTTGAGGCGCTCCACCCGGGCCTCCAGCGCGCCCTGGTGCAGCAGGATCTCGATGGCGTCGCCGGGGCGCGCCTGCGCGGCGGTGCGAACGATCACGCCCGACGACAGCCGGGTCAGGCTGTAGCCTCGCCCGAGCACGGCCAGCGGGGAGAGGCTGTCGAGCTGCCCGACCGCGGCGTCGAACCGGTGACGGGACGCCTTCACGCTGTGCCCCGCCGCCGAGGCGAGCCGGCCGCGCAGCTGCGCGAGCAACGTCGTCCCGTTGGCAATCCTAGCGACCGGGTTGAGAGAGCGCAAGGCGTTTCTGGCCAGAGACACCCGATGCGCGGCGTCCTGCCGCCGGCTCCGCGCCGCGAGGCCGAGGCGGGTGGTCAGCTCGTCGAGGCGCCGGTGCAGATCGCGCAGGGCGCGCGAGGCGTCGGTGAGCACGCGGCGCTTGGCGAGCGCGTCCACGCGCTCCCGCTCGCGCTCGAGACGATCGGCCATCGCCTGCTTGAGGGAATCGTAGAGGCCGCACAGCGCGCGGACGACCTGCAGCTTCTCCTGCACCACCAGCTCGGCGGCCGCCGACGGCGTGGGCGCGCGCAGGTCGGCCACGAAGTCCGCGATGGTGAAGTCGGTCTCGTGGCCCACCGCCGAGATCACCGGCACCCGGCACGCGGCGATCGCGCGCGCCACCCGCTCGTCGTTGAAGGCCCAGAGATCCTCGATGGAGCCGCCGCCCCGGCCCACGATCACCACGTCCAGCTCCGCGATCTCCTGGAGATCGGCGAGCGCGCGCACGATCTCGCCCGGGGCCTCCTCGCCCTGCACGCGCACCGGCGTGATCAGGATGCGCAGGTCGGCGAAGCGGCGCGCGATCACGTGCAGCATGTCGCGGATGGCCGCGCCGGTGGGCGAGGTCACGATCCCGATGGTGCGCGGATACGGCGGCAGCCCGCGCTTGCGGGCGGCGTCGAAGAGGCCCTCGGCCTCGAGCCGGCGCTTGAGCTGCTCGAAGGCGAGCTGGAGCGCGCCCACGCCCTTGGGCTCGAGCAGCTCGACCACCAACTGGTATTCCCCTCGCGCGAGGTAGACGTCGAGGCCGCCGAAGGCCAGCACCTGCATGCCGTCCTCGGGCTGGAAGGCCACGCGGCGGCCGCGCCCGCGGAAGAGCACGCAGCGGAGCTGGGCGGTATCGTCCTTCAGCGTGAAGTAGGCGTGCCCCGACGACGGCGTGCGCAGGTTGCTGATCTCCCCCTCCACCCACACCGCCGGGAACTGATCCTCGAGCGACGCCTTGATCCGCGTCGCCAGCTCACTCACGGTGCAAACGACCCGCTCGCTCATCGGACCCCTCACCCCGGCCCCCTCACCCTACCCTCTCCCCATCGGGGGCGAGGGTCCCGCGACCTTCCCCCTCTCCCCTCTGGGGAGAGGGCCGGGGTGAGGGGCGCGCAGCGGTCGCTGACAACGCCTCAGCAATGCGCTGAAGCACGCCGTCGGTATTCGAGAGCGCGTCATTGTCCCAGAACCGAAGCACCCGATAGCCCAGCGCCTGAAGGAGCGCGGTGCGCCCCGCGTCGTAGTCGGCGTGCGCCGCATGCTGGCCACCATCGAGCTCCACGATCAGCTTCCGCTCTCGGCAGCAGAAGTCGACGACGTAGGGGCCGATCGGTACCTGGCGCGCGAACTTGGCGCCCGAGGAGACGGCGATCGCGAAGACGGGCCCAGATGCGGCGCTCTGCATCGGTCTGCCGTCTGCGCAACCCGCGCGCGAAGTCGCGCGGTGATTCGCATACAACCAGCATCTCGACCTCACCCCTCACCCTGCCCTCTCCCCAGAGGGGAGAGGGTATGTAGGCCGCCAGCGTCTCGCTCATCGGGAGAGCTGGCGGAGGGCGGCGCGGTGGGTGTTGCGCATGAGCATCGCGATGGTCATGGGGCCGACGCCGCCGGGGACCGGGGTGATGGCGCGCGCCTTCGCGGCCACCGACGCGAAATCCACGTCGCCGGTGACCTTGCCGGTGGGCAGGCGGTTCATGCCCACGTCGATCACGACCACGCCCTCGCGCACCATGTCGCCGGTGACCACGCCCGCCCGCCCGGCCGCGACGCAGAGGATGTCGGCGCGCCGGCAGTGCGCGGCCAGGTCGCGCGTGCGGGTGTGGCACATGGTGACGGTGGCGTTGCGCCCGAGCAGGAGCTGCGCGAGCGGCTTGCCCACGAGGCGCGAGCGGCCGATCACCACCGCCTCCGCGCCCTCGATCGGGATGCCGTAGTGGTCGAGGATCTCGACGCACCCGGCCGGGGTGCACGGGATCGCACCCGGCTTGCCGCCGAGCAGGTTGCCCAGGTTCATCGGGTGCAGGCCATCCGCGTCCTTCTCGGGGGCGATCGCGGCCACCGCGGCGTCCTCGTCCATGCCCTTGGGCAGCGGGAGCTGGAGCAGGATGCCGTGGACGGCGGGGTCGCGGTTGATGCCCGCGATGGTCGCGAGCAGCTCGGCCTGCGAGCAGCCCTGCGGGAACAGGAAGTCACGCGTGGTGATGCCCACCTCGTCGGCCGCGCGCTTCTTGTTGCGCACGTAGATCTGGGAGGCGGGGTCCTCGCCGACCAGGATGACCGCGAGCGTGGGGTGCGCGCCCGTCTTCTCCCGGAGCGCGGCGACGTCGGCCTTCACCTCGGCCAAGACCTTCGCCGCGACTTCCTTGCCGCTCAGGATCTGCGCCGACACGGTCAGCCGGCGAGAGGGACGCGCAGACGCTCGATGGACAGCCCGCGACCGGTTTCGGGATCGATGCGGATCACCGCGCCCTGGAGCATGGCCGGCCCCTTGGCGGGCTCGAAGCGGTTCGGCATCCCCGAGAGGAAGCGGGCGAGGGCCAGCTCGGGCTCGACGCCGATGACCGAGTCCGTCGGGCCGGTGAGCCCCAGATCCGTGATGTAGGCGGTGCCCTTGGGCAGGAGCCGCTCGTCCGCGGTCTGCACGTGGCGGTGCGTGCCGACCACCACGCTCACCCGCCCGTCGAGGTGCCAGCCCATGGCCTGCGACTCGGACGTCGCCTCGGCGTGCATGTCCACCACGATGATCGACGTCTCGGCCCGGAGGCGCTCGAGCTCCTCGTCCGCCTTGCGGAAGGGGCAATCGAGCTGGGGCAGGAACACGCGGCCCATCAGGTTGAGCACCGCGACCTTGTGCGGCCCGGCCTTGATCACGATGGACCCGGCGCCGGGAGTGCCCGGCGGGTAGTTGGCCGGGCGCAGGAGCAGGTTCTCCTTGCCGATGTACTCGATGATCTCCTTCTTGTCCCAGATGTGATTGCCGGAGGTCATCACGTCCACGCCCTGCTCGAGGAAGGTCCGCGCGATCTGCGGCGTGACCCCGAAGCCCGAGGCCGAGTTCTCCACGTTGACCACCGCGAGATCGGCCTCGTGCTGCTTCTTGAGCTTTGGCAGCAGCATCTGCACCGCGCGCCGGCCCGGCTCGCCGAACACGTCGCCCACGCAGATGACGGTGAGCGGCTTGGTCACTTGGCCACCTCGACCGCGCGGGTCTCGCGGATCACCACGACCTTGATGTGGCCGGGGTACTGCATCTCGGCCTCGATGCGCTTGGAGATGTCCTTGGCGAGCTGGTGGGCGTCGAGGTCGGAGATCTGCTCGGCCTTGGTCATGATCCGCAGCTCGCGGCCGGCCTGGATCGCGTAGCAGAGCTCCACGCCCTTGTAGGACATGGCGATCTCTTCCAGCTTCGCCAGGCGCTTGATGTAGCTCTCGAGGACGTCGCGGCGCGCGCCCGGCCGGGCCGCCGAGATGCCGTCGGCGGCCTCGGTGAGCACCGCCTCGATCGTCTCGGCCTCGACGTTCTCGTGCCCGCAGAGCGCCGCGTTGATCACCTGCGGCGACTCGTTGTACTTGGTGAGCACCTGCAGCGAGAGCTCGGGGTGGCTCCCCTCCTGCTCGTGGGTGAGGGCCTTGCCGATGTCGTGGAGCAGGCCCATCCGCTTGGCGAGCTGCACGTCGGCGCCGATCTCGGCCGCCATCATGCCGGCCAGCCACGCCACTTCCTTCGAGTGTTGCAGGCAGTTCTGCCCGTACGAGGTGCGGAACTTCATCCGGCCCGACCAGCTTGATCAGCTCGGGATGCAGCCCGTGCACGCCCACCTCGAAGCAGGCCTTCTCGCCCTCCTCGCGCAGGTGCTGCTCCATGTCCTTCTTGACCTTCTCGACCACCTCTTCGATGCGGGCCGGGTGAATGCGCCCGTCCGCGATCAGCCGCTGGAGCGCCAGCCGCGCGATCTCCCGGCGGTACGGATCGTAGGCCGAGATCAGCACCGCTTCCGGCGTGTCGTCCACGATCAGGTCCACGCCGGTGAAGCTCTCGAGCGCGCGGATGTTGCGGCCCTCGCGCCCGATGATGCGGCCCTTCATGTCGTCGGAGGGCAGGTCCACGATGGACACCGCGGTCTCCACCGTGTAGTCCGGAGCCAGGCGCTGGATCGTGGTGGCCAGCACCTCCTTGGCCTTCATGTGGGCGGTCTCGCGCGCCTCTTCCTCGAGGCGCATGCCGAGGAGCTGGGCCTCGCGCCGGGATTCGATCTCGACCTGCGCCATGAGCTGGCGCTTGGCCTCCTCGCTGGTGAGCCCCGCGACGGCCTCGAGCTTGCGGCGCTGCTCCTCGAGGGCCGAGCCCAGCCGCGCCTCCTTGTCCCCGAGGCTCCGCTCCCGCTCGCCCAGGGCCCGCTCGCGATTCTGGAATTCGGAGTCGCGCCGGTCGAGCTGATCCAGCCGGCGGCCGATCTGCTCCTCCTGCTGCGCGACGCGTCGCTCCAGCTCCTGCAGCTCCCGCTGGCGGGCGCGCGTTTCCTGGTCCAGCTCGGCGCGCGCCTTGAGCGCCATCTCCTTGGCCTCGAGCTCGACGCTGCGGATCTTGGTCTCGGCGTCGCGGGCCCGGGCCTCGGCCTCGCGCGTCTTGCCCTCGGCGTCCCCGCGCGCCTGCTCGGCCAGCCGCTTGGCGTCGTCCACGATGCGGTTGGCGCGGCCTTGCGCATCGGCGAGCGTGCGGGCTGCGACGGCGCGGGCTCCGAAATGTCCCCCGAGATATCCAGCGACGGCGGCGAGGAGGGCGACGACCGGCACCACCACCACCAGCCAGGTCATGGCGTTCATCGATCACTCCATCCCGGGTCGTGACCCGGTCAGGATCATGTGCACTTGAGGTAGCGGGCGGCAAATAGCCGCGAAAGTTGACGAATTATAGGCCCCACCGGGGAAGAAAGTCAACGAAGCGGGAGAGAGCTACGGAGACGAAAACGCCCCACCTCTGCCGTGTGCCGACGGTGTTTCGAACCTGGTATGCACCAGGTGGGCGCCAAAATGGAGGGCTTCAGGCTTCCCCTCCTAGGAGGGGCGTGCGCACCACCCTCGTGAGCGGCTCCCAATCTTTAAACGAGGTTGAAACTTCCCCCCGGCATCACGCACAGCGTAGGGCCTCTTCTGTGTACCCCCGGCCCCGCCGGCGGGTCAAGCTACTTTTCGGGCACCACCGCGTCCAGGAGTTGCCGCAGCGCGCCGAGGCGGGCGGTGACGTCCTTGTGGTCCACGTCCTGCTCCTTGCGCTCCTCGCGGAGGCGAAAGAGCTCGTCGGCCACGTCCAGAGCGGTGAGGGCCAGCACCCGGGCCGGATCCCCGCCGGAGGCCTCGCCGCGGATCTCCCGGGCGCGGCCGTCCACGAAGGTGGCGAGCTTGCGGACCCACTCGGGCGCCGCCTCGCTCCGGATGGGGTACTTCTGGCCCAGGATCTCGATGTCGACGCGCTGCTTCTCCGCCATTTTGAAGCCCTCTTTGTATTCGCTCGGCTCGATTCCCGGATCCGCTCGGCTCGCCTTCGGCTGTCACCTCGCCCTGCCACGGCTGCACGTCCTACTGGATGTCGAGCCGGTCGAGCTCCTTGAGGATGCCGTCCACCTGGGCCAGCACTTCCTTGCGCTCCTGCCGCAGGCTCGTGAGCTCCGCGCGCTCCCCTTCCGCGTGGTGGAGCTTGGCCTCGAGGCCCGCGACCTTGGCCTGCAGGTTGTCGCGCTCCTTGCGCAGCCGGGTGATCGTCTCCGCGGCGCGGCGCACCGACTTCTCGAGCTGCTCGAGCCGTTCCGTCAGCCCCTCGGCCATCCGGTCCTCCGTCACGCGCCGCGGACCTCGGCCCGGAAGCGCTTGGCGATCTCCGCGACGATGCGCTCGTGCAGCCGGTTCACCTCGGCGTCGGTGAGGGTGCGGTCGGGCGCCTGGAAGGTGAGGCTCCAGGCGAGACTGCGCCGGCCCGCGCCCACCTGGCCGCCAGTGTACACGTCGAACAGGGTGATGCGGGTGAGCAGCTCGATGGCCAGCGCGCGGATGGCCGCCTCGACCTCGCCGGCCGTCACCTCGCCGCCGACCACGATCGCCAGGTCGCGCTGGACCGCGGGGAAGCGGGGCAGCGGCTCGTACTTCGCCACCGGGATCGGCAGGCCGGCCAGCGCGGTCACCGAGAGCTCGGCCACGAAGACCGGCCCGGGCAGGTCGAACACCTCGCGCGCCGCCAGCGCCACCTCGCCGAACCAGCCCAGCTCGAGCGGGCCCCGCACCAGCCGGGCCGCGCGCCCGGGCTCGAGGTACGCGGGCGCCTGCTCCGCGGGCCAGACGCTCGTCTCCGCGTCGGTCAGCCCGGCGGCCTGGAGCGCCAGCTCGGCCAGGCCCTTGGCGTCGTAGACGTCCACGCGATCGCGGCCGCCCGTGAACCAGGCGCGGGGCGCGCGCAGGCCGGTCAGCGCGATGCCGAGGCGGAGCTCCTCGTGCGCGGGGCGATCGCCGTCCTCGGGCCGATGCGGCGCGAAGACATTGCCCACCTCGAAGAGCCGCGCGTCCGGCATCTGCCGGTTCGCGTTGATCGCGAGCACCTCCAGGAGCCCGGGGATGAGCGAGGGGCGCAGCACCGAGCGCTCGATCGAGGACGGGTTCTGCAGCGTGATCAGGCCGGCGGCATCGTCCCAGCCCATGCGCTTGAGCCGGTCCGGATCGAGGAAGCTCCAGCTCACGCACTCGAAGAGGCCGGCCGCGTTCAGCGCCCGGCTCATCACGCGCGCCACCCGCAGGCCGGCCGGGCGCTTGACCGGCATGATCTCGCCGCCGCCCGCGAGCGTCAGCGGGATCTGATCGTAGCCCCAGATCCGGACGATCTCCTCGACCAGGTCGTCCTCCTGGTGCACGTCGCGCCGGAAGCTCGGCACCACCACCTGCAGGTCGTCGCCCGAGTCGTCCACCGCGAAGCCCAGCATTTGTAGGATATGGACGGCGTCCGCGCGCGGCGGGCATACCCCGACGACGCGCTCGACTCGCGCGAGGCGGAGGGTGATTCGCCGGTGCGGCCGCGGAGCTGGATAGGCGTCGAGCACGCCGCGCGCCACCGTGCCGCCGCCCAGGTCGGCCATGAGCTGCGCGGCGCGCGCCAGCACGTCGGGCGGCGCCTCGATGTCGCCACCGCGCTCGAATCGGTAGGCCGCATCGGTCGACAGCCCGAGCGCCTTTGATGTCCGCCGGATCGAGCCCGGATCCCAGTAGGCGGCCTCGAGCAGCACGCTGGTGGTGGACGCGGTCACCTCGCTGTCGGCGCCGCCCATGACGCCGCCGATGCCGACCGCGTGCTCGGGATCGCAGACCAGCGCGGTGTCCGGCCCGATCGCGCGCTCCTGGCCGTCCAGCGTCTTCATGCGCTCCCCGGGCCGCGCGCGCCGCACCACGACCGTGTGCTGGGCCAGCGTGTCCCGGTCGAAGGCGTGGAGCGGCTGGCCCATCTCCCACATGATGTAGTTGGTCACGTCCACCAGGTTGTTGATGGGCCGCAGACCCACCGCGCGCAGGCGCTGGGCCAGCCACGGCGGCGACGGCTTCACGGTGAGCCCGGTGATCACGCGCGCGCAGAAGCGCGGGCACAGATCGGGCGCCTGGATGTCGAGCGCGGCGAGCGCGGAAGCCTCCGGCTCGCCCTCG
Source organism: uncultured Candidatus Rokubacteria bacterium (assembly GCA_963747235.1). Classification (GTDB taxonomy): domain Bacteria; phylum Methylomirabilota; class Methylomirabilia; order Rokubacteriales; family CSP1-6; genus CAMLFJ01. Next base: position 62,774 of record CAVVEU010000029.1, read on the forward strand.
GTGACCAGCACCTTGGGGAAGCGGAACGGGGCGCCGGTGAGCGCGGCGACCTCGCGGGCCACCCCGACCACCGAGAGCGCGTCCGGCCGGTTCGGAGTGATCTCGACGTCGAGGATCCAGTCGTCCAGGCCCAGGTAGCGCACGAGGTCGGCGCCGAGCGGGGCCTCCGCGGGCAGCAGCAGGAGCCCGCTGTGATCGTCGCTGATCCCCAGCTCCTTCTCCGAGCACAGGATGCCTTCCGAGACGACCCCGCGGATCTTGGCCGCCTTCACCTCGCCCAGTCCGGGCAGCCGCGCGCCCGGCGGCGCGAACGCCGCGCGCACCCCCGCCGCCGCGTTGGGCGCGCCGCAGACCACCGAGTAGCGGCGGTCGGGCAGCGCCACCCGCACGAGCTGGTTGTGGTGGCCGGCCGCGCTCACGCCCAGGTCCCGCTCGATCGCCTCGATCTCGCCCACGACCACGCCGGCGAGGCCTTCCACCACCGGGGCGATCTGCTCCACGCCGATCCCCGCGTTGGTCAGGCGGTCGGCCACCGCGCGCGCGTCGAGCTCGGTCTCCACGAACTCCTTCAGCCAGCGGAACGAGATCTTCATCGCCCGGGCAGGCCGGCGAACTGCTGCAGGAAGCGCAGATCGTTGTCGAAGAAGAGCCGGATGTCGTCGATCTCGTACTTGAGCAGGGCGATGCGGTCGATCCCCATGCCGAAGGCCCACCCGGTGACTTCCTCGGGGTCGTAGCCCACGTTGCGGAGCACGTTGGGATGGACCATGCCCGAGCCCAGGATCTCGAGCCACCCCGACTCCTTGCAGAAGCGACAGCCGTCGCCGCCGCACTTGAAGCAGCGCACGTCCACCTCGGCGGACGGCTCGGTGAACGGGAAGAACGAGGGGCGGAAGCGCACGGTGGACCTGGGCCCGAACATCTCCCGGGCGAAGAGCTGGAGCGTGGCCTTCAGATCCGCCATCGTGATGTGCTTGTCCACCGCGAGGCCTTCCACCTGGTGGAACATCGGCGAGTGGGTCGCGTCGAGGATGTCGCGCCGGTAGACCTTGCCCAGGCAGATGATCCGCACCGGCGGCGGCTGCGCCTTCATGGTGCGGATCTGCACCGGGGAGGTGTGCGTGCGCAGGAGCGTGTCGGGCCCGATGTGGAAGGTGTCCTGCATGTCCCGCGCGGGGTGATCGTCGGGGAAATTCAGCGCCGCGAAGTTGTAGTAGTCCGACTCCACCTCCGGCCCTTCCGCCACCGAGAAGCCCAGCCCCTCGAAGACCTCGATGATCTCCTCGGTGACCCGGGTGATCGGATGCACCGGGCCCGGAGCCGGGCGGCGGCCGGGCAGCGTGAGATCGGGGCGATCGGCCTGCCGGGTGAGGCGACGCTCTTCCGCCTTGAGCCCCTCGAGCCGCTGCGCGATGGCGGCCTCGACCTCTGCCTTGGCCTGATTGGTCTGCTCGCCGATCTTCGGGCGCTCCGCGGCCGGGACGGCGCCGAGCGAGCGCAGGAGCGTGGTGAGCTGGCCCGAGCGGCCGAGCACGCGCACCCGCACCTGCTCGAGGTCGGACGTGGAGCGGGCCCCGGCGACCTCCGCCAGGGCCCGGTCGAGGACTTCCTGGACCCGCGGGTCCCCCGCCACGCTCAGGCGCGCTGGGCGCGAGCCGTCTCGGCCAGCTTGGCGAAGGCCGTCGGATCGGATACGGCCAGCTCGGCGAGGATCTTGCGATCCAGCGCGATGCCGGCCTTCTTGAGCCCCGCCATGAAGACGGAGTACGACAGCCCGACCTGCCGGCACGCCGCGTTCACCCGGATGATCCAGAGCGCCCGCGCCCGCCGCTTCTTCTGCTTGCGTCCCCGGTAGGCGAAGGCGCCGGCGCGCAGCACCGTCTCCGAGGCCGGGCGGAAGAGCTTGCGCCGTCCGCCGAAATACCCCTTCGCCTGCTTGAGGACCTTCTTCCTGCGCTGGCGGGTCTTGGCCCCGCCCTTTGCCCGTGGCATGAGTTCTTCTCCTTAGAGGTACGGAACCAGACGCTTGATGCGCGGCTCGTCCACCTTCGCGACCAGGACCGCCTTCCCCAGGCGCCGCCTGCGCTTGGGGGACTTGGCCTCGAGCTTGTGCCGCTTCCAGCCGCGGTTGCGCTTGAGCCGGCCGGTGCCGGTGGCCTTGAACCGCTTGGCCGCCGCCCGCTTCGTCTTCATCTTCGGCATCGACGTGCTCCTAGTGTGGTTTCGGCGAGAGGATCATGCTGAGCATGCGGCCTTCCATCCGGGGATGGTTCTCGATGACCGCGATGTCCTGCATGCCCTCCACCATCTTGTTGAGCATCTTCCAGCCGAGCTCGGTGTGCGCCATCTCGCGGCCCTTGAAGCGCACCGTCACCTTGGCCTTGTTGCCTTCCTCCAGGAACCGCCGCACGTGCTTGGCCTTGAAGTCGAAATCGTGCGTGTCGGTCTTGGGTCCGAGCTTCACTTCCTTCACCTGGATGATCGTCTGCTTCTTGCGCGCGTCCTTCTGCCGCCGCGCCTGCATGTACTTGTACTTGCCGAAATCCATGATCCGGCACACCGGCGGCTGCGCCTCCGCGGCCACCTCCACCAGATCCATCTCCCGCTGCCGGGCCAGCTCCAGCGCCTGCGCGATCGGCAGGATCCCGAGCTGCTCGCCGTCGGCCGACACCACCCGCACTTCCCTCACCCGAATGCCTTCATTGATCCGGATGTCCTTTGACTGGATGGCGCGCTCCTTGGGGTGCGGGGCCGGCTCAGCCGGCGTGACCCACGGTGAGGGTGGCGGAACGACTTCCGATCTCGGCGATGAGCTCGGCCACGATGCGCTCCACCGGCACCGCGCCCACGTCTTCGCCCGTGCGGCGGCGCAGGCTGGCCGCGCCGCTCTGGGCCTCGCGCTCTCCCACGACCAGCATGTACGGCACCTTGCGCATCTGGGCGTCGCGGATGCGGTAGCCCAGCTTCTCGTTGCGATCGTCGAGCTCGGCGCGGATGCGCGCGGCGCGGAGGGCCGCGAAGACCTTCCGCCCGTACTCGGCGTGCTTCTCGCTGATCGGGAGCACGCGGGCCTGCACCGGGGCCAGCCAGGTCGGGAAGGCGCCCGCGAAGTGCTCGGTCAGGATCGCCACGAAGCGCTCGTAGGAGCCGAAGATCGCGCGGTGGATCACCACCGGCCGCTTGGCCTGCCCGTCCGTGTCGATGTACTCGCACTGCATGCGCTCGGGCAGCATCGTGAGGTCCACCTGGATGGTGGCGAGCTGCCACTGCCGCCCCAGCGCGTCCTCCACGTCGATGTCGATCTTGGGCCCGTAGAAGGCGCCGCCGCCCTTGTCCAGATCGGAGACGAGATCGTTCGCGCGCAGAGCCTGGTGGAGCGCGTCCTCCGCCTGGTCCCACTGCTGCTCGGTCCCGAGCTTGTCGGGCGGCCGCGTGGCGAGCCGGTACGAGGGCTGCAGGTTGAAGGTGGCGTACCACTCGCGCACCAGCTGGAGGAGGTCCGTGATCTCGGACTGGACCTGTTCCGGCCGGCAGTAGAGGTGCGCGTCGTCCTGGGTGAACTGGCGCACCCGCACCAGCCCGGACAGCGCGCCGGAGCGCTCGTTGCGGTGGTCGCGCCCCATCTCCGAGTAGCGGATGGGCAGATCGCGGTAGGAGCGGAGCGCCCGCTTGTAGACGAGGGCGGACTCCGGGCAGTTCATGGGCTTGAGGCTGAAGACCTCGTCCTCGACCTCGAACTTGAACATGTTGTCCTGGTAGAGGTCCCAGTGCCCGGACTGCTCCCAGAGCTTCTTGTTCACGAGCAGCGGGGTGGCGATCTCCTGGTAGCCGCGCGCGTCGAGCGACTCGCGGGCGAACTTCTCCAGCTCGCGCACCAGGATCATCCCGCCGGGCAGCCAGAACGGCGCGCCCGGCGCGATGTCGAAGAAGTCGAACAGGTCGAGCTCGCGCCCGAGCTTGCGGTGATCGCGCTTCTTCGCTTCCTCGAGCCGCCAGACGTGCTTGTCCAGCTCCTCCTGGGTGAGCCAGGCCGTCCCGTAGATCCGCTGCAGCATCGGGTTCTTCTCGTCCCCGCGCCAGTAGGCGCCGGAGCTCGAGAGCAGCTTGAAGGCCTTGAGCTGGCCGGTCGACGTGACGTGGGGCCCGCGGCAGAGGTCGAGGAAATCGCCCTGCCGGTAGATCGAGACCGTCGGCGCCTCGATGCCGCGCAGGATCTCGACCTTGAACGGCTCGCCCCGCTCCTCGAAGAAGGTGATGGCCTTCTCCCGCGGCATGTCTTCTCGGATGAAGGGGAGGTCGCTCTTCACGATCTCGCGCATCACCTGCTCGATGCGCTCGAGGTCCTCCGGGGTGAACGGGGTCGCCTTCAGGAAGTCGTAGTAGAACCCGTCCTCGATGGCCGGGCCGATGGCCACCTTCACCTCGGGGAAGAGCCGCTTCACCGCCTGGGCCATCACGTGGGACGTGGAATGGCGCAGGGTGGGCAGGGGCTCGGGGAGGCAGTCGAACTCCCCCGCGAACTCCAGGTGCCGCGCTTCTTCAGACGATTCGGCCATGATTCCCCTGTTTCTAGAGACAACAAAGCATCACAGGGCTGCGCCCGGTGATGCTCGCAACTCCCTCACTCGCTCACGCGCGACCAGCTAGCGATGCGCACCCCCAAAGGTGCTGCCGTGAAACGAAATGGTAGGCTCGGGCGGTTTCGAACCGCCGACCTCTACCGTGTCAAGGTAGCGCTCTCCCACTGAGCTACGAGCCTACGCCCCGAAAGCATTGAATACACTACCGGCCGCGGCCTTCCCCGTCAAGGGGAACGGCCCGCGGCCAGCCCGTCCAGGACCGTCTCGATGAGGCCCGGACCGTCTTCCGGCGCCAGGAGGACCCGGGAGGCCGCCAGCATCGAGTAGCCGTCCTGCCCCCGGGCCAGGTAGTCGGGCACCGCCACCCGGTAGAGGCCGGCCGGGTCGAGTGGCCGCCCCTCGATCACGATCGCCCCGACCCGCTGGCCGGGAGGCCGGGTCGGGTCCACGGTCATCTGGATCCCGGCGGTCTGGAGAAAATGGCCGGTGGGCCGCGGCAGCTCGTCCACCGAGCGCTCGAGCGCGGCCCGGAGGGCCACCCCCGTCACCTCGAGCAGCGTCACCGTGTTGGCTGAAGGGCAGCAGCTCGCGGACGTCCTTCTTCGTGATGGGGCCCGGCGGGATCACCCGGTTGCCGCGAATGGCCCCGCTGTTGAGCAGCCCCACCTGGGCGCCCATGCGATTGCGCAGCAGCCCCGCGAGGAACCGGCCGAGCGGCGTCTCCTCGCGGCGCGTCAGGCTCTCCCGCGCGTCGAGGGCCACCAGGGTGCGCCCCACCTCCACGTCGAGCTCCCGCGCCAGCAGCGCGGCCTGCTGCCGCACGAGGGCGACGATGTCGGCGGCCTCGGCCAGGCGCTCGTCCACCGGGATCAAGCGCTGGCGGCGGGCGATCACCGCGCCGCAGCGGACCTCGTACTCGACCTGGCCCACGTTCAGCGCGTCGGAGCCGGCCTTGACGATCACGGCCCGGCCCTCCTCGTGCAGCATGGGATCGTGGTCGTGCCCGCCCAGGATCGCGTCCACGCGCCACCGCGGCGGCCAGCTCGCGGTCCTGGCGGAGCGGCAGGTGCGTCACCGCCACGCGCAGATCCAGCGGCCCGAGCGCGGCGAAGGCGGCGCGGCCCGCCGCGAGCGGGTCGTCGAAGCGCAGGCCCGCGCCGGGATTGGACGTGCGCGCCGCCTCGGGCGTGGTGAGCCCGACGACGCCGACGCGCACCCCGTCGAAGTCCCACGCGCGCCCGCGCTCGGCGCCGCCGAACGGCTGCCCGGTGGCGCGATCGAGCACGTTGGCCGACAGCCACGGGAAGCGCGACTCGCTCACGCGCCGGGCCAGCACCGCGGCCCCGAAATCGAACTCGTGGTTGCCGAAGGTGGCGACGTCGAGCCCCACCGCGTTCCAGCCCTCGATCATCTGCGCCCCCTGCCGCAGCGTCGAGAGCAGCGACGGCGAGAGCGTGTCCCCGGCCAGGGCGAAGAGCGTGTGGGGGGTCTGGCGGCGCAGCTCGCGCACCAGCGTCGCCACGCGGGCGAGCCCGCCGCGGCCGGCCACCGGCTCGAGCACGTAGACGTCGTTGACGAGCAGGAGCTGGATGCGGACCGGCGGGCGATCCGCGCAGCGCGTCTCCGCGCAGCCCGCGCAGACGATCAGCGCCAGCAGGGCCAACGAGAAGAGGCGGACGGGCGGCTTCAGGGAGCTAGCGGAGGAACTGGTTCACGAGGCCGCTCACGATCTGGTACTTGAACTGACCGTTGATCGCGAGCGTCTGCTTGGCGATCGTCGTCGGGCACCGGCGGGAACGGCTGCGCCAGCTTGACGGCGGTGAGCGCGGCATCGTCGAGGATGGTGGTGCCCGAGGAATGGCGCAGCTCGATGTGCGAGAGGCGGCCGTCCTTGGCGATGTGGAACTCGATCAGCAGCTCGCCCTCGATCCCCCGGTCCCCGGCCTGGCGCGGATAGATCCAGTTGGCCTTGATCCGCTCCCGGATCTTGTTGAAGTAGTCCTGATACTTCGGCTCCGGCGTATCGAGCGGGATCGGCTCGCCCTCCACACCGCCCCGGCCGCCGCCGGTGAGCCCCCCACCGCCCCCGGGCTGCCGCCGCATGCTGTCCAGCGGACGCGCGACCGCGACCTGGGGCGCCGCCGGCGGTGCGGACACGGCGGGCTGGCTCGGCGCGGTCTGTGACGGCTGCGTGTCGGGCGCCGCGGGCCGCGGCTCCGGCGTCTTGACCATGGGCTCGGGCGTGGGGTCCGCCTTGGCGACGGCCTGCGGCGGCGCGGGAGCGGGCGGGGTCGGGCGCGGAGCGGGCGCTCGCGGCGCCTCGGCCGCGCGGGGTGGTGGCGCGGGCGGTCTGGCCGGCGGGCTGGGCGGCCGATCGCGCACTTCAGGTGGCGTCACCGGTCGCGACGGGTTGCCGAGCGGGGCCTTCTCCTCCGGCCGATCGGGGGTGATGTCCACCAGCAGCGGCTCCCCGCGCTTGCTGAACTGCGCCGGCTGCAGGAACCCCGGGATCACGACGAAGGGCACGATCAGGAACAGGTGAAACAGCACCGACGTCACGATGGCCAGAGCCAGCGTGCGTTGGGCCCGGTCCTTGGGGAGCCGAATCCTCCACTTCACGCGGTCAATTATGGCATGCCCGCCCGCCGTCCGCGGGACGGGGCGGCAGCGGCCTCCCCCTTCGTTATCGCGAACTTCATGACGAATTGTGTCCGTCTGGTGACACGCGGCGGCGGCCTTGCGCGGTCCCCACCCGGAACCGCCATCTCTTAACGCAAGAATTTCACGCCTTTGCACCGTTCACGACTTGGCACGACCCTGGAAAGCAAGAGGACCCCCAAGGCCATGAGACTCCTGACCAAACTGCCCGTCGCGGTGGCCGTCCTGCTCCTGCTGGCCACCTCCCCGTCCGCCCAGCAGCCACAGCCGCTCGCGTTCGGGGTGCTGAACCAGCAGAGCCCGGCGCTGACCGCGGAGCGCTGGAACCCGATCCTGCACTATGCGGGCACGGTGAGCGGCGTGCCGCTCCAGCTCAAGATGGGCCGGACCGTGCAGGACACCAACGCGATGATGGCCCGCGGGGAGTTCGACTTCGTCTTCACGAATCACAACTTCCAGTCGGAGTTCGACACCATCGGCTTCAAGGTGATCGCCCGCTGGGCGGGCGAGCCGATCCGCGCGGTCATCGCGGTGCCGGCGGACAGCCCGATCCAGCACCTGCACGAGCTGGACGGCAAGCGGGTGTCCTTCCCGTCCACGGACGCCTTCGTCGGCTACGCGGTCCCGCTCGTGGCCCTCAAGCGGGCGGGCGTGCGCGTCGAGCAGATGTTCGGCGGCAACCAGGAAGGCACGCTCGCGCAGGTCAAGGCGAAGCGCGTCGAGGCGGGAGCGGTCAACTCGCGGTTCCTCAGCCAGTACGCGGAGCGTGAGCACGTGCAGTTCCGCGAGATCTACGTGTCCGAGGGCTTTCCCGACCTCGCGGTGATCGCGCATCCCCGCGTGCCCGCGGCCACGGTGGAGCGCGTCCGCCGCGCCCTGCTCGGGATGAGCGGCGATCCCAATGCGGCGCCCGTCCTCGCCACGGCCAAGTCCAAGGGCTTCGAGCCGGCGGGCGATCGCGACTACGACGGCGTCCGCCGCGTGTACCGGCTCATCGGCCAGTGAAGTCCAGCCTCCGCACCCTGCTCCTCGGCTTCTCGAGCGTGGCGATCGTCGTCGTCACGCTGAGCGGCCTCGCGGTCAACCTGCGCGATCGGAGCAACGCGGCCCGGGTGCGGCTGAGCGAGCAGACCGAGCGGCTCGCCACCGCGGCGGGCCCGTTGCTGCTCGACTCGCTCGTGGTCGGCGACCTCGCGCGCGCGGAGCAGACGCTGCGGAACCTGAACGCGGACTCGGTGTGGAGCCTGGTCACCCTCTACGAGGCCGACGGGACCCGGCTCATCTTCGACGCCTCCCCGGATAATCTTCGCCGCTCCGGGGCGCCCCGCTGGGTCAAGCACCTGGTGCCGCTGACCCTCGAGGAGCATCGTGTGCCGATCGCGGCGGCGCCGGTCGTCTACGGCATCCTCGCGGTCACCCCCTCGGTACAGAGCCTGGAGAGCGAGCTCTGGGCCGAGATCCGCACCATGATCGCGGTCACCGGCGTGCTGCTGGTGACCCTGCTCGGCCTCACCCACGTGATCCTGCTCGTCGGCCTTCGCCCGGTGCGCGCCCTCGCCGAGAGCGCGGCGCGGCTCGGGAGCGGTGATCTCACCACCCGGATGCCCGAGACCCGGCTGAGCGAGATGGCGCCCACCGTGCGCGCCTTCAACTCGATGGCGGCCAGCCTCGAGCAGGCCCTGCACGATGCCCGCACCCGCGAGGCCCGGCTGGAGAGCCTCGTCGAGATCAGCGGCGACCTGTCCCGGATGCAGGAGCTCGACTCCCTCCTCGGGCGCATCGCCGACGCGTGCGGGCGCCTCGTCAACACCGACTGGGTGGGCTTCCGCCTGGTGGACGGCGACGAGCTGGTCGTCGCGGGCACGCTCGACGGCGGCAAGCACATGCCGGTGAAGCCGCGGATCAAGATCGGCGAGAGCCTGGACGGCCGCGTCGCGAGCACCGGCCGGGCCCTGATGCTCCGGGACCCCGCCAACCATCCCGACCTGGACCCCGAGCACGCGGCCTCGATGCGGCTCTTCGGCTACCGCGGGCTCCTCATGGTGCCGGCCAAGATCGGCGACCGCGTGGTCGGCGTGCTGAGCTTCCTCACCACCCGCGAGGAGGGCTTCACGGCGGAGGACATGGCCATCGCCACCGCCTTCGCCTCCCACGCCGCGATCGCGCTCGAGAACAGCCGCCTGCTCCTCGAGTCCCGGCGCGCCTACGACGAGCTGGCCGAGACCCAGGGCCAGCTCGAGCAGGCCCAGAAGATGGACGCGATCGGCCGCCTCGCGGGCGGGGTCGCGCACGACTTCAACAACCTGCTCACCGTCATCCTCGGGCGCACCGACATCCTGCTGCACCCGCTGAAGCCGCGAGGACCCGATGCGGCGCGGCATCGAGCTGATCCAGCGCACCGCCGGCCGCGCGGCCGACCTGACGCGCCAGCTCCTCGCCTTCAGCCGCAAGCAGGTGCTCGAGCCCGTCGTCCTCGACCTGAGCGCGGTGACCACGGACATGAAGGACCTGCTCGGGCGCCTGATCGGCGAGGACATCGCGCTCCTGACCACGCCGACGCCGGGGCTCGGCCGCGTGAAGGCCGACCGCGGCCAGATCGAGCAGGTGGTCATGAACCTGGCGGTCAACGCGCGCGACGCCATGCCCCAGGGCGGCCGCCTCATCCTCGAGACCGCGAACGTGGAGCTCGACGACGAGTACGTGCGGCGGCACGTGGGCGCGCGGCCGGGATCCCACGTCATGCTCGCGGTCTCCGATACCGGCACCGGCATCGCCGCGCGAGATCCAGGCCCAGATCTTCGAACCGTTCTTCACGACCAAGGAGCAGGGCAAGGGCACCGGCCTGGGCCTGGCCACCGTGTACGGGATCGTCAAGCAGAGCGGCGGCTACATCGAGGTGGACAGCGAGCCGGGCCAGGGCACCACCTTCCGCATCTACCTCCCGCGGCTCGACGCGGCGGCGGTGACGGTGGACCGGAGCGCGCGGCCGGCCGCGGCCGCGGGGGGCACCGAGACCATCCTCCTGGTGGAGGACGAGGAGGGCGTGCGCGAGCTCGCGCGCGACATCCTCCGGGCCAGCGGCTACACGGTGCTCGAGGCGCGCAACGGCGCCGAGGCCCTCCTGCTCTGCGAGCGGCACCAGGGCCCGCTCGACATGCTGCTCACCGACGTGGTCATGCCCCGCATGAGCGGCCGCGAGCTGGCCGAGCGCCTGGCTCCGCTACGGCCCGAGCTGAGCGTGCTGTACATGTCGGGCTACACCGACGACGCGGTCATCCGCCACGGGGTGCTGGCCGCCGGCACCGCCTTCCTGCAGAAGCCGTTCACGCCCGCCGCCCTGGTCCTGCGCGTCCGCGAGACGCTCGACCTCACCGCCGCGGCGAACGCCGCCGCCTGACCGCCGCCTAGAGCCCCCGCCCCACCGCCTCCGCCACCGGCCGGAGCTCGCGCATGAGCTGGGCGAACTTCGACGGCTTGAGCGACTGCGGCCCGTCCGACAGCGCTTCTTCCGGCCGCGGGTGCACCTCGATGATGAGCCCGTCCGCCCCGCACGCCACCGCGGCCTTGGCCATCGGGGCCACCAGGTCCCAGTGCCCGGTGCCGTGCGAGGGATCCACCACCACCGGCAGGTGGCAGAGCTTCTTGAGCACCGGCACCGCGTTCAGGTCCAGCGTGAACCGCGTGGCGGGCTCGAAGGTACGGATGCCGCGCTCGCAGAGGATCACGTTGGGATTGCCCGCGGCGAGGATGTACTCGGCCGAGAGCAGGAACTCCTGGATCGTGGTGGCCATGCCGCGCTTGAGCAGCACCGGCTTGCCGATCTCGCCGACCCGGCGGAGCAGGGAGAAGTTCTGGATGTTCCGCGCCCCGATCTGGAGGATGTCGCTGTACTCCGCCACCACCTCCACGCTCTCGGTCTCGAGCACCTCGGTGACCACCGGCAGGCCGGTGCGCTTGCGCGCCTCCGCCAGGTAGCGGAGCCCCTGCTCCTTCAGCCCCTGGAAGGCGTAGGGCGAGGTGCGCGGCTTGTAGGCTCCGCCTCTCAGAATCTTGGCGCCCGATTCCTTGACCGCCTCCGCCACCTCGAGCATCTGCGCCTCGGATTCGACCGAGCAGGGCCCCGCCATCACCACCACGTCGCGGCCGCCCACCGTGACCCCGTTGATGCGCACCTCGCTCGACTCGCGGCGCACTTCGCGGCTGGCCAGCTTGAACGGCTGCTGCACGGGCATGACCGACTCGACGGTCTCCAGCGCCTCGAGCAGGCGCAGGTCGGGCCGGCCGCGCTCCTCGCCGACCGCGGCCACGATGGTCTTGAACTCGCCGCGGATGACGTGGGGGCCGTAGCCCATCTCGGTGATGCGGCGGCACACGTCGTTCACGTCGGCGTCGCTGATACCGGACCTGAGTACGATGATCATGTGACTCCTCCTGTTTGGCTGCGCTCTTCTCGCGTTTGGAAACAGAAACGCCGCGGGCTGTTGGCCCGCGGCGTTTATCTTCTAGCTGGCGCCACGGGCGGCTCGTCCGCCCGTGGCTCCCTTTCGTTCAGCTCATGGGAGCCAGTAGGCGGACGGTGGGAAAGTAAAAATACGCCCGCCACGCGTGGTGTTGGCGCGTCGTCGTCCCGGTGCCCGTCGTGCTCACTGGCTCGAAGTCCTCCAAAGTGGAGCGAGTCTACGAGTCCCGCTTCTCGCTGTCAAGCTCCCCGTTGGGCCCCTCACCGCGGGCCACGCTGCGCCCGTGGAACCAGACCATGATCCGGTGGCGGTAGTAGTACAGCGGCAGGGCCACCGCCACCGCGACCGCGCTGACCAGGATGGCCTGCATGTAGTCCCCGGCCGCGGTATGCGCCCCCTGGGCCGAGAGCACCCAGGTGCCGGGGATGCGCCCGAGTCCCGAGACCAGCGCGAACACCCAGAGCGGCATCGGGCTGATCCCGAAGAGATAGCAGACGATGTCCTTCGGCAATCCCGGGATCAGGTAGACGATGAAGCACAGGACCGCACCCTCGGCCTCGACGATGAAACCGAGCCGGTTCCAGGTCTCCGGGCTCACCAGGTTCTTCACGTAGTGGGCGCCGAGCCAGCGGCCGATCGCGAAGGCCCCGACGGAGCCCAGGGTGAGGCCGATGGTGGAGTAGAGCAGCCCCAGCCACTGCCCGAAGAGATAGCCGCCGAGGATGCCGGTCGCCTCGCCCGGGATCGGCGACACGATGACCTGCAGGGCCTGGAGCGCGATGAAGATGACCGGCGCGAGGACACCCCATTCCCGCAGCGTCTTCTTCAGGAAGATCTTGTCCACGTACAGCCGGACGATGAACTGGTAGATGGGCGCGTTCGTCACCACGAGCCAGACGCAGCCGGCGATGATCAGCCCCGCGACGCCGATGATGATACCCCAGCGCGTGCGCCGGCTCATCCGAGCGTCCCCATTGACACCCCGGCCATCAGGCCCTCGGCCTCCTAGGTCAGGTGGCCGCGGGCACGCCCGACGAGCCAGGCCGCCCGAACCGGCCGTAGCGCGGCCACCAGCGCGGGAGGAACGGCTGCATCGCCGCGAGCTGGGTGAGCATCGCGAACCAGCGCGTGGGCGTGTGGGCGGCCATCCACTGGGCGAGCTGCAGCACGCGGTAGGGCCGGCGGTAGCACGCGACGAGGCGCTGGTAGGCCTCGAGCCCGGCCTCGAGCGACACGGCCCCATCGAGCACGCGCTGGACGATGCGGCCGCACTCGCCGCCGAAGTAGAGCGCGGGGCGGATGCCTTCCGCGGTGAGCGGCAGGCACTGCCCGGCCGCGTCGCCGACCGCGAACACGCGGCCCACCGTGGAGCGGAGCGGCCGGTTCGGGAAGTAGGTGCCGTGATACGAGCCGGCCGCCGTGCCGTGATCCTTCAGCAGCCGATCGAGCGCGGGCTTGAGCTTCGACCGGCCGGCGTAGGACCCGAGGCCGACCAGGCTGCCGTGGCCGACGGGAAAGATCCAGCCCAGGCCCTGCGGGATGAGGCGGCGATCGAGCAGGAAGGTCAGGCCCTCGTCCTGGAGGGTGGTGTGGGTCTCGAGTCCGAAGGAATGCCGGGCGGGCTCAGCGTCGGCGCCGCCGACCAGCGCGCGCCGCCAGCCCGAGCAGTCCACGATCACGGGCGCGGTGAACCGTCCCGCGGTGGTAACGACCGTCCCGTCCTCGATGCCGGTCACCGAGGTGCGCAGGAAGCGGGCACGACACTGCGCCAGCAGCCCCTCGCAGAAGGCCCGGTAGTCGAACGTGCAGAACGGGACCGCCGAGAGATCGTAGCGAACCGTGCGGGTGGGCGTGCGGATCTCGAGCCGGTCGTGCACCTGCAAGACGCTGGCGGACACGCCGAGGGCTTCGGGAACCCAGAGCGGGGTGCCGCACGCGGAGGTCTGCACGCTGCCGACCTCGTTGCGATCGAGGAGCAGTACCTCTCCCCGGAGCTGGCGGGCGACGGCGAGGCCGCCGAAGCTGGCCCCGACCACGATGGCATCGTAATCTCGGGCGGGCATTTTCGGTCACAGCATACCCTAAAACCCCGTCAAAAAAGGCGGTCACGCCTCCGGGCCGACCGGCCCGCGGCGGCGGGCCGCGACCTCCCGGAGGGTCCCCAGCACCCCTCTCGGAAAAAAGAACACGACCAGGATGAAGAGGATGCCGAAGTAGAGCAGCCAGCGCTCGGAGAGCCGCTGCAGGATCTCGGACCCCGAGAACACGGTCGCGCCCAGCCCGCGGAGATTGGGCAACAGGGTGCGCGCGGTGAGGAGGACGGCGGCGCCCACGATGCCCCCGTACAGCGTCCCGATGCCGCCGATGATCACCATGAGCAGCACGTCGAGCATGATCGGGATGCCGAGCGCCGACTCCGGGTTCACGTAGCGCACCCACAGCGTGTAGCAGCCGCCGAGCACCGTCGCGATCACGCTGCCGAAGGACGAGGCCGCGAGCTGGAAGACGAACGTGCGGTAGCCGAGCGCCTCCGCCCGCAGCTCGTTGTCGCGGATGGCCTGCAGCGTCCGGCCCAGCGGCGAGTGCACGAAGCGGCGCATCATCAGGAAGCAGCCCAGGCACACCACGAGCACCGTGTAGTAGGTGACGAGCCGGCCGCTCAGCCCGAAGGGGCCGGACGCGCCCGCCGCGAAGACACCCGGCAGCTTCGGCGAGAGCCCGTCCTCGCCGCCGGTGAGCGCGCTCCACTGCACGGCCAGGATGAGCGCGAACTCGGCGAAGGCCAGCGTGATCATGGCGAAGAACAGCGCCTTGACCCGCAGCGAGAACGCGCCGATCACGATGGCCACGGTGGCCGAGATCGCGATGCCGACCACGAAGCCCAGGAGCACGTGGCCGTAGGTGGGCGCGCCCAGCTTGCCCACCGCGAGCGCCACCGCGTAGGCGCCGAAGCCGAAGAACATCGCGTGGCCGAAGGACACGATGCCGGTGTAGCCGATCACCACGTCGAAGCTCGCGGCGAGCGTGGCGAAGAGCGCGATCTTGAGCGCGAGGTCGAGGGTCTGGAACGAGGGCGCGAGCGTCGGCAACAGGACCCACGCGAGCAGCAGGCCCAGACGCAGGAACGCGGTCGGCTCCCGCCAGCGCCCGCGGCGCGCCGCCGCCCGCGCGGCCTGCACCGGGGTGCGCCCGGCCGGGGCGCGTCACTCGCCCGTCCCGTAGAGCCCGGTGGGGCGCACGAGCAGCACCAGCACCATGATGGCCATGGTCACGCCGATGGCCGCCTTGGGGACGAGGAACGCCACGTAGTTGTAGGACAGGCCGACGAGCAGCGCGCCGACCAGCGAGCCGGTGACGCTGCCGAGCCCGCCGATGATCACCACGATGAAGGCGAAGATGAGCTGCTCGCCGCCCATCGCGGGGCGGATGGACTGGCTGAACATTCCCCACATGAGCCCGCCCACGCCGGCCAGCGCGGAGCCGGCCGCGAAGACCGCGGTGAAGTAGCGATGGACGTCGTGGCCCATCACCTGCACCATCTCGTTGTTCTCGACTCCGGCCCGCACGATCAGGCCCACCCGCGTGCGGTGCAGCAGCCACCACATGCCCACGTAGACGGACACCCCCAGCGCGATGGCGATGATCGGGAAGCGCAGGATCACCACGTCGGCCACGTCCCAGGAGCCCCGGAAGGTGACCGGCACCGGCATCACCTGATCGTTCGGCCCCCACGCGATGCGGATCAGCTCCTCGAGCACGATGGTGGCCCCGAGCGTGATCAGGATCTGGAAGAGATGCTGCCCGTAGACCGGCCGCACGATCACCCGCTCCAGCGCGATGCCGAGCGCGCACGACACGACCACCGCGCCGCGCCACCGCGAGGAGGAGCAGGCCCGCGTTGGCGAGGACGGACTCGGAGGCGGCCCAGCCCCAAGCTCCGTTGACCAGGATCGCCACGCTGAAGCCCGCGTAGGCGCCCCAGGAGAAGAGCGCCCCGTGCGCGAAGTTGAGCACGTCCATGAGGCCGAAGATCAAGGTGAGCCCGGCCGCGACCAGGAAGATCAGCATCCCCATCGCGAGGCCGGCCACCGTGAGCGTGAGCCAGGTGCGGGGCTCGATCGCGGCGAGCGGGAGGAGCAGCAGGGCCAGGCCGAGCAGCGGGGGAACCGCGCGCTTCATACGCCGAGATACCTCCGCTTGAGCGCCTGGTCGGCGGCGAGCGCCGCCATCGGCCCCGCGTGCACGGTGCGCCCATCGTCCATCACGTAACAGTCGTCGCCCAGGCGGCTCGCCATCGCGAAGTTCTGCTCGACGAGCACCACGGTGGCGTGCTCCTTCATGGCGGCGAGCGCGCCGATGAGGTGCTCGATCACGATGGGGGCCAGGCCCTTCGAGGGCTCGTCGATCAGCAGGAGCCGCGTGGGGTTCACGAAGGCACGCGCGATGGCGAGCATCTGCTTCTGCCCACCCGAGAGCGTGCCCGCGCGGGCGTGGCGGAAGCGCTCGAGGTCGGGAAAGAGCGTGAGCGCGCGCCGCAGGCGGTCGCGGCTCTCCGCGGTCTCGGCCAGCATCGCCACCCGCAGGTTCTCGTCCACCGTGAGCGTGGCGAAGATG
The DNA here is from genome assembly GCA_963747235.1 of uncultured Candidatus Rokubacteria bacterium. Lineage (GTDB taxonomy): Bacteria > Methylomirabilota > Methylomirabilia > Rokubacteriales > CSP1-6 > CAMLFJ01. The sequence goes on from CAVVEU010000029.1 coordinate 79,086, forward strand.
CCCTGCCCCTCCGGCACGTAGCCGATGCCGAGCCGCGCGATGGCGTGCGGGGCGAGCGCGTGGATCGGACGGCCGTCGAAGCGCACCGTCCCCCGGCGCGGCCGCAGCACGCCCATGATCGTCCGCATCGTGGTGGTCTTGCCCGCCCCGTTGCGCCCGAGGAGCACGGTGACCGCGTCGGGGCGCACCCGCAGCGAGACGCCCTGCAGGATGTGGTGCTGCCCGATGTCGGTGTGCACGTCCTCCAGCTCGAGCAGATCAGGCATGCGCGGTCCCGAAATACGCGGCCTGCACCTCCGCGCTCGCGCTCACCTCCGCAGGCGAGCCGTCCGCGATGAGCCGCCCGTCCTTCAGCACCGCGATCGAGTCGGAGAGCGCCATCACCATGTCGATCTTGTGCTCGACGAGCAGGATGGTCCGGTCCCGGCGGGCGCGGATGGCGTCGATGAGCCCGATGATGGCCGGCACCTCCTCGAGCGACATGCCCGCGGTCGGCTCGTCCAGCAGCAGCACCTCGGGCTCCGAGCGCGAGCAGGATGCCCAGCTCGAGCTTCCGCTTCTCGCCGTGGGCGAGCGCGCCGGCCGGGGCCGCCCACTTCGGCGCGAGCAGCACCGTCTCGAGCAGCCGGTACGCGGCGTCCTCGAGATCCGGGAAGCTCCGGTAGTCGCGCCAGGCGGTGAAGCCGAGCCCGCGATGCGCCTGCACCGCGAGCCGCACGTTCTCGAGCACGGTGAGGGTGGGGAAGATGTTGGTGAGCTGGAAGGACCGGCCGATGCCGAGCCGCGTCCGCGCGGCGGCCCCGCGGCTCGTGATGTCGCGGCCCTTGAACAGGATCCGCCCCTCGGTCGGCCGGTACTGCCCGCTCAGCAGGTTGAAAAAGGTGGTCTTGCCCGCGCCGTTGGGGCCGATGATGGACTTGAGCGTGAACGGCGCCACGTCGAGGGTGACGTGGTCCACCGCGACGTGGCCTCCGAAGCGAATGGTGAGGTCGCGGGCGGAGACGATCGGGGGTGACGCCGTCGCTATGTCCCCTTGAGGAAGGCCCGGAGGGCGTTCTTCACCTTCGGGTGCTGGCCGAGCAGCACGGTGTAGTGGTTGGTGCCGGGCACCACCACCAGCTTGGCGCGCGGGATCGCGTGGGCCATCGCCTCCGCCTCGTCCTGCGTCATCAGGCAGTCGGTGGGAGTGAGCAGCCCGTCGGGCGCGCGGAAGATCAGAGTGGGCGCCTTGATCCGGTGGTGATGGACCCAGAGCCGCTCTCGCTCGAGGTTGCTGATCTCCTCCTCGATGGCGTGGCGCGCGGCCTTCGAGCGGACGGTGCCCGCGGGCAATTCCTCGACGTCGTAGCGGAAGTAGCGCTCGAGGTAGTCGTTCCAGCGCCCCTCGAACATCGGCAGCATGCGCACGAAGCCCAGGAACATGTCGAGCGACGGGAACTCGACCCCGAGCCGGTTGATGGCCGGGCGGAGCGATTCGAGGATCTCGTACCGCACGTCGATGCCGCCGTCCACCAGCACGAGCTTCGCCACCCGCTCCGGATGCGTGGCCGCGAAGCGGACCGCGATGTGGGCGCCCAGGGAATGGCCGACCAGCACCGCCTCTCTTGAGACCGAAGTGATCGAGGAGTCCCAGCAGGTCCTCGTTGTGGTGCATGAGGCTGTAGCCGTGCTCGGGCTTGTCGCTCTCGCCCCGTCCCCGAAGGTCGTACGCGATCAGCCGGTGGGCGGGCGAGAGCACGTCGGCCACGCTCGCCCAGCAGGTGTGGTTCGCGGTCAGCCCGTGGACGCAGACGATGGCCGGACCCTTCGCGGGCCCGGGCCACTCCGCGACCGCGAGCGAGACGTCTTTGAGCGCGATGTGGGTGACGGCCGTCGTCGGCAGCTCACGGTCATCGCTTGTTCATGATCGGGGGCGCGGTCTCCTGGAGGCGTCAACTCGCGCACGAGCGAGGGGATCAGCCACGCCACGTCCGGCTTCGACACCATCTTGAAGGAGTACATGCTCTGGAGCGCCTGGTGGTCCTCTTTCCGGAAGATCATCTTGCCCTTGGGCGTCTGGAACTCGAGGCCCTTCCATCGCGGCGATGAGCTTCTCGGTGTCGGTGCCCCCCGCCTTCTGGATCCCCGCCACCACCGCCATCGCGGCCGCGAAGCCGCCGCAGGTGAAGAAGTCGGGCGGCTCGTTGAAGCGCTTCATGTGCTCGCGCACCAGCCAGTCGTTCACCGGGTTCTTGGGGATCTCGTAGTAGTAGTAGGCCCCGCCCACCATGCCCTCGAGCTTGCCGGCCTTCATCGCCTTGAGCGACGTCGAGGACGTTGCTGCCGCTGGTCAGCGTGATGCCGTACTTGTCGAGGCGATTGTCCACGAGCTGCCCGAACGGCCCGCCCTTGCCCGCCCAGATGACGAAGACGTACTTCGGGCCGGGCTTGTCCTTGAGCGCGCCGATGATCTTCTGGATGGGCGCGGTGAAGTCGGTGGCGGTGGTGGGCGTGTATTCCTCGTGCACGACCTGGGCCCCCGCCTTCTCGACCGCCGCCTTGTAGGCGGCGACCCCGTCGCGGCCGAAGGCGTAGTCCTGGGCGATGGTGGCGATGGCCACGCCCGGCTTCGCGACGGCCAGCGCGTTGGCGATGGCGTCCTGGCTCGAGTTGCGCCCGGTGCGGAAGACGTAGCGGTTCCAGTTCTCACCCGTGATGCTGTCGGCCACCGCGGGCTCCACGATCAGGACCTTCTTGAACTCGGCGGCCACCGGCAGGATCGCGAGGGCGGCCGCGCTCGACGTGGTGCCCACCACCAGGTCCACCTTGTCGTCGGCGTAGAGCTTGGTGACCTTCTGCTTCGCCACGTCCGGCTTGAGCTGGTCGTCCTCCTCGATGATCTCGATCTTGCGGCCGAGCAGCTCCTTCTTGCCCCCGGTGGCGTAGTCGAGGCCCAGCTCGAACCCGCGCTTCACCTGCTTGGCGTAGACCTCGAACGGCCCGGTGAAGCCCTGCACGAGGCCGATCTTGATCGGGGTCTGGGCGAGCGCAGCCGACGGCTGGCCGACGCGCGATGATGCTCAAGAGAAAGGCAATGGTCAGGCGGGTGAGCCGGGTCTTCATGGATGATCTCCAGTTCTGGGTCGGCCGTGTGGTCGGCATGCGGCGGGGCTACGCTAGCAAGGGGGGCCATGAGGGTCAAGCATTCGGGCCTACTCTCCGAGGTACCAGCGCCGGCGCGCCTGGGGTCCATAGCCGAGGCCGAAGCGCCGCATCGCCACGCCCGCCACCAGGTCCACCGCTTCCTCCGGAGAATCCGTCACCTGCAGCCGCTGCTCGTCGCCCGGATCGATGGTGCCCTCCACCAGCAGCCGGTTGCGCACGAAGTCGGTGAGCGGACGCCAGTACTCGCGCCCCATCAGCACGATGGGGAACTCGCTGGACCTTGCCGGTCTGCACGAGCGTGGCGATCTCGAACATCTCGTCGAGCGTGCCGAAGCCGCCGGGCAGCGCGACGAAGGCGTAGGAGTACTTCACGAGCATGACCTTGCGGACGTAGAAGTGGCGGAAGGTGACGAAGCGGTCGACGTAGGGATTCGGCGTGCTGCTCGTGCGGCAGCTCGATGTTGCAGCCGATCGAGCGCCCGCCCACCTCCTTGGCCCCGCGGTTGGCCGCCTCCATGATGCCGGGCCCGCCGCCGGTCATGACCGTGAAGCCGCGGCGCGCGAGCCGGGCGCCCACCTCGCGGCCCAGCTCGTAGTAGGGATGGTCGGCCTTGAAGCGGGCGGAGCCGAACACGGTGACGCACGGCCCGACGAAGTGCAGCGCGCGGAAGCCCCGCAGGAACTCGAAGAAGATGCGGACGGCGCGGGCCAGCTCGAAGCTGCGGGGCTGCGGGCCCTGCAGGAAGCGGATCTCTTCGGGGGCCGCGGCCCCCTTGCCCCACTGGGATCGGTCCGAGGCCGGCGGGGCCCCCGAGACCGGCTGCTCCGCGCTCAGGCGCGCTACTCGGGGCCGTGGGCCGACTGCACGGCGACGACGGACACGCTCTCGGGCGCCGCGTCGTCCCGCGGCCGATGGCTGCACGTGTAGCCGAGCGTCAACGAGAACTGTCCGGCGCGCGACTCGTCGGCCCCGTGGGCTCCGGACGCGCGGGCCGAGGCTTCGGACTCGGCGAGGGCGTTGAGCTGGGCCAGGAGCGGGGCGGGATCCATGCCGTTCTGGCGCGCGAAGTCCCCGACGCTCAGGCCGGGGAAGCGCGCGTAGAGGTCGTTCCGCTGATCCACGTAGAGGCGCCGACCTTGCGTGAACACCGGCGCGGTGCCGGGATGCTTCGCCAGCACGTCGTTGATCTTCGAATCGGCGGTGATTGCCCACCGCGGTCACCGGCCCCGCACGGTCAGCACCGGGCACGACACGCTGGCGACGAGCCGCGTCGCCACGCTGCCCAGGAAGAACTTGGCGAGCCCGGTGCGCCCATGGGTGCCGATCACGAGCAGGTCGGCCTTCTTGGCCCGCGCCGCCCGCGCGACGCGCTCGTGCGGCACGCCCTCGAGCAGGAGCCCGGTGGCGCGCGCGCCCGCCTTCTTCGCCCCCGCCACGATCGCGTTGAGGCGCTTCTGCGCCTGGGCGCGCGCCGAGGCCTCGAGGTCCTCGTAGAGGCTGGGCGAGATGTATCCCTCGCCCGGCAGCACCAGCGAGGGCGGCGTCATGACGTGCGCGACGATGAGCTGAGCGCGATCGGCCTTGGCCATCGCGACCGCGCGCTTGAGCGCGGCCGTCGAAGCGCGCGAGAAATCCGTGGCGTGCATGATCCGTCGTAGGCGTGGCATGCCGGTATCTTACAATGCGCCATGCTCAGCGTCGAGGCGCTTGCGCCGACTCCCCGGGCCGGACCCCGTCGCGGGCGGTAGGCTGCACCGCGACCTACCGGAGCGGCGCGACTCCCGCGAGCGGCTTGCCGTCCCGCTACGCGCCGCGCCGGCGGCCAGCGCGGGGTCGGGCTCACTGGCTGACCCCCGATCCCCTTCTCGGCCAGGAAGCCTACCCGAGCCGACGTCCTCCGCTGCTATCTGGGAGACTCCCGTCGGGTGCGTCCGCCCGGACCCACGACGGACTCCCAACGCCGGTCGTGGGCAGAGACCCACCCCCGCCCCCCGCGCCCCCGGCCCCGCCCTCCCCGCGCCGCCCGCGCGAACGGCTAGAAGTGGAAGTGGGCGCCGAGCCCGAGGTAGTCGACGCGCCGCTTGTAGAACTGCCCGTCCGGCGAGTTCCCGTGGAAGTACTCGACGAGGAGCTGGAGATTCCGCTCCAGCACGCGCACGTTCTCGAGCTGGATGCCCCCGCGCACCGACACGTCGAGGTTCCACTTGTTCTCCTCGCGCGATTGCAGGTCCACCGCCGCCACCGGCCGCACACGGCCGGCCGCGACCGTCCACGGGCTGCGGAACTCCACGCCGCCCTGCGCGGACCACGGCTTGAGGCTCTCGGGCTCCTGGTCGAACAGGTACCCGCCCCCGCCGTAGACCCGGAAGCCCCACGGCAGATCGTAGGAGAGCTTCAGATCCACGCTCTCGTAGGTGAGGTTGATGCGCTCGAGGCGCGTGCGGAGCAGCAGCTCGTCGCCCAGGTGCGAGCTCTGGTGGAAGATCCGTCCGAGCGCGGAGAACGCGCCGCGGCGCCAGGTGCCGAACAGCGAGGCGAAGTAGTCGGCGTTGAGCAGGTCCTTGGACGGCGCGTCCATCTGGAAGAGCGCGAACACGCCGGCCTGGATGCCCGCCTCCCACTGGCTGTCCGCGAAGCGCGTTGCCCCGGATGAGCGGGATCGTCTCGCCGAAGCTCACCGCGCCCACGTGCTCCAGGTCCCGGTTGTTCAGGTAGTACCGGTACGAGGCCGAGAAGTGCGGCCACCGCGGATCCGCCAGCAGCGGCTGGAAGAGGTGCCCGGCCGGCAGGAACCCGGTGGGCAGGGCCGAGACCGCGGCCGGCGCCACGTCGGGCACGACCGCGGGCGCGCGGACGGCCGCCTCCCGCACCTCGACGCGGACCACGCCGGGCAGGTTCGAGAGCGTCGTCACGACCGCGACGCGATCGGTGCCCGCGAGCTGCGCGCCGTCGAGCGTGAGGACGCCGTTGTCCACCGTCACCGCGCGGCGGGGCACCTTGAACTCGCGCTCGAGCACCGCGCCCGCGTAGCCCGCCAGGTACGGGTCCTCCGACGCGGGCGCGGCGGCGACGGCCGGCGCGCCCGGCGCGCCCCACAGCATCGCCCACACGGCCAGTGGGAACAGCGCCAGCGGGCGCCGACGACGTGTCGTCATGAATCCTCTACCCTCCCCCGGCACCGTAGGCCCGCCAGGCAAATGACGCGATCGTGACCCGATAGCTCGCCGCCTTCGCGGGAGCCTTGATCTCGAAATAGGACCGGTTCGACGGGGGCACGTCGCCGAGGACGTAGCCGGTGGTCGAGCCGACCACCTGGCCCGAGCCGTCGAGCGCTTCCACGAGGAGCCGCACGCTCACCGCGTAGCTGCCCGCCCGCTGGTTGTAGACGTAGCCGCTCACCACCGGACGGCCGCGGCGATCCTCCGAGCCGGTCCACTCGACGCGCAGATCGCCGTCGACCCATCGCGTCTGCACCTGCGCGCGCGCCGCGCCCGCGCCCAGGAATCAGCAGCGCCGCCAGGACCGCCGTGCTCGTGCCTCGCGCGAGTCTTCGCATGGTGGCCTGCCATTGTCGCCGCGGGAGCCAGCGCGCCACCCGCGAATTCCTGCCGCGGGCCTTTGCTATCATAGCGGCCATGACGCGCGAGTCCGCCCGCGCCCGCCGGGTCTTCCAGACGCTGATCCTCGTCGTGGCGATGGCGGTGGCGTTCCTGGGCGGGATGCTGGTGGAGCGGCTGCAGTTCCACGCCGAACGGGATGCGATGCTGCGACGGTACGATCAGGCGCTCCGCGAGCACCGGGCCCGCGTGATGGAGGCGGAGAAGCGGGGGAAGAAATTACCCGGAAGCCCTAGCCGGCCACCAGGCGGGCCGCCCCGATGCCCAGCAGGCACGCCGCGAAGCACAGCGCGGTGGTGAGCGCGACGTAGAGCAGCCGCCGCTCCCCACGAGCCGGCGGCGGCCAGCCGCAGCGACTCGTAGGCGAACGCCGAGTAGGTGGTGAAGCCGCCCAGGACTCCGACCGCCAGTACCACCCGCGCGTTCTCCGGGAGCACCGCCGAGCCGAAGGCCAGCTCCTGGACCAGGCCGATGCAGAACGACCCGACCACGTTGACGAGCAGGGTGCCGTGGGGAAATCGCCGCCGAGCCAGCGGAGTGGCGAGGCCGCCCAGGAGATAGCGGGCCCCGGTTCCCACCGCGCCGCCCAGGCAGACGAGGGCGAAGTGCACGCGCGCGATCAGTCGACGGGCGGCCGGCGGTCCGCCCAGGGCTGCGCGGCCTCGAAGGCGGCGGACGCGGCCAGGACGGTGTGATCGGCGTGGCGGCGCCCGACGATCTGCAGCCCCACCGGCAGCCCCGCGCTCGTGAAGCCGACCGGGACGGTGGCGGCGGGCTGGCCGGTGAGGTTGAACGGGAAGCAGAACGGCGTCCAGCCGAGTGGCGAGGACGGCTGGCCGTTGACCTCGTTGAGCCCGGGCTTGCCGACCTCGAACGCGGGCACCGCCACCGTGGGCGTGATCAGCAGATCGAAGCGCGCGAGGAACCGCTGCACCTCCGTCCAGAACTCCCCGCGGCGCGCGCATCGCGCGGAGGTATTGCGCGGCGGTGACGCCGGCGCCGAAGCGCAGCAGGGCCCGGAGCGAGCGGTCCATCTGCTCGCCGTCGGCCTCGAGCCGGTCGCCCCACGCGCTCCACGTCTCGGCGCCGACGGTGACGCGGAAGGTCTCCTCGGGATCCTCCCAGGAGGGGGACACGACTTCCACGTGCCCGCCGAAGCTCTCGAAGCGCTCGGCCGCCGCCGCGCACAGATCGGCCACCTCCGGATCCACGCGCGCGTAGCCGAGATCGGGCGACCAGGCCACGCTGAGCCCCGCGATGTCGCCCTCGCAGGCGGCCAGGAACGCGTGCGGGGCGGCGGGGAGCGAGTGGCGGTCGCGATCGTCGGGGCCCGCGATCGCGTCCAGCATGAGGGCCGCGTCGCGGACGGTGCGGGTCAGCGGCCCGGTGTGGGAGAGCGTCTCCCAGCCGCGGAAAGCCCGGATTCTGTGGCACGCGGCCGAAGGACGGCTTGAGCCCGTAGATCCCGCAGAACGACGCGGGGATCCGGATGGAGCCGCCGCCGTCGGTGCCCACCGCGAGGGGGCCGAGGCCCGCGGCCACCGCCGCCCCCGCGCCGCCGCTCGAGCCGCCCGGCGTGAGCGCCGGGTTCCAGGGATTGCGGGTGATCCCGAAGAGCGGGCTCTCCGTCACCGCCTTGTGGCCGAACTCGGGCGTCGTGGTCTTGCCGATGATGATGGCGCCCGCGCCCTTCAAGCGCTCCACCGAGACCGCGTCCTCCTCGGGCACATGATCGATGAAGAGCCGCGAGCCGCCGGTGGTGGGCACACGCCGCGTGAAGAGCAGGTCCTTGATGGATACCGGCACGCCGTGCAGCGGGCCGAGCTCCTCGCCGGTCATCACCGTGACCTCGGCGGCGACCGCGGCGTCGCGCGCTTCCTCCGCGGTCACCGCGGCGAAGCAGTTGAGCGTGGGATTGAGGCGCTCGACACGCGCCAGCACCGCGTCCACCACCTCGACGGGCGAGACCTTCTTGGCCCGGATGAGCGCGGCCAGCTCGGTGGCCGGGATCCATCCGAGATCGGGCGTCGCCATCAGGTCCCGGGGTTCACGCGAGCCAGGGTGTAGTCCACGTGGGTCGCGCCTGAGCCCTCGATGACGGTCAGCCGGCAGAGGTCGTCACCCTTGAAGAACTCGGCCCAGATCCCGGGGAACTTCTCCGCGTTGACGAAGCGCTCGCTCCGGGCCTCCTGCCAGCCCGCGTTGGCCAGCAGGGCTCGCGCGGTGGCCAGCGTCGTCTCCACGTCGCTCGTCGTGAAGTAGATGAGGCGGGCCGCCGTGACCTTCTGGGTTCGGATGATGGCCCAGTCGTCGGAGTACGGGGTCCACTCGGCGGGCACCGGCACGTCCGGGAACGGCTGGATCGGCATGGGCACCACGACCGGTGCGCACGCGCCGAGCCACAGCGCGATCCCCATCACGATCGGCCGGACCTTCACGCGCCGCATTGTATCCGCAGGTCCGCGGTCCGGCAACCGCGGCGCGCGGCGGTGCTAGAGTAGCGGTCATATTGGACCGCGCCACGCTGCCCCGCCTGCGCGCCTGGCTCGCGCGCCCCGACATCGTCGCCCTCGACCCCGAAGGCGTCGAGCGGCTCGTGGCCGCGCTCGACGATCCGGACCCGCCGGTCGCGGCGGGCCGCACCGGCTCGCTGATCGCCTACGCGCCGGGGCGCGCGCGGCGCCGGCTGCTCCAGTTCGATCGCCGCGGGCATCTGATCGCCGCGTGCCGCTGGCGCGACGACGGGGAGCTCGGGTGGGCCAAGTGTCTCCTCCCCGACGGCCGCTGGCTCGGCATCGAGCCGGGCGCGGACACGCACCCGGCGTGGGGCGGCTCGGATCGGGTCTGGCTGATGGCGTCCGACGCGCCGTGGACGACGCGTGAAGCCCTCACCCTCTTCCAGTCGCTCGACTACGCGCGCCCCGACTTCATCCCGCCGCTCTTCGAGCCGCGCCGGTTGCCGCCGGGGGGCGGCACCACCCTGCTCAACCTGATCGCGGGACTCATGAAGGACCATGGGGTCGCCACCGTGCGCTATCGCGGGCCCTACCCCACCGAGCAGCTCTTCACCGCCCTGCTCGAGTGCTTTCGCTACGCGGCGGGCGAGGGGCTGCCGCTCGAGCGCTTCCTCGCCGATGGCGCGCTCGACTGGCATCCCGCTCCGTTCGAGGCACAGCACGTGCGGCCCGGGGTGGTCGTGCAGCTCCGCCACGAGATCGAGAAGGTCACACCTCGCCGGCGCCGCCTTCTACCGCACCGACTGGCAGGACATCCGGCGGCGCGAGCCCCGCGTGGTCCGGAGCGACGGCGACCGGGTCATCTGCTCGCTGTGGGCCCTGGGCGGGCCGCTGGAGGACCGGCTGGTGCTCGATCCCGCCGGCGAGATCATCGAGTCGCCCGAGCCGGCGGTGGACACGGCGGCGCCGGCGCCGCTGCCCCCGATCTGGCGGGGGGCGCTCGCCGAGCTGATCGCGCGCGAGGGCGCGCCCGCGCTGGCGCCCGCCATCGCCGCGGTCACGGATGATCTCGAGCTGGAGTGGGGGCCGGTCCCGGGCGACCTCCTCCGCGCGCACGGCCAGCGGGTGCGCCTGAGCCGGCGGCTGCGCGAGGCCGGCGCGGCCGCGCGGGCCGGCGCCGCCTCCCCGCAGGAGCGCGCCGAACAGGCGCTGCGCTTCGTGCTCGAGGTCGCGCGCCTGCTCGGCCCCGAGGTGCGCCAGCGGGCCCAGGCCCGGCCTCGAAGCGCTCAGCGAAGACGAGCAGCGCCGCGTGCTCGAGGAGGCGCCGGACGAGCTGCCGGAGGCCCTGGGCGAAGCGGTCGGGCGCCTGATCGCCCTGGTCATTCGGGGCGGCGGGTAGCGCGCCCCGATAGGGCCGGAACGAGACTTCGCGGCTCCGCGACGAGCGTCCGCGGAGCCGGAGCCCCGCGCCCTAAGACTTACCAGCACTCGAGAGCAGCCAGACGTTCAAAAGCACAAACCCGGCGATCGACACGAAGGAGAGCACGAAGTAGGTGAGGCAGATCGTCTCCTGCCGGGTGAGAGGGTGGCGCTACGCACGCGTCGCCAGAGGGACTCGCGCACGAAGCGCACCGAGTCGTGGTTCAGCGTGGGCACCCCGACCATCTCGACCAGGATGTGGTAGCCGTCCATCTCCAGGAAGCAGAACGGGTAGAGGCTGATGAAGAACGACTGGATCTGGAGGATGGCGGAGGCCGCGATGAAGCCCTGGATCAGGCCGGGCTGGAGGAGGGTGGCGAGCCAGAAGCAGAAGCCGCCCAGGAAGAGGTGGAAGAGCGGCCCCGCCACCGCGTTGACGATCCGGGCCCGGCGGCTGGCCATGAAGATGTCGGTCACGTCGGCGTAGAAGGTCGGGATGAAGCCGTGCAGGATCGTGAAGCCGAACTCGCGCACGCGCCGCTTGTAGTGGATGCAGGCCAGCGCGTGGATGATCTGGTGGTTGATCACGGTGAGCCAGAACACGATCTTCACGAGCAGGATGGCGACGAGCGGGTGGCTGGCGAGCCCGTGCGTCACCTCGCTCAGGTTGTGCCAGATCTTGATCCCGCTGTGGACACCGAGCCCCACCATGAGCACGAGCGCGGCGATGGCCCACGGGGAGAAGAGCAGGAAGCCGCCGTAGCGGTACATCCGCTCGAAGAACTGGTGCGAGCGCCGGCTCGTCACGGTCAGGCGCTCGAGCGCGTGGAGCGTGCCCTCCATCGCCCGGGCCGCGGGGTTGCGCCGGTTGCGGGCCAGCACCGCGCGCAGGCGCGAGACCGGCCGCATCGTCAGGAGGTCGGCCCGCAGCAACTTGACGATCAGGGTCGGGATGATCTCGAAATCGAAGGAGCCGTACTGGAGCAGGTACGAGGTCGCGATCTCCTGGAGCGAGGCGTGGCCGTCCATCTGCGCCCACAGGAACTTCTCGGTCTCGCTGATCTGGATGATCTGCTCGGTGCGGCGGTTCTTGAGCGCGTAGGTGACGACGCCCTGGGGCGCGTAGGGCAGGCGCGCCATCTCCCAGTCCGCGTCCGGGATGCGCTGGGGCCGGCTGTGGAGGTAGGCGACCGCGCTGGAGATCTCCTCCGCGTCTCGAAGCCGGCGCCGTCCTGCTCGCGCACCAGCAGCTCGATGCGCGTGCGCTTCGGCCTGCCTTCCGCCGTCTTGTCGCTGGCCTCGCTCACGATCGAGGTCTCGGCCCGCTACTTGTGCTCGATGTCGAGGCCCGTCGCCTCCAGCCCCCAGCGCGTGACTTCGGCCACCAGGTCGGAGGCGTCGCGCAGCCGCTTGAAGGCGACCTGCGCCATCTGCTGGAAGAACTTGGCGGCCGCGAGCGGGCTGCCCGTCACGAAGCGGTTGAGGCTGTCGCGATCGAGGCTGTAGAGCATGGTGTCGATCTCGGCCTGGCAGGTGGCCGAGCGGCGCCGCTCGTCGCCGAAGACGCTCATCTCGCCGAAGACCTCGCCGGAGGCGAGCCGGGAGAGCACCTGCTCCACCCGGCCGGTGACCGGCTTGGAGACCACGATGCTGCCCTCCCGGATCAGGAACAGCTCCTCGCCCGGATCCCCCGCGCGGAACAGCACGTCGCCCTTCTTGAGACGCCGCTCACGGAAGCTGGGCCAGAGCGCGAGAAGGACCGGCTCTTCGACGTCCTTGAAGTACAGGACCCGACGCAGGAAGCCGATCTCGGGGAGGCTGGCCACTCAGCGGCGTCCCGTGGGCACCCGCATCACGTGGCCCAGCGCTTGAGCATGACGTTCTGGAGCGCGCGCGCCCGGTCCAGGTCGGAGACGTTGGACGTGCTGCCCAGAGCGTGCATGATGGCGGCCAGCTCCTCCGGGGTCAGATCGAACGTAGCCAGCACCCGCGCCGGCTCGCGCACGAGCTCGGCGAGGAACTCCTTGTCGATCATCACCTGTCCGACCAGGTCCTGGATACCCTTGCTGGCCACACCCCGACCTCGACTTTTCCGGCCACGCATTTCACGGCTAGGAGGCTCAATTTAGCATACATGGCGCGGTTTTAATACGTCTGTTCCGGAACTCGTCCCGCCTGGCGTCGATGGGGTTGAGCCGGGAAGCCGGTCGGGCCCCGTCGACGCCACCGCTCGAGGTCAACGCCCGGCCGGATTCGTTCGTCTGGACTGATGAGAAGAGGCGAGACGCCCGTCAGAGGGACGTGGAGCCCGCCCCCCGGCAGGATCTGGTGGTCACCGCCCACTACGGGCGGCTGCAGCGCCTGTGTCGCCTCCTCCTGGGCGACCCGCAGGAGGCCGACGACGTGGTACAGGAAGTCTTTCTGAAAGCACACGAGGCCGAGCGGCTCGGGCAAGTCCCGGCGAGCTGGGCCGCCTGGCTCACCCGGGTCGCGGTCAACGGCTGTCGCGACCGCCATCGGGCCGGCGGCTGGATGCGCTTCCGTCTCCGCGGGGTCCGCCTCGACGAGGTGCCCCTGGTGGCGCTGACCCCCGCGCCCAGCGACGTCGCGATCGGCGCGGACACGCGGCGGCGGATCTGGACCGCCTTCCGCGCGCTGCCGCGGCGCCAGCAGGAGGTCTTCGCGCTCCGCCACATCGAGGAGCAGCCCACGCTCGCGGTGGCGGCGGCCCTCGGGGTGAGCCCGGGCAGCGTGAAGCGCCATCTCTTCCGCGCGGTGCGCGCGCTGCGGCTGCGCCTGAGAGACGCCCGGTGAGCCGCTGCCTCTCCGACGACGCGCTGGAGCGCCACGAGGCGGAGCTCACCTCGGTGGCCGAGCGGGCGCATCTGGCCGGCTGCGCAGCGTGCGCGGGCCGGCACCGGCGGATGCGCGAGGAGCTGGCTCTGATCACCGGAGTGCTGCGCGACACGCCCGAGCCCCGGCCTCGCCTGGCCCCGGTCCGGCGGCGGCGCTGGATGCCCGCCACCGTTGCGCTCGCCGCCGTCGCGTCGGCGCTGCTGATCTGGGTCGAGGTCGCGGTGTGGCGGGCGGTGACGCCGGTGCCGCCCACCATGCAGCCGCACGAGGTGGCCTCGATCCTCGCCGACGTTTCCGCCGCGCTGTTCTCGGTGAGCGGCGATCCGTCCGCCGGACGCGCGGGGAGGATCCGCGGCGCGCAGTCTCGAGGTGATGGCGCGGGAGCTCGACCACGCGCTCACCGGGGGAGAGCCATGAAGAAGACCCTGACGACGCGAACGCTGCTCGCCGCCGCGCTCCTGATCGCCTCGATCACGACCGCGGTCCTCGCCCAGTCCCCTCCGTCCGGCCCCGGCGCCCCGTTCGGGGGCATGCGGAGGCCATGGGCCGCGCGGACGGCGGCTGTGGCTGATGATCCGCGCGGCCACCCTCACGCCGGCAGCAGGCGAAGGTGCACGGGATCCTGTCCACGCACCGCGCGGCGCACGCGCCCGCTCGTCGAGCAGCTCCGCCAGGCCCAGCAGGAGCTGGGCGCCAAGCTGCTGGCGCCCGGGCCGCTCCAGCCCGCCGACCTGCACCCGCAGCTCGGGCGCATCGGCCAGCTCCGCGACCAGCTCGCGCAGGACGGCGCGCAGGCCGCCCTCGAGGTCCGCGCCGTGCTCACGCCCGAGCAGCTCGCGCGAGCCGCCCAGGCCAAGGAGCGCCTGACCCAGCTCCGCGAGGAGATGCGCCAGCTCATCGCAGCCGCCCCGCCCCTAGCATGAAGCGCCTGCTCGTCACCCTGCTGCTGCTCGCGCCCGTCGCGCTGCCCGGGCTCGCCCACGCGAGCCCGCCTGATCCCACCTGGATCCAGGGCATCTACGACGATGACGACGGCGACTCCATCGTCACGCTGATCGCCTCCGGGGACCGGCCACGCGCCGGAGGCCGCGCCGACCGGGCTCCCGCTCTTCGCTCCGGCTCATCGCCCGCCTGACCCCGAGCCCGAGCGACCCCGCTCCAGGTCTGGCCTCCGCCGGCCCCGTCTCGCGCCCCCGCCCGCTAGCCCCCGCACCGCTTCGATCGGTCGTCTCGGATCACCCCACACCCAAACGGAGGAGGACTGTCTATGTTCCGGATCTTCAAGGTGATGCTCGCGAGCTTTGCGGTGGCCGCGCTCGGCGTGGCGGACTCGACGCGCACGTGGCGCGCGCCGACTGGAGCGACGACTGGCTGGACTGGGACGAGGCGCGGCCGGTGATCACGTCCATCGCCCCAGGACGAGAGCGCGCCTCGCCGACCATTTCTTCCACGTCGAGTGGACCGCCGGCCCGGGCGCGAGCGGGTCGCGCCCGGATCACCGGCTACGTCTACAACGACTACGGGGATGCCGCGGTCAACGTCGCGCTGCGCATCCATGCAGATCGACGCGAGTGGGACGAGGTCGCCACGTGGTCGCGCCGATCGGCGAGACCGTCCCGGCCCACGGTCGCACCTACTTCGACGTCGCGGTCCCCGACAGCCGGTTCTACCGGTGGACGTGGCGTCGTTCGATTTCGTCGAGCTCCCCGGCTGCGCACCGAACCCATCGGGCGCGAAGGCCGCGGCGGCACGGGGCTGCCGCGGCCGCGCAGGAGGCCCAACCCATGCTCGATTCGAGAAGTGATCTCTGGGCGGTCGTCCTCGCCGGCGGCGAAGGCGATTGGCTGCAATCCTGACCGCGAGCTGTACGGAGCGGCGCGGCCGAAGCAGTACTGCGCGCTCGCCGGACCGAAGACCCTGCTGCGCACCACGCTCGATCGGGTGGCTCGGCTGATCCCGCCGTCGCGGACCGTCGCCGTGACCCAGGCGAGCCACGCGGCTACGTCGCCGAGGAGCTCACCGGCCACCCCGCGATCACGGTGCTCGGCCAGCCGTGCGACCGGGGCACCGCGGCGGCGTGCTGCTGGCCGCGCACTGGATCCGGACCCGGCGCCCGACGCCGTGGTCACCGTGTTCCCGACCGACCACTTCATCGTGGAGGAGTCGGTCTTCGTGGACCACGTCGCCGCGGCCGGCGCGTATGTCGGGGATCACCGCGAATGGCTCCTGCTGCTCGGCGTGCATCCATCCGCACCTCGCCCGACTACGGCTGGATCGAGCCCGGCGAGCGAGTGGGCTGGACGGCCACGGCGCGATCCATCGCGTTCGCGCGTTCCACGAGAAGCCGCCCGCGGAGCTCGCGCGCCGGCTGCAGGAGGCGCGCCCTGTGGAACACCTTCGTCTTCACCGCCACCGTGACCGCCCTCGTCGACGACGGGCCTCGCGTGCCTGCCGTTGCTCCACGACCGGCTCACCCGCCTCGACCTGTTCACCGGCACGCGGTACGAGGCCATGGGCCCTCCAGCAGGCCTACCGGTTCGCGCCCACCGCGGACTTCTCCCGCGCGGTGCTCGCGTCGTCCGCGATCCCGCTGGCCGTCGTGGAGATCCCGGCGGTGACCTGGTGGGACCTGGGCACGCCCGAGCGGGTGACCCGCAGCGTCGGGATGGGGGGTCGACGCGAATGATGCGCCCGGCCCCCTCGTCGAAATATGCTACAAGCGAAGCCACCAAAGGAGGAGGAACGCGGCATGGCGGGAAGGGCCCGGCGGTTCTGGGTGATCGGCCTTATCCTGTGCGGCCTCCTCGCCGCCGGCGCGTACTACGCGGTGGCCCGACCCAAGCGGATCCAGCCCGCCGCCCCCGCGGCCGGCCCCCGCCCGGTACCGGTCGTGACCGTCACCGCCCGCAGCGGCGATCTCGGCGTCTACCTCACCGGGCTCGGCTCGGTCACCCCGCTCAGCACCGTCACGGTTCGCAGCCGAGTAGACGGCCAGCTCATGCGGACGCTCTTCCAGGAAGGCCAGATCGTGCGCGCGGGCGACCTCCTTGCCGAGATCGATCCCCGCCCCTTCGAGACGCAGCTCACCCAGGCGGAAGCGCAGCTCGCCAAGGACGAGGCCGCGCTGGCGAATGCCCGCATGGATCTCGAGCGCTACCGCACGCTCGTCAAGGGCGGATTCATCCCGCAGCAGCAGATGGACACCCAGGGCTCCGCGGTCGCGCAGCTCGCGGCGTCCATCAAGGCCGACCAGGGGCAGATCGACAGCATCCGGCTCCAGCTCACCTATACCCGCATCCATCGCCCCCATCACCGGCCGCGCCGGGCTCCGCCTCGTGGACCCCGGCAACATGGTGCACGCCAACGATGGGGGCGGGCTCGTCGTGCTCGCCCAGGTCGAGCCGATCGCGGTGGTGTTCACGATTCCCCAGGACAACCTGCCGCCGGTGCTCGCCCGCCAGCGCGCGGGCGGGTCCATCCCGGTGGACGCCTACGATCGCGAGGGCCGCACCAAGCTGGCGACCGGCGTCCTGGTCGCGGTGGACAACCAGATCGACGCCGGCGACCGGCACCGTCAAGCTCAAGGCCTCCTTCGTCAATGGCGACGGCTCGCTGTTCCCGAACCAGTTCGTCAACGCGCGCATCCTCGTGGATTCGCTCCGCGGCGCGGTGCTGGTGCCGAACGAGGCGATCCAGCGCGGCGCCCAGGGGCCCTTCGTCTACCTGGTGAAGCCGGACAAGACGGTCGAGCTGCGGAAGGTCACGCCCGGGCCCAGCGAGGGCGGCGTCACCGCGGTGCGCGACGGCGTGGCCGCGGGCGACGCCCTCATCGTGGACGGGGCCGACCGCGTGCAGGAGCGCTCGCGCGTGGAGCCCACGAGCCGCGAGCGGCCCGCCGCGCGCGCGGCTCCATGAACCCGTCGCGCGTCTTCATCCTCCGGCCGGTCGCCACCTCGCTGCTCACCGTCGCCATCGTTCTCGCCGGGATCGTCGCCTACCGGCTGCTCGCGGTCTCGGCCCTGCCCCAGGTGGACTACCCGACCATGCAGGTGCAGACGTTCTACCCGGGGGCGAGCCCGGACGTGATGGCCTCCGCGGTCACCGCGCCGCTCGAGCGCCAGTTCGGGCAGATGCCCGGGCTCAAGCAGATGACCTCCACCAGCTCGAGTACCGCGTCGGTCATCACGCTGCAGTTCGACCTCAACCTGGCCCTGGACGTCGCGGAGCAGCAGGTGCAGGCCGCGATCAACGCGGCCACGTCGTTCCTGCCCGGCGACCTGCCCAACCCGCCGATCTACAGCAAGGTCAATCCCGCCGACGCGCCGATCCTCACCCTGGGCCTCACCTCCGCCTCCCTGCCGCTCACCACCGTGCAGGACCTGGCCGACACCCGCCTCGTGCCGAAGATCTCCCAGCTTCCCGGGGTGGGCCTGGTCAGCCTGAGCGGCGGCCAGAAGCCGGCGATCCGGATCCAGGTCAATCCCGCGCTCCTCGCCGCCAACGGGCTCACCCTCGACGACGTGCGCGGCGGCGGTGGCCGCGGCCAACGTGAACCAGGCCAAGGGCAGCCTCGACGGCAGCCGTCAGGCCTTCACCATCGGCGCCAACGACCAGCTCACGTCGAGCGATCAGTACGGGAACCTGGTGGTGGCCTATCGCAACGGCGCGCCGGTGCACCTCTCCGACGTGGCCGACACGCGTGGACGACGCGGAGAACCTGCGGCAGGCCGCGTGGATGGACGATGGAGCCCGCGGTCATCGTCAACATCCAGCGCCAGCCGGGCGCGAACCTCATCCAGGTGGTGGACCGCGTCAAGCAGCTCCTGCCCCAGCTCCAGAGCACCCTGCCCGGCTCGGTGAAGGTCGCGATCCTGACCGACCGCACCACCACCATCCGGGCCTCGGTGCACGACGTGCAGGTCGAGCTGATGCTGGCGGTGGTCCTGGTCGTCCTCGTGATCTTCCTGTTCCTGGGCAGCCCCGCCGCCACCTTCATCCCGTCGATCGCGGTGCCCGTCTCCATCATCGGGACGTTCGCGGTCATGTATGCGCTGAACTTCAGCCTGAACAACCTCTCCCTGATGGCGCTCACCATCGCCACCGGCTTCGTGGTGGACGACGCGGTGGTCATGATCGAGAACATCGCCCGCTACCTCGAGGCGGGCGACGCGCCGCTCGAGGCCGCGCTCAAGGGCTCGGCCCAGATCGGCTTCACGATCCTCTCCCTGACCGTCTCTCTCATCGCGGTGCTGATCCCGCTCCTCTTCATGGGCGACATCGTGGGCCGGCTCTTCCGCGAGTTCGCGATCACGCTGAGCGCGGCGATCCTGGTGTCCGCCGCGGTGTCCCTGACCCTCACGCCCCATGCTCTGCGCCCGGCTCCTGCAGCACCGCGAGGAGCGAAACCCGGGCCCGTGGCCCGCGCCTCCCAGGCCGTCTTCAACCGGGTCCTCGCCCTCTACGCGCGCACCCTCCGGGTGGTGCTCGATCACCAGCCCGCGACCCTGCTGGTGGCGGTGGCGACGCTCGGGCTCACCCTCGTCCTCTACGTGGCGGTGCCCAAGGGCCTCTTCCCGGTCCAGGACACCGGGGTGATCCTGGGCATCTCGGAGGCGCCCCAGAGCGTCTCCTTCCCGGCCATGGCCCAGCGCCAGCGCGCCCTCGCCCAGGCCATCCTGCGCGATCCGGCGGTGGCCACCCTCTCGTCGTTCATCGGGATCGACGGCACCAACGTGACGCTCAACAGCGGGCGCCTGCTGATCACGCTCAAGCCGCTCGACGAGCGGCGGGCCTCGGTGGGCGCGATCATCGACCGCCTGCGCCCGCGCCTCGCCGAGGTGAGCGGCATCACGCTCTATCTCCAGCCGGTGCAGGACCTCACGGTGGAGGACCGGGTGAGCCGCACCCAGTACCAGTACAGCCTGGAGAACCCGAGCGTGGACGAGCTCAACACGTGGGCCCCGCGCCTGGTGGAGCGCCTGCGGGCCCTGCCCGAGCTGCGGGACGTGGCGAGCGATCAGCAGGACCAGGGGCTCGAGACGTCGATCCGCATCGACCGCAGCACCGCGTCGCGCCTCGGGATCACGCCCCAGATGATCGACGACGCGCTCTACAACGCCTTCGGCCAGCGCCAGATCTCGACGATCTTCACCCAGCTCAACCAGTACCGCGTCGTGCTCGAGGTCAAGCCCGAGTTCCGCCAGAGTCCGGACGCGCTCAGCAGATCTACCTGCGCTCGGCCGGGGCGGCCAGGTGCCGCTCTCGACGTTCACCGCCATCGAGGAGCGGGCCACCCCGCTGCTGGTCAGCCACCAGGGCCAGTTCCCGGCGGTGACCGTCTCCTTCAACCTGGCGCCCGGCGTGTCGCTCGGCGCGGCGGTGGACGTCATCGAGCGGGCCCGGCGCGATCTCAGGATGCCCGCGGGCATCGAGACGCGGCTTCCAGGGCGCCGCGCACGCCTTCCAGGCCTCGCTCGCCAACGAGCCGCTCCTGATCCTGGCCGCGGTGTTCACGGTCTACATCGTGCTGGGCGTGCTCTACGAGAGCTGGATCCACCCGGTGACCATCCTGTCCACCCTGCCCTCGGCCGGCGTCGGCGCCCTGCTCGCCCTGATGGCGGCGCGCCTCGACCTGAGCGTGATCGCGCTGATCGGCATCATCCTGCTCATCGGCATCGTGATGAAGAACGCGATCATGATGATCGACTTCGCGCTCGACGCCCAGCGCACCGAGGGCAAGCCCGCGCCCGAGGCGATCTACCAGGCCTGCCTGCTGCGCTTCCGCCCGATCGTGATGACCACGATGGCCGCGCTGCTGGGCGGCGTGCCGCTGGCGCTGGGCCAGGGCGTCGGCTCCGAGCTGCGCCAGCCGCTCGGCATCGCGATCGTGGGCGGGCTCATCATGAGCCAGCTCCTCACGCTCTACACCACCCCGGTGATCTACCTCGCCTTCGACCGGCTCGCCGCGCGCGCCACCCGGCGCCGCGCCGCCCCCGCGGGCCCCCTCGCCGCCGCGGAGCCCCGCGCGTGAACCTCTCCGGCCCCTTCATCCGGCGGCCGGTCGGCACCACGCTGCTGACCGTCGCGCTGGTGCTGGCGGGCGTCATCGGCTTCCAGCTCCTGCCGGTGGCGCCGCTGCCCCAGGTGGACTTCCCCACCATCAACGTCTCCACCGGCCTGCCCGGCGCGAGCCCGCTCGACCATGGCCTCGGCGGTGGCCACCCCGCTCGAGCGCCAGTTCACCCGCATCGCCGCGGTCAGCGAGATGACCTCCACGAGCTTCCTGGGCTCGACGAGCGTGGCGCTGCAGTTCGATCTCTCGCGCGACATCAACGGCGCCGCCCGCGACGTGCAGTCGGCCATCAACGCGGCGAGCGGCCAGCTCCCCTCGAACCTCCCGAGCAATCCCACCTACCGCAAGGTCAACCCGGCCGACGCGCCGATCATGATCCTGGCGCTGACCTCCGCCACCGCGACCCCGGGCAAGCTCTACGACATGGCCTCCACGATCCTCCAGCAGAAGCTGGCCCAGCTCGAAGGCGTCGGGCAGGTCTTCGTGGGCGGCAGCTCGCTGCCCGCGGTGCGGGTGGAGCTCGAATCCCCACGCGCTCGCCCGCTACGGCATCGGGCTCGAGGACGTGCGCGCGGTGCTGGCCAGCGCCAACGTCAACCGGCCCAAGGGCCAGATCCACGGGCCGGAGCGGGCGTGGGAGATCCGCACCAGCGACCAGATCCGCTACGCGGCGGAGTACCGCCCGCTGCTGGTGGCCTGGCGCAACGGGGCCGCGGTCCGCCTGGAGGACGTGGCCGACGTGCGCGACTCGGTCGAGGACCTGCGCTCGATCGGCCTCGCCAACGGCCAGCGCGCCGCGCTCCTCATCATCTTCCGCCAGCCCGGCGCCAACATCATCGACGCGGTGGACCGCATCCGCGCGGCGCTGCCCGAGCTGCACGCGCTCCTGCCCGCCGACGTCGGCCCTGACCCCGGTCCTGGACCAGACCGTCACGATCCGCGCCTCGGTGGCCGACGTGGAGCACGCCCTGATGATCTCGGTGGCCCTGGTGGTGCTGCGTGGTGTTCCTGTTCCTGCGCGACTGGCGCGCCACCGCGATCCCCGGGGTGGCGGTGCCGGTGTCCCTCATCGGCACCTTCGCCTTCATGTACCTGATGGGCTACAGCATCGACAACCTGTCGCTGATGGCCCTCACGGTGGCCACCGGCTTCGTGGTGGACGACGCGATCGTGGTGGTGGAGAACGTCATGCGCCACCTCGAGGCGGGCATGCCCCCGCTCGAGGCGGCGATCACGGGCGCCCGCGAGATCGGCTTCACCGTGCTGTCGATCAGCATCTCGCTGGTGGCGGTCTTCATCCCGATCCTCCTGATGGGCGGGCTCGATCGGGCGACTCTTCCGCGAGTTCGCGGTGGTGCTCTCGATCGCCGTCCTCGTCTCGCTGGTCGTCTCGCTCACCGTCACCCCGATGATGTGCGCGCGGCTGCTCCGCTCGCGCGAGGGCCGGCCCACGGCCGCCTCTACCGCGGCGGCGAGCGGGTGTTCGGCTGGGTCGCCGCGGCTACGAGCGGTCGCTCGGCTGGGCCCTCCACGTACCCGCGCACCGTGCTGCTGATCGCCGGACTCGACCTGCGCGGTCAACGTGTATCTCTTCGTGGCGATCCCCAAGGGCTTCTTCCCCCAGCAGGACAACGGCCGGCTCAGCGGCGCCATCGTGGCCGCCCAGGACATCGTCGTTCCAGGCCATGCGCCGACAAGGTGACCCGCTACGCGGCGATCGTGCACGGCGATCCGGCGGTCGCCACCGTCACCGCCTACACCGGCGGCGGGGCCCGCGGCACCACCGTCAATACCGCGCGCATGTTCATCGCGCTCAAGCCGCGCCGGGAGCGCGACGCCACCGCCGACGAGGTGATCACCCGGCTGCGCCCGAAGCTCGCGCGCGTCGCCGGGGCCACCTGCTATCTCCAGGCGGTGCAGGACATCCGGCTGGGCGGGCGCATGGGCAACGCGCAGTACCAGTACACGCTGCAGGCCGACCGTCTGGAGGATCTGAGCGAGTGGGCCCCGCGCATGCTCCAGACCCTGCGCGCGCCTCCCCGAGCTGCGCGACGTCTCGAGCGACCAGCAGGACGCGGGGCTGCAGGTGCCGCTCACCATCGATCGGGACACCGCGGCCCGGCTCGGGGTGAGCACGCGGCTCATCGACGAGACGCTCTACAGCGCCTTCGGGCAGCGCCAGGTGTCGACCATCTACACCCAGCTCAACCAGTACCGGGTGGTGATGGAGGTGGCGCCCGAGTTCTGGCAGAGCCCCGACGCCCTCCGCAACATCCACGTCCAGTCGGAGCGCGGCGAGTCCGTCCCCCTCACCGCGCTCACCCGCTTCGAGCCGAGCGCGGCCCCGCTGCAGGTGAACCACCAGGGCCTCTTCCCGTCCGTGACGCTCTCGTTCAACCTGGCCCCCGGGGTGGCCCTCGGCGAGGCGGTCACCGCGGTGGAGGAGCGCGGCGCGCCGCATCGCGCTGCCCGCGAGCATCCGCGGCAAGTTCGCGGGCGCGGCCCAGGCCTTCCAGGCCTCGCTGTCCACCCAGCCGCTCCTGATCCTGGCCGCCCTCGTCGCGGTCTACATCGTGCTCGGCATGCTCTACGAGAGCTTCGTCCACCCGCTCACCATCCTGTCCACCCTGCCCTCGGC
Organism: uncultured Candidatus Rokubacteria bacterium; assembly: GCA_963747235.1. GTDB lineage: Bacteria > Methylomirabilota > Methylomirabilia > Rokubacteriales > CSP1-6 > CAMLFJ01. Next base: position 102,289 of record CAVVEU010000029.1, read on the forward strand.
CGGGGTGGGCGCGCTGCTCGCGCTGCTCGCGTGCGGGATGGAGCTGTCGATCATCGCGATGATCGGCATCATCCTGCTGATCGGCATCGTGAAGAAGAACGCGATCATGGTCATCGACGTCGCGCTCGATCTCGAGCGGCGCGAGGGCCGCGCCCCCCGCGAGGCCATCCACGAGGCCTGCCTGCGCCGGCTGCGGCCCATCCTGATGACCACCATGGCCGCGCTGCTGGGCGCCCTGCCCCTGGCGCTCGGCACCGGCACCGGCTCCGAGCTGCGCCGCCCGCTGGGCGTCAGCATCGTGGGCGGCCTGCTGCTGAGCCAGCTCCTCACGCTCTACACGACGCCCGTCGTGTACCTGTTCCTCGAGCGCTGGCGCTTGCGCACGGTGAGCGGCTGGCGCAAGCTCGGCGAGCGGCTCGGCGGGCGACGGCCCATCGAGCAGATCAGCGGCGGCAAGTAACCCCCTTCCAGTCCCGAGGAGAAGACGACCGTCATGGAGCTCGATCCCCAGACCATGAAGTCCGAGTCCACCTACAAGCTGCTGATCGGCTGCGTGGTGCCGCGGCCGATCGCGTGGGTCTCCACGGTGGGCGCGGACGGCGTGAACAACCTCGCCCCCTTCAGCTTCTTCATGGGGGTCTGCCAGGACCCGCCGACCATCGCGTTCTCGTCGGGCCCGCGCGCGAGGGATCGCAAGGACACCGTGCGGAACGCCGAGCACACCGGCGACTTCGTGGTCAACATCGTGGACGACGACCGCGCCGAGCAGATGAACCTGACCTCGGGCGAGTACCCGCCCGAGGTGGACGAGTTCGCGCTCACCGGCCTCACCGCCGCCCCCGGCGTGCGGGTGCGCTCGCCGCGCGTGGTCCAGGCCCCGGTCAGCCTCGAGTGCCGCGTGGCCCAGATCATCCCGGTCGGGCGCGGGCCCCACAGCCTGGTGCTGGGCGAGATCGTGTACTTCCACGTGCGCGACGACGTCTACGACGCGGCCACCGGGCGCATCGACGTGGCGCGCCTCAAGCCGGTCGGCCGCCTCGCCGGCCACCAGTACACCTACGTCCACGAGATCTTCGAGATGAAGCGCCCCAACGAGAACTACCGGGGGTAGCGAGCCGGCCGATCGGGCGTGGACGAGCCAGTCCTCCGGACGTGCAGGCCCCGGCGCCGATCACGCCGTCTCGCGCCGGATCTCCTGGACCAGCTCGCGCAGGATGCCCTGCTCGCCGGGGGTCGCGGCGGGGATGCTGAACTCCACGTCGGTGACGAGGCCCCGGTAGCGGTCCACGAGCTTCCGGCCGATCTGCGCATAGGTCCCCACCACCGCGTAGGTGTGCAGCACCTCGTCGGTGATGCGCGGCGGCATCTCCTCCCAGCGCTGGGCCCGCGACAGCACGGCCAGCTCGGCGGCCAGGTCGCCCAGGCCGTGCACCTCGAAGGCGGCGCGGTAACCCGGGGTGGAGGCGTAGAAGGCCACCCGCGCCCGCACGTCCGGCACCCGCGCGGCGAGCGTCGCCTCGTCGGGCGCCGCGCAGATCAGCGGCTTCATCGCGACGGCGAGCGCGGGGCTGCGTCCCGCCGCCACCGCGCCCGCCCGCATCGCGGGCAGCATGACGTCGCGGATGTAGCGCGGCGTGCACACCGGGTGCGGGCGCAGGCCGTCGGCCACCTCGCCCACGAAGCGGCACATGGTCGGATTCACCGCGGCCACGTGGATCGGGATGTCCGGGTGCTCGATCGGGCCCGGGTCGAAGAGCGGAACCATCAGGCTCAGGTTGTAGTGCGGGCTCTCGAAGGCGAGCGGCGTCCGCTGCTGCCACGCCGTCCACACCGCGCGCACCGCCCGGACGTAGTCGCGCATCCACGGGCCGGGCGGGCGATACGGCAGGCCGAAGCGCCGCGTGATGTGTCCCCGCACCTGGCTGCCCAGCCCCAGCACGAAGCGCCCGCGCGAGAGCTTCTGGATGTTCCACGCCGACATCGCGGTGATGGTGGGGCTGCGCGGGAACGCCATCGCCACCGCGGTGGTGAGACGGAGGCGCGTGGTCGCGGCCGCGGCCAGCGCCATGACCACGTACGGGTCCACCTTGGTCTCCTCGACCGCGAGGCCGTCGTAGCCGAGCGATTCGACGAGCCGGGCGTCCTCGATCACGCGGCCGAGATCGAGCGGCGTCTCCGCGGCGCGAAGGCCGGGGTCGAGCTTGCCGAGCGGGAGGAGCGTCTCGACGCGCATCGGGCGTCATGCTAGCGGATGCATTTCCACCTGACAACGGCCTCGAGACGGGCTATCGTACCGCCGTGATCCAGACTCTTCGCGCTCTGCGGCGGCTACATCGAGCTGGACCGGGCCAGCATGCTGGACGACCTCCCGGCGGGGCAGCCGTGGACGGTCCCGGTGATGACCTTCCTGGTCGCGCATCCCCGCGGCCGGCTCCTCTTCGACACCGGCATCCACGCGCAGGCCCGCGTGGATCCGATCGGGCGCATGGGCGCGGAGCGCGCCAAGCGGCTCGTTGTGAAGTCGAAGGAAGGTGAAGACGTGGTGCCCCAGCTCGGCCTGCTCGGCCTCCGGCCCGACGAGGTCCGCTACGTGGCCAACTCGCACCTGCACTTCGACCACTGCGGCGGCAACGAGTTCTTCCCGCGCGCGACCTTCCTGGTGCAGAAGGCGGAGATGGACGCGGCGCGGCGGCCCGGCTTCGCCCCCGGCTACAACCCGAGCCCGATCGACTTCGACCACCCCCTCGACTACCGGCTCATGGACGGCGAGCACGACGTGTTCGGCGACGGCAGCGTGATCCTCTTCCCCACCTTCGGCCACACGCCCGGGCATCAGTCGCTGCGCGTGCGCCTGGGCAAGGGCGCGGACATGGTCTGCGCCGCCGACGCCTGCTACACGCGGGAGAACATGGATCGGGACGTGCTGCCGCGCATCCTGTGGAACGGCCCGATCATGCGCGAGTCGCTCGCCACCCTGCGGCGCCTCCGGGACCAGGCCGGCGCCACCGTCTTCTTCGGTCACGATCCCGCGCAGTGGCAGGCCACGCCCCGGGCGCCTGCCGCCATCGCCTGACCCGAGGCCTCCGGTGCTCGCCACCCTGCTCGACGGGCTGACGTTCCCCGAAGCGCCCCGCTGGCACGACGGCCGCCTCTGGTTCTCGGACTTCTACACCCAGCGCGTCGTCGCGGTGGATCCCGCCGGCCGCGCCGAGACCATGTTGGAGGTCCCGCAGCGGCCGTCGGGCCTCGGCTGGACGCCGGACGGCGCGCTGCTCGTCGTCTCCATGCTCGACCGCCGCCTGCTCCGCGTGGAGCACGGCACGACGCGCGTGCTCGCCGATCTCTCCGCGGTCGCGACCGGGCCGTGCAACGACATGGTGGTGGACGGCCGGGGCCGGGCCTACGTCGGCAACTTCGGCTACGACCGGCACAAGGGCGAGCCGCCGCGGACCACGTGCCTGGCGCGCGTGGACCCGGACGGCCGCGTCACCCGCGCGGCCGAGGACCTCTTCTTCCCCAACGGCACCGTCATCACCCCCGACGGCCGCACCATGATCGTCGGCGAGACGCAGGGCCATCGCCTCACCGCCTTCGACGTGGCCCCCGACGGCACGCTGAGCAACCGGCGCGTGTGGGCCGCAGCTCGACGGACGCGTCTTCCCCGACGGCATCTGCCTCGACGCCGAGGGCGCGATCTGGGTCTCCGACGCGCGCGGCATTCGCGCTGCTGCGCGTGCGCGAAGGCGGCAAGATCGACGGCACCGTGTCCACCGGCGACCCGGTACGCCTTCGCCTGCATGCTCGGCGGCGCCGACCGCCGGACCCTGTTCGCCTGCACCAGCACCGGCAGCGGGCCGGCCATGGCCGACAAGCGCGACGGCGCGATCGAGACCGTCCGCGTGGACGTGCCCGGCGCCGGGCTCCCCTGACCTCCTCACGAAAGGCTGGCCTGCCATGAGCACGACAACCGCAGCGACGCGGCCCGACGACGACCTGGGACTGGCGGGACGGGTGGCCATCGTCACCGGCGGCGGGGCCGTCGGCGACGGCATCGGCAACGGGCGCGCGGCCTGCATCCTGCTGGCGCGCAGCGGGACCGACGTCCTGGTCGTCGACCGCGACGAGGGCCTCGCCAAGCGCACCGTCGAGATGATCACCGGCGAAGGCGGGAAGGCCTCCGCGCTCGCGGTGGACGTCACCGACGAGGCGCAGTGCGCGACGATGGCCCGCGAGGCGGTGAGCCGCTACGGCCGGCTCGACTTCCTGATCAACAACGTGGGCATCGGCAGCAAGGGCACCGTGGTGGAGGAGAAGCCCGACACCTGGCGGCGGGTCATGCAGGTCAACGTCGAGACCATGTTCCTCGCCTCGAAGGCCGCGATCCCCGAGATGATCCGCACCGCCAAGAGCGGCGCCATCGTGAACATCTCCTCGATCTCGGCGCTGCGCCCGCGCGGGCTCACGACCTACTCGGCCTCCAAGGGCGCGGTGATCGCGCTCAGCAAAGCCATGGCGGTGGACCACGGCCCCGACGGCATCCGCGTCAACTGCATCGCCCCCGGCCCGGTGTACACGCCGATGGTCTACGCGCGCGGCATGAGCCCCGAGGCGCGCGACCAGCGGCGGCGCGCGTCCGTGCTCGCCCGCGAGGGCACCGGCTGGGACATCGGCCAGGCCGCGCGCTTCCTGCTGTCGGGCCACGCCCGCTACATCACCGGCCACGTGCTGGTGGTGGACGGCGGCGCCACCCTCGTCGGCCCCGCCCGCGAATCCCTGACCGAGCACTGATCCGGATCAGCCCCCGGCACCCCTTCAAGGAGACCACGATGCGCTTCGGCATGTTCACGAGCATGGGCAACCAGACGTGGCCGGCGGTTCTCGAGATGTGGAAGCACGCGGAGGCCACGAAGTGGGACGTGGCCTGCGTGACCGACCACTTCATGCCGAACACGAAGGAGCGCGAGGGCGCGATGCTGGAAGGCTGGAGCACGCTCACCGCGCTCTCCACGCTGGTGCCGCGCATCCAGGTCGGCACGATCGTGCTCGGCAACACGTATCGCCACCCGGCGGTGGTGGCCAAGATGGCCGCGCAGGTGGACATCATCTCGGGCGGGCGGCTCCTGCTCGGGCTCGGCGCGGGCTGGCAGGAGAACGAGCACGAGGCGTACGGCATCCCCTTCTACACGATGCGCGAGCGCCTCGAGCGGCTCGACGAGGCCTGCCAGGTGATGAAGTCGCTGTGGACGCAGGACCGGAGCAACTTCAAGGGCCGCTACTACACGCTCTCGGACGCCCCGCTCCAGCCCAAGGCCGTGCAGACAGCCCCACCCCGAGCTGATGATCGGCGGCGGCGGCGAGAAGGTGACGCTCCTCACCGTGGCCCGCTACGCGGATCACTGGAACGTCTGGGGCGGACCCAAGGTGCTGGCCCACAAGGGCCGCATCCTCGACGAGCACTGCGCCAGCGTCGGGCGCGACCCCAGGACCATCCGCCACTCGGCCAACATGGCGCTGCTGATCACCGACAAGAAGGCCGAGGTGGACGCGCTGGCCGAGACGATCGGCTCCCGCATGGGGCGCCACGCCGCGGACGCGCGCGACACGTGCCTGGCCGGCACCCCGGAGCAGATCCGGGAGACGCTGGCCGAGCTGCGGGCCGCGAAGGTGGACACCCTGTTCATCCCGACCCTGTTCCGGCCCCTGCCGGAGCTGCGCCGGGACCTGGACCGCTTCATCGCGGAGATCGCTCCCGCGTTCCGCTGAGCCTCCCGGGTAGGCTGCCCTCCGGGTAGGCTGACGGCGGGGGCAAGGCATACTGAGCCCGTGACCCGACGCCGCCTCTTCCTCACCGTCGCGGTCGCCCTGCTCGCCACGTTCGTGGTGGCGGCGACCGCGGCCTGGCTCGCGCTGCCGAGCCTGGCCCGCTGGGCCGTGGTCTGGCAGGTCGAGGCCCAGACCGGCCGCAAGCTGACGATGCGGGAGTTCGCCCTGGATCTACGCGGCGGCCACCTGCGCATCACCGGGCTCCGGCTGGACGATCGCGAGCCGGGTCCGCCACTCGCCGAGCTCGACCGCCTGGAAGTCCGCTTCCGCCCGAGCACGCTGCTGCGCGGCCACCTCTGGATCGAGGATCTGGCGCTCGACAATCCCCGCGTGCGCATCGTGCGGACCGCGCGCGGGGTCCTGAATATCTCCGACCTGCTGCGCCCGTCCAAGCCGCGCGAGGGCACCGCCGCCGTCACCCTCGATCGCTTCGCGCTGACCGGCGGCGCGATCCTGTTCGAGGACCGCGAGCTGACCCCGCCCCGCACCTGGCGGGCCGACGCGCTGGCCATCGAGGCCTCCCTGCTCTCCACGGTGAACCCGGAGCCGCGCGGCCGCGGCCGCCTCACCACCACCGTGGCCGGCGCGCCGCTGTCGGTCGAGATGTCCGACGTCCGGCTCGCCCCGATGCACGGGCGCGTGCGCGTCAACCTGAGCAACATGGACGCGACGCTCGCCAATCTCTACCTGCCGCCCGACACCGCGGTGGTGCTGGAGCGCGCCCTCGTCTCGGCCGGGCTCACCGCCACCGCGGACGCGCAGGACGGCCTCCGGCTCGACGGCCAGGCCCGGCTCGACAACCTGGTGATGCGCCGGCGCGGCGCGGACACCTCGCTGGTCACCGTGCCGTCGCTGACCTTCGCGCTGACCACCGTGAACGGAGCGGACGGGCGGCCGCGGGGCCGCGTCGAGGTCGTCGGGCGCGCCACCGTGCACGATCCGCGGCCCGGCCAGACCAATCGCTTCGAGCTGGAGCGCCTCAAGCTGGTGGTGGACGGCCTCGACGCCTCGGGCCGCGCGCCCGCCCAGGTCACCCTCACCGCGGCGCTGCCGGGCGGCGGCGCGCTCGACGTGCAGGGCACCGCGCGCTCCACCCCGCTCGGCTCGACGCTGCGCGCGCGGATCAGTCGCGTGGACCTGGCTTTCTGGGCGCCCTATCTCGATCTCCCGCTCCAGTTCAACGGCATGATCGAGACCGATCTCACGGTGGACGTGGCCACCGCGGCCGCGGCCGGGATGCGGCACGACGGGGAGGGCGGCGGCGTCACGACGCGCGTGCGCGGGAGCGCCACGCTGAACGGCGCCACCGTCTACGGCCCGCGCGCGGCCGACGGCGCGCCGGCTCCCGGCGCCGCGTCCGGCATCGGCGCCGCGCCGGCCGCGGGCGCCGCATCGGCCGCCGCCGCGCAGAGCGAAGACCGGACGCGCGAGGGCCGGCGACGGCTCATCGCCGCCGACCGGATGGAGATGACCGGGCTCGACGCGCAGTGGCCGAAGGTGCGCGTGGAGCGGCTGCGCCTGGCCCGGCCGCGCGTGACCCTCGAGCGGGACCGCGCGGGGCGCTTCCCGATCCTCGACGTCGTCCAGTCGCTCCGGCCCACGGCGGCGCCCGCGCCGTCGGCCGCCCCCACCGCGAAGCCGGCGACCGCGACCACCGGCGCGCTCGCGCTCGAGATCGGCGAGGTCGCGGTCGAGGCCGGCCGGGTGCGCTTCGACGATGCCTCGGTCACGCCCGCCGCGCGCCTGCGGATCGAGCCGATCGCGCTCACCGCGAACGACGTCACGTGGCCGGGCCGGCAGCCCGCGCGCGTCAAGTTCTCCGCCGGCACGCCCGAGGCCGGCACGTTCGACGCCGAGGGCACCGTCGCGCTCGATCCCGTCCGCTTCGAGCTGCGCGCGCGCGTGGCGGGCGTCACGCTCGCGCCCTATCGCGCCTACGTGCCGCTGAGCGCGCGCCTGCAGGGCCGGCTCGAGGCCGACATGGCGCTGAAGGGCCAGCTCGGCGAGACCATGCAGCTCAACGCGCGCGGCACCGCCGCGCTCGGCGATCTCTCCTTCTCCGACGGCGACCGGCCCGTGCTCACCGTCGGCCGCATCGAGACGGTCGGGCTGGACTACACCTGGCCGGCCACCGCCAGCATCGAGCGCGTGCACATGAAGAAATCGTGGGTGCACATCGAGCGGCGCGCCGACGGCACCCTGCCGATCACCGCGCTGTTCGCCCCGGCACGCCCGGCGCCGGGCCCGGCCGCGCCCGCGCCCCGGCCGCCACCGCGCCATCGGCGGCTCCCGCCGCCGCCGGCGGCCGCCGACACCAGCAAGGCCACCGTGACCGTGCGCGAGGCCATCTTCGAGGACGGCAGCGCGACGATCGTGGACGCGGCGGTGAGCCCGCCCGCGCGCCTCGAGGTGGCCGGCGTGCGCCTGGCCGCGCGCGACTTCCAGTGGCCCGCGCGCGGCGCGATCCCGGTGCAGCTCGACATGTCCACCCCGGGGTCCGGGACGCTCACCGCGAAGGGCCAGCTCGACCTCACCGCCCGCACGATCGAGGCGCAGGTCACGCCGAGCGGCGTGGATCTCTCACCGGTGCGGCCCTACCTGCCGGTGCGCGGGCGGATCGCGGGCAAGGCGAGCGGCGACCTCCAGGTCAAGGCGACGCTCGAGCCGCTCGCGATCACCGCGCGCGGCGCGGCCACGCTGGCCGATCTGGCGGTGGCGGACGGGGACCGGCCGGTGGCCACCGCCGCGCGGCTCGAGACCACCGGGATCGACTACACGTGGCCGGCGACCGTGGTGGTCGAGGCCGCGCGGCTGCAGAAGCCGTGGGCGCAGATCGAGCGCGCGGCCGACGGGAGCTTCCCGATCGTCGCGCTGCTCACGCCGGCGCCGCCCGCCGCCGCAGGCACCGACGCGAGCCGCCGGCGGCAGCGCGCCGTCCGGCCCGGGGGCGCCGAAAGTGGCCGAGCCCAAACTAGATGTCCGCGTGCGCCGCGTCGCGGTCGAGGACGGCGTGATCGCGATCGTGGATGGCGCGGTGAGCCCGCCGGGACGCATCCAGCTCCAGGGCGCGAGCCTCCAGATCGAGAACATCGCCTGGCCCGCGCGCGAGGCCTCCCAGGTGAAGCTGCGCACGGAGACCGCGACCGGCGGCCACCTCGAGGTCCAGGGGCAGCTTCGCGTGGACACCCAGGCGGTGGACATGCAGATCGCGGCCAAGCAGCTCGACCTGGCCACGATGCAGGCCTTCCTGCCGTCGCGCGGCACCATCGAGGGCAAGATGGACGCCGACCTGCGCGTGCGCGGCACGCTGGCGCCCCTGTCCGTCGCGGCCACCGGCCGCCTCGCCTTCGACGACCCCACCTTCGGCGACGGGCAGCGCATGCTGGCCTACATCAAGCGGGTGGACGTGGCCCGTCTCGACGCGGACTGGCCGCGCCGCGTGACGGTCGAGCGCGTGGCGATCGACAAGCCCTGGGTGCTCCTGGAGCGCGAGGCCGACGGCACGGTGCCGCTGCTCGGGCTCCTGATGGCGGGGCCGTCCGCGCCCGGCCCCGCGCGGCGCCGCGCCGCGCGACCGGGTCACGACCGCGCCGGGCGCCCCACCGGGTGCTGCCACATCACCGCCCGTCGTCAGAGTCGGCGCGCTCGCGGTGGAGGAGGGCTTCGTGCGCTTCGTGGATCGCACGACCACGCCGGCCTTCGTCGAGGAGGCCTCCCGCATCGTGCTGAGCGGCCGCGGGCTCGGCACCGCGCCCGACAGCCGCGGCCAGGTCGCGATGAACGGGCGGCTCACCGGCGGCGCGCCGTTCGAGATCAAGGGCACGCTGGGCGCGATCGGCGGCCCGCTCAACCTCGAGCTCGACGGCAAGCTCACCGACTTCCCGCTCACCCGCGTCAACCCGTACAGCAACAAGCTCATCGGGTGGGTCGCGCGCCGCGGCGCCTTCGGGGCCACCGTGCACTACCGCGTGGTGGACAACCGCATCGAGGCCACCAACGACCTGCTCATCGGCCAGCCCGAGTACGCGCCCTCGCGCAGCGGCGACGAGGTGCGCGATCGCGTCGGGGTGCCCTTCGGCATGCTCGTGTCCCTGCTCAAGAACGTGCGCGGGGAGATCAAGCTCTCGGTGCCCGTCTCGGGCGACCTCGCCTCGCGCCAGTTCGACCTGAGCGACGCCTTCTGGGCCGCGATGCGCGAGACCGCGATCAGCGTGATGGCGCTGCCGGTGAGCTGGGTGGGCAAGATCTTCTACACCGAGGACGCGCGGATCGAGACCGTGCGGATCTGGCCGGTCAACTTCGAGGCCGGCACCACCCGCATCGCGCGCGACTTCGAGCAGCAGGCCGAGCGGCTGGCCGGCTTCCTGCGCGACGCCCCCGGGCTGACCCTGGCCATGAAGCCCGTCCACACCGTGGAGGACATCGTGGCGCTCAAGCGCGAGGCGGTGCGCCAGCGCATCGACGCGGGCGCCCGCGAGCCGGGTCAGACCGCGGAGGCGGTCGCGGCGCGGCTCTTCGCGGAGCGCTTCCCCGGCCAGGCGCCGCCACCGCGGGCTCGACGCGCTCGTGACCGAGCTGGTGAAGGCCGAGCCGAACCCGGAGGCGGCGGCCCGCAATCTCGCGGCCCGGCGCATGGAAACCACCCGCGCCCGCCTCCAGGCCGCCAAGGGCACCGCCAACGCCGAGCGCCTGCGCGCCACCGAGGGCGTGGTCCCGGTCGAGGCCTCCGGCCAGGGCCGCATCGAATTCGAGATCGTCCCCTAGCCGGCGTCACCCGACGGGGTCAGGTCTTGCATTCCGACAATGTCGAATGTAAGACCTGACCCGGACTAGAACTTGGGATTGTCGGTGCGGTCCTCGAGGGCGGCGGGGCCTTCCGTCGGTAGCGCCTCGGCGTAGTTCTGGGCCGCGTCGATGTCGTGCTCCCAGACGTCGCGGGGCAGCTCGTACAGGACCTCGATCCCGTGGCCGTCCGGGTCCGAGATGTACACGCTGTGGGTCATGCCGTGGTTGATGCGCCGGTGGAACGTGACGCCCCTGGCTTGCAAGAACTCGAGCTGCTTGAGCCACGACTCGCGATCCGGCCACGCGATGGCCACGTGGTTGAGGCCGACCTTCGGCCCCATCAGGCTCCACGTCTCGGGCGATCCCTCCGCCGTCGCGGCGCCTTCCTTGCGCGGCACCTCGGCGAGCGCCACGTCGTGGTGGGAGACGATCGCCGTTGTCGGCGACGCCGCTGTAGAAGCGCATCTTCGGCCGCACCTTCCCCGGCTGGGGCTTGAGCTCCGCCACGCAGCGGAACCCCACGATCTCGGTCCAGAAGCGATGCGAGACCTCGATATCCCGCACGTTGAGCACGATGTGGTTCACGCCGCGCGGCGCCTGGGCGCTCCCGACGGCACGCACATCCGATTCGGTCTTGGCCATGGCTCTCTCCTCCGGTGGCTAGAACATCCCCCCGCTAGAACATTCCATTGCTGTTGGCCGCCTTCTCCGGAATCTCCTGGATCACGTCCCAGTGTTCCACGATCTTGCCGTTCTCCAGCTTGAAGATGTCCACGATCGCCGAGCCGCGGGCGCCCGGGGTGCGGACGGCGTGCACGTGCAGGATCACGTAGTCGCCCTCGGCCCACACGCGCTTGATCTCGCTTCGCGACTGGGGGAACTTCTCGCGCAGGAACCCCAGGAAGCCCTTGAAGCCCTCGATGCCGTCCGGCGCCATCGGGTTGTGCTGCACGTACCGGGGGCCGAAGAACTTCGCGGCCGCCTCGAAATCCTTGCGGTTGATCGCGGCGTCGTAGAACTCGACGACCGCCTTCTTGTTGGCCTCCTCGGTCGCGTCGGCCGCGGCAGGGATGGGGGCGGCCGGGACGAGCAGCGCGGCGGCCAGCAGCAGCACGGCGATGCGGGTCATGGGCGCCTCCCCGGGAGCGATCACCTGCCCGCCGATGATACCGTGCCCGGGCGCCTTCGCGCTAGGCGCGCAGCTTGGGGTCGAGCGCGTCGCGGATGGCGTCGCCCACGAAGTTGAGGCCCACCACGGTGACGAACAGGGCGGCCCCCGGCCCGAAGACGATCCAGGGCGCCTGCTGGAGGTATCCCCGGCCGGCGTTGATCATGCTGCCCCAGGAGGCGGCCGGGGGCTGGATGCCCAGGCCCAGGAAGGACAGCGAGGCCTCGGCCAGGATCGCGAACGCCACGCTCAGCGAGGCCTGGACCACGATGGGCGCGGTGGCGTTCGGCAGCACGTGCGACCAGGCGATGCGCCAGCCGGGCGCCCCCAGGGCGCGGGCCGCGTCCACGTACTCGCGCGCGGTGATGGACAGCACCTGCCCGCGCATGAGCCGGGCGAAGGTGGGCGTGTAGACCACCCCGAGCGCGATGACCACGCCGGTGAGCCCGGCCCCGAGCACCGCGCCCAGGGCCAGCGCCAGCACCAGCGGCGGGAACGACAGCACCGCGTCCATCACCCGCATGACCAGGTTGTCCACCCGGCCGCCCGCGTAGCCGGCCAGCAGGCCGAGCAGCCCGCCCACGGCCACCGCGATGACCACCGAGCCGAAGCCGGCGACCAGCGAGACACGCGTGCCGAAGATCATGCGCGAGAACACGTCGCGGCCCACGTTGTCGGTGCCCATGAGATGGGTCCGGTCGGGGCGGGCCAGCGTGTTGTCGAGGTTCTGCTTCAGCGGATTGTACGGCGCCACCACCGGCGCGAGCAGCGCCACCGTGATCGCCAGCAGCATGACCGCGGCCCCGAAGGGCGCCAGGCGCGCGCGGGCGGCGCGACGCAGGGTGCTGAAGCGTCGGTCGCGGACCGAGCGGGACGGCGCGGGCGCCGCGAGGATCGTCGCCATGGCGTCAGCGGTGCCGGATCCGCGGGTCGATCCAGCCGTAGAGCAGATCCACCATCAGGTTGCTCAGGATGAAGCCCACCGCGATCAGCAGCACCACCCCCTGCACCAGCGGGTAGTCGCGCGCGAACACCGCGTCCACCACCAGGCGCCCGACCCCGGGCAGCGCGAACACGTACTCGGTGATGACCGCGCCCCCGATCAGGGTGCCGAGCTGCAGGCCGAGCACGGTGACCACCGGGATCAGCGCGTTCTTGAGCGCGTGCCGGCGGATCACCGCGCCGTCGGAGAGACCCTTGGCGCGCGCGGTGCGGATGTAGTCCTCGGACAGCGCCTCCAGCATGCTCGAGCGCAGGGTGCGCGTGATCACCGCGGCCAGGGCCAGGCCGAGCGTGATCGCGGGGAGCGCGAGCGAGCGAATCCCGTCCCAGAGCTCCTCCATCGGATCCACGTAGCCCGAGATCGGCAGCCAGCGGAGGGTGACGCCGAACAGGAAGATCAGCAGCAGCGCGATCAGGAAGTTCGGCATGCAGATGCCGAAGAGGGCGAACGAGGTGCCGAAGCGGTCGAGCGTCGAGTTGCGACGCGCGGCCGAGAGGATGCCGATCGGGGTGGCCACCAGCAGCGAGATGGCCATCGCGAAGCCCGCGAGCTGGAGGCTCGGCTTGATCCGCCGGCCCACGTTCTCGATCACCGGCTCTTGATTGCGGATCGAGCGGCCGAGGTCGCCCTGGAGCAGGCGGCCCATCCACGTCGCGTACTGCAGGTGGAGCGGCCGGTCGAGGCCCAGGTCGCTCCGGAGCTGCCGCTTGACGCTGTCGTCCACCGACTCCGCCATCATGGCGTCGATCGGGTCGCCGGGCGTGAGATGGATGAGCGCGAAGACCCCGGCGGTGACCAGCAGCAGCACCGGGATCGTCGCGATCAGGCGGCGCAGGATCAGCAGGCCCACCGCGGTCGCCGCGGAGCTACTTCAGCCAGACGTCCTTGAAGCGCATCATCCCGTCCGGGATCGGGTCGTAGCCCTGCACCTTCGGGCTGAAGGCCTTGGGCTCGATCGGGTGGACGATGAAGATCATCGGCAGCTCGTCCTGCAGGATCCGCACGAGCTGGCTGAAGAGCTTCTTGCGCTCGGCCTGGCTCGAGAGCTCGCGTGACTTGTCGAGCAGGGCGTCGATCTGCGGGTTGGAGATGCCCGACCAGTTGAGCGAGGTGCCCGGCGTGGTCCGGTAGAACTGGAAGGTGTTGCCGTCCGGATCCGGCCGCCCGCTCCACTGGTAGCTGACCATCTCGTAGTTCTTGCTGTTGCCGTCCGAGAGCAGCGTCGCCGAGTCCACCAGCTTGATCTTCATGGTGATCCCGGCCTCCGCGAGCTGGGCCTGCATCACCTCGGCTTCCTGGATGTTGATCGGGATGTTGTTGGTGGTCACCGTGAAGGTGAAGCCGCCGGGCTTGCCGCCCTCCGCGAGCTTGGCCTTGACCTTGGCGAGGTCGCGCTTCATGAACGGGATCGAGCGGTCGTAGGCCCAGCTCGTCGGCGGGATCGGCCCGTTGGCGGGCACGCCCACGTTGAGCCACACGCCCTTGACGATCTGCTCGAGATCGAGCGAGTAGGCCACCGCCTGCCGCAGGGCCTTGTTGTCGAACGGCGGCCTGGTGTGGTTGAGCTGGTAGGCGAAGTCGGCCAGCGAGGGCACGTCGAGCACCACCACGTTCTTGTCCGCCTTCACCGCGGCGACGTCGCGCGGGGCCACGTAGTCCATCACGTGGATCTCGCCCGCCTGGAGGCTCTGGAGCTTCACGGTGTCGTCCGGGATGGGCCGGTAGCGGATCTGCTCGAGGTAGGGCCCGCCCTGCTTGTTCCAGTAGTTGTCGTTGCGCCGGATGATGAGGCGGTCGTCCTTCACCCACTCCACGAACACGAAGGGGCCGGTGCCCGCGCCCTTGGCGTTGCGCTCGAGCTCGGCCCCGCGCTCCTGCGCGGTCTTGGGCGAGACCATCATGCCCGCGCGGTCGGTCAGGGTGGCGAGCAGCGCCGCGTCGGGCCGCTTGAGGTTGAGCCGCACGGTGTAGGCGTCCACCACGTCCACCGTGTCGATGCTGGCGGTCTCACCCTTGCGCACCGACTTGGGCTCGGTCTTCATGCGGTTGAAGTTCCACTTCACCGCCTCCGCGTTGAAGTCGGTGCCGTCGTGGAACTTCACCCCGCGACGCAGCTTGAAGATGAGGGTCTTGGGCTCGGGCTGCTGCCAGGACTCGGCCAGCCCCGGCTTGATGCCGAGGTTGGCGTCGAGCACCACGAGCGGCTCGTAGATGTTGTGGTAGATCTGCCGGTCGATCTTGCTCCCCGACAGATGCGGGTCCATGGTGGCCGCTTCGACGTAGAAGCCCACGCGCAGGGTGCCGCCCTTCTTGGGCGTCTCCTGGGCCCACGCGCGCCCGGCGGCCGGCACGAGCGCGCTCGACGCCCCCGCGAGCGCGGCGAGCCGGAGAAAGTCGCGGCGAGATTCCGAGTGGGTCGCGTCGGGCTGGGTGGCCGCCATTCCGTGTCCTCCTAAGAGTGGGCTGATACCGGGGTGATGTCGGACTGACGTCGGAGCTACAGCCGGCTCTCGTCGATCTTGAGGCCGAGCCAGTGGCGGCCGACCAGCTCGTAGTGGGCCAGGCGGGCCTGCAGGTGCTGGCTCATCACGTGGACGTCCTGGAAATGGCGCTGGATGGGGCTCGACTCGTAGGCCGCGGTGGCGCCCGCCATGTTGTAGACCATGTCCACGACCGAGACCGCGGTGCGGATGCCGTCGGTGGTGGCCAGGCGGAGCACCGCGCGCTGCTCGAGCGTGACCGCGCCGTTGGCGACTACCGCGTCCCAGATCCCGCGCACCGCCTCCCGGAGAAAGGCGAGGCCGGAGCGCAGCCGCGCCTCGGCCCGGCCCACCTCGTTCTGGATCATGGGCTGATCGCGCAGCAGCGCGTCCATGGCCCGCGGGGTCTTGGTGGTGGCCAGCTCCATGAACGCGTCCAGGCAGCTCCGCGCGGTGCCGAGGGCGACCGCGGCATCCCCGGAGGCGAAGACCAGCGTGCGCGGCAGCCGGTAGAGCGGGCCCCGCTCGACCAGGGGCGCGGTCACCGACTTCACGGTGCGGGCTTCCGGCACGAACACGTCGTCCACCTGGAAGTGATTCGTGCCGGTGCCGCGCATGCCGCGGACCTGCCAGGTGTCGAGGATCTGGGCCTCCGCGCGCGGCACGAAGCAGTAGCGCATCTCGGGCTGGCCGTCGTCGAGGCGGGGCCGGCCCTGCTCGGTGACGGTGGTGTGGGCGGCCAGCCACGAGGCGTGCCGGCTGCCGGTGCTGAAGCCCTGGCGGCCGGTGACCCGGTACCCGCCGGGCACCACGATGGCCTGCGCGTTGGCCTGCGGCGTGTTGGCCACCACCGAGCGCGGGGTGTCGATCCAGATGGCGCGCGCCGCCGCGGTCTCCATGCGCGCCGCGTAGGTCGCGAAGATGGATACCTGGTTGGTCACCCACGCGGTGCTCGCGTCGGCCCGCCCGATCTCCTCGATCACCTCGATGTAGCTCGGCAGGTCCATCTCGAAACCGCCGAGCGTCCGCGGCAGCGCGAGCCGGAAAAGGCCCGCGTCGGCCATCGCCTCGAAGAGCGGACGCGGCAGCTCGCGCAGCGCGTCCGTCTCCGGGGCCGACGACCGGATCAGCGGCGCGAGCGTCCGCGCCGTCTCGAGCGGCGACGGGGTCACTGGATCGGCGAGCGCGGCGTCGCGGTCAGGCGCGTCACCTTGATCTGCTCGCGGTCGATCATGGTGCCGACCCGCGCGGAGATCTCGTTCTTCCAGTAGTCGGTCTGGTAGACCGCGTCGTAGAGCCGCTTGCGCTCCGCCTCGCTCTCGAAGCGGCGGATCCAGACGTAGACGGACTGGTCCTCCTCGCCCACGAAGCTGCCGAGGATGACCATGCCCATCTTGACCTGGAACGGGATGATCTCCTCTTCCATGCACTTCACCCACTTCTCCTGCTGTCCGGGACGGATGTGGTACTGCCTGAGCTCGAAGAACATGCCGACCTCCTGGGTTCGGGTAGGCTGCCGGGGCAGCATACCGCGAATCGCCCCCGCGGGGGTACACGGCACCGGCCGGAGCGTGTATCATCCCCTGCGATGGCCCCTCTCGGGTTTGGCTGCTGCCACGTGCCCGCGGTCGCCCCGGTCCCTCTCGCAGCCGCCCGCGGGGCACGGCGCGCGCCGGATGGAGCGCATGGCCGGGTCGGCGGCGGGACGCGCGAGACCGGGCGCGCCGCCGCCAACCCCGGCGTGCAGGGCTACTCCCCGCCCCCGCCGCCGGTCAGCCCGATCAAGGGGCTGATCGACTTCCACACCCACGCGGCCCCCGACATCTTCGGCCGCGCGCTGGACGACGACGAGCTGGCCACGCTGGCCGCCACGCGCCAGATGGAGGCGGTGGTCTTCAAGAATCACGTGACCCACACCGCCGACCGGGCCTTCCTCGTCCGCAAGCACGTGCCGGGCATCAAGGTGTTCGGCGGCATCACGCTGAACCACGCGGTGGGCGGGCTCAATCCGCAGGCCGTCGAGTGGATGTGGCGGATGCAGGGCGGCTTCGGCCGCGTGGTCTGGTTCCCCACCTTCGACGCCGATAACCACGTCAAGCGCGCGGGCACCGCGCCGGCCGGGATCCGCGTGCTGGACGAGCGCGGCCAGGTCCTGCCCGCCGCGCGCGCGGTGCTGAAGATCTGCGCGGCGCAGCGCCTGGTGGTGCAGACCGGCCACGCCTCGCCCGACGAGGCGCTCGCCCTCATCGCGGCGGCGCGCGAGGAAGGCTGCGAGCGCATCGTGGTCACCCACGCCCAGTTCGACGTGGTGGGCATGAGCCTGGCCCACATGAAGAAGGCGGCCGCCCTCGGCGCCAAGCTCGAGCTCTGCGCGCTCCTGATGCTGGCGGGCCCGACCTCTCCGCTGGAGTTCATGCACCACACCGCGCGCGTCGAGGTCTCGGACACCGCGGCGCGCATCAAGGCGGTGGGCGCCCAGCACTTCGTGCTCGGCACCGACCTGGGCCAGGCGGGCAATCCCACCCCGGCCGATGGCCTCCAGATGCTGGTGGCCGGCCTCATGAAGGAAGGCATCACCCGCGATCAGATCCAGACCATGGGCCGTGAGATTCCCGGCCCGCTCCTCTGATGGGCTGACGGAGACCGCGGGCTGCGCCATGGCGTTGCGCATCGAGGTGATTTGCACGGGGGACGAGGTGCTGACCGGGCAAGATCGTCAACACCAACTTCAGCTACATCACCCAGAAGCTGGAGGACGTCGGGCTCTCCGTGCAGTGGGAGACCACGGTCGGCGACGACCGGGAGAACCTGCTGCGCGCCTTCCAGCTCGCGGGCGAGCGCGCCGACGCGGTCATCGTCAACGGCGGGCTCGGGCCCACCGTGGACGACCTCTCGCAGGAGATCGCGGCCAAGGCCGCCGGCGTCCCGCTCGCGCTCAACGAGGACTGGCTCAAGCGCATGGAGGACTTCTTCCAGCGCCGGAGCCGGGTGATGCCGCCCAACAACCGCAAGCAGGCCATGCTGCCCGTCACCTCGGAGGTCATCGACAACCCGATCGGCACCGCGTGCGGCTTCGCGGTGGACATCGGCCGGGCGCGCTTCTACTTCACGCCCGGCGTGCCGCGCGAGCTGCGCCGCATGCTGGAGGAGCAGATCGTCCCGCGCCTGCTCGCCAAGGCCGGCCTGCCCGGGGCCATCTTCCTCAAGCGCTTCCACTCCTACGGCCTCGGCGAATCGCACGTGGACTCGCTGCTCGCCGGCGTGGAAGACCTCGTGCCGGACGGCAGCGTGAAGCTCGGCTTCCGCGCCCACTACCCGCAGCTCGAGACCAAGCTGACCGCGCGCGGCCGGGACATGGACGACATCCGCCGCAAGCTCGAGCCGGTGGAGCGCGAGGTGCGCAAGCGCGTCGGCAACTTCATCCTGGCCGAGGACGACCAGACCCTCGAGGGCGTCATCCTGAAGGAGCTCCAGGCGCCAGGCGGGCACGCTCTCGCTGGTCGAGACGTTCACGAGCGGGCAGATGGCGTCGCGGCTCGCCCACCTGCCCGGCGCGGACGCGGTCTTCCGTCGCGGCGTCGATCGCGCGCGCCCTGCCGGAAGTGTGGGCCGCGGTCGGGCTCACGGGCGCCGCGCCGGACGGCCCGCTGACGCCGCAGATCGCGGAGACGGTGGCGCGCGCGGCGCGCAGCCAGACCGGCGCCACCCACGCCCTCGCGGTGCTGATCGATCTCGACGACGGCCCCGATCGCATCGAGTTCGGCGGCACCATCTGCCTCGCGATCGCCACCGAGGGCGACGTGGCCTCGCGCAAGGCGCGCATCCTGGGCGGGCGCGACTGGGTCCGCCTGGGCGCGGTCGAGATGGGCCTCGACTGCCTGCGCCGCTACCTGCAGAAGCTGCCGGTGTACGAGCGGATCGACTTCGAGAAGGCGTAGGAGGCGTCCCTCATGAAGACTCCCCAGGAGAAGGCGGCCGCCTTCCGCGCGCTGCACGAGCGGCCCGGCGCGTTCGTGATCCCGAACCCGTGGGACGCGGGCACCGCGCGGCTGCTCGCCTCCCTGGGCTTCGAGGCGCTCGCCACCACCAGCCTCGGCCTCGCCAACTCGCTCGGGCGCGTGGACGGCACCAACGGGGTGAGCCGCGCCCAGGTGATCGAGAACTGCCGGGTGATCGCGGCGGCCACCGACCTGCCGGTGAACGCGGATCTGGAGAACGGCTACGCCCACGAGCCGCGCGCCGCCGCCGAGATCATCCGGCTCGCCGCGGCCGCCGGCATCTCGGGGGGCTCCATCGAGGACGCCACCGGCGAGCCCGAGAAGCCCATCTACGACTTCGCGCTCGCGGTCGAGCGGGTGCAGGCCGCGGTCGAGGTGGCGCGCGCCCTGCCCGTCCCGTTCATGCTGACCGCGCGCGCCGAGAACCTCCTGCACGGCCGCCCCGACCTCGACGACACGATCCGGCGCCTGCAGGCCTTCGAGCAGGCGGGCGCCGACGTGCTCTACGCGCCCGGCGTCCGGGACCTCGCCACGATCCAGACCGTGGTGTCGGCGGTGGGCAAGCCGGTCAACGTGGTGATGAGCGCGGCGGATCCGGATCTCACCGTGGCCCAGCTCGCCGGGGTCGGGGTGAAGCGCATCAGCGTGGGCGGCGCGCTCTCCCGCCTGGCCCTCGCCGCGTTCATGAAGGGCGCCCGCGAGATGGCGGAGCGCGGCGGGCTTCACCTGGATGCGCGACACCGTGCCGAGCAAGGACCTCAAGGACGTCTTCCGGCAGGTGGCCGTAGGCCCGTCCTCGATGCGGCTGCGCAGTCATCTGGTTGCCCTCGTCCTGGCCGCGCTGGTGCCGGTGCTGGGGTTCGCCGCGCTCGTGATGCGGGAGAACGCGCGGCTGCAGCTCGCGGCCACCGAGCGCGGCATGCGCGACACCGCCTTCGCGGTCGCGCGCACGGTGGACAAGGAGCTCGAGACCGCCATCACCGCGCTCGAGGCCATCGCCCAGTCCGAGCACCTCGACACCGTGAACCTGCCGCCCTTCTACGAGCTCTGCAACCGGGTGACCCGCTCGCAGGGATGGGTGAACATCCTCCTGTTCGAGGCCGACGGGCGCGCCCTCATGCAGACGTCCGGGCCGATGGGGACATCGCGGCCGCCCACCCGGCGGCCCGAGCTCTTCGCCGAGCTCCGCGAGCAGCGCCGGCCCGCCGTCTCCAACCTCTTCGACGGATCGAGCGAGCGGAACATCGTGGCGGTCTACGTCCCGGTGGTGCGCGACAACGCGGTGCGCTTCGTCCTGACCGTCGGGCTGCGCGCCGGCACCTTCGGCGAGCTCCTCCGCTCCCAGAAGTTCGCCCCCGACACGATCGCGGTGCTGCAGGACCGCGAGGCCACCATCATCGCCCGCACCCAGGGCGAAGCCGAGCTGGTCGGCCGGAAAGTCCAGAACACCGCGCCGGGGCGCGAGGGCTGGGTGAAGAGCCGGATCCTCGAGGGGACCGAGGTCTACGCCGCCTATGCCACCGCGCCGCTCTCCGGCTGGCGCGTCGTGCTCACGTCCCCGGTCGCGGCGGTGGAAGCGCCGCTCCGCCGTGGAGCCTGGCAGCTCATGCTGGGGGCCGCGGTCGCCTCGGCGCTGGCCGCGGGCCTCGCGTTCGTCTTCGGCCGTCGCATCGCGGACGCGGTCGGCGGCCTCGTGCGCATCGCCCGCGCGGTCGAGCGCGGCGAGCCCGCGGAGCCGCTGCGGAGCGGCGTGACCGAGGTGAACGAGGTGGCCGACCAGCTTGCCACCGCGGCGGAGCTGGCCCGCAGCCGTGAACACGACACCACGCTGCGGGAACGGCAGGCCCGGGCGATCGCCGACGTCGCGCACGCCCTCGCCGCCTCGCCGGACCTGGACACGGTGCTCCGCACCGCGGTGAACGCGGTGCGCGGCCTCGTCCGCGCGGACAGCGCCCGGATCGCGCTGGTGGACGAGGCCGAGCGCCTCATCGTGCGGTACTCCACCGTCGTCTCCTCCCTGATGCCGCAGGGCTTCGAGATCACGAAGGGCCAGGGCGTGGGCGGCCTCGCCTGGTCCACCGGCCGGCCGATGCGCACCGACGACTTCGCCCGCGATCCCCGCTTCCAGGACAGCCCCTACCTGCCGATCGCCCACGGCGACGGCATCGTGTCCTGCATGACGGTGCCGATCATCTCCTCGGGAGTGGTGGTGGGCGTGATGTACGCCAACAACTTCACGCGCCGGCCGTTCACGGATGAGGAGCAGGCCGCGCTCGTCACCCTCGCCGACCACGCGGCGGTGGCGGTGGAGAAGGCGCGGCTCCTCGCCGCCGAGCACGCCGCGCGCGCGGAGGCGGAGTCGGCCAGCCGGGGCAAGGACGAGCTGCTCGCGATGCTCGGCCACGAGCTGCGCAATCCGCTCTCCGCGATCGCCACCGCCATCCACGTGCTCGAGACGGGGGAGCGCTCCGAGGAGCTGACCCGCCGCGCCCACGAGATCATCGCCCGGCAGAACGCGCACCTGGCCCACCTGGTGGACGATCTTCTCGACGTGGCCCGCGTGACCTCGGGCAAGATCGCCCTGGTGCGCCGGCCGCTCGAGCTCGGCCAGGCGGTGCGCCACAGCCTGGCCGCCCTGGCCGCGAGCGGCAAGACCGAGCGGCACCGGGTCGCCATGGACCTGGAGCCGGTCTGGGCCGACGTGGACGAGACGCGCTTCGAGCAGATCGTCAACAACCTCGTCGGCAACGCGCTCCGCTTCACGCCCGCCGCCGGCCGCATCGAGATCAGCCTGCGCGGCGAGGACGGCGGCGCGGTCCTGCGCGTGCGGGACACCGGGGTGGGGATCGCGCCGGAGATGCTCTCCCGCGTCTTCGATCTCTTCGCCCAGGGCGAGCGCGGGCCGGACCGCGGCGCGGGCGGCCTGGGCCTCGGCCTCACCCTGGTCCGCCGCATCACCGAGCTGCACGGCGGCCGCGTGGACGCGGCGAGCGCGGGCGCGGGACACGGCAGCACGTTCACGGTGCGCCTGCCCGCGCTCGCCGCGCCGCCCGCCCCCGCGCCCCGGGTGGCGGCGACGGCCCCGTCGAACGGCACCGCGCGCCGCATTCTCGTCGTGGAGGACAATACGGACGCGCGCGAGATGCTGCGCCACCTGCTGAACCTGGCCGGTCACGAGGTCCACGAGGCCGGGGACGGGCCCGGCGGGCTCGAAGCCGCGCTGCGCCTCCGCCCCGACATCGCCCTGGTGGATGTGGGGTTACCCGGCTTCGACGGCTATCAGCTCGCCCGGCGCGTGCGCGGGACCCCCGGCGCGTCCGTCTATCTGGTCGCCCTCACCGGCTACGGGCAGCCCGACGACCGTCGCCAGGCCATGGAAGCGGGCTTCGACGCGCACCTGGTCAAGCCGGTGAATCCGGATGCCCTGCTGGCCGCCATCCAGATGGCCGCGCAGACGGCGGGGCACACCGCCACGGGAGACGCCTGACATGCCGATCACGGTGACGCGCCTCAGCCCCTCCTTCGCCGCGCGCGTCGACGGCGCCGACATCAGCCGCCCGCTCGACGAGGCCACCTGGACCGCAATTCGCGCCGCGTTCGACGAGCACTCGGTGCTGCTCTTCCGCGGCGCCGGGCTCGACGACGAGACGCAGGTCGCCTTCAGCCGGCGCTTCGGCGCGCTCGAGGTCACCCGCAGCATGAACCCGGCCGCGGGCACCCCGTTCGCGCGCCAGTCGAACCTCGACATCAAGACCGGCCAGGTCATCCCCGCCGAGGACCGGCGGATGGTCTATCAGCTCGCGAACATGCTCTGGCACAGCGACAGCTCCTTCAAGCCGGTGCCCTCGCTCTGCTCGCTCCTCACCGGACGCATCGTGCCGCCCGAGGGCGGCGCCACCGAGTTCGCGAGCGCGCGCGCCGCCTACCCCTCGCTGCCGGAGGCGCTCCGGCGCCGCGCGGAGCACGCGGTCGTGGTCCACGATTTCTCCTGGTCGCGCGACCAGGTCCGGCCCGGCTTCTTCACCGCCGAGGAGCGCGCGGTGTACCCGCCGGTGCGCCATCGCCTCGTGCGCGCCAATCCGGCGAACGGGCGCCGCGCCCTGTTCCTGGGCGCGCACGCCTCCCACGTGGAGGGCCTGCCGGTGGACGAGGGCCGCGCGCTGCTGCGGACCCTGCTCGATCACGTGACCCAGCCCGAGTTCACGTACCGGCACGAGTGGCAGGCGGGCGATCTCGTGATCTGGGACAACCGCTGCGTCCTCCATCGCGCCACCCCGTTCGACACCGCCCGCCACCAGCGCCTCATGCAGCGGACCACCATCGCGGGCGATCCCGCGGAGCCGGTGGCGCGATGAAGCAGGTCCTGCTCGAGCGCTACGGGGCCCCCGCCGAGGCGGTCCGCTGCGTGGAGGTCCCGGACGTCGGCGCGCCCGCGGCGGGCGAGGTCGTCTTCGACGTGCTCGCCTTCCCGATCAATCCCGCCGATCTCTCCATGTGCCGCGGGACGTATCGCTTGCGGCCCACCCTGCCGGCCGGCATCGGCGCCGAGTGCGTCGGGCGCGTGGCCGCGGTCGGCGCCGGCGTCACCCACGTCGAGCCGGGCGATCGCGTGATCAACCTGCAGCGCGAGAACTGGACGCAGCGGCGCCGCGTGAAGGGCGACGACGTGATCCCGGTGCCCGCGGGCCTGGACGATCTCCAGGCCGCCATGCTCCGCATCAACCCGCCCACCGCGCTGCTGCTGCTCACCGACATCGTCGCGCTGCAGGCCGGGCGACTGGATCATCCAGAACGTGGCCAACTCGGCGGTCGGCCGCTTCGTGATCCGGCTGGCGCGGGCGCGCGGCATCCGGACCGTGAACGTGGTGCGGCGCGAGTCGCTGTTCGGCGAGCTGACCGCGCTGGGCGCGGACGTCTGCGTGGTCGACGGCCCGGAGCTGGCCGACGTCGTGAAGGCGCGGACCGGCGGCGCGTCCATCCGCCTCGGCCTCGACGCGGTGTCGGGCCGCGCCACCGCGCGGATCTCGGCCTGCCTCGGCGAGGGCGGCGTGGTCTGCAACTACGGCTCGATGAGCGGCGAGGATCCGGTGATGCCGCGCGGCAAGCTGGTCGGCGACGGGCAGACCCTGGTCGGCTTCATCCTCGGGCGCGCGCTCGCCACCCGCTCGCTGGCCGAGATCCGGGCGATCTACGCGGAGCTCGGCGAGCAGGTCCGGCAGGGCCTCCTCACCGCCCCGGTCGAGAAGGTCTACACGATCGACGAGATCAGGGCCGCGGTGGCGCACGCCGAGCACGGCGAGCGCGCCGGCAAGATCCTGGTCGCCCCGTAGGGTCAGCCGCGCATCGCGGCCGCGTAGGCGTCGAGCCGCGGCAGCACCGTCGTCGCGGGGCCCGCGCGGCAGGCCGAAGATGGCGCGCTGCACCCCCGCCGCCGCGAGCGCGTCGAGCGACTCCCGCTTGGGCGGCGCGAAGAAGATGGAGACCGGCACCGACTTCGGATCGCGGCCCGCCGCCTTCAGCCGCTCGCGCAGCGCGGGGATCTTCTCCACCGGGTTGGCGTGCGGGCGCAGGATCGGCATCCAGCCGTCGCCGAACTCCACCACGCGGTCGAAGGTGCTGCTCCCCATCGCCGCCGATGATGATCGGCGGGTGCGGCTTCTGCAGCGGCTTGGGATCGGACCAGATCTTCTCGAAACGGACGAACTCGCCCTGGTAGCTCGCCTCGCGCTCCGTCCAGATCTTCTTCATCGCGAGCACCCGCTCGCGCAGCAGCCGCCAGCGGCTCTTCCACGCGGTGCCGTGGTTCTCCATCTCCTCGGCGTTCCAGCCGCCGCCGATGCCGAAGAGCACGCGGCCGCCCGAGAGCCGGTCGAGCGTGGCCACCTCCTTGGCGGTGACGATCGGATCGCGCTCGATCACGAGGCAGATGCCGGTGCCGAGCTTGAGGCGCTTCGTCGCGCCGGCCGCCGCCATCAGCGCGACGAACGGATCGTAGGCCGACCAGTAGTCGCGCGGCAGCTCGCCCCCGCCCGGCCACGGGCTCTTGCGGCTCGCCGGGATGTGCGTGTGCTCGGGAAACCACACCGATTCGAAGCCGCGCTCCTCGAGGGCGCGCGCCAGCTCGTCCGGGGCGATCGAGTACTCGGTGGGGAACATGACGACGCCGTAGTCCATGAGAAGCCCTCCTTCTCGTGCGTTGGCGATCAGCCTGGCGATTGGGCTGGGGGTTCGCGGGGGATTGTACTACCCTGTGCGGCGGACCGGCCATGACCTCTCCTCGGCACGTCATCGTCTGCGGCGCCGGCGTGATGGGCGCCGCGGTGGCCTACTACCTGGCCCGGCGCGGCGTCGCGGTCACGGTGGTGGAGCGCTCCGGCGTGGCCTGCGCGGCCTCCGGCAAGTCCGGCGGGTTCCTCGCGCTCGACTGGTGCGACAACACGGAGGTGGGCCCGCTCGCCCGGCTGAGCTTCGCGCTGCACGCGGAGCTGGCGCGCGAGATCCCCACCGACTACGGCTATCGCCGGATGGACACCTACATGCTGGCCGCGCGGGAGAAGGGCGCGGTGGCGGGCGGGCACCGGATTCCCGCGCCGCGCTGGATCGATGGCCCCGCCGTCGTGGCGGGCGCGCTCGGCTCGACCGAGACGACGGCCCAGGTCCACCCCGCGCGCTTCACCACCGCGCTGATCGACGCGGCCCGTGAGCGCGGGGCCGAGCTCCGCAAGGGCGTCGTCCAGGCCGTGACCACGCGCGGCCGCGCGGTGAGCGGCGTCACGGTGGACGGCGAGACGCTCGAGGCCGACGCGGTCGTCCTCGCGATGGGCCCGTGGACGGGGCGCGTGAAGGGCCTCGCCCTGCCGGCGATCCACGGGCTCAAGGGCTACAGCGTGACGCTCACCGCCGCCGACGTGCCCGCGCACGCGCTCTTCATGGACTACCGCCTGGCCGACGGCCGCGCGCTCGAGCCCGAGATCATCCCGCGCCCCGACGGCACCGTCTACGTGTGCGGGATGGCCGATCGCCAGCCGCTGCCGGAGTCCGCGGAGGGCGTGGAGGTGAGCGACGCCGGCTGCGCCACGCTGGCCCGCGCGGCCGGGCGAGTGTCCGCCGCGCTGGCCGCCGCGCCCATCGAGCGCCGCCAGGCCTGCTACCGCCCGATCGCGGAGGACGGCATCCCGCTGATCGGCCGCGTCGGCGGCGCGGCGGGCGCGTACGTGGCGACCGGCCACGGGCCGTGGGGCATGCTGAACGCGCCCGGCACCGGCCTGGCGCTGGCCGAGCTCATCACGGACGGCCGCGCCACGTCGCTCGATCTCGAGGCCTTCGACCCCGCCCGGCTGCCCGCCGGGCCGGTGTACCATTAGCCGACCGAACGGACCGGAGGTGTCACGGTGAGACCTGTCCTCCTTCGTCGCGCGCTCATTGCCGTCATCGCCCTGCTCCTGATCCCCGCGCTCCGCGCGCCCGCCGCCGCGGCGCCCGAGGGCACGCTCACGTGGGGGCTCCACGTCACGCTGGCCACCAAGTGGCTCGACCCGAGCGACACCGAGGCGTTCATCAACCCGTTCATGGTGCTCTACGCCGTGCACGACGCGCTGGTGAAGCCGATGCCGGGCGGGGAGAACACCCCGAGCCTGGCCGAGTCCTGGACGGTCTCCAGGGACGGGCTCGTCTACGAGTTCGTCCTGCGCAAGACCGCGAAGTTCCACAACGGCGATCCGGTGACCGCGGACGACGTGAAGTTCTCCTTCGAGCGCTACAAGGGCGCCGCCGCCAAGCTGCTCAAGGACCGTGTGCGCGACGTCGAGATCGTGGACGCCGGGCGCGTGCGCTTCCACCTCCGGGAGGCGTGGCCGGACTTCATGACCTTCTACGGCACGTCCGCCACCGGCGCGGCGTGGATCGTGCCCACGCAAGTACGTGGAGAAGGTGGGCGACGACGGCTTCAAGAAGGCGCCGATCGGCGCGGGCCCGTACCGGGTGGTGAGCTTCAACCCGGGCATCGATCTGGTGATGGAAGCGTTCGAGGGCTACTGGCGAAAAGTCCCCTCGGTCAAGCGCCTCGTCTTCCGCAGCATGCCCGACGAGACCACGCGCGCCGCCGCGCTCAAGGCGGGCGACGTGGACATCGTCTATCTCCTGAGCGGTCCCAACGCCCAGGAGGTCAAGCGCACGCCGGGCCTGCGGCTCGCCGCCGCCATGCCGCCCGGCGTGATCTTCCTCGACCTGCCCGAGCAGTGGGATCCGAAGTCGCCGTGGCACGACCGGCGCGTCCGGCTGGCCGCGAGCCATGCCCTCGACCGCGACGGGCTCAACCAGGCGGAGACGCTCGGCCTCTCGCATCCCACCGGCGGCCTCATCCCGCGCGTCCTCGATTTCGCGCGGGCGTACCCGCCGCCCGCCTACGACCCCGCCCGGGCCAAGAAGCTTCTCGCCGAGGCCGGCTATCCCAACGGCTTCGACGCGGGCGACCTCACCCCGTTCCCGCCATTCTTCTCGCTGGCCGAGGCGATCGGCGGCTATCTCCAGGCCGTGGGCATCCGCACGCGCCTGCGCACCATGGAGCGCGCCGCCTTCCTCACCGCGTGGCGCGAGCACAAGATCCGGGGCGTGATCATGGGCCTGGGCGCGCCCGCGGGCAACGCGGCCACGCGCATCGAGGTCTACGTGACCAAGAACGGCATCTATTCGTCGGGGGTGGTCCCGGAGATCGAGACGCTCTTCGAGCGGCAGGCCCGCGAGCTGGACCGCAAGAAGCGCGAGGGCATGCTCCATCAGATCCAGCAGATCATGCAGGACCGGGCGATGTACGTGCCCATTTACGAGCTCGCGTTCCTCTGGGGCATCGGCCCGCGGGTGGAGGAGGCGTGCGTGGACCACATCAAGGGCTTCTCGTACTCGGCGCCGTACGAGGATCTCCGGCTCAAGGCCCCGCGGTAACTCCGCTCCCACAGGAGAGACCCCATGGATATCGTCGACTCGCAGGTGCATCTCTGGGCCGCGGAGAGCCCCAGCCGGCCGTGGCCGGCCGGGCGCGCGGCGGAAGCGCAGAAGCCGTACCAGATCCTCAAGGAGACGCTGCTCTTCCAGATGGATCTGGCCGGCGTGCGCCGGATGGTCCTGGTGCCGCCCTCGTGGGAAGGCGATCGCAACGACATGGCGCTCGAGGCCGCGCGCAGCTACCCGGACCGGTTCGCGGTCATGGGACGCCTCGCGCTGCAAGATCCGGCGAGCCGCGCGCTCGTGGCCGACTGGCGGAAGCAGCCGGGCATGCTCGGCATGCGCTTCACCTTCCACAACGAGCACTACCGCCACCTGCTCACCGACGGCTCCGCCGACTGGCTCTGGGCCGCCGCCGAGAAGGCGGGCATCCCGCTTGATGGTCCTGGTGCCGGGCGCGCTCGATCACCTCGATCGCATCGCCACCCGGCATCCCGGCCTCAAGCTCGTGATCGACCACGTGGGCATCAGCGTGCGCGGCAAGGCGCCCAAGGTCTTCGAGGAGCTGCCCGCGGTCTGCGCGCTGGCCAAGCACCCGAACGTGTCGGTGAAGGCCTCGGGCATGGTGTCGCTCTCGGCCCAGCCCTACCCGTTCCCGGACCTGCACGACGGCATCCGCCGGCTGGTGGACGCCTTCGGGCCCAGGCGCACGTTCTGGGGCACCGATCTCACCCGCATGCCGTGCACCTACTACGAGTGCATCACGCTCTTCACCCAGCACCTGCCGTGGCTCAAGGGCGAGGATCTGGACTACGTGATGGGACGCGGCGTCTGCGAGTGGCTCGGCTGGCCGCTCGCGCGCGCCTGAGGGCCCGCGCGCGATGCGATTCGGCCTCTTCTTCCAGGCGTCGGAGCGGGCCGGCGAGAGCCACGCCCAGCGCTTCACCGAGATGCTCGAGCTGGCCACGCTCGCCGACTCGCTCGGCTTCGACGTGGCCTGGCTCGCCGAGATCCACTTCGGCGCCGCCTTCTCGCTGCTCTCCACCCCGCTCATGGCGGTGCCCGCGATCGCCCAGCGCACGAAGCGCATCCGCGTCGGCACCGCGGTGACGCTGCTGCCGCTGCACCACCCGCTCGCCTGCGCGGAGCAGGCGGCCACCGCGGACATCCTCTCGGGCGGCCGCCTCGAGTTCGGGGTGGGCCGCGGCTCCATTCCCACCCAGTTCCACGGCTTCCGGGTGCCCGTCTCGGAGAATCGCGCGCGCTTCGCGGAGTGCCTCGACATCATCCGCCTGGCCTGGACGAAGGACCGCTTCAGCTACGACGGGACGTTCTACCAGATCGAGAACCTCTCGGTGGTGCCGAAGCCGCTCCAGCGCCCGCACCCGCCCATCCGGGTGGCCGTGCACACGCCGGAGAGCTTCGCCCACATCGCGGAGCTGGGCGTGCCCATCTACTCGGGCACGACGACCACCCCGCTGCCGCTGCTGCGCGAGTGCATGGCCGCGTACCGGGAGAAGCTCGCCGCGGCCGGGCACGCGTGGGGCCCCGAGCAGATGGCGCTGATGCAGCCGCTGCACATCGGGGCCACCTCCGCGGCGGCGCGCGACGCGATGCGGCCGGGGGTGATGCAGTACTACAAGAACCTGGAGACGATCTTCTCGAGCCTGCCCGACTCCTACGCGCGATCACCTGCCCCGGCTCAAGTACATCCGGGAGACGATCGCCGATCTGCCCTACGAGAAGTTCTGCCGCGACCAGGCCGTGTTCGGCGACGCCGCGGAGGTGGTGGACCGGCTGCAGCGCGCGAAGGAAGAGTTCGGCCTCTCGCAGATCATCGGCTGGTTCGACCAGGGCGCGATGCTGCCGCGCGCCGAGGTCGAGCGCGCGATGCGCACCTTCGCCGAGCAGGTGATGCCGAAGCTCGGCTAGCCCGCGTAGATCTTCTTCATCTCGCCGGTCGCCCAGGCGACCGCGTCCTCCGCCTTCATGCCCTGGATGCTCTTGGCGAACATGTCGACCAGGATGTACTTCGACAGCGCTTCCGTCGCCTTGCGCCCGGGAGGCCCGGCGAAGCCGACCTGTCGCGCGTACTGCAGGGTCTCGGGAAACACCGCCGTCTTCGGGTCCTTCTTCCACAGGGCGTGGTCGCGGTAGCTCTTGGTGCCGGGGATGCCGAACGTGTCCATGATCTCGAAGTACTTGTCGTACTGCGCGCGGTCCATGTACCAGCGCACGAAGTCCTTCGCGACCTTCTGGTTCTTCGAGTACTTCATCACGCAGGAGTTGTAGCAGGGCAGGAAGTAGAAGCGGCCCGCGGGGCCGGGCGGATAGTGGCCGTGGTTCGTGCCCTTGTAGACGTCGGGGAACTTGGCCCGCGCCGCGATGTAGATCGACGGCGCATTGCCGGTGAGCGAGATCTCCGAGGAGAGAAACGCGCGGTTGTTGTTGCTGTCGTCCCACGCGAGCCCGCCCTCGTCGAAGCAGTCCTTCCACGCCGCCAGCGTGAACTTCACGGCCTCGACCGTGTTCTTGCTGTTCAGCACGACCGTCTGGCCGTCCTTCCCGACTTCCATCCCGCCCCACATCCAGACGATCGGGTACGCCCAGGCGTTGGGATCGTTGAGGCTGTGCCCGAACGCCTGGCCGAACGGCCGGCCCTTCGCCTTCATGGCGCGGCCCACCTTGCGGAAGTCGTCCCAGGTCTTCGGATACTCGAGGCCCGCTTCCTTGAACCAGTCTTCCCGGTAGTTGACCGCCCACGAGATGATGAAGTACGGAACGCCGACCCAGCGCCCGCCACTCGTCAGGCAGTTGCTCTTGGGGAGGTCGTACCACCCACCCTGCTGGCCGCCGATCGCCTCGGCGACGTCGGTCATGTCGACGAGGCTGTTCTCGTAGAGGAGCGGATGATTGTTCGCGATGGTCACGATGTCGGCGCCGCTCCCGCTCTGGATCGCGGCGGTGACGCGGGCCTGGATGTCGTTCTGATTGATGCGCTCGGCGACGACCTCGACGCCCGCCTGCTTGCCGAACTCCTTCGCCTGCTGGTCGAAGAGCTGATCCGCCGCGGGGACGAAGTGCGCCCACTGGAGGACGTGGAGCCGCGTGCCCTGCGCGAAGGCGGGCGGGTGATGCGCGGCGAGCATGGTGGAGAGGGCGGCGCTGCCGGCGATGAAGCGTCGACGGTTCATGGCGGATCCTCCGGTCTCAGGTGTCCAGAAGGGCGAGCACCTCGTCGGCTCTCCGCACCCGGCCGAACGGACCCTGGAACGAGAGCAGGGTGGCCTCGTGGATCTCGGGTGAGAAGGCGGCGCACCCGTCGTCGAGCAGCACCACCTCGTAGCCGCGATCGGCGGCGTCGCGCGCGGTGGTCTCCACGCAGACGTTCGTCACGACGCCGCCCACGATCAGGGACGTGATGCCCATCGAGCGCAGGGCGTGATCGAGCCCCGTCGAGTTGAACGTGCCGTAGGTCGTCTTGTTCACCACGAGCTCGTCCGGCCGCGGCTCGAGGCTCGCGACGATGCGAGCCCAGGCGTCGCCGCGCGGGGGGATGGCGGCGTCACCGACCGCCGCCCGGTTGGCCGCGTTCCGTTGCTGGAAGATCGGCATCAGGTCGCGGCCATCGGGCAGCTCCGAGGCCACGGTGGTGTAGACGACGCGTAGCCCATGGGCCCGGAAGAAGTCGAGCAGCCGACGGAGCGACGGCTCGACGACGCCCCGACCGCGCTCCTGGAAGTGGCTCATCACGCCCGGAACGATGGCCTCGCAGGCCCGCGAGAACGGCGAGGCCGGGTTCACGAAGTACTCCTGCATGTCGATGATCACGAGCGCGGTGGTGCGGGGATCGAGCGCCAGGGGCCCCGCATTGCGGTGGCGCTGAAGGGCCGTGTACTTATCGTGCGCGGTGCTCACTATCCTGTCCCCCGTGCCCGGGATACTGCTCCCGGCCCCGGCGACGTGTCAAGAAGAGGAGTACAGTGGGGAGCCAGGATGGACACCCCAGCGCAGATCGCTCCTGACAGCTCCAAGCTCGCGGTGGTGATGGTCGGCCTGCCCGGCCCGCGGGAAGAGCTACACCGCGCGCCGCATCGAGCGCTACCTCTCGTGGCTCGGCTACCGCACCGGCGTCTTCAACGTCGGCGAGTACCGGCGCGCGCGCGTCGGCGCCCAGATGCCGCACAGCTTCTTCGATCCCGACAACGCGCCGGGCGAGGAGGCGCGCCGGGCGGCCGCGATGGCGGCGCTCGACGACATGGTGGCGTGGCTCACCGACGACGGGCAGGTCGCGATCTACGACGCCACCAACACCACGCGCGCGCGCCGCGCGATGGTGCGCGCGCGCTGCGAGCAGGCCGGCTTCCAGGTGCTGTTCATCGAGATCCGTTGTGATGACCCGCACTTCATCGAGGCCAACATCCGCGACACCAAGCTGTCGTCGCCCGATTACGAGGGCACCGATCCCGACGCGGCGGTGACCGACTTCCGGGCCCGCATCGCGCACTACGAGCGCGTGTACCAGCCGCTCGACGACGACGAAGGCGCGTACCTGCGCGTCACCGGCTCCGGACGCGACGTCACCGTGAGCAACGTCAACGGCTACCTGGCCGCGCGCCTCGTGTTCTTCCTGATGAACCTGCACCTGACCGCGCGGCCGATCTGGCTCACCCGCCACGGCGAGAGCGTGTTCAATGTCGCCGGGGTGCTCGGCGGCGATCCCGACCTGACCCCCGCCGGCCACCGCTACGCCCGATCACTCGCCGAGTTCCTCGACCGGCGCGACCCGGATCGCGACGGCGTGGTGGTCTGGACGAGCTCGCTCCGGCGCGCGGTACAGACCGCGGCGCCGCTCGATCGCACGCGGTGGCCGTGGCGCGCGCTCGACGAGATCGACGGCGGCGTCTGCGACAGCATGAGCCACGCCCAGATCCAGGAGCGCCTGCCCGAGGAGTACGCGGCGCGCAAGCGCGACAAGTTCACCTATCGCTATCCACGCGGCGAGTCGTACCAGGACGTGATCCTGCGCCTCGACCCGGTGGTCATCGAGCTCGAGCGCACGCGCAAGCCGGTGCTGGTCATCGCCCACAACGCGGTGCTCCGCGCGCTCTACGCGTACTTCCAGGGCCTGCCGCGCGAGCGCTGCCCGTACCTGCCCATTCCGCTGCACACCGTGATCGAGCTGACGCCGCACGCGTACGGCTGCCACGAGACGCAGATTCCGCTCGAGCCGCGGCTCGACTCGCGCGACGCGCGGTAGCCCGACCGGCCCGCAGGTTCGGGCACGGCACACGGCCGGATCGGGCAGAAAGTCGCCCGAGCGGCAGCCACTCCTTCCGAAAGGTCCGTCATGTCGAGATAGTGGGCGGTGGCATGCCCCTTGCCCCAAGGCTCAGAGACGCCCGGCGCGGCCCCCAAGCGTCGGGCCGGGCGTTCGCCCCTCGTCCAACGGACCACGACTTGGAGGAACGCGATCATGGGCGCGACGAGACGCAGACTGAGCTGGTGGTGGAGCATCCTGGCCCTGCCCGGCATCCTGTGGCTTCCGGCGGTCGCCGGAAGCGCGGCGCGGGAGGTGGCCGGCATCATCACCGAGATCCACCCCGGGCGCGGGCAGGTCGAGGTCAGGTCGGCTGAAGGCGACCGCCGGCGCGCCGCGACACCTCTCCTTGCCCTGAGGAGCGGTGACGAGGTGAGCACGACCGAGGATGCGTGGGTGATCATCGTGCTGTCCGGCGGGCGTGGAAGCGCGAGAGTCGACGAGGCCCATTCCCCGTTCACGGTTCCCGCCCCGCCGGTCGGGCGCAGCCTGCTTCACAAGGGACTGCGGGTCCTCGAAGCGAGCTTCGACTTCCTGGGGACGACGACCCCGAGCGATCCGACGTTCGGGCCCCTGGGCACTCGATCAGGGGCGAAGCCGCCCGTGATCTTGACCCCTCACAATGGCCTCGTGCTCCCCGATTCCCTGACCTTCGAGTGGCGCGGGAGCCCGTCTTCGGCGTACCGCATTCGCATCAGCGGGCCCGATGGCCTGGTGTTCGAGCGCACGAATCTCGCCGCGACCCGATTCCAGTACCCTCGGAACGCGCCACCACTCACCGCGGGCGTCCGATACGGGTTCCAGCTCCTCCCGCCCTGGGGCCCGCCCCAGGACGTGTGGTTCGAGCTGGTCGACCCGGACCGCGCCCAGACGATCCTCCATGAGCTGCACGACCTGGAAGATGCGTTCGCCCCTGCCCTGTCACCCGCTTCTCTGGTGACGCTCCGGGCCGGGTTTCTGGCGGGCAACGGTCTGCTGCACGATGCCCGTCGGACCCTCATGGAGGAGCTTGCCCGGCAGCCCGATGAGCCCACCCTGCACTTCCTCCTGGGCAACCTCTATGCGCGGCAGGGTCTTCGCTCGGAGGCAATGGAGTCATTCGCGGAGTCGAGATTTCTCATGAGTGCTGTTGCCAACCCCCGGTAGCGCGGCCGGGTCTACCGGCTGCCCGGCGTGACGCGGAGGAGGCGGCCGTTGGGGCTGTCGTCGGTCAGGAGATAGATGGCGCCGTCCGGGCCCTCGCGCACGTCGCGGATGCGCTCGCGGAGCTCCGCCAGGTAGCGCTCCTCCCGCACCACGCGGCCGTTCGCGAGCCGCAGCCGCACGAGCCCGCCCGGGGTGAGCGAGCCGACCAGGAGGTCGCCCTTCCAGTCCGCGAACGCGCGGCCCGAGTAGAAGGTCGCGCCGGACGGCGCGATGACCGGATCCCAGTAGTAGACGGGCTGCTCCATGCCCGGCTTCGCGGTGCCGATCCCGATGCGCGCGCCCGAGTAGTCCACCCCGTAGGTGATGACCGGCCAGCCGTAGTTCTTGCCCGGCTGCGGGTTGTTGAGCTCGTCGCCGCCGCGCGCGCCGTGCTCCACCGTCCACAGCTCGCCGCGGGCGTCGAGCGCCGCCGCCTGGACATTGCGATGGCCGTAGGACCAGATCTCCGGCAGCGCGCCGGCGCGACCGACGAACGGATTGTCGCGTGGCACCGAGCCGTCCGCGTTGATGCGCACGACCTTGCCGAGCGTCGTCGAGAGATCCTGCGCGCGGTCGCGATGGCCGATAGCGGTCGCCGATCGTGACGAAGAGCGTGCCGTCCGCGCGGAAGACGAGGCGCGAGCCCCAGTGATTGGGCCCGTCCACCTTCGGCTGCTGGCGCCAGATCACCTGGGTGCCCTCGAGGCCGCGCTCGCCGAGCCGCCCGCGCGCCACCGCGGTGCCCGCGCCGCCCGGGCCCGGCTCCGAGAACGAGAGGTAGACGAGCTTGTCCTGCGCGAAGCCGGGGCTGAGCGCCACGTCGAGCAGACCGCCCTGCCCGCGCGCATACACCTCGGGCACGCCGATCAGGGGCGCCGAGAGGCGCCCATCACGGTCGACGATACGCAGGCGCCCCGGCCGCTCGGTCACGAGGAAGCGCCCGTCGGGCAGCAGCGCCACGCCCCAGGGATGCTCGAGCCCGCGCGCGACGTCGGTGACGGTCGCGGCCAGCTTGACCGCGGCGGGCGTCGGCGAGCGCGGCGCCTCCTGCGCGAGCGCGGGCAGGACGAGGAGGGCGAGCGCCGGCAGGACGGCCGCGACGCGCCCCGGCACTAGAAGCTGACCGGCAGCGCCTGCAACCCGCGTAGCGTCAGGCTCTGGCGGAACTGGGGCTGGTCGGTGGCCAGGGCCAGCTTCGGCAGCCGCGCGAGCAGCGTGTTGATCGCGATCTGCCCCTCCATGCGCGCGAGCGGCGCGCCGAGGCAGAAGTGGATGCCCATGCCGAACGCGATGTGCCGGTTGTCGGCGCGCGTGATGTCGAGGCGATCCGGATCGGGGAACTGGGCGGGGTCGCGGTCGGCCGCGCCCAGGAACGGCATCACCATCTCGCCCTTGGGGATGGTCCGGCCGCCGATCGTGAGGTCCTCGCTCGGGATGCGCGCGGTGCGCTGCACGGGCCCGTCGAAGCGCAGCAGCTCCTCGACCGCGGTGACGATGAGGCCGGGGTTCTCGCGCAGCTTCTGGAGCTGGTCGGGATGGCGCAGCAGCGCCAGCGTGCCGTTGCCGATCAGGTTCACGGTGGTCTCGTGGCCGGCCACCAGCAGCAGGATGCAGGTGGCGAGCAGCTCTTCCTCGTTGAGCTTGTCGCCGGCCTCCTCCGCCGCGATGAGGGCGGAGAGCATGTCGTCGCGCGGAGCTGCCCGCCGCTCCGCGATCAGCTCGCGGAAATACTCGGCGAGGGCCCGCCGGCCGGCGACGCTGCGCTGGCCCACCTCCGAATCGGCCGGCAGCATGATCGCGTCGAGCCCACGGGCGATGTCGAGGCCCCAGGCCTTGAAGCGCTCGTGGTCTCGCACCGGAACGCCCAGCATCTCGCAGATGACGCGCACCGGGAGCGGATACGCGAACTCCTCGATCAGGTCCATCTGGCCCGCCCCGGCGGCATCGGCCAGCAGCTCATCCACGATCGTCTGGATGTGGGGGCGCAGGCTCTCGAGCGCCTTCGGCGTGAAGGCCTTGCTGACCAGGCCGCGCAGGCGCGTATGGTCCGGCGGGTCGCGGTCCAGCATGGAGAGCCCCAGGCCCGGCGGCGGGACCGCCATGCCGAAGCGCGCGGCCACGAAGGCGGCGATGGGCTCCTTGGTGAGGCGCGGGTCGCGCAGCATGGTCATCACGTCCGGGTAGCGCGTCAGCACCCAGAACCCGAGCGGGCTGTGGTGGACGGGATCCTCGGCCCGCAGGCGATGGTAGGTCGGGTACGGGTCCGCCACGAACGCGGGATCCATCGGGTTGAACTGGACGTCGGCCATTGAGCGCTTCCCTCCCGCGCCCATCATACATCTGCTATCTTCTCGGCAACCCCCTCACCGGCAAGCACGGAAAGGACAGGCCATGGCCACGATCACGGGATCGGAAGTGCTGGCGCAGGCGCTCAGGTCGCAGGGCGTGGACACGATGTTCTATCTCATGGGCGGCCCCATGCTCGAGACCGAGGCGGCCTGCATCAAGCTCGGCATCCGCGCCATCGACACGCGCCACGAGCAGGCCGCGGCCCTGGCCGCGCATGCCTGGACGCGCGTGACGCGGCGCCCCGGCGTGGCCATGGGCTGCTCGGGCCCCGGCGCCATCAACCTGGCCACCGGCGTGGCGAACGCCTTCACCGACTGCGCCCCGCTGATCGCCATCGGCGGGTCGAGCCCGCGCGTGTTCCTCGGCATGGAGGCCTTCCAGGAGATCGACCAGGTCGCCCTGATGAAGCCCATCACCAAGTGGACGGAGCGCATCTACGACGCCAAGCGCATCCCCGACGTGGTGGACACCGCGTTCCGCCAGGCGACCACCGGCCGGCCCGGCCCCGTGTACATCGACATGCCGGGCGACATCCTGGGCGAGAAGATCGAGGAGGACCAGCTCCACTACCCCGGTCCGTGGAAGCCGGCGCCGCGCAGCCTGGGCGATCCGAACGCGGTGCGCGAGGCCATCGCGCTGCTCGCGCAAGGCCGAGCGCCCGGTGGTCATCGCGGGCAGCGGCGTGTGGTGGTCCGACGGCGCCGCCCAGCTCCAGGCCTTCGTGGAGGCCACCGGCATCCCGTTCTACACCACGCCGATCTCCCGCGGCCTCATCCCGGAGGATCACGAGCTCGCGTTCCTGAACGCGCGCAGCACGGCCTTCACCGAGGCCGACGTGGTGCTGGTGGTCGGCACGCGGTTCAACTGGGTGATCCAGTTCGGCCGCCCGCCGCGCTTCGCCGCCGATCTCAAGGTGATCCACGTGGACATCAACCCGACCCAGCTCGGCCACAACCGTGAAGTGGATGTTCCCATCGTCGGCGACGCGCGCGCGGTGCTGGAGCAGCTCCGCGCGGAGGCCGAGGGCAAGATCACGCCCAAGCGCTACGCGGCCTGGACCGGCAAGCTGCGCACGCTCGACGCCGAGAAGGGCGCCGAGCAGGACAAGGCCATGAGCCGCGAGGAGACGCCGATCCACCCGCTGCGGCTCTGCAAGGAGATCCGCGACTTCATGCGGCGCGACGGCATCCTGGTGGTGGACGGCCAGGAGATCCTGAACTTCGGCCGCCAGGCCATCCCGACCTACGTCGCCGGCCACCGGCTGAACTCGGGCGCGTTCGGCACGATGGGCGTTGGCCTGCCCTTCGGCGTGGGCGCGAAGGTCGCCAAGCCCGACGCGCAGGTGCTGGTGCTGCACGGCGACGGCTCCTACGGCATCAACGCGATGGAGATCGACACCGCGGTGCGACACAAGATCCCGGTGGTCGTCGTCATCAGCAACAACGGCGGCTGGACCGCGGACGCGCCGTGGACGCGCCCTCTGCCCAAGCCCGGGCGCAACCTCGGCCACACCCGCTACGACCGCGTGGCGCAGGAGCTGGGCGCGCACGGTGAGTACGTGGAGAAGCCGCACGACATCCGCCCCGCGCTCGAGCGCGCGTTCGCCTCGGGCAAGCCGGCGGTGGTCAACGTCATCACCGATTCCAAGGCGCGCGCGACGACGGTGCGGTTCTCGGCGTACACGACGTAGCGGGAGACCCTCGATCATGGCCCAGGCCCTCGACGGGATTCGTGTCCTCGACCTGACCCAGTACGAAGCGGGCCCGAGCTGCACCCAGATGCTGGCGTGGCTCGGGGCGGAGGTCATCAAGATCGAGCCGCCCACCGGCGAGCCCGGCCGCACCGCGCTGTCCGACAAGCGCGGCGAGGACGCGTGGTTCTTCCTGCTGCTCAACTCGTGCAAGAAGGGCGTCACGCTCAATCTGAAGTCGGAGCGCGGGCACGCCATGTTCCTCGACCTGGTGAAGACCGCCGACGTACTGGTCGAGAA
Organism: uncultured Candidatus Rokubacteria bacterium; assembly: GCA_963747235.1. Taxonomy (GTDB): domain Bacteria; phylum Methylomirabilota; class Methylomirabilia; order Rokubacteriales; family CSP1-6; genus CAMLFJ01. The sequence continues at coordinate 141,330 of CAVVEU010000029.1, forward strand.
CATGGGGCCGGGCGCGATGGATCGGCTCGGCCTGGGCTGGGAGGCGCTGCACCAGCTCAACCCGCGGCTGATCGCGGCCTCCGTGAAGGGCTTCGGCGGCGGCGGGCCCTACGCCGACTACAAGAGCTTCGAGTGGATCGCCCAGGCCATGGGCGGCGCCATGAGCATGACCGGCTCGCCCGACGGCCCGCCGACCAAGGCCATCGGCGGCCTCGCCGACACCGGCGCGGGACTGCACACCGCGATCGGGATCCTGGCCGCCATCATCCAGCGCCAGGCCACCGGCGTGGGGCAGCAGGTGGAAGTCGCCCAGCAGGAGTCGGTGGTGAACCTCCTCCGCATCCATCTGCGCGAGAGCTACGCCACCGGCAAGCCGGCCCCGCGCCAGGGCAATCGTTCCGCCGCCGCCGCGCCGTCCAACATCTACCGCTGCCAGCCCGGCGGGCCCAACGACTACGTGTTCATCCACTGCGCCACCGTGGACATGTGGAAGGCGCTGACGAAGATCGTCGGCCGTCCCGAGATGGCCGACGACACGCGCTACCACGACCGGCGCGACCGCGTGCAGATCGTGGACGAGATCGACGCGATGATCGAGGCGTGGACCGAGACGCGGACGAAATTCGAGGTGATGGAGATCATGGCCGGCGCCGGCGTCCCCTGCGGCGCGGTGCTCGACTCCACCGAGATCCTGGCCGACCCGCACATGCGCAAGCGCCGCTTCATCGTGGATCTGGAGCACCCGCGGCGCGGCCCCTATCCGATGCCGGGCAACCCGGTGCGCCTCTCCGACTCCCCCACCGAGGTCGGCCGCTCGCCTCTTCTGGGCGAGCACAACGCCGACGTCTACGGCCGCCTCCTCGGCTACAAGCCCGAGGCCGTCGACCAGCTGAAGCGCGACGGCATCATCTAACCCGCACCTCCACCCTCTCCCCTCAGGGGAGAGGGCAGGGTGAGGGGTGGTCTACAGGAGAACACCCATGAGCGACAACCGCGCCGTCGTCGTCGACCCCGCCGCCCCCGGCCGCCTCGTCATCCGCGCCGTCCCCGACCCGGTCCCCGATCGCGGCGAGGCCATCGTTCGCGTACGCGCGATCTCCCTGAATCGCGGCGAGGTCCGCCGCTCCACCATGGCCGCCGCCGGCTGGCGCCCCGGCTGGGACCTGGCCGGCCACGTGGAGCGCGCCGCCGCCGACGGCACCGGGCCCCAGGTCGGCGCGCGCGTGGTCGGAATCCTGCCGGAAGGCGCCTGGGCCGAGCGCGTGGCCGTGCCCACGCACGCGCTGGCCGAGCTGCCCGAGAAGGTGACGTTCTCGCAGGCCGCCACCTTCCCGGTGGCCGGCCTCACCGCCCTGCACGCGCTCGGCAAGAACGGCCCGCTTCTCGCCCGCCGCGTGCTGGTGACCGGCGCGACCGGCGGGGTCGGCGACTTCGCGGTGCAGCTCGCGCGCCTGGGCGGCGCCCACGTGACCGCCAGCGCCCGTCGCGCCGATCAGGTTCCCGCGCTCCGCCAGCTCGGCGCGCACGAGGTGACGGTGGGCGACGAGATCCCGCCCTCGCCCAAGTACGATCTGATCGTCGAGTCGGTGGGCGGGCGCACCCTCGGCACCGCGCTGGCGGCGCTGCAGCGCGGCGGCGTCTGCGTCACGCTGGGCGTCTCCGCCTCCGCGGATGTCACCTTCGACGCGCGCACGTTCTTCGCCACCGGGCGCAGCACGCTCTACGGGCTCTATCTCTTCAGCGAGCTCGGCGCCGAGCCCGCGTCGATCGGCCTGCGCCGCCTCGCCGACCTGGTGGCCGCGGGCCAGCTCGCGCCGCACGTCAGCGTGGAGCGCCCGTGGAGCGAGATCGCCCAGGTGGCCGCGGATCTCATCGCGCGGAAGTACCCGGGCAAGGCCGTGCTCACGCTCGCCTGATCCGATGCCGCGCCTCGACCGGCTGCCGCCGCTCAACCGCAACAACCTGCTGCTGCTGCCCGTACAGGTGAACGATACCGCGCCGTTCACGCATCTGGCCCGGCCGCTGTCCGAGTCACGGCTCGCCATCGTCACCACCGCCGGCCTCCACCGCCGTGGCGACCGGCCGTTCGGGCCGGGCGAGCAAGGCTATCGCGTGATCCCCTCGGACACGCCGGCCGCCGAGATCGTCCAGAGCCACACCAGCCTCGGCTTCGATCGCGTGCCGACGATGCGCGACCTGAACATCTCGTTCCCGGCGGACCGGCTCCGCGAGCTGGTCACGCGCGGCGAGCTCGGGGCGATGGCGCCGAGCCACTACTCGTTCATGGGCGCGCTGCGGGATCTCGGGCACATCCAGGACGCGACGGGGCCCGAGGTCGGCCGCCGGCTTCGGGCCGAGGGCGTGGACGCGGTCCTGATCACGCCCACCTGACCCTTCTGCACGCACACCGGAGGTGTGCTGGCCCGCGCGCTCGAGACCACCGGCCTCGCCACCACGTCCATCAGCATGGTGCGCGAGCACACCGAGAAGGTGAAGCCCCCGCGCGCGCTCTTCGTGCCGTTCCCCTTCGGCCACGCCCTGGGCCGCCCGGACGATCCGGCCCTCCAGCATCGCGTCCTCCGCGCCGCCCTGGATCTCCTTGGCGAGCCGGCCGGCCCGGTGCTCCGCGACTTCCCCGACGACGCGGAGCCGGGCGATCAGCCGGCCGCGCCCACCCAGGCCTCCGGGATCACGCCCGCGGCAACCATCTCGGAGGATCCCGCGCTCGAGACCGCGCGGATGCGCCAGTACCACGAGCAATGGCTGGCGCGCAGCGGCGGGCGCACCGCCTTCGGGTTGAGCGGCGTGCCCGCCACGCGCTTCCGCGGTGTGGTGCGCTTTCTCCAGGCCTTCGCGGCCGGCGAGGACGCTAATCTGGAGGAGCGCCCGACGGAGGTCCCGCTCCCGAACTTCCTCCGCTACTGCGCGGACGACTGGAAGGCGCTCTACTTCGAGGGCCGCATGGTCATGAAGCCGGGCGCGAGCGGTGACGACGTCGCGCGGTGGTTCTGGGGGGAGACGGCGGCGGCCCAGGTGCTCCGCCGCGTCGGCAAACGGCTGGAGACCTCCGAGGACCCGCGCTGGAAGGCCGCCGCCTTCGGCGTGGCGCGGTAGGGTCTCCTCACCTACCCTCTCCCCCGAGGGGAGAGGGAGAGCTTGGGCCTACCGCGCTACTCGCTCAACCACACCCCGTCGAGCTGGCAGTTCAGGAAGTGGCTCGGTGTGATCGTCCAGCCGCGCACCTTGGAGAGGTGCGGCACAATGCGGTTCCACTGGAACGTCATGATGAAGTGGACCTCGTCGTCGTAGAGCCGCTTCTCGAAGGTGCGCAGGATCTTCCGGCGCTCCTCGGGGTCGATGGCGCGCGACTGTCGCGCGTAGAGATCGTCCATCACCGTGTCCTTGTGGCGGCTGAAGTTCACGGGTGAGGTCGTGAGGAACCAGTGCAGGTCCATGTCGGGCTCGACGATGGAGTTGCACGGAGCGTTGGTGGACACCTCGAAGTCGCCGCTCTTCTGCGCCTGCAGCCACGCGGCGGACTCGAGGGTCACCTGCTTGACGTTGAGACCGACCTGGCGCCACTGGTCGATCAGCCAGATGCCCACCGGCTCGTAAGGCTGTGGGACCGCGCGGTTCGTCAGGGTGAAGGACAGGCCCTCCTGGCCGGCCTCCTTGAGCAGGCGCCGGGCCTCGGCGCGCGCGGCGTTGATGTCGGTCCCGTAGCCCGCCAACTTGGCCAGCTCGTCGGGTGGGGTGGCCCAGGGCGTGCCCGGCACCTGGATGCCGGCCACATCCTTGACCAGCGCGATGCGGGAGAGGGCCTTCGAGCCCGCGTACCGGTCCAGCGCCAGCGAGAGCGCCCGGCGCACGCGCTTGTCCTGGAACGGCTTCTTCTCCTGGTTCATCGCCACCTGGATCGAGCAGTTCCAGGGGCTCTCCTGCACGTTGATCTTGTTGCCGAGCGCCTGGACCAGGCCATCGCGCTGCGCCGGGGTGAAGCCGCGGAACTGGATCATCGCCCGCTCACCGCGGATGGCCGCCACCTGGGCCCCCGCGTCCTGGATGAAGATGGCGCGGTAGCCGTCGAGATAGGGCTTGCCCTTGTCCCAGTAGTCGGGGTTCTTCTTGCCCACCCAGTGCGAGCCCCGCACGTATTCCACGAACTTGAAGGGCCCGGTGCCCATGATGTTCTTCTCGTACCAGTGCGGGTCCTTGGCCAGGATCTCGGCTTTGTAGATGTAGTTCCACGGGGAAGACACGTTGGCGATGAACGAGGCCTCCGGGGCCTTCAGCCGGAACACCACCGTGTCGGGGTTCGGGGCCTCCACCGATTCCACGCCCCGGTAGGCCGCCTTGCGGCTCGACACGAGCCCCGGCCCCGGGAAGATGATCTTGTCGTAGGAGGCCTTCACGTCGGCGGAGGTCATCAGGCTGCCGTCGTGGAACTTCACGCCGCGGCGGATCTTGAACGTGTAGACGCGCTTATCCGGCGAGACCGTCCAGGACTCGGCGAGGTCGCCGATGAACTTGGTGCCGGTCCGGTCGGTGGGATCCACCCGCATCAGGGTGTTGTAGTGGGGCCCGGTCGGGTGAAGCATGGCGAACGTTTCTTCGCGATGCCCATCGAAACCGGGCGGCTCGGCCGCGACCACGAAGATCAGCTCGCCGCCGGAACGGGGTTGCTCCTGTGCAACGGCCGGCGCGGGGGCGCCGAGAGAGAGGACGAGGCCGAGGCAGCCGAGGACCGTCAGTGATCGCGAGAACCGGATCATGTCCACCTCCGATGGTGGGTTGGCGATGGTGGGTTGGCGATGGTGGGTTGGCGATCTACCGCTTGAGGCGGGGCAGCAGGCGAGCGGCCGCTTCGTCCACCTGGGCGAGCTGATCGCCGCCCGCGAAGCGCAGCGCCAGGTGCCGGGCGCCCGCGTCGATCCAGCGCTGGAGCCACTCCACCGCGCCCTCGATGGGGCCGGCATACGTGGCCTGGCGTGCCTTGATCGCTCGCGCGGGCGCGGCGTAATAGTGCTCGAGGAACGCGTCGAGCCGCTTCTCCGCCGCCGCCGCGCTGGGATCGAGCGCGAGCGTGAGGTAGGCCGCGCCGGTCACCGCGTCGGGGGCGCGGCCGGCCGCGCGCGCCGCCGCCTGCACGCCGGGGAACTTCTCGGCGAAGAACTCGACGCCGGGCCCGGTGGGAAACCACGCGTCGAAGCGCGCGGCCTCGCGGAGCGCGGTGGGCCCGTTGCCGCCGATCCAGATCGGCGGGCCGCCCGGCCGGTGCGGCTTGGGCTCCACGGTGGCGCCGTCGAGCGTGAAGTGCTTGCCCGCGAAGCTCACGTTGTCGCGCTGCCAGAGCGCGCGGCAGATCTCGATGGTCTCGAGGAAGCGGCCCACGCGGCGCTCCCACGGAACGCCCAGGTGGGTGAACTCCTTCCGGCTGGCCGGGTTGTCGCCCACGATGCCGACGCCCAGGATCACCCGTCCCTCGGCCAGGCGATCCACGGTCGCGATCAGGTGCGCCAGCACCACCGGGCGGCGTAGCGCGGGCAGCAGCACGCCGGTGCCGATGCGCACCCGCCGGGTCCGCGCCGCGATGGCGGCCATCAGGGTCAGCGGCTCGTGCCGCGGCTTGGCGGTGATCGAGTCGCCGATCCAGACCGAGTCGAAGCCCGCGGCCTCCGCGCGCTCGGCCATGGCCAGCAGCGGGCCCGTCTCCGGGCGGTCCGACATGATCGCCTCGCGGGTGGGAATCAGTACGCCGAATTCGACCGGCATCGCTACCTCCTGGCCAGATCCTCGACTTCTCGAATGAGGGGCGACGACTCGAGCCCCGCCCGTAGGCCGGGATCCCGGGTTGCCGCCCGTAGCCGGGTGATGATAGCCCAGGCCGTGCGGTAGCGCCCGAGCGCCTCCTCCCGTCGCCCCCGCGCCGCATCGAGCCGGCCGAGTGCGACCTGGCTCACCCAGGTCTGGCGCGGCTGGCCGATCGCCTCCGCGATGGTCAGCGCGCGCCGCAGCGCATCGTGCGCCTCGTCCCAGGCGTGGCGCGCGGTCGCACTCTCTCCCTTGATGCGCCACGCCCAGCTCTCGAACTTCCGCGACCGGGTCGGCACGCCGATCTCGAGGCTCTGATCGGCGAGCCGCCGGGCCCGCTCGGGATCGCCCTGGAGCAGCGCGAGCTGCCCCAGGCCCGCGTAGCACTGCGTCGCGTAGCGCCAGGTCATCCAGCGCGAGGGCGGCGGATGGCGGACCACATGATGCGACTCTTCGAGCGCCTCGGCGGCCGCGGCGAGATCTCCCTGCGCCATCCAGGCCTCGGCCTCGTTGTTGCGGATGAACGCGCGGCGCTCGGCGCCGGTGCCGTGGCCGGCCCGCGACGAGCGTCCGGTGGCCTCGTACGATTGCTCCGAGAGCTCGACCCCGGTCGGATAGTCGCCGCACTCGATTCGCAGCCAGCCGATCGTGTTGAGAAATCGCGGAATATACGCGTCGTCGCCGATCTTCTCCGCGAGCGCAAACCCCTCGCCGAGGGCCGCAAGCGCCCGGTCGTACTCTCCCACGTCATTGGCCGCCACCCCCTCGTTCCACAGGCAGCGGAGCAGCGGGACGACGAGCCGATGTTCGCGGGCGATCCGAGCACCTTCCGCGCTGAGCTCGAGGCTCGGCCCATACTCCCCCTGCCAGCTCCGATGCAACGAGAGGAAATGGAGTGCGAGCGCCTGGCGATTCGGATCACCCACCGCCCGGCCGATGGTCAGGGCCCGCCCGACGTCCGCTTCCGCGTCGTCGAGGCGCCCAGAGACCGCGTGCATGTAGCCCCGGATGTACAGGCCGAAGCCCAGCGGGGCCTGGGCCCCGACGCTCTCGGCGATCTCGATCGCCTCTCGCACCCGCTCGAACGCGGGCGGGAAATCCTCGGCCCACTGGAGCGCCTGGGCGACCTGCACCAGCGCCACCGCCTCCGCGACGCGATCGCCGGCGCGGCGGGCCAGGTCCACGAGGGCCTCGGCCGCCTCGCGGGAGCGGACGAAGTCGCCGATGCCAAAGAAGAGGTCGGCCCGCGCGCGATGAATCGCCATGAGCGTGGCCACGGGCGCCGACTGGCGCCGCCGGGCCGCAACCACGAGCGCCTCGGCATACAGCTCGATGGCCTGCCGCAGGCCGAACGCCTGGGTCGCCTTCTCGGCGGCCTTGAGCAAGTAGTCGAGCGCCCGGTCCCAGTCCTCGGCATGCGAGAAGTGGTGGGCGAGCATCTCGAAGTGCTCGGCGAGCCGATCGGCGTACAGCTCCTCGATGGCCCGCCCGATGAGCCCGTGCAGCTCCTTGCGCCGTCGCACGAGGAGGGAGGCGTAGGTCACATCCTGGGTCAAGGCGTGCTTGAACATGTACGCCAGCTCGGGGAAGCGGCGGCGCTCGTGGATCAGCTCGAGCGCGGTGAGCTCACGGAGGTTGTCCTCGGTGCTCTCCCGGATCTCGGCCAGGCGGTCCACGAGCCGTCGGGTGAACTCGCGCCCGATCACCGACGCGAGCTGCAGCGTCTGCTTGGGCGCTTCGGCCAGCCGGTCGATCCGGGCCGCGATCACGTCCTGGATGGTGCTGGGAATGTCGGACGCGGTCACCGGCCGGGCCAGGTCGAGCCGGCCGTTCGCCCGCCGCAGGACTCCGCCTTCCTCCAGCGACTTGACCAGCTCCTCGACGTAGAACGGGTTGCCCTCGGCCTTCGTGGCGACGAGCGCCCGCAGCTCGGCCGGCAGGGTGTCGGTGGCGAGGACCGCCGCCGCCATGCGGACGCTGTCGTCGGCCGACAGCGGCGCCGGCACGATGCGGGTGAAGTAGCTGCGATCGCCGAAGGGACTCGGGTATCCCGGTCGATAGGTGAACACGAGCAGCGCCCGGACCGCCGGCACGCTGTCCACCAGGGACGCGAGGAACTGCTCGCTCGCACTGTCGATCCAATGCAGGTCCTCGATGACCAGGATCTGGGATTGCCGCTCGGCCGCGCGGACCAGGAGGCGACGGAGCGCGTCGAGGATCTCGCCGCGGCGTTCCGCGGGGCTCATGGCCCGCACCGCCTCATCGCCCGGGTCGACGGACAGCAAGGCCCGGAGATACGAGGAGACGGGCCCGAGGTCCGCACCGATCTGCGCGACCCCCCGCTCGAGCTTCGCGGTGATGGCCGCGTCGCCGTCACTCTCCTCGACGCCGAACCAGCGCCGGATCAGGTCGACCAGCGGATGAAAGGCCATCGCCTTCCCGAACGAGAGACAGTGGCCTTCGTGCCAGTCGCCGGCGGCGCCGACCCGGCGGCGAAGCTCGAGGAGCAATCGTGACTTTCCGATCCCGGGCTCGCCCACGACGAATACCACCTGTCCCTCGCCGGACTGGGCGCGGGCGAAGGCATCGAGCAGCTGGCCCAGCTCGCGCTCGCGCCCCACCAGCGGGGTGAGCCCGTGCTCCACCTCGACGTCGAGGCGCGTGCGCGCCTCGCGGGCGGTCACCACTTCCCAGGCGGGCATCGGCTCGACCTTGCCCTTCAGCTGCTTCTCGCCCAGCGAGCGCGTCTCGAAGTAGCCGTGCACGAGCCGATGGGTCGCCTCCGAGATCGTCACCCGACCAGGCTCGCCCACCTGCTGCATGCGCGCCGCCACGTTGGTGGTATCGCCGACCGCGGTGTAGTCCATGCGCAGGTCGCTGCCGATGCTGCCCACCACCACGAGGCCGGTATTGAGGCCCTGGCGGACGCGGAAGGTGATGCCGCGCGGCCGGAGCTCGGCCTGGTAGGCGTCGAGCGCGCGGGCGATGCCGAGCGCCGCGTGGACGGCCCGCCGCGCGTGGTCCTCGTGCGCGATGGGCGCCCCGAAGAGCGCCATGATGCCGTCACCGAGGAACTGGTTCACCGTGCCCTCGAAGCGGTGCACCTCGGCCAGCATGAGATCGAAGGCGCGGCTCATGAGCCGGTGAACTTCCTCGGGATCGAGGCCGGCGGACAGGGCCGTGAAGCCGGAGACATCCACGAAGAGTACCGTCACCTGCTTGCGCTCGCCCTTGAGCGCCCCCGCGGTGGTGAGGATCTTCTCGGCCAGATGCTTCGGGGTGTAGACGGTCGGCGAGGCGAACTGATCGGGAGCTGCCTGCGCGGGCTCACGCTTCGGCGCGAGGGCGGCACCACACTGGTGGCAGAAGCGGTTGCCCGGCGGGTTCTCCGTCTGGCACGCGGGACAGGCCACGACCAGGCGCGCGCCGCATCCGCCGCAGAACTGGGCGGCGGCCGGATTCGCGTGGCCGCAGCCAGTGCAGGTCATGCGCCGACCGTCGGGTCTAGCTCTCGCGCCACGCGCCGGCCTGATCGAGCGCGGCCGTCGCCTCGGCGTCCAGCTTGAGCTCGATCCCGGCCGCGAGCTCCTTGACCTGCACCGCCGACGTGGCGCTCGCGATCGGCGCGGTGATGCCCGGCCGGTGCGCCAGCCACGAGAGCGACACCTGCGCGGGCGTGGCGTTGACGGCCGCCGCGACCTTCTCGACCGCGGCCAGCACGCGGAAGCCGCGCTCGTTCATGTAGGTCTTCTCGACGCCCGCCGCGCGCGCGGTCTTGGGCATCGGCTCGCCCGAGCGGTACTTGCCGGAGAGGAACCCGCTCGCCAGCGAGAAGTACGGGATCACGCCGATCGTCTGCTCCAGGCAGAGCGGCTCGAGCTCGCGCTCGTACTCGTCGCGGATCACCAGGTTGTACTTGGGCTGCAGGCACTCGTAGCGCGCGTAGCGGTTTCGCTCGCTCTCCCAGAGCGCGCGGGTGAGCCGCCACGCGGAATAGTTCGAGGCGCCGATGTAGCGCACCTTGCCCTGGCGCACCAGGTCGTCGAAGGCGCGCAGCGTCTCCTCGAGCGGCGTCTCCTTGTCGTCCCAGTGCGCCTGGTAGAGGTCGATGTAGTCGGTCTGCAGCCGACGCAGCGAGGCCTCGACGCCGTCCATGATGTGCGCCCGGGAGAGGCCCTTGTCGTTCGGGCCCGACCCCATCGGCCCGCAGACCTTGGTGGCGATCAGCACCGACGCGCGATTCTTCCGCGCGGCCACCCACGCGCCGAGCGCGGTCTCGGACTCGCCGCCCTTGTTGCCGGGGACCCAGCTCGAGTAGATGTCGGCGGTGTCGATGAAGTTACCGCCCGCCTCGACGTAGGCGTCCAGCACCGCCTCGGAGGCCTTCTGATCCGTCGTCCACCCGAACGTGTTGCCGCCCAGGCACAGCGCGGACACCTTGAGCCCGGTTCGCCCCAGCTTGCGCATCAGCATGATGAGTCTCCTATTTCCAGAGTTGGCCGGACGCCAGCCGCGCGCCCTCGGTCATGGATGTGAGCTTGGCCCAGACGATCTCGGGCTCGACCAGCGGCTGCGAGCGCGCGAACGTCGCGAAGCCGCAGTCGCTGCCCGCGATCACCCGCTCGCGCCCCACCGCCTCCGCGTAACGGACGAGGCGCTGCGCGACCAGCTCCGGGTGCTCGATGAAGTTGGTGGTGGTGTCGAGCACGCCCGGGATCAGCACCTTGTCGTCGGGCAGCTTGATCTCGCGGAACACGACCCACTCGTGGGCGTGGCGCGGGTTGGCGCCCTCGAAGGAGAGCCCCTGCGGGCGCGCCTTGAGCACCACCGGCAGGATCTCGCGCAGCGGGATGTCGCGGTGGTGCGGGCCCTCGTAGTTGCCCCAGCAGAGGTGCAGGCGCATCCGATCGGGCGGGATGTCGCGGAGCGCGTGATTGAGCGCCTCCACGTTGCCCTCCGCGAGCTTCACGAACGCCGCGTTGCTCAGGTCGGGGAACGCCAGGTGCCGGCTCATGGCCAGGTCCGGGCAATCCACCTGGAGCACGAAGCCGGCGCGGTGGATGGCGTCGTACTCCTCCTTCATCACGTCCACCAGCCGGGCCAGGTAGGCCTCGCGGCTCGGGTAGTGGGTGTTCTGGAGGAAGTGGGCGATGACGCCCGGCGACGCGGCGGTCATGAAGGCCTCGGTGGGCGCGGCGCCGTCCACCGCCGCGCGCAGGTTGGCCACGTCCTTCCCGACCGCGGTGCGGTCCTTCCAGTCGATGGGGCCGTTGCAGGCGGGGCGCATGATCGCGGCGCGGCGCTCGCCCCGGGCCGCCGCCTCGGGGAAATCGGCCCAGTCGGCCCGCTTCGCGGCCCCGCTCTGACCGTCGAAGCCGGTGAGCCGGTGGCGCACGTAGGTCGAGTAGCCCACCTTGCCCTGCTCGCCGTCGCTGACGATGTCCACGCCGGCGGCCACCTGCTGGCGCACGATGTCAGCCACCGCGCGGCGGACGCGGGCCTCGAGCGCGCCCGGGTCGGTGCCGCCACCGGTATCGAGGGCGTCGAGCATCCCGGCCAAGTCGGGCGGCCGGGGCAGGCTACCGGTGTGCGTGGTCAGGATCCGGTCCGTGCTTCGCTTCATGGGGGCGAGCGAATCTGACTCCACTCGCGAGCGATTGTCAAGAATGCTCGGCCCGGAGGGTCCTAAGGCGTCACTATCGTTGGCCGCTACCGAAGAGAACATCCGCCTGCATCTCCAGTTCACCGTGTACGAGGAACGGCGCCATCCGTTTTCGCACATCTTCGCGCACGGCCTGCCGTGCAGCGCCGGGGAGTCTCAGGAACAATTGCCCGTGGCGTCCCCCGCCGGCCTCGAACGGCTGCCAATACTCCTCGAACGATGTGAATCGATGGGCGCGGGTCTCCCGCGTGAGGCGAATCGCGTTCAACCCCGCTCCAGCCAGCAATCGCTCGAGCGTGTCGCCATCGGCCAAGGCCGACGGCTGATACAGGACGGCTCGCTGATCCGGGAAGTAGCGACTGAGTTCGTCCATGAGGATGCCAAAGAGCGGCACCTGCTCGGGTGCAGCCCAGACGCACACGGCAAGTCGTGCGCCGCCACGTAGAACGCGCATCCATTCCCGGAGAGCGGTCGCTGGATCAGGCAGGAACATGAGCCCGAGTTGACACACGACCGCATCGAAGCTCTCGTCCCTGAACGCCAGCGTTTGCCCATCCATCAGAACCAGCGACACTGGCTGCTTCGCTACCTTCGACGCCGCGATGCGCAGCATTGGCGCCGACACATCGATCCCAATGACCCTCCCGGTCGTCCCAACGCGAGACCCGGCGAGCGTGGCCGCTTCACCAGTTCCCGTCGCCACGTCGAGAACTCGATGGCCGGTGGCCAGACCGGCCTCGGCCAGCAGGGTCGGCACGTAGAGCCGAGACCATCGTCCGGAGAGCAAATCATAAGAGGCCGCGCCGGCATCGTAAGAGATCATCCCGCGCTCAACTCGGGTCGCGTGCACCGCGTCCATCGGGGCAAGTTGCGGATGCAGGAGCAGGTGATGAGCCAGACCCCCATGAAGGCGCGGCGCGGCATCTCGGGCGAGCAGATTGTGGTGTCCATACGGTCCCCCGTGGGGTCTGGCCGCGAGTCTACCAGTGTCGGCCCGCGCGCGTGCGGGCGGCAGACAAGAATGCTACAGTCTCAGCCGACCCGGCCCTGATCTCCCACCACGAGGAGGATCGCCATGGGACGCCCGTACAACGTCATCGACGCCGACGGCCACGTGCTCGAACCGGTGGACATCTGGGACAAGTACATCGACCCGAGCTTTCGCGAGCGGGCGCCCCGGATCGTCATCGACACCGACGGCAAGGAGCGCCTGCTCGTCGAGGGACAGGTCCTGGGCAGCCAGAAGGGCTTCGGCGTCATCGGGGCCATCGGGTCCCGGCAGGGTGAGGTGGCCGCCGAAGCCACGATGAAGTACGTGGAAGGGCGGCCCGGCGGGTTCGACCCGCACGCCCGCATCCCGGACATGGACCTGGACGGCATCGACGCCGCCTTCCTCTACCCGAGCGTGGGCCTCTTCGCGGGCGCGGTGCAGGAGCCGGGGCTCGCGGCCGGGATGTGCCGCGCCTACAATCGCTGGCTCGCGGACTACTGCCAGCCCTATCCCGATCGGCTGTTCGGGGTGGCGATGCTGCCGATGCAGTCGATCGACCTGGCCATCCAGGAGATGCGCTACGCGCGGAAGGAGCTGGGCATGCGCGCCGGCTTCCTCCGCCCCAACCCCTACAACGGCAAGATGCTGCACCACCCGGACTACGCGCCCTTCTGGGAGGAAGTCCAGGAGCTGGACATGGCGATCGGGATCCACGAGGGCGCGAGCGGCGGCATGCCGCAGGTCGGGGTGGACCGGTTCGAGACGCGCGGGGCCCGGCACATCATCTCGCACACCATGGAGATGATGCTGGCCGCGATGAGCGTGATCTGGAGCGGGGTCTGCGACCGCTACCCGCGCGTGCGGATCGGCTTCATGGAGTCGGGCGGCGGGTGGATCGCGCCGTGGCTCGACCGGATGGATCGCCACTTCGACGATCAGGGCTTCAACGACTCGGGCCTCTCCATGCGGCCGACCGAGCTGTTCCGGCGCAACTGCTGGATCTCGTTCGAGCCGGTCGAGGGCTGCCTGAGCGCCCTGGCCGACTACATCGGCCCGCACAAGATCCTGTGGGCGACCGACTACCCGCATCCCGACGGCTTCTTCCCCGGCGCCCCGCAGCTCATCGCGAACCGGCCCGAGCTGTCGGACGCGACGAAGCGCGAGATCCTGGGCGGGGGCGCCCGGCGCTTCTACGGTCTGGCCTAGCCGCGGCCGAGTGCTGCCTTCCCGAAGGTAGTCGACGGGTCCTCGAAGCGAAGCCGCTGGGCCAGCCGGTGCCCCGGCAGCGCATCGAAGATGTGCCGGACCCGACCGGCAACCGTCGAGGCGGCGGCATCGGTCCGGATGCCGAGCGAGAGGTACGGTCGGCGCATCGATCGAAGCTCCTGCTCGACGACGTCCCAGAAGACGTCCCCGGACGACCAGCCGGCGGTCGGATAGAGCATCTCTACCGATCTGGAAGCGGGGCGGCGCAGAATGCGGCGGGCCGCCCGGCGCCACAGCGGGCGTGGCGGGACGCGAGAACGCGTCGTGAGCGGCACCATCACGAGCCGCCGGCCCCGGCGGCCCCCGTCGATCCGGAAGTCGTGGCGCGCCGGGCGGTATGGCAACCGCGGGGCGCTCGCGCAGTCGGTGTACGATCCCACGATGGGCGACGCGTCCACCCCGGACGGCACCTCCGTGGCGTGCACGCCCCAGCCCGTGATCGGCTCCAGCGTGAGATCGACCTCGACGCCGGCCCCCTCCGCGGCGGCCACGATCTGGTTCGTGAGAAAGCCGGCGCCCGACCGAAAGAGCCGAGCGGGACCTCCGGCCCACTGCGCATAGGCCTCGAGGGCAAACCGGGTGGCATACCCCTGCCAGTCCCCGTCTTCGAACTCGTGCACCCACAGGCCCCGGTCCGCGGCCCAGCGGATCGAGTGCGCGTGCACGCCGAGGTAGTCACCGGCGGCCTGCAGCCGCGCGGTTCGATCGGGAAAGGCCACGAGCCCATGATCGGCCCGCCCATGGATCTCCGCGATCTGCGGGTCGGTCCGGAAATACCAGCCGAACTTCGGCGCGGCACCGGTTCGTTCGGCCAGCCTCGTTCGGAGCCGCTCGGCATACTCGACCATTGCCGCGTACCCGGCCCACGGCGGGGGATCGCGCCGGTCGAGCTGGAAGCCCTCGGGCTCGACGTCGACGCTCAGAAAGGCGGGAATCATCAGCCAGGGTGAACCGTGACCACGGATCCTAGCATGAACGCGGCGGGCCGGGGTGCGGTAGGATGCGATGCGAGAGGACCGGACGATCATGAGCGAGCGCGCGCTGACCGGCATCCGCATCCTGGACCTCACCCAGTTCGAGGCGGGCACCTCCTGCACCCAGCTCCTGGGCTGGCTCGGCGCCGACGTCATCAAGATCGAGCCGCCCGGCGGCGAGCAGTCGCGCCGGAACCGCCCGGAGGTGCCGGGGCTCGACGCGATGTTCTTCCTGCTCTTCAACTCCAACAAGCGCAGCGTCACCATCGATCTGAAGAAGCCGGACGGTCACGCGCTGTTCCTCAAGCTGGCCGAGCGCGCGGACGTGGTGGTCGAGAACTTCGCGCCCGGCCTCATGGAGCGGCTGGGCCTCGATTTCGACCGGCTCCGCGCGGTGAACCCGCGGATCATCCTCGCGCGCCTGAAGGGCTTCGGGCTCTCCGGCCCGTATCACGAGTTCAAGAGCTTCGACATGATCGCGCAGGCGATGGGCGGCGTGATGAGCGTCACCGGCTTCCCGGACCGCGAGCCCGTGCTCTGCGGCGCCAACATCGGCGACAGCGGCGCGGGCGTGCACATGGCGGCCGGCATCCTGGCCGCGGTCATCGAGCGGCAGCGGACGGGCCTGGGCCAGGTCGTGGAGGTCTCCATGCAGGAGGCGGTGGCGAACCTGATCCGCCAGCGCTACGTCGTCCACTACCGGGACCGCAAGCCCACGCCGCGCCGGGGCAACGGGGCGCCGCCCGGCGCGGTGCCCGACGGCCTCTACGCGTGCGCGCCGGGCGGCCCCAACGACTACGTCTACATCTACGTGCAGCCGATGAACCAGGGCATGTGGCAGGACTTCGCCCGCGCGATCGGCCGCGAGGACTGGCTCGCCGACCCGCGCTGCGTGGACGCGGCTACCAGATGGGCTCACCGGGACGCGCTGAACGGCATCGCGCGGGCCTGGACGGGCGCGCGCTCCAAGCAGGAGGTGCTCGAGACGCTCGGCAAGGCGGGCGTGCCGTGCGGCGCGGTCCTCGACACGCAGGAGGTGCTGGACGACCCGCACATGAACGCGCGCGGCGCCATCGAGACCATCGATCACGCGACGCGCGGCCGCTTCCGGGTGCCCGGGTGTCCGATCCGCCTGTCCTCATCCGAGGCGGTGACCACGCCGCCCCCGCTGGCCGGCCAGCACACCGGCGAGGTCCTGGCGGAGGTGCTCGGGCCTGTCGCCGCAGGCGGTCGAGGAGCTGCGGGCGCGCGCGGTGATCTGACGCGTGCTCTTCGAGCTCCGAGCCTGAGCCAGCGCCCGCCCGCCGTTCCCAGCGTCCGCTCCATCGTGGCGCTCTCCCTGCCCGCGGCCGCAGCGGTCGCGGTGTTCGGCACCCTCTACGGCGCCGCGGCGCGCGTGTATCTCGGGGTTCCGCTCACGCTCGCCTCGTCGCTGCTCGTCTACTCGGGCGCGCTCCAGTTCGCGGTCGTGGCCCTGCTCGGCGCGGGCGCCTCCACGCTGCCCCTCCTGCTGACCGCGGGCGTGCTCAATCTCCGCCACCTGGTGCTCGGCGCCGCGCTGCGCTCCCGATTCGAGAGCGGGCCGCGGCGCCGGGCGCTGCTGGCCTTCTTCCTGGTGGACGAGACCTTCGGCTTCGCCATCGCGGCCGGCAATGCCGCCGAGCCACGGGCGGTGGGCGCGGCCACCGAGCGGACGCTGCTCTACTCCGGGCTGACGCTCTACGTCGCGTGGATCGTGGGCACGGTGGTCGGGGTGCTGTTCGGCGGGCTCGCGGCGGTCGAGGGCCTGGCCGGCGCGCTCTTCCCCGTCCTCTTCATCGGCCTGGCCGCCCTCGCGGTCAGGCGGCGCTCTCACGTGGTGCGCGCGCTGGCCGCGGCGCTCCTCACCGCCGCGGTGGCCGTACTGCTGCCGGACCTGCGCATGATCGCGCCGGTCGTCGCGGGCGTGGTCGTGGCGCTGCCGGAGCGGACTGATGAGCGCGCTGGTGCTCGTCGCGATCGCGCTCATCACGTACGGCAGCCGCGCCACCGCGGTGGTGCTGCTCCCGCGCCCCGGCCCGCGCGTCGAGACGATCCTGTCGCGCATCCCGGCCGCGATCTTCGCGAGCCTCGCGACCGCCACGCTCCTCGGCGACGGCGGGGCGCCGGGGAGCGGCCCGACCCTGGCCGCCGCGGCGGGCGCGCTCCTGCTCAGCCCCGCTCGCTCGCTGCTGCTGTGCCTGATCGGCGGCGCCGTCGGCTACACGACCGCCGCCTGGCTGGGGTGACGCGCGCCCTCAGCGCTTCGCCGGCCACGCCCCCATGACCTGCCGGAGGATCGCCAGCTCGCCGATGTGGTAGGTGTTGTGCTCGGAGACGATCAGCAGCTCGCGGATGTAGGTGTGCTTGGGCGCGTACGGCAATGGCGCCCCCAGGGCCACGCGGGCGCTGGCCGCGATCTTCTCGAGCGCGGCGCGATCCTTCCGGAACTGGGCGATCGTCTTCTTCCAGGTCTTCGCGTCCGCCTCGGCGTCCGACCTGGGCCAGTAGTCGGCGGGCCAGCTCGGGTGGTGATAGTCCTCGTCCTGGATGTACTCGAGGATGTCGCGCTGGGCGATCCGCATGTGCTCGAGCAGGTGCCACGGCGTGTACGTCACGTTCGGCGGGCGGGTATTGATGTGCTTCACGGGAAGTCGGCCACCACGTCGTCGAAGGTCATGTACGACGGGCCGTGAACCAGGTTCCGCACCTCGGCGCGCACCGCGTCTTTCTTCATTGGGCTCCTCACCGGGGGCTCCTCACGGGGACCACGTCGGCCAGGTCGGGACGGGTGGAAACGTCTTCAGCGCCTCCTTGAACGCGGTCCACAGGAACACGCTCTTCCCCATGCCCGGTCCGATCAGGTGCGGGCCGGAGATGCCGAGCTGCCTGGTGGCTACCTTCGACGCCTCCGAGACGTCCTCGACGAGGCTGAAGGTGCCATCGGCCTGCCGGCGACTGAGGATCGGCGTCGGCACCGGCCGGGTGCCCGCGAACCCGAGCAGGTACTCGGCGCCGTCGCTGCCTTCGAAGAGAATGCCCTTCACGGTTCCCTGTGCTTTCATCGCGCCCCTCCTCTTCTGGAGAGACTACGCGCGCGGCATCGCGGTTGACAAGGTCGGCTCCAGGTCTAGACTCGGGCCCCAGGAGGTCGCCGCCACATGACGAACGGGAACCCCTACGCCTTCCACGTCCGGCCCGACATGCGGCAGGGCCTGGCGTCCGAGCTGCCCTTGCCGACCCGGCTCGTCTCCAATGAGGAGTTCCCGCCCCTGCCCGCAGACGGCCGCACAGCGCCGGGTCGAGCACCGCATCCTCGCCGACGCGGCGCGGCTCGCTCCACGGCTCGGGCTGAGCCGCCGCGACTTCCTGCGCACGAGCGGCGGGATGGCGACGTCGCTGCTGGCCATGAACGCGGTGTTCGGGCGCTTCTTCGACGTGCTGCCGGTCGAGGCCGCCGAGCCCTCCGCGTTCAAGGCGCGCACGGGCGATCGCGTTCTTCATCTTCGACGTGCAGCTCCACTACGTGGGCGCGGGCTACGATCCGAGCAATGAAGAGGCCGCGCGCCGGGGCGTGTCGAAGACCGCGCTGCTCGGGCTCCGCCAGAACTCGCGGCGGCTCAACCCGAAGCTGGCCTCGGACCAGGGCACGCTCGCCGATCTGGCCTGGGCCAACATGGTCAAGGAAGTGTTCCTCGACAGCGAGACCGACATCGGGCTGATCTCGACGCCGCCGGGCCCGTATCCGCAGGAAGCCGTCGTGCCGCCCAGGGAGATGACCCACATCCGCGACGAGATCAACCGGGTCACCCAGTCGCGCCGGATGCTGGCCCACGGGCTCATCACGCCGCAGCTCGGCCAGGCCGATCTCGACTTCATGGACCAGCAGGCCGCCACGCTGAAGGTGGACGCCTGGAAGGGCTACACCGGCGCCGCGCCCAAGGGCTTCGACCGCGGCTGGTTCGTGGACGACGAGAAGATCGCCTACCCGATGCTCGAGCGGGCGCGCAAGCTCGGGGATCAAGCGGATCTGCCTGCACAAGGGGCTGCCGCTCGGCCCGGTCGCCGACTACAACCACCCGCGCGACGTGATCAAGGCCGCGCGCGACTTCCCGGATCTGGACTTCGTGCTCTACCACGCCGGGCTGCTCACCGTGCCGCGCACCGGGTCCGCCGACGTGCCGTGGACCACCGAGTTCTGCCAGATGCGGAAGAAGGAGCCGGCGCTCACCAACATCTACATGGAGCTGGGCTCCACCTTCGGCCAGCTCGCCACCACGAACCCGACCGCGTGCGCGCATCTCCTGGGCCAGGTCATCGACGCCTTCGGCGCCGATCACGTGCTGTGGGGCACCGACTCCATCTGGTACGGGTCGCCCCAGTGGCAGATCGAGGCCTTCCGCCGCTTCGAGATCCCGCAGGCGCTGGTGGACGCCCACGGCTACAAGCCGCTCACGCGTCAGGTCAAGGAGCAGATCTTCGGCCTCAACGCCGCGCGCCTCTTCAACGTGGACGTCAACGCCAAGCGCAACGAGCTCCCCAAGGACTACCTGACGCGAATCAAGATGAGCTACCTCGACGAAGGCCCGAGGCCCAGCAACCGCTTCTACGGCTGGGTCGCCGGCTAGCCCTCCACCCTCTCCCCTCCGGGGAGAGGGCAGGGTGAGGGGTCGGCTAGACGTAGACGCGGGGGATGCGGGTGTTGAGGTTGGTGAGGACCTCGTAGGGGATGGTGCCGGCCCACTCGGCCAGGTGCTCGCAGGTGATGAGCTCGTCGCCGTCGGCGCCGAGCAGCGTGACCACGTCGCCGTTGTAGGCGGTCTCCCATTCGAGATTGACCATGATCTGGTCCATGCAGACGCGGCCCACCACCGGGTATTTCTTGCCGCGGATCAGCACGTGGGCCACGTTGGAGAGCGCGCGGAAGTAGCCGTCGCCGTAGCCCACCGGCACCGTCACCACGCGCACCGGGTGGTCGGACTGCCACGTGGAGCCGTAGCTCACCGGGTGGCCGGGCGTGACGACCTTGAAGTAGACCACGCGCGAGCGCAGCGACAGCGCCGGGCTTCACCTGGATGGTCTGCCGCACCTCGATGGACGGGTAGACGCCGTAGAGCAGGATGCCCGGCCGCACCAGGTCGAGGTGGCTCTCGCGGAGCTGGAGCACCGCGCCGGAGTTGGCCATGTGGCGCGACCGGCGGCGGCACGCCCTGCTTGTCGTACCACTCGAGCACCTCGAGGAAGCGCGCGAGCTGCAGCCGCGCCGAGGCGAGGTCCGCCGCGTCCGCGTTGGCGAAGT
Organism: uncultured Candidatus Rokubacteria bacterium; assembly: GCA_963747235.1. Lineage (GTDB taxonomy): Bacteria > Methylomirabilota > Methylomirabilia > Rokubacteriales > CSP1-6 > CAMLFJ01. The sequence goes on from CAVVEU010000029.1 coordinate 161,351, forward strand.
GCGAGTAGATGCCCTCCACCCGCACGCGCGCGGCAGTCCGCCGCCCGCTCGAGCAGTCCGCGCGCGTTGTAGTAGTGCACGCCGATCCGCTCCATGCCGGTGTCGATCTTGAGGTGCACGGTCGCGGTGACGCCCATGCCGCCCGCGATCGCGTCGATCTGCTTGAGCTTGTCGATGGACGACGCGGTCAGGGTGAGCCCGTGGCGCAGGAAGATCGGGATCTGGTCGCCGAAGATGCCGCCCATGACCAGGATGGGCACGGTGACGCCGACCTCGCGCAGCGCCACCGCCTCTTCCAGGAAGGCCACGCCCAGGGACCGCGCCCCGAGCGCGACCAGGTGCCGGGCCACGGGCACGAGCCCGTGGCCGTAGGCATTGGCCTTGACGATCGGCATCACCGCGGCCGGCGCGACCGCCGCCTGGATCGCGCGATAGTTCTCGGCGAGACGGGCGAGGCTGATCTCGACGACCGTCGGCCGCAGTGAGCCGGTGTCCACCGTTTACTTGGGTACCATGCCCTTGAAGCGGGGCATGACCTCCTTCGAGAGCAATTCCATCGAGTGCTGCCAGGCCTTCGGGTTCTCGCTGTAGTCGAAGCAGAAGACCAGCAGCGTGCCGAAGCCGCCCACTTCCTCGTAGAGGTGGTTGAGCTTGTCGGACACGGTGGCGGGCGAGCCGATGAGCCAGTTGTGCTTGGCGCAGTACTCCGGCGTCACGTCCGAGTCCGGCACCGAGGGATCGTGCTTGAGGTACTCGGTGAAGCCGAACGCGGCCAGCAGCGGCAGGAAGTACTCGGTCATCATGCGGCCCATCATGCCGCCCGCGGAGAGGCGCATCGCCTCCGCGTCGGTGTCGGCCACGAAGACCTCGCGGACCATGCGCCAGTCCGAGCGCTTGGCCGTGCGCTTGCCGCGCGCCGCGCCCTCTTCCACCGCGTCCCAGTGGCTACTGACAGTAGCCCGGGTTCAGGTTGAGGCTCATGGGCCAGAACCCGCGCTCGCCCGCGAGCTTGAGCGTGTCCGAGCCCTTGCTGAGCCCGGCGACGCCGATCGGGGGGTGCGGCTTCTGGAACGGGAAGATGTGCGGGCGCAGCGTGCCGAACATCGTCCCGGTCTTGGTCACGTGCCAGTACTTGCCCTTGTAGTCGAACTCGGGCTCGTCGCTCCAGAGGCGCAGGATGATGTCGAGGGACTCGCGCGTCATCTCCCGGTTCTGCCCCGACATGCCGTCCACGTTGAACATGGACCAGTCGCTCGGCAGCCCGCTCGCGGCCACCCCGAAGTTGAGCCGGCCCTGCGCCAGGTGATCGAGCATCGCGACCCGGTTGGCCAGCTCGGCCGGGTGGTGATACGGCATCAGGAAGCCGCCGGGGCCGATGCGCATGCGCTTGGTCTGCATCAGCGCCTGGGCCACCAGCAGGTCCGGCGAGGGATGCGGCTCCCACGGCGCGGTGTGGTGCTCCCCGATCCAGGCCTCGCTGAAACCCATCTCGTCCGCCCAGCGAAGCTGCTGGAGATCCCACTGGTGCCCGTCGAAGAGCTTCCGCTCGGGCGGGTGCGACGGCATCGTGAACAGTCCGTAGTCCATGAGCGTACCTCCTTACAGATCCTGCTCGAAGGGGTAGAGCGGCCGCCGGCGGTTCCGGTAGGTGAAGATCTCCAGATTCGAGCTGGTCACGCCGTCGCCGTCGCAGAGGACGATGTGCCGGGCGATCGGCTCGAAGCCGGCCCGGAAATGCTGGCGTGACTTGATCAGCACGTACTTCTTGCGGCGCGGGTCGATCCCGCAGTGGGTGAAGACGCCGGTGTCGAAGGGCTCGCTGCGGCCCTCCGACACGACGATCTGCATGGCCCCGGTGTCGAGCACGGCGGTCCTGCCCATCCGCACGCGCGTGCCGGTGGCCATCGGCCCGGTGACGGTGAACTCCCCGTCGGTGATGCGCGTGACTTTCCCCGTCACGCTCAGCGGCCTGCCGGTGAGGTTGATCTGCGGCATGTCGATGCGCCCGCCCAGCGGCAGCGTGACGCCGGCCGCGGTGCCCGCTTCCACGAGGCGCCGCACGCCCGCCGGGTCGCAGATGGGCCCGGCCACCACGTCGGTCAGCCCCTGGCGCATGACTTCTTCGATGACGCTCATCACGTCCTGGGTGCCGCCGGAGGCGGTGTTGTCGCCGTGGTCGACCAAAACGATCGGTCCTTCGCTCAGCGAGCGGGCGTGGGCGACCTGGCCGGCCAGCGGGGCGCCGTTGTAGAGGTAGTCCGCCCGTCGCTCCCAGGCCATCGCGAGCAGCCGGTCCCGCAGCGCCCGGCCCGCCTCGGGGCGACGATCGCACACGATGACGGCGGACAGCGAGATGTGCGGGATGTCCGAGTGCGGGAAGCCGCCGAACACCGACGCGTTGAGCACCGCGCCGGAGGCCTCCGCCGCCATCGCCATGTCCATGACGTCCTTCATGGGCTGGCGCGACGGGGTGTGGACCAGGGTGCTCGTCATCATGGGGAGCGACCCCCACACCATCACCGGCTCGATCTCCCCGCGCAGCGCCCGCATCATGGTGCGCCCCGCGCGCTCGCCGGTGTCGCCCATGTCCACGTGGGGATAGGTGCAGTAGCCCGCGATGACGTTGGCGTTGTCCACCATCGCGGCGGTCATGTGCGAGTGGAAGTCGAGCCCCACCGCGATCGGCACCGTCGGCGCCACCGCGCGGATGCGCCGCAGCAGCTCGCCCTCGCCGTCGTCCACGTGCTCGGCCACCATCGCCCCGTGGAGGGCCAGGAACACCGCGTCGCAGCCGCCCGCGCACCGCGCCCACGATGGACTCGACCATGTCCTCGTACGCCGCCCGCTCCACGTACCCGGACGGGTGCGCCCCGCCCGCCACCGGCAGGACGATCTCCGCGCCGGCCTGCTGGGCCACGTGGAGGAACCCGCCGAGCTGGGTATTGGTGTCCTTGAACTCCGCGATCGCGGCCTCGCCCTGGAGCGGGCGGAACGACGCGAGCGGGGTGGGCACCGGCGAGAAGGTGTTGGTCTCGTGCATCATCATCGCGAGGACGAGCTTGAGGCGGGCCATGCCGGGAGCATACTATCGCCCGGGAGATGACGCACCTGTACTTCACCGGCTTCGACTGTCTCGGGTGCCGCGCCGCGTACGCGCCGGACCAGGATCTGCTCCTCTGCCCGCGCTGCCACCAGCTCCTCGAGGCCCGCTACGATCTCGCCCGCTTCGGCCGCGAGGTGGACCGCGACGCGCTCGCCCGGCGGCCCGCCGGCGTCTGGCGCTGGCGGGAGCTGCTGCCCGTGCTCGACCCGGCGCGCATCGTGACGCTGGGCGAGGGCGGCACCCCGTTCCTGCGCTCGGAGCGGATCGCCCAGGCCTGCGGGGTGCGCGAGCTCTGGCTCAAGTCCGACGCCGCCAATCCCACCGGCTCGCTCAAGGACCGCTCGATCACGGTGTCGGCGACCAAGGCGATGGAGTTCGGCTACGACGTGCTGGCCTGCGACTCCACCGGCAACAAGGCCTCGTCCACCGCGGCCTATGCCGCGCGCGCCGGGCTGCGCAGCGTGGTGTTCTGCCCGAAGGACACGCCGTCCCCGAAGATGGCGCAGGCCGTCTTCTTCGGCGCCCGGCTCATCCGCGTGGACGGCCACTACTCGCAGATCAACGCGATGTACCGGAAGCTGATCGGCAGCGGGCGCGTCAAGTGGTACGACTGCGGCACCGACAACCCGTTCCGCTACGAGGGCAAGAAGACCTACGCCTACGAGATCGCCCAGGATCTCGGCTGGCAGGTCCCCGATCGGGTGCTGCACCCGTGCGCCGGCGGTATGTCGCTCGTGAAGACGTGGAAGGGCTTCAACGAGCTGCGGACGCTCGGCTGGACCGACCGGCTCCCCAAGATGACCGCGGTGCAGGCCGCCCGCTGCGCGCCCATCGTGGAGTCGTGGAAGAAGGGCCTCCCGCGCGTGGAGCCGGTGGAGAAGCAGCCCACGATCGCCAGCGCGCTGGCCGCGGCCGACCCGGGGCTGCTGGGCGACCAGACGCTCCTGGCCGTGCGCGCCTCGGACGGCGACGCGCTCGCGGTGGAAGAGGCCGAGATCATCGAGGCGGTGCGCCTGCTCGCCCAGGAAGGCCTCATGATCGAGCCGAGCGGCGCGGTCACCGTCGCCGCGGTGCGCCGGGGCGTGCGGGACGGCCTCATCGACCGCGGCGAGTCGGTGGTCTGCGTGCTCACCGGCTCCGGCTTCAAGGACTTCGACCGCATCCTCGACCTGGTCGACATCCCTCGTAACGTCGTGTCCGGCTACGACGCCATGCTGGCCGAGGCGGAGAGGATCTGACGCCGGTGCCCGACGCGATGCGGATCGAGAAGAAGCTCGCCGCCCTGGGCCTCGAGCTGCCGCAGCAACCGGTGCCGGTCGGCAACTACCTGCCCGCCGCGCGCGCCGGGAACCTCGTCTTCACCTCCGGGCAGACCGCCCGCATCAACGGGGTGCGCCGCTACGTGGGGGTGGTCGGCCAGGAGGTGAGCCAGGCGGACGCCTACCTCTCGGCGCGCGACGCGACGCTCAACTGCCTGGCCTGCGTGAAGCAGGCGGTCGGCTCGCTCGACCGGGTGAAGCGCGTGGTCAAGGTGATGGGCTTCGTGAACGCGGGGCGCGAGTTCGACCACCAGCCCGCCGCCATCAACGGGGCGTCCGATCTGCTCGAGCAGCTCTTCGGCGAGGCGGGGCGCCACGCCCGCAGCGCGATCGGGCTGTCCTCCCTGCCGTCCAACGTCTCGGTCGAGATCGAGCTGATCGTGGAGGTGCGATAGATGCGCGCAGCCGTGATGCGGAACAAGCGACTCGTCGTCACCGATCTGGCCCAGCCCGATCCGGGGCCGGGCGAGGTGCTGGTCAAGACCCTCGCCTGCGGGATCTGCGGCTCCGATCTCCACGCGCTCCGGCACGCCGAGCAGTTCGTGGCGGCCTCGCGCCGCGCGGGCAGCGTCTTCACCATGGATCTCGCGCGCGACGTGGTGATGGGCCACGAGTTCTGCGCCGAGGTCGTCGAGCTACGGGCCCGCGACGACCCGGGCGCTCCGGATCGGCGCGCGCGTCTGCTCCCGCCCGAGCCTGATCCGCGCCGACGGCCCGCGCACGGTGGGCTACTCCAACGACACGCCGGGCGGCTTTGCTCAGTACATGCGGCTCACCGAGGCGCTGCTGCTCCCGGTGCCGAACGGGCTCGTCACCGAGCACGCCACGCTCACCGAGCCGATGGCGGTGGGCCTCCACGCGGTGGCCAAGGCGCGCCTCGAGCCCGACGACGCCCCGCTCGTGATCGGCTGCGGCCCGGTGGGCCTGGCCGTGATCGCGGCGCTGCGCCTGCACGGCGCGCGGCCCATCGTGGCCGCGGACTTCTCGGCCCGCCGCCGCGAGCTGGCGATCGCGCTGGGCGCCGATCTGGTGGTGGATCCCGCGACGACCACCCCGTGGCAGAGCTGGCGCGAGGCCGCGGTCTGGCCCGACGCGAGCCGCGCGCCGCTCCTGCCGCCCTGGATCAAGGGCCCGGCGGTACGCCCGGCCGTCGTCTTCGAGTGCGTGGGCGTGCCGGGCGTGCTCGACCAGATCATGGCCGCCTCGCCGCGCGGTACGCGCATCGTCGTGGTCGGCGTGTGCATGGAGGCCGACACGATCTACCCGATGCTCGGCATCAGCAAGGAGCTGAACCTCCAGTTCGTGCTGGGCTACACCCCGGACGAGTTCGCGGCCACGCTCGACCACATCGCGGAGGGCCGCATCCCGGTCGCGCCGCTCATCACCGGCAAGGTGGGTGTGGAAGGCGTGGCCGGCGCGTTCGAGGCCCTCGCCTCACCCGAGCGCCACGCCAAGATCCTCGTCGAGCCCTGGCGGGCTTGACGACCTTCGCGGCGCTCCGGGAGCGCAACTACCGCTTCTACTGGGTCGGGCTCGTGTTCTACGTGCTCGGGCACCGCGCCGAGTACGTGACGTTCGCCTGGCTGGTCTGGGAAGCGACCCACGACGCGCTCCACCTGGGCTATCTCGGGCTCGCCCAGGGCGTTCCGCTCGTCGTCTTCCAGCTCTGGGGCGGCGTGCTCGCCGATCGGGTGAACCGGCTGCGCCTGCTGCTCGCCACCCAGGTGCTCACGACGCTGACCCTGCTGGCCGCCTTCACGCTCTCCGCGCTGGGCGCGATCCGCGTCGAGCACCTCCTGGCCCTGGCCGCGCTCAGCAATACCTTTCGCGCCTTCGACGAGCCCACCCGCATGTCCATGGTGCCGCAGATGGTCGGGCGCGAGCGGCTGGCCAACGCGATCGCGCTCGGCTCCATCCCCTGGCAGGCCGGCCGCATGATCGGCCCCTCCATCACCGGCATCCTGATCGCGGCCTTCGGCGGCACCGTCGGCCTCGCCATCGCGGCGGTCGCCTCGGGGATGGCGCTCGCGATGTACGCGCGGCTGCACGTGGACGCGCGGTCGGCCGCGGCGCCCGCCGGGCACATGGGCACCCAGCTCGTCGAGGGGCTGAGCTTCGTCCGCCACAACTTCGTGTTCGCGGCGCTGATCTGCCTGGCCCTCTTCAACGCGGTCTTCGGCCTCTCCTACGTCACGCTGCTGCCGATCTACGCCGACGTGTACTTCCAGGCCGGCTCCACCGGCTTCGGCCTGCTCAATGCCGCGCACGGCACCGGCGCGCTCGTGGGCACCCTGATCGTGGCCTACCTGGCCGCGCGCTTCCGTCGCCGCGGCCTCATCATCCTGGTCGGCGCGGCGGGCATGGGCCTGGGCCTGGCGATCTTCTCGCAGTCGCCCGGCCTCGGCCTGGCCCTGCCGATGCTGGCCCTGGTCGGCTTCAGCAACACGTTCTATCTCACGCAGGTGAGCACGCATCTCCAGCAGGCGGTGCCCGATCACCTGCGCGGCCGCGTGATGAGCCTCTACGCGCTCTGCTGGAACCTGCTGCCGCTCGGCGGCCTGCTGGGCGGCGTCCTCGCGGCCGCGGTGAACGCCCGCTTCGCGGTGCTGGTGGGCGGCGCGATGGTCGCGGCCAACGCGCTCGTCCTGCTCGCGTCCCGCCGGCTCCGGCTGCTATAATCGCGGGCACGCTCATGTCCTCGTCCCGGGTGTTCTACGGCTGGTGGGTCACCGTCGCCTTCTCCGTCATGGTCTTCGTCTCGGCCGGCGTGCGCCACGCGGTCGGCCCCTTCCTCAAGCCGATGGCGGCCGATCTGGGCGTGGACCGCGGCTCCTTCTCGCTGGTCATCGCGCTCGGCCTCTTCCTCTACGGCGCCTTCATGCCGTGGGTCGGCGGCCTCACCGATCGCTTCGGGGCCCGGCTGGTCACCGCGGCGGGCTCGGTGCTCCTGGCCATCTCCCTCGTGCTGACCGCCTACTGCCAGAACCTCTGGCAGCTCGCGCTGGTCTACGGCGTGCTCGCCGCGCTCGGCCTCGCCTGCACCGGCCCGGTGGTGGCCAACGCGGTGGTCACGCGCTGGTTCGTGCGCCGGCGCGGCACCGCGGTGTCCCTGCTCGGCAGCGCGGCGATGACCGGCATGAGCCTGCTGGTGCCGGTGGTGGCGTGGCTCATCGTGGTGTTCGACTGGCGGACCGCCTACATGGTGCTGGGCGCGGCGGTGCTGGTCGGCATGCTCCCGCTCTGCCTCTTCGTGGTGCGCGACTCGCCCGAGGAGATGGGGCTGCGCCCCGACGGCGACGCCCTGGTGCCGGGCGCGCCCGCCCCGATCATCACCCGCACCTCCGCCGGCACCGCGGTGCGCACGGTGGCCTTCTGGCAGCTCGGCGGCTCGTTCTTCACCTGCGGGTTCTCGATGGCCCTGGTGGCCGCGCACGGCGTGCCGATGCTCACCGACCACGGCTACACGCCGATCTTCGCCTCGTGGGTGATCGGCGTGCTCGGCGCTTCCAGCATCGTCTTCACCCTGACCCTGGGCCGGCTGTCGGATACGTTCGGGCCGCGGCCGGTGCTGGCCGCCATCTACGCGGGGCGCGCGTTCATCTTCGCCGGGCTCTTCCTCATCCGGGACAATCCGGCCGCGATGATCGGGGTGGCCATCGTGGGCGGCATCACCCTGGCCGGCTCCATGTCCATGACCTCGGTGCTCACCGCCGACATCTACGGCCGCTACTCGGTCGGCTCCATCCTGGGCGTGATCTTCCTCGTGCACCAGACCGGCGCCGCGCTCGGGTCCTGGCTCGCGGGCGCCCTCTTCGAGGCGACGGGCGGCTACGGCGCCATGTTCGCCATCGCCTGCGTCCTGCTGGCCGCCGCCGGCCTCGTCAGCCTGCACGTGGCCCGGGAGCCGCGCATGCTTCGCTGGGCCACCCTCACCCGCTAGAACCAAGGAGATCAGTCATGGCCGAAGTGCTCACGGTGATCGCGAAGATCCGGGCGGTGAAGGGCAAGGGCGACGCGCTGGCCGCGCTGCTCAAGGAGCAGGTGGCCGTCGTGACGAAGGCGGAGCCGGGTCTCCTGATCTACCGCCCGCATCGCTCCAGCAAGGACCCCGATCTCTTCATCTTCTACGAGCAGTACAAGGACGACGCCGCCTTCGAGCTGCACCGCAAGGCGCCGTACCTGGCCGCCTACCGGGAGCGCCGCGAGCGGGAAGGCCTGACCGAGGGCCCCGCCGAGGTCGAGATCTACCGCTCGCTGACGGACTAGCCCCAGCCCCTCACCCTGCCCTCTCCCCAGGGGAGAGGGTGCTAGCGCGCTCGGCCGCGAGCTCCTTGCGGAGCGCGTCGGCCAGCCGGGCGAACTGCTCGGCGCGATTGTAGAGCTGGGCGGAGATGCGGACGTGCCGCCGCGGCGGCGCGGGCCAGCGGAAGATCGGCACCTCGATGCCGTGGCCGCCGAAGAGCCGCGCCTGGAGCGGCTCGGGCACCCGCCACCCGGTCTCGGCCGTCACGCTGTCCGGCAGGAGCACGCTCGCGAGCGTGCCGATCATCTCGTCCGGACAGGCCGGCTCCGTCCCGACCGCGGCGCAGAGCAGCGCGCCGCGCCTCGAGGGCGAGCGCGCGGTTGCGCGCCATCAGGGCGGGCCAGCCGCCCGGCACCAGCCCGCCCAGGTACTCGATCGCCTTCGGCACGGTCAGCCACGCGGTCGGGTCCTGGGTGCCGGTCCAGTCGAACTCGAGCCGGAAGCGCGTCCGGCCGGGCCGCTCGCCCGTCGCGCCGTGGCTGATCGTCAGCGGGTGGATGTGGGCTGGCAATCGCGCCGCACCCAGAGGAAGGCCGAGCCCTTCGGCGTGCACAGCCACTTGTGGCAGTTGGCGCTGTAGTAGGCGGCGCCGAGCGCGCGGAGATCGAGCGGGACCATCCCCGGCGCGTGCGCGCCGTCCACCAGCGTCTCCACGCCGCGCCCCCGGAGCTCGGCGACCAGGCGCTCGATGGGCAGGATGAGGCCGGTGGCGCTCGTGATGTGGTCCAGCAGGGCCAGGCGCGTGCGCGACGTCACCTTCGCCAGCACCGCGCTCACGACCGCCTCCGGGGACGCGACCGGGAACGGGATCGTGGCCACCACGACGCGCGCGCCGGTGCGGCGCGCGACGTAGTCGAGCGTGTTCTTGCAGGCGGCGTAGGCGTGATCGGTGGTGAGCAGCTCGTCGCCGGACGCGAGCTCGAGCGAGCGCAGCACCGCGTTGACCCCGCTGGTGGCGTTGCCGATGAACGCGAGGTCGTCGGGGTCGGCGCCCACGAAGGCGCCGAGGGCGGCCCGCGCGGCGTCGAGGCGGCCGTCCAGCTCGCGCCCCAGGAAGCGCACCGGCTCGGCCTCGAGCTCGGCCCGGAGCGCCGACTGGTGCGCGAGGATCTCGGTCGGGCAGGCGCCGTAGGAGCCGTGGTTCAGGAACGCCACGGTGGGATCGAGCGGCCACAGGGCCGCCCACTGGCTCTCGTTCATCGGCATGCTCAGAACCCCGGAGGCGGCCGGAAGCCACCGATCACGTCGGCGAGCCGGGCGGCCAGGTCGATGGGTGTCGCGTCCTCGAGATACGGGCCCACGATCTGGATGCCCACCGGCAGCCCGCCGGGCGTGAAGCCGACCGGCGCGGTCGTCGCGGGCAGGCCGGCCAGCAACGCGAAGGAGGTCCAGAAGCAGAGATCGAGATAGGGCCGGTCACCCCGCGGCGTGGCGAGGACGCGCATGAGCGGCGTGCCGGCCTGGTCGTGCGGAAACGCGGCCACCAGCGCGGTCGGCATCAGGAACGCGTCGTACGTGCGGAAGTAGGCCTGCCAGACGCCGCGCGCGACCCGGCGCCGGGTCTCCACGGTCTGCATGTGCGCGTCGGACGCGGTGACCGCGCGGGCGTAGCGCGCGAGATACGAGGTGTCCTGGCCGGCCGCGAGCTGCCGGAAGCCGGCGAGCTGCTCCTCGCGCACCGGCGGCGTGAATCGCGCGATGAGCAGCGTGTAGTAGGCGTCGAACTGCTCCTCCGGGTTCACGCCCGGCGGCCAGCCCTCGGCGAGCTGGGCGCCGGCCGCGGCGCAGCGCCTCGATCGCGGCGGCGAGCGCGTCGCCCACCTCCGGCGCGACCGGGGCGCGCGGATCGTCGAGGACGTAGCCGATGCGATAGTCGGCGAGCCGGGTGCCGCGCGCGGGCGGCAAGGACCACCGCCACGCCCGCGCCTCGTCGCCGTCGGGCCCGCCCAGCACCTCGAGCGCCGCGCGCAGGTCGGCGGCGGAGCGCGCGAGCGGGCCGGCCACCGGCAGCGTCGAGGGCGGCGCTCGCCGAGATGCCGGGCGGCGGCGGGATGTGGCCGCGCATCGGCACCACGTCGAGCGAGGGCTTGTGGCCGTAGACCCCGCAGAAGTGCGCCGGGATGCGGATCGAGCCGGCGAGGTCGCTCCCCGGCTCGAGATACGTGAGCCCCGCCGCGAGCGCGGCCGCGCCGCCGCCCGTCGAGCCGCCGGGCGTGCGCGTGACGTCCCAGGGGTTGTTGGTCTGACCGTAGACCGCGTTGTAGCTCTGCCAGTCGGCGGCGAACAGCGGGACGTTCGTCTTGCCCAGGACGATCATGCCCGCGGCCCGGAGCCGCGCCACCACCGCCGCGTCGCGGGCGGGCACGTGGCTCCGCAGCGCGGGCGAGCCGGCGGTGGTCGTGACGCCGGCCACCTCGAAGGTGTCCTTGATCGTGCACGGCACGCCGTGGAACGGGCCCCACCAGTCGCGGCGGGCCCGCGCCTCGTCGGCGGCGCGCGCCCGATCCACCGCGTCCGGCGCCAGCGCGACGATCGCGTTGAGCTTGCCGTTGTGCTGCTGGATCCGGTCCAGGATCCGGGTCGTGAGCTCGACCGAGGACACCTGCCCGCTCCGGATCGCCCGGCCCGCGTCCAGCGCCGAGGCGAAGTCGAGGTCGCTGGCCCCTGCGCGCGCAGCGCGCAACGGGGCCAGCGCACTGGCCGTAACGGCCAGCCCTGCCCGCCAAGAAACCCCCGGCGCGTCAGATCCCGCGCGCTCACGGCGCCTCGTCGCCCGGCGTGGGCATCGTCCGTCCGGTGGACGCCCGCGCCGGGAACCGCGCGAGCGCCGCCTCGTCCAGCTCGATGCCGAGCCCCGGTCGCGTGGGCACCGCGATATACCCCGCCTTCACCTCGAACCCGGGCGTGGCGATCTCGCGGCCGCGCGCCTCGAAGTTCACGAAATACTCGGTGATGAGGAAGTTGGGGATCGCGGCGGAGACGTGCAGCGTCGCGGCCAGGCCCACCGTGGTGCTGTTGTAGTTGTGGGGCGAGACCGTGACCAGCGAGGGCTCGGCCATCTGGGCGATGGCGCGCAGCTCCAGGATCCCGCCGCAGTTGCACACGTCGGGGTTGACGATGTCGGCCGCGCGCAGCTCGAAGGCGCGCCGGAACTCGGCGCGGGTGTAGAGCTCCTCGCCGGTGACGATCGGGATCGCGATCTGCCGGCGGCATTCCGCGAGCGCCTCCAGGTTCGTGGAGGACACCGGCTCCTCGTACCAGAAGGGCCGGAAGCGCTCCATCTCGCGCGCGATCCGCACCGCGTGCATGGGGGCCAGGCGCCGGTGCACCTCGATCAGCAGGTCCACCTCGGCGCCCACCGCCTCGCGCACCGCGGCCACGTTGGCCACCGCCTGCTCCTCCGCCGCGCGGCTGATGTGGGTGCGCCAGGGGCCGGGGAACGGATCGAACTTCAGCGCGTTGAAGCCGCGGCCCACCGTGTCGCGCGCCCGCGCCGCGTACTCCACCGGCGTCTTCGCGCCGCCGTACCAGCCGTTGGCGTAGACCCGCACGCGATCGCGACAGGGCCCGCCCAGCAGCTCGTACACCGGGACGCCGTGGCGCTTGCCCGCGATGTCCCAGAGCGCCTGCTCGAGCCCGCTCACCGCGCTCCAGAAATCCATCGCGCCGCGCTTGGCCGCGAAGTCGTGGTAGGCCCAGTGCACGAAGTGGGTGATGTGCGACGCGTCGCGACCGACCAGGTACCGCCCGATCGCCTCCACGAGCGCCACGATGCTGGTGTCGCGGTCGGCCTGCGTGTAGCACTCGCCCCAGCCGTGCGGGCCGCCGTCGGTCTCGACCTTGACGAAGCAGAGGTTCTTGCCGCCGCCGAGATCGGCCAGGAATGGGGTGACGCGGCTCACGCGCATGATCGTCGCTCCGGCCGCGATCGTATCAGAATCGAGCGGACCGGAGCGAGCGTGATACGATTCCTCTCCGGTCCTCGACCGCCTCATGCACGCCCTGACAGAGACGTCACGGCGCGGCTCGGTCCGCGCCAAGCTGATGGCCACGCTGTTCGTGGCCCAGGTCTGCGGCAGCACCGGCCACGCCGATCGGCATGGCGGTCGGCAGCATCATGGCGGCCAGCATCACCGGCACCAATACCTGGTCGGGCGTGCCGATCGCGGTGGGCGCGCTCGGCACCGCGCTGGCGAGCTGGCCGCTGGCCCGCCTGATGGCGCGCTCGGGCCGCCGCCCGGGGCTGGCGCTCGGCTACGGGCTCGCGATGATCGGCGCGGTGCTCGGCCTGCTGGGCGTGGCCGGCGGCAGCTTCACGCTGATGCTGATCGGCATGGCGCTCTTCGGCATCGCGAGCACGTCCAACCTGCTCGCCCGCTACGCGGCCGCCGACGTGAGCCCGCCCGCCCAGCGCGGCCGCGCGATGGGCCTGATCGTCTGGGGCTCCACGGTGGGCTCGATCATCGGCCCCAACCTGATGGCCCCGGCGCTCTCGCCTCGGCGCGCGGCTCGCCGTCCCGGCGACCGCGAGCGCGTTCCTGGTCAGCGTGGTCGGCTACGCCATCGCCGCGCTCCTGACCTTCTGCTTCCTGCGGCCGGATCCGCTCGCCATCGCCCGCCAGGACCAGGCCACCGCCGACGCGGGCCGGCCCGCCGGCGTCGCGCGCGCGCTCGGCGCGATCCTCGCGGACGTGCGCGTGCAGATCGCGCTCGCCACCCTGTCGGTCAGCCAGTTCGTGATGATCAGCACCACCTCCATCTCGCCGCTCTACCTCCACGACCAGGGCCACGCGGTCGGGACCATCGGCGTCGCGGTCTCGCTCCACCTGGCCGGCATGTACGTGGCCTCGCCGCTCTCGGGCTGGCTCGCGGATCGCTTCGGCCGGCTGCCCGTGATCGCCGCGGGCGCGCTCCTGCTGATCTTCGCGGTGGGCCTGGCCGGGATCGCGCCGGGCACCGAGGCGGTGCCGGTCATCCTCGCGCTCTTCCTGAACGGCGTCGGCTGGAACCTCGCGTTCGTGGCCGGGCAGCGCGCTGCTCACCGACGCGCTCGCTCCGGCGGAGCGGGCGTCGGTGCAGGGCTTCGCCGACCTGCTCATGGGCCTGATGGGCGCGATCGGCGCGGCGGCGGGCGGGATGATCCTGGGGCTCTGGGGCTTCGCGATCCTGAACGCGGTGGGCGCGGTGCTGGTGCTGGGCCCGCTCGCGGTCACCTGGCTGCGCCGGCCCGCGCTCGCCTCCGCTCTCGAGCCGGAGCTGATGCTCCGGCTGCTCCCCGACCTCCGCTACCTGGGCGCCGGCACGCTGCTCAACTCGGTCGGCATGATGGGCGAGATCGTCGTGCTCGGCTGGCTCGCGCTCGAGCTGACCGACTCGCCCTTCCTGGTCGGCGCCGCGATGGGCGCGCGCGCCCTGCCGCTCTTCTTCGTGGGCGTGCCCGCCGGCGTGATCGCGGACCGCCTGCCGCGCCAGCGCCTGCTCATCGCCACCGGCGCGGGCCAGGCGCTGACCGCCGCCCTCATGGGCGTGCTCGCGCTGACCGGCGCGGTGAGCCTCGCCCAGCTCGTCCTGCTCACGTTCGTGGGCGGCATCCTGCGCGGCCTCGAGCACGCGGCGCGCCAGAGCTACGCGCATGATGTCGTCGGCGCCGCCGGGCTCGTGAGCGGCCTCGCCATCCTGGGCGTGGCCATGCGCGCGGGCTGGCTGGTGGGCTCGCTCGGCGCGGGCGCCATCATCGCGCGCTACGGCTCGGGCCACGCCTATCTCTTCGTCGCCGCCGCCTACCTGGCCGGCGGCCTCGCGATGCTCCCGGCCCGCGCGCTGGCGCCGGCCTCGCCGTCGGCGCCCGATTCGATGTGGCAGGGCATCACCAGCTTCGTCAACGCGGTGAACCGCGATCGCATGCTGCTGGTCCTGATGATGCTCACCGCGGGCGCCGAGGTGCTGGGCTTCGCGCACCAGGCGCTGCTGCCGAGCCTCGCCCGCGACGTCCTCCACACCGGCCCCGAGGGCCTGGGCGTGCTCAACGCGGCGCGCTCGGTCGGCGGCATCCTGGCCCTGCTCGCCTCCCTGCGCGGCTTCACCGCGGGCAGCGGCGCGCTCTTCGTGGCGGTGCTGGTGTCCTTCGGCGGGAGCCTGATCGCGCTCGGGGTGGCGCCCTACGTGGTCGGCTTCGCCGGCGTGGCGCTGCTGGTGCTCCTCGCCAACGCGGCGGGCGCCCTGGCCGATCTGCTCGCGCAGAGCCTGCTCCAGCTCCGCGTCCCCGCGCACCTGCGCGGGCGCGCCGGCGGCGCCTGGGTGGTGGCCATCGGCCTGGCCCCGCTCGGCCAGATCCAGATCGGCGCGCTCGCCTCGCTCTTCGGGGTCAGCGCGGCGCTGGGCGCGAGCGGCCTCGGCCTCGTCGCGCTCGCGGGCGCCACCGCGCTGCTCTACCCGCGCCTGCGCGCGCTCTAGATCAGGCCGCGCACGCTCCAGGTCGGCACCGGCCGGGCCAGGCCCTTCAGGGTGAGCGCCGCCCAGGTTCTCCGCGTCGATCAGGCCCTCCACCGCCGCCGCGACCCGCGCCGAGATCAGGATCTGCCCGCCGCCGGCCTCGCCGCAGAGCCGCGCCGCGAGGTTCGTGACCGTCCCGATCGCGCCGTAGTCGAGGCGCCCCTCGAAGCCGATCGCCCCGATGGTGGCGTAGCCCTGGGCGATGCCCACCCCGAGGGCCAGATCCCAGCCGCGCTTGCGCCAGCGGGCGGCGAGCCCGGCGACTCACGTCGCGCATCGCGATGGCCATGCGGAGCGCGCGCGCGGCCGCGTCCGGGACCTCGACCGGATCGTTGAAGAAGATCATCATCCCGTCGCCGGTGAAGCGCTCGAGCGTGCCCTCGTGCTCCAGGATGAGCCGGCCCATCTCGGCGTGGTACTCGCGCAGCACGCCCATGAGCTCCTCGGGCTCGGCCGTCTCGGCGAAGGCGGTGAAGCCGCGCAGGTCCACGAACACGACGGTCGACCTCGCGCCGATGGGTCTTGAGCGGGATCGTCGGCGCCGCCGGCCACGATGAGCTCCGCGAGCTGCGGGGAGAAGAAGCGCTTGAGCCGGCCCAGGCGCTCGAGCTGGGCCACCTGCTCGGCGACGCGCCGCTCCAGCGTCCGGTTCAGCTCCGCGAGCTCGCGGCGCTGGCGCGCCTCCCGATCGTGGAGGCGCTTCTTCTCCAGGCACGCGCCGATCCGGGCCTGGAGCAGCACCGGCTCGAACGGCTTGCCGAGATAGTCCTCGGCGCCGAGCTGGATGCACCGCACGACGCTGTCGAGCTCGTCCAGCGCCGAGATCATGAGGACCGGGATGTCGCGCAGGGCGGGATCGGCCTTGAGCCGCTCCAGCACCGCGTAGCCGTCGAGGTCCGGCATCATGACGTCGAGGAGCACGAGATCCACCGGCGCCGCCGCCAGCGCGGCGAGCGCGGCGCGCCCGCCGGCCGCGGTCTGCACCTCGTAGCCCTGGCGCCGGAGCCGGCGGGCGAGCATGTCGCGGTTGTCCTCGTTGTCGTCCACGACCAGGATCACCGCGCGGGCCTGGGCCGGCTCCCCGCCGGCGGATTCCGCGCTCGCCCCCTGCCCCACGCCCGGCTGCGCCGACGGCGCGGCCCCGTGGCCCAGCAGCTCGTCGAGGCGCTCGGTGGCCGCGCGGATCCGATCCAGGTCGGCCAGCCGCGCGCCGGCGCCGGCCTCCGCGGCCTGCCGTCGCAACGCTTCGCCGGCCGCGCGGATGCGCTCGAGCGGCGGGCCGAGCGTGCCGCGCGCGGCCGCGAGATCGGGCGGGCTCGCCTGGCCGCGCGCCAGGACCTCGTTCAGCAAGGTGAGCAGCTGGCGCGCGTCGGCGCGGAGCGCGGAGAGCCCCACGGCCAGATCGGGCTTGTCGTCGGCCTCCAGCTCCTCCAGGAGCAGCTCGGTGTAGCCGATGATGTGATTCAGCGGCGTGCGCAGCTCGTGACGAAGCTGCGCGGCGGGATCGATGCTCACGCGCCGGCCGCCCGACCGAGCTGCGCCTCGATCTTCTCGAGCAGCCGGGCGAGATCCACCGGCTTGGTGTCGAAGTCGTCGCACCCCGCCGCGACCGCCTTCTCGCGGTCGCCGGACATGGCGTGCGCGGTGAGCGCGATCACCGGGATGCCCCGCGTCTCGGGCGCGGCCTTGATCCGGCGGGTCGCCTCCCAGCCGTCCAGGCCGGGCAGGCTCATGTCCATCAGGATCAGCGCGGGCGCCTCCGACCGCGCCATCGCCACGCCCTGCTCGCCGTCCACCGCGATGGCGACCTCGTAGCCGCGCCGGGCGAGGCGGCGCGACAGCATGTCGCGGTTCATCTCGTTGTCCTCGACGAGCAGGATCTTGGCCATCAGGCCCGCGCCCTCCGGCGGGTGACGCTGGCCGCCACCAGCTCGCGCACCTCGGCCAGGAGCTGCTCGCGGCCGTAGGTGCCCTTCTGGAGAATCCTCTGGACGTAGCCGTTGAGCCGCTCCCGGTCGTGCGTGGGACAGGTCCTTGGCGGTGACGACGACGATCGGGATCGCGCGCCAGGGCTCGTGGCGGCGGAACTCGGCGACGAACTCGAAGCCGTCCATCTCCGGCATCATCAGGTCGAGCAGGATCACGCTCGGCGACACGTCGCGCAGCCGCTCGAGCGCCACCCGCCCGTTCTCCGCCTCCACCACCGTGTAGCCCTCCGGCTCGAGGATGCGCCGGAGGAGCTGGCGGACCTCGACGTCGTCGTCCACCACGAGCACCGGGAGGTCGCGCCGGTGCTGCCTTGAGGACGGTCACCAGGCGCTCGCGGTCGATCGGCTTGGTGAGGTAGTCGGAGGCGCCCAGGGCGTAGCCCAGGTTCTTGTCGTCCACGATCGTCAGCATGATGACCGGGATGTCGGCGACGTCCGGATCGGCCTTGAGCGCCGAGAGGACCGCCCAGCCGTCCATGCCCGGCATCATGACGTCGAGCGTGATCGCGTCCGGCCGCAGCTCCCGCGCCCGCCGCAGGCCCTCCTCGCCCCCGTGGGCGGTGACGACCCGGAACCCTTCCTTGGTGAGGAAGCGCTGCATCAGGTCCCGCACCGCCGCCTCGTCGTCGATCACCAGCACGGTGCCGATGCCCGCCGACCGCGCGGTCGGCCGCGCCGGCGGGCGCGCCGGCTCCTCGACCGACCTCGGCCACCTCGGCCGGCAGCCGGATCGTGAAGGTGCTGCCCCGGCCGGCCTCGCTCTCGACGGTGACGTCGCCGCCCATCATCCGGCAGAGCCGCCGGCTCAGCGCCAGGCCGAGGCCGGTCCCGCCGTACTTGCGCGTGGTGGCCGCGTCGGCCTGGGAGAACGCCTCGAACAGCCGCGCGAGCTGCTCCGGCGTCATGCCGATGCCCGTGTCGCTCGACCCGGAACACCATCGAGTCCCGACCCTCCACCACCTCCCGGGCCACCGCCAGCGAGATCGTCCCCCGCTCGGTGAACTTGCAGGCGTTGCTCAGGAGGTTGAAGAGGGCCTGGCGCACCTTGGTCAGGTCCGCCCGCATCGTCCCGGTCTCCGCCGGGCAGCGCACGTCCAGCCGGTTGGCGTTCTTCGCGGCCAGCGGCTGGATCACCGCCGCGATGTCCCGCACCAGGCCGGCCACGTCGAAGCTCTCGAGGTACAGCTCCATCTTGCCGGCCTCGATCTTGGAGAGATCGAGCACCGCGTTGATCAGCTCCAGCAGGTGCTTGCCGGCCGCGTTGATCCTCTTGAGGTCGTCCGTGAACTGCTCGGCCCCGAGGTCGGCGGCGTCCTCCTGGAGCATCTCGCTGTAGCCGATGATGGCGTTGAGCGGCGTGCGCAGCTCGTGCGACATGTTGGCCAGGAACTCGGACTTGTGGCGGTCGGCCTCCTCGAGCTGACGGCTCTTGTCCCCGATCTCCCGGAACAGGCGCGCGTTCTGGATCGCCAGCGCCGACTGGGCCGCGAAGGTCCTGAGCAGGTCGATGACCTCCGGGCGAGAACTCTCCGGGCGTCTTCTTGTTGACGGTCAGCCCGCCGATCAGGTGGTCCTCGCGCAGCAGCGGCACGGCCAGGAGCGCCCGGCTCCCCGTCCGCAGCAGGACGTCGCGCAGGGGGCCGCGGTACGCGCCTTCCGCGCCGATGTCGGGAATCTGGACCGGCTCGTGGGTCACCGCCATGCGCCCCATGTTGCCTTCCCCGCGCCGGATCGGGGTTCGCCGGGACACCTCGATCACCGCCTCGTCGAGGTTGTCGGTGGCGCGGAAGTGGAACTCCCCGGTCCCCTCGTCGTACTCCCAGACGGAGCACCCGTCGGTGCCGGCGAGCTGGTTGGCCCGCGCGACGATCGTGCTGAGCACGGTATCGAGGTCGAGGGTCGAGCTGAGGGCCTGGCTGACCTCGCCGAGGGCCTGGAGCTCCCGGACCGATCGGGTGAGCTCGCCGGTGCGCGCCTGCAGCTCGGTCAGCAGGCGCGCGTTCTCGATGGCGATGGCCGCCTGGTCGGCGAAGGTCTCCATCAGCGCGATCTCGCTGTCGGTGAACGCGCGGACCTGGTGCCGGTTGACCGTGATCACTCCGAGCAGCTCGTTCGCCCGCAGCATGGGAATCGCGAGCACCGTCCGGATGGGCTCTACCTGACCCATCCCCGAGGTGTACTCGGGGTCCGCGCGGATGTCATGAATGTGGACCGTGCGGCGCTCCAGCCCCGCGCGCCCGGTGCCGCTCCCGCGATCGAGCGCGACCGGATTCAGGTCGGTGAATGCCATGAACTCGGCGGAGATGTGATGGCCGGCGACGGCCCGCAGAACCTGGCCGTCGAAGCGCCAGATGATGCCGCGCCCGGCCTCGCACAGCCGCACCGCGTTCTCGGCCAGCGTCTCGAAGACCGGCTGGAGATCGAACGTCGACCGCCCGATCACCTTGAGCAGCTCGCTGGTCGCGGTCTGCTGCTCGAGCGCGACCCGCAGCTCGCGGTTGCGCGCCTCGAGCTCCTCGAACAGGCGCACGTTCTCGATGGCGATCACGGCCTGGTCGCCGAAGGTCTTCAGGAGCTCGACATGGCCGGCGGCGAACTCCCCCGGCTCGGACCGCTGGATGACGATGACTCCGATCGGGGTGCCGTCGGCTCGAATCATCGGGACGCCGAGCAGACTCCGCCACTGAGTCTGGACCGCCATGTCCTGCGAGTACTCCGCGTCGGCCAGCAGGTCCGGGATCTGCGCCACGGCTCGGTCCAGGATCGCCCGCCCCGACACCTGCGCCCGGGTCGGCGGCATCGGGTACGCCGCGCTGCAGCGCCGCGAGCGCCTCGGGGGGCTGATCGTGATGCGCCACCAGATGGAGAAGGTCCCCATCGAACTGATACAGGGCGCCGGTGCGGGCGCCGGACAGCTGCACCGCGCTCCGCACGATCGTCGTGAACACGGGCTGGACGTCCGTCGGCGAGCTGCTGATGACGCGCAGGATCTCGCTGGTCGCGGTCTGCTGCTCGAGCGCCTCGGTCAGGTCCGCGTTCTTGGCCTGCAGCTCGGTGAGCAGCCGCGCGTTCTCGATGGCGATCGCCGCCTGGTCGGCGAAGGTCTCCATCAGGGCGATCTGGCTCTCCGCGAACGGCCGGACCTCGTGGCGGTAGATCATGATCACCCCGAGCAGCTCGCCCGCCCTGAGCATGGGGACAGACAGCGCGGTGCGAACGGGTTCTATGTCCCTCCCCCCGTAGGTGTACTCCGGGTCGCTCTGGGCATCGTGTATGTGGACGCTGCGCCGCTCGAGGGCGGCGCGCGCCGTGACGGTGTGGCGGCCGGGGGCGATGGGATGCTGTTCGACGAACGCTCTGAGCTCGGGGCTGACGTTGTGGGCCGCGACAACCCGAAGAATCTGACCGTCGAAGCGGTGGACGAACGCTCGCTCGGCCTCGCACAGCCGGAGGGCGTTCTCGGCCAGCGTCTCGAACACCGGCTGGAGATCGAACGTGGACCGCCCGATCACCTTGAGCAGCTCGCTGGTCGCGGTCTGCTGCTCGAGCGCGACCCGCAGCTCGCCGTTGCGCGCCTCCAGCTCGTTGAACAGGCGCACGTTCTCGATGGCGATGACGGCCTGGTCGGCGAAGGTGCTGGAGCAACGCGATCTGCCGGCTCGCTGAACGGCCGGACCTCCTGGCGAAAGACCACGATCGCGCCCGACCGGCTCGCTCGTCCCGGAGCATCGGGACGCCCAGCACCGTGTGATACCCCATCAGTCCGGGCCAGGGCCTGGCTCGCGGGGAATCGCGTCTCGTGCTCGCATGTCCTCCAGGTGCACGACCGCCCGATCCAGCATCGCCGCGCCCGATGACCAGGTCTCGCGGTCAGCGGGCGCGGGAACAGGCCGCGGCGCGTCTCGCGCCACTGCGGCCGTCTGGCCGTGCTGCGCGACGAGGTGCACCATGCTCGCCCTCCAGCCGGTTGGCGCTTCCGTAGTCGGCGCCGCACAGCCGCACCGAGCTCTCGCACGATCGCGTCGAAGACCGGCTGAACGTCGGTCGGCGAGCGGCTGATCACGCGCAGGATCTCGGCGGTCGCGGTCTGCTGCTCCAGGGCCTCGGTGAGGTCGGCGTTCCTGGCCTGGAGCTCGCTGAGCAGCCGCGCGTTCTCGATCGCGATCGACGGCCTGGTCGGCGAAGGTCTGCCAGCAGCTCGACCTGCTGCTCGGTGAACGGCCGGACGCTCGTGCGCGCACAGACGTGATGACGCCGAGCAGCGCGCCTTCCCGGAGCATCGGGACCGCGAGGACGGTCCGGTGATCCGGTCCGACGCGTGCGTCGCTCCATCGGTACTCGGGGTCCGCCCGGACGTCGTGGATGTGCACCGCTGCGCCGCTCGAGGGCGGCGCGCCCGCGGCGCTGGAGCCTCGGCGCCTGGCGGATCGGATCCGCGGTCACGACTCGACCAGCCATCGGGGGACGTGTCCGTGGCTGCGCCACGAAGTGGAGCACGTCGCCGTCGAAGCGGTAGATGAAGGCGCGCATCGGCCTCGCACAGCCGGACCGCGGTCTCGGCCAGGGCCTCGAAGACCGGCTGGAGATCGAACGGCGAGCCGGCTGATGACCTTGAGGAGCTCGCTGGTCGCGGTCTGCTGCTCCAGCGCGACCCGCAGCTCGCCGTTGCGCGCCTCCAGCTCCGTGAACAGGCGCACGTTCTCGACCGCGATGACGGCCTGATCGGCGAACGTCTGCAGCAGCGCGATCTGGCTCTCCGAGAACGGGCCCGCCTGCCCGCCGACATGACCACGATGGCTCCGATCGGGCTCCCCTCGCGCAGCATCGGCACGGCGAGGGCGCCGCGGAAGCCGCCGGCCCGTCCGACGTGCTGCGCATACTCCGCATCGGCCAGCAAGATCCTCCACGTGGACGACGCGCCCGCGTCGAGGATCGCGCGCCCGGACATCATCCGGCGGTCCGGCCGCTGGGGAATGCCTGCCGGAGCGCCTGGAGAACCTCCGGCGTGCAGTTGTGGTGGGCTGCGAGATCCACCATCTCGCCATCGAAGCCGTGAGCGGTCCCGTACGATCCGCCGCACAGGCGCACGGCACTTTGCACGATCGCGTCGAAGACCGGCTGGAGCGTCGGTCGGCGACTGGCTGATCACGCGCAGGATCTCGCTGGTCGCGGTCTGCTGCTCCAGGGCCTCGGTGAGGTCGGCGTTCCTGGCCTGCAGCTCGCTGAGCAGCCGCGCGTTCTCGATGGCGATCACCGCCTGGTCGGCGAAGGTCGCGACGAGCTCGATCTGCTTGTCGGTGAACGCGCGGACCTCCGTCCGCCACATGAAGACCACTCCGATCAGCTCGTCCTGCCTCAGCATCGGGACGGCCAGCACGGTTCGGTAGCCGCCGACCCGCTGCGCCTCGACGCTGCTCCCGAACTCGGGATCGGCCAGGGTGTCGACGATGTGGACGGTCCGGCGCTCGAGGGCGGCCCGCCCGACCGCCGAGCCGCGGCCGGGCCGGATCACGTTGCGCCGCCAGAACTCGCTGTATTCGGCGGACTGCTCCGTAGCTCCGCGACGAACCGAAACGACCTCGCCGTCGAACCGCGCGATGAGCGCTCCCTCGGCCCCGGCCAGCCGGGCCGCGTTCTCGACCAGGGTCTCGAGCACCGGCTGGAGATCGAACGTCGAGCGGCTGATCACCTTGAGCACTTCGCTGGTCGCGGTCTGCTGCTCGAGCGCGACCCGCAGCTCGCTGTTCCGCGCCTCCAGCTCGGTGAACAGGCGGACGTTCTCGATGGCGATGACGGCCTGGTCGGCGAACGTCTCCAGCAGCGCGATCTGCGGTCGCGTGAAGGGCCGCGGCTCGGTCCGCGCGAACGCCGATCGATGCCGATCGGCCGCCCCTCGCGCAGCAACGGGGACGCCAGCAGGGAGCGGAACGGGCCGCCGGCGCCGCTTCCTGGATCCGCGTACTCCGGAGTCGACCAGCGACGTCCGTCGGACATGCACGATGGCGCGCGTCGCGAATCGCGCGCCGGCGCATCGCCCGGCGCCGGCCGGATGCATCGGGAAGTGCTCGCCGCAGGGCTCGGACACCTGCCGGGTCGAGCAGTGGACCGCCACGAGCTCGACCCACTCGCCGTCGAAGCACGCACCGTGCCGTCCAGCGACCGCACAGCCGGACCGCGCTCTCCGCGATGGCGTCGAAGACCGGCTGCACGTCGGTCGGCGAGCTCGAGATCACGCGCAGGATCTCGCTGGTCGCGGTCTGCTGCTCCAGGGCCTCGGTGAGGTCGGCGTTCCTGGCCTGCAGCTCGCCGAGCAGCCGCGCGTTCTCGATCGCGATCATGGCCTGGTCGGCGAACGTCTGGAGCAGCGCGATCTCGGCGGGCGTGAAGCCGCCGACCTGGTTCCGGTTGACCCCGATCACCCCGACGACCGCATCTCCCCGCAGCATCGGCACCGCGACGACCGAGCGGAAGCCGCGCAGCTCGCGCGTCGTCGCGAAGCCTCGAGCCCCAGGACGGGTCGGTGTCCACGTCGACGACGTGCTGGACGGCGCGGGTCAGGACCGCCCGGCCCGGGGGATAGTCCTCCGTCGGAGGAGCGGCGCCCGGAGCTGCTCCAGGAGGGCCTCGCTGCTCCCGGGCAGGCCGCCCCGCGCCGCCACCAGGCGAATCAGCCCGCTCTTCGTGTCGAAAGACCGCGACCGACCAGGCGCCGAGCAGCCGCATGGCGCTCTCGGCGATGGCCTCGAAGACCGGCTGGACGTCGGCGGGCGCGCCCGCGATCACCTTCAGGATCTCGGCGGTGGCGGCCTGCCGCTCCAGCGCCTCGCTCAGCGTGTGCTCGAGCCGGGCGCTCTTCGCCCGCTCCTCGACGAGCGAGGCCTGCAGGGCCTCGACCAGCGCGGCGAGCTCAGCATTGTCGTGTGACGCCATCACTCGACCCCGAGGGAGGGCAGATTGGAGCCGGCACACTCTAGCACAGCTACCCGCGCGCCTTCTTCGCCCGCACCCCCGCCTCGCGCGCGTAGAGGCGCAGGACCGCGACCGCGAGGGCCATGATCACCGGCCCCGCGATCAGGCCGATCAGGCCCATCACCTCCAGGCCGCCGAAGAGCGCCAGGAAGGTCAGGATGATGGGCATCTCCTCGTCGCCCACGAGGCGCGGCCGGATCACGTAGTCGCTGAAGCCCACCACGACCAGCGCGCCCCACAGCAGCTCCACGACGCCCATGGCCGGGCTGCCGATCGCGAAGAGGTAGATCCCGGCCGGCACCCAGATCAGCAGCGTGCCCACCGCGGGCACCAGCGAGGCGATCGCGGTGGCCACCGCCAGGAAGAGCGGCGTCGGCACGCCGGTGATCCAGTAGCCCAGGCCGGCGAGGGCGCCCTGGGCGAGACCGGTGACGATCGTGCCGGACAGCGTCAGCCGCCCGACCCGCCGGAACTCCTCCAGCAGCGCGCGGGTGTACTCCGGGCGCAGCGGGGAGACGCCCTCGACCGTCGCGACGATGCGCGGCCAGTGGCGGAGGATCACGTGCATGGTGAGCAGCGCGAAGAAGAGGCCGAGCAGGGTCATGAAGGTGACCGAGGCCACCGTGCCCGCGGCGGAGGCCGACCCGGAGGCGATCTCGCCGACCGCGCTCCGGAGGCGCTCGGTCAGCGTCTCGGTGGAGAGGCCGAAGCGGCCGAGCCAGCCCGTCACCTCGTTGAGCCAGCCGAGCAGCGCGCCGCCCGGCTTGAGCCCCTCGCGGGCCGCGCCGATCAGCGCGACCGCCTGCGTCACGAACGACGACACGAAACCCACCACCGCGCCCACGATGACGAGCCCCGTCGCGAGCACGGTGGCGACCGAGGCGAGCAGTGGACGCCGGCTCCAGCGCGCCAGGCGGTCGTACACCGGCTGGAGCGTGAACCCCATCAGCGCGCCCAGCAGGAGGCCGGTGGCGAAGAGATGCGAGAGCCACGCGATGACCAGCAGCGCGGCGACCGCGAGCCAGGCAAGGGCCCGCCCCGGCGTCCCGCGGCCCGGCTCGCTGGGCGGTGGCGGCCACCGTCAGCGCATCAGGCTCGGAAGCCAGAGGGAGATGATGGGGAAGGCCACCAGGATGGCGAGCCGGATCACGTCGGCCCACATGAAGGGCATCACCCCGCGGAAGACGGTGCCGGTCGAGACGTGGGGCAGCAGGCTCTTCAGCACGAACATGTTCATGCCCACCGGCGGGCTGATGAGCCCGATCTCCACCACGCAGACGATGATGATGCCGAACCACACCGGATCGAGGCCCAGGTGCACGATCACCGGGAAGAACACCGGCATGGTCAGCAGCACCATGGACAGCTCCTCCATGGCGGTGCCCAGCACCACGTAGATCGCGCAGATGGCCGCCACCACCATCAACGGGCTCAGCCCGAGGCTGCGTGACGAGCGCCTTGAGGTCGGCGGGCATGCGTGGTGATGTTGACGAACTCCGCGAACATCAGCGCGCCGATCAGGATCATGAACAGCATCGCGGTGGTGCGCGCGGACTCGAGCAGCGCCGCGTAGAGCGTCCGCCAGGTGAGCGCCCGGCGCGCCACCGCGAAGGCGAGCGCGCCCATCGCCCCCATCCCCGCCCCCTCGGTGGCGGTGAAGAGGCCGCCGTAGATGCCGCCCATCACGAACACGAAGAGCACCGCGACCGCCCACACGTCCTTCAGCGCGCTGAATCGCTCGCGCCACGACGACCGCGGGCCGCGGCGGGCCCCAGTCCGGATGCCGCCACGTGGTGCACACGATGGCCCCGCAGAGCAGCACCGCGCCGAGGATGCCCGGCAGCACGCCCGCGGCGAAGAGCTTGCCGATATTGGTCTCGGTGAAGACGCCGTAGATGATCATGATCGTGGACGGCGGGATCATGATCCCGAGCGTGCCCGCGCCCGCCACGGTGCCGGCGGCGAGCTGGTCGTGGTAGCCGAAGCGCTTCATGGACGGGTACGCCACCTTGGCCATGGTGGCCGCGGTCGCGATGGAGGAGCCGCAGATGCCGCCGAAGCCCGCCGAGGCCCACACGGTGGCCATCGCGAGCCCCCCGCGAAAGTGTCCGATGAACGTGTAGGCGGCGCGAAACAGCTCCTGCGACATGCCGGCGCGGGTGACGAGGCTGCCCATCAGGATGAAGAGCGGCACCACCGAGAGGGTGTAGTTCCGGCCCGTCTCGTAGATCTTGGTCTGGGCGGTGGCGAAGGCCACCCACCAGTTCCAGTCGCGCATGTAGGCGTAGCCGACGATGCCCACGATGCCCATCGCGTAGGCGATGGGGATGCGCAGGAAGGCCAGCACCATCATGAGGCCCAGGCCCACCAGCCCCTCGATCACCGGCGGGCCGCCATCTTGTAGAGGTGGATCACCCCGGTGAGGCCGATGGCGATGGCCATGAAGTAGACGAACGGGCCGTAGACGATGCGCAGCACGTCGGTGGCGTCCCGGTAGGCCCAGATGCGGTCGGCCTTCAGCCACACCAGCCAGGCGAGCAGGAACATGATGGCCGCGCAGAGGGCCTGCACGCCGCGCTCGAGCACCGCGGTGCCGCGGGGGCCCAGCAGCCGGTCGATGAAGTCCATGAGGGCGTGCTCGTCGGCGTACGTGACGAGCGGCAGGCCCGCGAAGATCAGCACCAGCAGCAGGAGCTCGGTCACCTCGAAGGCCCCCGCGAGCGGCCGGTTGAACAGGTAGCGGGCGACCACGTCCACGAAGGTGAGGAGCATCATGACCAGCAGGATGAGGGCGGCGGCGACGCCGAGGAGGCCCTCGACGCGCCGCCCCCACTCGGCGCGGATCACTTCTCGGCGGCGACCTTCTTCAGCTCGGCCCGGAACTCGGCCAGGATCTTGGCCGCGTCCACGCCCTTGGCGGAGGCCTTCTTGATCCAGTCCTCCACGATGGGCGCGGAGCGCTTCTGCACTTCCGCGGTGAAGGCGGCGTCCGCGTTCACGATCTTGACGCCCGACTTCTTGAGCGCGTCGAGCCCCTTCACGTCCGCCTCGTCCCAGGAGCGGCCGGCCAGGCGGGCGATGTGCTCGCCGGAGAGCTTGGTGATCGCGTCCTGGTCCTGCTTGGGCAGCTTGTTCCACTTGTCCTCGTTCATGAAGAAGCCGAAGGCGGAGCTGTACATGCCGCCCGGGAAGAGCGTGGCCTGCTCGAGCACGGTCTCGAGCTTGAACGAGACGATGGACTCGAGCGGGAAGAACACCCCGTCGGCCACGCCGCCCTTGAGCAGCTCGTAGGACTCGGGCGCGGGCTTCACGAACGCGGACGCCCCGAGGGCCTTGGCCACCGCCTCCGCGATGCCGCCGCCGGTGCGGATCTTGAGCCCCTGCACGTCGCCGATGCCGGCCACCGGCTTCTTGGTGAACATCTGGCCGGGGCCGTGGGTGAAGACGCCGAGCAGCTTCACGCCCTTGTACTCGCCGACCTCGTGGAAGTGCTTCCAGTAGATGCGGGAGTAGGCCACCGAGTTGACGAGGGCGGTGTCGCCCGCCCCGGGCAGCTCCGGCATCAGCGGCAGGATGTGCCGCGCCGGGGTGTAGCTCGCGGTGACGTAGGAGAGGTCCACGAGGCCGTCCCGCACCGCGTCGAAGGTGCCGGGGGGCGCGGACGGGTGCTTCGGCAGCATGGTGAACTTGACGCGACCGTTGGTCGCCTTCTCCACCTCGGTCGCCCAGCCCTGCAGCACGACGCTGGTCAGGTGATGCTGCGGCGACACCCACGAGGACATCGTGAGCGTGGTGGTCTGCGCGATCGCGGGCGCGGCCGTGATGGCCCAGCGACCAGCGCGGCCAGCCCCAGCTCGGCCAGAATGACTCTCAGCACATTCACCATATGGTCTCCCTCCAGGTGGGCGTGACGGCTCTCGGCGGAGCGTAGTGTATCGCAGGTCCGGCGGCCCCGGGATACCCTTGCGTACGCGGCGGGGGCGCGGTAGAAGGAAGGTCCATGAAACAGACCGGCGCCTCCGGCTTCCGTCCGCAATAGCCCGCTCCCCGATGCCCAAGCGCGTCGAGGGCAAGGCGGCCATCGTCGTCGGAGGCGGCCAGACCCCGGGCCAGACGGTCGGCAATGGCCGGGCCACCGCCATCGTGCTGGGTCGGGAAGGCGCCCGGGTCTGCGTGGTGGACCGGGAGCTGGCCTCCGCCCAGGAGACGGCCGATCTCATCAAGAAGGACGGCGGGGAGGCCTGGGCCTTCGCGGCCGACGTCACCCGCGAGGACGACGTCCAAGCGCCTGATCGCGGCGGCGCTCGAGCAGGCCGGGCGGATCGACATCCTGCACAACAACGTCGGCGCGAGCCTGGCCCTGGGCGACGCGGTCGCCACCGATCTCACCGAGGAGGCCTTCGACCGGAGCCTCGCGGTGAATCTGAAAGCCACCTGGCTCACCTGCAAGCACGCCCTGCCCGCCCTGCGGGAGGCGCACGGGTCCATCGTGAACATCTCGTCCATGGCCGCGCTGAACGCCTACCCGCTGGTGGGCTACAAGACCACCAAGGCCGCGGTGGTCGCCTTCACCGAGAACCTGGCCGCCCACAACGCGAAGTACGGCGTCCGCGCCAACTCGATCCTGCCCGGGCTGATGAACACCCCGATGGCGATCGAGTCGCGCGTGGCGGCCGGGACGCCTCGAGATGAAGTCATCGCCGCGCGCGACCGCCGGGTCCCGCTCGGCCGGCGCATGGGCACCGGGTGGGACGTGGCCAACGCGGCGCTCTTCCTGCACTCGGAGGAGGCCGGCTTCATCACCGGGGTCTCGCTCATCGTGGACGGCGGCGAGAGCGTGAGCTGGGGCTCCTGATGGCGGCGCCCGCGCTGCCCGAGAACGCCTACCGCGCGCGCGCCGAGCGCGGGGAAGTCCAGATCGGCACGTGGATCACGATGATCCGCACGCCGTCGATCCTGACGTTGCTGCAGACCGCCGGCCTCGACTACGCCCGGCTCGACCTCGAGCACTCCGCGTTCTCGATCGAGACGGTGGCGGACATGGCGTCGCTCGCGCGAGCGCTCAACTTCCCGCTGGTCGTCCGCCCGCCGGAGGGCAATCGCGAGTGGATCACGCGGCTGCTCGACGCGGGGGTGTGGAACCTCCACATCCCACAGGTCGAGAACGCGCGGCAGGCGGCGGAGGTGGTGGCGGCCACGCGCTACGCCCCGCTGGGCTCGCGCGGCATGTACGGCTCGGGCCCGCACACCGGCTTCCACGCGCGCCCGCCCGCCGAGCACCTGGCGACCGCCAACGCCCGCGTGCACGTCACCGCGATGCTCGAGAGCAAGCACGCCTTCGACCACCTCGACGAGATCGCGGCGGTGCCGGGCATCGACGCGCTCACCATCGGCCCCACCGACCTGTCGCAGGACCTCGGCGTCCTCGGCACCCCGGCCCAGCGTGACGTGCTCCGCGAGCACCGGGTGCGCCTGGGCGAGGCCGCGCGCAAGCACGGCAAGACGGTGGCGATGGCGGTGGACACGATCGAGGCGGTGCGCGAGGTGATCGCGCTCGGCGCCACCATCATCAACTACTCGTCGGACACGAACGTGCTGCGCTCCACCTACGCGGCCGCGGTCGCGGAGATCCGCACCCCAAAGGAGAGGTCATGAAGATCAAGGCGGTCAACGGCTTCGCGCGCATCCTCAAGTCCGAAGGCACCCCGTGGGTGAGCTGCTACCCGACGAGCCCGGTCAACAACGCGCTCGGCGAGGAGGGCATGCCCATCCTCATGATGGGCGAGGAGCGCTTCGCGGTCGCGGTGGCCGACAGCTTCTCCCGCGTGACCAACGGCAAGCAGATCGGCGTGTGCACGGTCATGGCCGGCCTCAACGCGGCGGGCATCCAGATGGCCTTCGGCGCCATCGCGCAGGCGTGGGAGGACTCCTCCCCGCTGCTGGTGATCGCGGAGGGCCTGGGCGTCGGGGCCAGCCGCCACACCCACTTCGACATGGCCGAGGCGTTCCGGCCGGTCACCAAGTGGGTGGGCAAGGTGGACCGCGCCGACCTCATCCCCGAGTACACGCGCCGCGCCTACACCCACCTGCGCTCCGGCCGGCCGGGCCCGGTGCTGCTGCTGATCCCGCGCGACCTGGGCGAGTACGACGCGGACGAGCATCCCTACTCGCCGGTGAAGGGCTGGCGCACCGGGCCCGATCCGGACGACGTCAAGGCGGCCATCCGCGCGCTGCTCTCGGCCAAGGATCCCCTGCTGCACATCGGCGAGGGCGTCTGCTACGCGGACGCGGCGGCCGAGCTGCTGCAGTTCGCGGAGGCGGCCCAGATCCCGGTGATGACCACGCTCAAGGGCAAGGGCGTGTTCCCGGAGAACCACCCGCTGTCCATCGGCGTGCGCGGCTCGATGGTCGATCACTTCCTGCGCAAGTGCGATCTGCTCTTCTCGGTCGGCTCGAGCCTCTTCCCCGGCCGCTTCAGCCACACGGTGCCGGACGCGCACAAGAAGACCATCGTCCAGTGCACGGTGGACACGCTCGACATCAACCGCAGCTACGAGACCCGGCACGCGGTGATCGGCGACGCCAAGCTCACGCTGCAGGCCCTGCACGGACGAGCTGCAGGCCAAGGGCGCGCGCAAGAAGCCGGAGGTGCTGGAGGAGATCCGAGGGACAGCGCCAGATCTTCAAGGACAAGTTCCGCCCGTGGCTCGAGTCCAACGAGACGCCGATCAATCCCTATCGCGTCTTCGGCGACCTGGCCAAGGTCCTCGACCCCAAGAACTCGTTCCTCACCGCGGACTCCGGCAACACGCGCGATCAGACCAGCACGGTGTACGAGGCCCAGATCCCGCGCGGCTATCTCGGCTGGGGCAATGTCTCCACGCTCGGCTTCAGCCTGGCCGGCGCGGTGGCGGCCAAGCTCGCCTACCCGCAGCGGCAGTGCGTGCTCGTGACGGGCGACGCGGGCGTCTGCTACATGATGGGCAACTTCGAGGCGGTCGCCCGCTACAACATCGGCATCACCACGATCCACATCAACAACGGCGGCTACTCGGGCTACGGCCCCGGCTTCTGGGGCGAGGGCCACGATCCCTACACCTGGAAGGTGTCCGACCACGGCAACGCGTGCATGGCGAGCATGGCGCGCGCGGTCGGCTTCCACGGCGAGGACGTGACCCAGCCCGCCGAGATCATCCCCGCGCTCAAGCGCGCCTTCGACGAGAACGCCAAGGGCCGCCCCGCGTTCGTGGAGTTCATCTGCTCGCACCACCCGGTGCACGGCGGCTGGGTCCGCTGATGGCCGACGTGGACGCATTCGCGACCGCGACCTCGCTGCTCGGCGCGCTCCGGACCGGCAAGGTCAGCGCGACCGAGCTGACCGAGCTCTACATCCGCCGCATCGAGCGCCACGACGGGCGCCTCAACGCGGTGGTGGTGCGCGACTTCGACCGCGCGCGGCAGCAGGCGCGCGCGGCCGACCAGGCGCGGGCGCGCAACGAGTCGGCTCCTCTGCTGGGCCTGCCGATCACGCTCAAGGAGTCCATCAACGTCACCGGGCTCGGCACGACCTGCGGGGTGCCGGACTGGAAGGGCTACGTCTCGCCCCACGATGGGCCCATCGCCGCGCGCACCCGGGCGGCGGGCGCGGTCCTGCTGGGCAAGACCAACGTGCCGCCCATGCTCGCCGACTGGCAGTCCGCCAACCCGATCTTCGGGCGCACCAGCAATCCCTGGGATCTCACCCGGACGCCCGGGCGGCAGCAGCGGCGGCAGCGCGGCGGCGATCGCGGCCGGACTCAGCGCGCTCGAAGTCGGCTCGGACATCGGCGGGCTCGATCCGCGTGCCCGCGGTCTTCTGCGGCGTCTACGGCCACCGGCCGAGCGAGACGCTGTTGCCGCGCAGCGGCCAGTTCCCGATGCCGCCCATGCCGAACGCGGCGACGGTGATGGGCGTGCAGGGCCCGATCGCGCGGAGCGCGGAGGACCTGGAGCTGGCCCTCTCGGTGCTGGCCGGCCCCGACGTGGGCGAGGACGTGGCGTGGAAGGTCTCGCTGCCTCCGGCCCGACGCGAGCGCCTCGGGGACTTCCGCGTGGCGGTGCTGCCGCCGATCCCGTGGCTCCCGGTGGACGAGCAGATCACCGCGGCGCTGCAAGACGTGGCCGGCCGCCTCGCGAAGATGGGCGCGGTGGTCAAGGAGGTCCAGCCGGAGGGCCTCGGGGATCACCGCGAGTACCACGGCTTCTACCGCACGCTGCTCGCCGCGGTGACCGGCGCGCGCGTGGACGCCGAGACGCGCCGGGAGCGCATCGCGACGCTTCGCGCCGCGGGCGACGACTTCTCGCTGGGCGGGGCGCGCGGGCTCGAAGGCACCGCGGGCGACTACATCCTGTGGCACGGGCGCCGCGAGCAGCATCGCGCGGCCTGGCGGGCGCTTCTTCCGCGAGTGGGACGTGCTGCTGGCCCCGGCCATCAACGTGCTCGCGTATCCGCACGTCGAGCGCGCGTGGCCGCCCGACGCCAGCGACCAGACCCTGACCTTCACGGTCAACGGCCAGTCCGTGCCGTACCTCCACGGGCTCTGCTACCCGGCGCTCTCCACGGTGCCCGGCCAGCCCAGCACCGCGTTCCCGGTGGGGGTCTCGCGCGAGGGGCTGCCGATCGGGCTCCAGGCCATCGGGCCCTATCTGGAAGACCTGACGACGATCCGCTTCACCGCGCTGCTCGCGCGCGAGATCGGCGGCTTCCGCAAGCCCGCCGGCTACGAGGAATCCTAGGAGGCCCGATGCTGACGATCGACGGGCACTGCGACCCGCGCTTCACCGCCGTCCGCGAGCAGTTCTTCGCCAACTTCACGGAGCGCGGGGACGTGGGCGCCGCGGTGTGCGTGTACCTGGACGGCGTCCGCGTGGTGGACTGCTGGGGCGGCCACGCCGACGCGGCCCGCACCCGGCCCTTCGGCCCCGACACCATCGTGAGCGTGGCCTCCACCACCAAGGGCATGGTCGCGCTCTGCGCCCACATGCTGGCCGAGCGCGGCAAGCTCGACCTGGACGCGCCGGTCGCGCGCTACTGGCCGGAGTTCGCGGCCGGCCGGCAAGCAGGACATCCCGGTGCGCTGGCTGCTGAGCCACCGCGCGGGGCTGCCCGCGATCCGCCGCAGCCTGCCCGCCGAGGCGCTCTTCGACTGGGACGCGATGACCGCGGCGCTCGCGGAGACCGCGCCCTGGTGGACGCCGGGCGAGCGCCACGGCTATCACGCGATCACCTACGGCCACCTGGTCGGCGAGGTCATCCGTCGCGTGGACGGCCGCACCGTGGGCGCGTTTCTTCGCGATGAAGTCACCGGCCCGCTGCGCGCCGACTTCTTCATCGGCGTGCCGGAGGAGGCCGACGCGGCGCGCCGCCGAGGTCCTGCCGCCCCCGCCGCCCAGCGAGGCGACGATCTGGGACACGCTGCTCGCGGATCCCGAGTCGGTCTCCGGCCGCACGTTCCTGAACCCGCCGCGCGCGCGGGCCTGGTCAACACCCGCGCCTGGCGCGCCGCCGAGATCCCGGCCGCCAACGGCCACACCAGCGCGCGCGGGGTGGCCCGCGTCTACGCGGCGCTGGCCCGCGGCGGCGAGCTCGATGGCGTCCGCCTGCTCGCAGCCCGCCACCATCGAGCGCGCCATCGAGGAGCAGTCGCGCGGCCGCGACGAGGTGCTGACCCTGCCCACGCGCTTCGCCACCGGCTTCATGCTCGGCATGCCGGGCGGCATCTTCGACTGCGGTCCCGGCCGGCGCACCTTCGGCCACCCGGGCCGCGGCGGCTCGATCGGCTTCGCCGACCCGGACGCGCGCATCGGCTTCGGCTACGTGACCAATCAGTACGTGACCGGCACCGCGAAGCATCCCGACCGCCGCGTCCTCCACCTGGTGGACGCGGTGTACGCGGCGCTCCGATGAGCCCGGCCCCCGCGCTCTCCGCCCGCGACTGCCTGCCCCGCGACGCGGGCGACGCGCTGCTGGTCGGCCGCGCGTGGGTCCCCGCCGAGGACGGCCCCTGCGTCGTCGCGGTGCGCGGCGACGAGGTGGTGGATCTCACGCGGGTCTATCCGACCACGAGCCTCCTGCTGAACACCGCGAAGCCCGCCGACGTGCGCGCCGCGATCAAGGCCGCGTCCCGGCTCACCACGCTGGAGGCGCTGGCCGCCAACAGCGTGGAAGGCGCGCGCGACGCGGGCAAGCCCTGGCTGCTCGCCCCCGCGGATCTCCACGCGGTCAAGGCCAGCGGCGTGACGTTCGTGGCGAGCATGCTCGAGCGCGTCATCGAGGAGCGCGCCAAGGGCAACCCGGCCCTGGCCGACGGGGCGCGGGGCGAGATCCAGGCCATCGTGGGCCCCGACCTGCGCGGCATCAAGCCCGGCTCCCCGGAGGCCGCGCGCATCAAGGAGGTCCTGGTCGCCAAGGGCATGTGGTCGCAGTACCTCGAGGTCGGGATCGGCCCGGACGCGGAGCTCTTCAGCAAGTGCCCGCCGATGGCCGCGGTGGGGCTGGGCGCGCGCGTCGGCGTGCACCCGGCGTCGGTGTGGAGCAATCCCGAGCCGGAGCTGGTGCTGGTGATCAACCGCGAGGGCGCCATCGTGGCGATCACGCTCGGCAACGACGTGAACCTGCGCGACGTGGAGGGCCGGAGCGCGCTGCTGCTGGGGCGCGCCAAGGACAACAATGCCTCGTGCGCGATGGGGCCGTTCTTCCGGCTGCTGGACGAGCGCTTCACGCTCGACCACGCGCGCCGGGTCACCTTCGAGACGATCGTGCAGGGCCCGGACGGCTTCCGGATCTCCCACATGACCCAGGTCGCCGAGATCAGCCGCGACCTGACCGAGCTGGCCGGCCAGGCCATCGGCAAGTACCACCGCTACCCGGACGGCCTCGTGCTCTTCATCGGCACCATGTTCGCGCCGGTGGCCGACCGCGGCGCGCCGGGCAGCGGCTTCACCCACAAGACGGGCGATGGGTGTCGCATCGACCGCGCCCGAGATCGGCCGGCTCGTCAACGAGGTCGTGGCTTGCGACGTGGCCGAGCCGTGGTCCTTCGGGACGGGCGCCTTGATGGCGAGCCTCGCCCGGCGCGGGCTGCTGCGCGCTTGACCGGCTTCGCGGCGGCGCCCTTGCCGCCGAGCGGGGCCGCGCTCACCAGGACGAAGACGACCAGGCAGGGCTCCACGCTCCGGTTGCTCCAGGCGTGATTGGTGCCGCGCTGCACGAGCGTGTCGCCGGCCCGCATCAGCGTCTCGCCCTCGTCCATCAGGGCCCAGATCTCCCCGGTCAGCACGATGGCGTAGTCCACCGTGTCCGTCCGGTGCATGGCCGGATGCCGCGAGGCGTCCGGATCCATGGCGTGGCTGGCCCCCATCGCGCGGAAGGACGCCGCGCGATCGAAGCCGCCCCCCGCCGCGTCGGGCGGGAATTCTACTATTCTGAAGATGGTGCCGTTGCGAGGCGGCTCCAGCGACATGCGGCGCTTGGCCGCGTCCGCGCTCCCCGCGTTGGACGCGGGCGCCCCGTCGCTCACCCACAGGTCGGTGAGCGCGAAGTCGGCGCGCCCCGGCAGCGTGAGCACGTGGGGCGACGGCGCGTCGCTCGCGATGATGGAGCGGCCCCGGGCATTGTGGCCGGTGACGATGCGTCGGATCGGCTTGATCATGGCGGCCTCCCGGCCGGGACTATACACCGCCGTCGGGTTGGGTGAAACTATGGGCGGAAAGAGGGGCGACATGACCGATCTCGTGATTCGCGGCGGCACCGTGGTGGACGGCAGCGGCAAGGCGGGGCGGCGGGCCGACGTGGCCATCCAGGACGGGCGCGTCAGCGCGGTCGGCGAGATCCGCGAGCGCGGCGCGCGCGAGATCGACGCGGGCGGCCTCGTGGTCGCGCCCGGCTTCATCGACGTCCACACGCACTACGACGCCCAGTACACCTGGGACCCGTATGCCACCAGCAGCATCTGGCACGGCGTCACCACCACCGTCATCGGCAACTGCGGCTTCGCCATCGCGCCCTGCCGCCCCGCCGACCGCGACCTGATCATGCGCACGCTCGTGAAGGTCGAGGGCATGTCGCTGGCCGCCATGCGCACCGGCATCACCTGGGGCTTCGAGACGTTCCCGCAGTATCTCGACCACCTCGAGCGCTGCAACCCGAGCCTCAACGTGGCCGCGCTGCTCGGCCACTCGACGATCCGCCAGTGGGTGATGGGCGGCGACAGCCAGCACCGCGTGGCCACGTCCGAGGAGGTCGCGGCGATGTGCGGCCTCGTGCGCGAGGCGATGGCCGCGGGCGCGATCGGCCTCGGGTCGTCCACCGCCGAGGCGCACGTGGGCGACGGCGGGCTGCCGGTGGCGAGCCGGCTCGCGGACAAGGCGGAGTTCCTCGCGCTGACGAAGGCGATGGGCGAGTCGGGCCGCGGCCTCTTCCAGGCCACGATCGGCCCCAAGACCACCATGGAGGACCTGCGCGAGTTCTGGCAGACCAGCGGCCGCCCGGTGATCTGGGCCGCGTTCTTCCAGCGCGACGACCGGCCGGAGTACGTGCCGGAGCGCCTGGCCATCACCGAAGCGTTCCATCGCGAGGGCGTGGAGGTGCTGCCGCAGATCTCCTGCCGGCCGCTCACCATGGACTTCACGATGAAGAACCCCTACCCGTTCGAGGGCATGCCGGCCTGGCAGCAGGTCATGAAGCAGCCCGAGTCGCAGTGGCTGCGCGTCTACGGCGACCCGTCTTCCGCGCCGCGCTCAAGGCCGATCTCGACGCGCGCCGCCTCGCCGTCTTCCGCGGCCGCTGGGACCTGGTCCAGGTGCTGCGCACGAACCGCCCCGAGCACAAGGCGCTCGAGGGCCGGAGCCTCGCGGATCTCGCGCGGGACACCGGCAAGCATCCGGTGGACGCCTGGCTCGATCTGGTCGACCGCCGACGGCCTCGACGTGGAGTTCCTGGCCGGCCTGCTCAACACCGACGAGAAGGTGGTCGGCGATCTGATCGTCCACCCGCTCACCCTGATCACGCTCTCCGACGCGGGCGCGCATCTCTCCCTGATGTGCGACGCGGGCTACTCCAGCACGCTGCTCGGCAAGTGGGTGCGCGACTCTCAAGCGCCTGCCGCTCGAGACGGCGGTCAAGCGCCTCACCGATGACCCGGCGCGCGCCTACCGCATCCCGCAGCGCGGCCGGCTCGAGCCCGGCTACTGGGCCGACGTGGCGATCTTCGACCCGGCCACGGTGGACGCCCTGCCCGCCGAGTGGGTGACCGACCTGCCCGCCGACGAGCCCCGCTTCGTCTCCCGCGCGCGCGGCGTCGAGTGGAGCCTGGTCAACGGACAGCCCGTGCTCGAGCGCGGCCGCGTGGTGGAGCGGCCGGCCGGCAAGCGTCCGGGCCAGGTGCTGCGCCGCTTCGACGCGTAGCCCGCACTCCCACGGACCCCCTCACCCTGCCCTCTCCCCCTCGATGGGGGAGAGGGATCAAGAACAACTCCCTCTCCCTCCTGAGGGAGAGGGCCGGGGTGAGGGTGTCTCCTCGAAGCGGCCGAGCTGCGCAGCTCCGGGAAGAGGAGCATCCACAGCCCGGCCACCGCGATCGTGCCGACGCCGCCCAGCAGCACCGCGGGCACGGTGCCCAGCAGGGCCGCGGCCACGCCGGACTCGAAGGCGCCGAGCTGGTTCGAGGTGCCGGTGAAGAGCGAGTGCACCGCGCTCACCCGCCCGCGCATCGCGTCCGGCGTGCGGATCTGGGCGAGCGACATGCGGATGACCATGCTCACCACGTCGGCCGCGCCCAGCACGGTGAGCGCGATCAGCGAGAGCGTGAAGCTGGTCGAGACGCCGAAGACCACGGTGGCCGCCCCGAAGACGATCACCGAGCGGAACAGGGTCGGCCCCAGGCGGTGCTCCAGCGGGTGGCGCGCCAGGAACACGGAGGTGGCCAGCGCGCCCACCGCGGGCGCGGAACGCAGCACCCCGAGCCCGACCGGTCCCACGCCCAGAATATCCTTCGCGAAGACGGGCAGGAGCGCGGTGGCGCCGCCCAGCAGCACCGCGAAGAGATCGAGCGACATGGAGCCCAGCAGGACCCGCCGGCTGTAGATGAACGCGACGCCCGAGAACACGGTCTCGAGCGTGAGGGGCTCGCGCGGGCGCGCCACGCGCTCGACCCGGATCGCGGCCGCGAGCGCGCCGGCCAGGATGAAGAGGCCGGCGGCCGTGAAGTAGGCCGCGCCGGGGCCGAACACGTAGAGCAGCCCGCCCAGGGCGGGCCCGACGATCTGGGCGGTCTGCCCCGCCGAGATCACCCACGCCATCGCGGGCGCGATGAGCGAGCGCGCCACCACCTCGGGCACCAGCGCGCTCATCGCCGGGTTCTCGAAGGCCTGCGCCGCGCCCAGCAGGGCCACCAGCGCGAAGATGCTGGGCCGGCTCTGCCAGCCGCCGAGGGCGCCCAGGGCCAGCGCGGCGGCGGCCGCCGCCTTCACGACCTCGCACACGACCACGATCAGGCGCCGGTCGCAGCGATCGGCCACCTGGCCGACGACGAGCGTGAGCAGGATCATCGGCAGGAACTGCGCGAGCCCGACCAGCCCCAGGTCGAGCGCGCTCCCGGTCAGCTCGTAGAGCTGCCAGCCCACCGCGACCCCCAGCATCTGGAAGCCGACGGTGGCCAGGACCCGGGACGACGACAGCAGCGCGAACGGCGGGTGGAGCAGCAGCCGCTGCGGGTCCGGAATCGCGCGCGCCTCTACCGGTTGGCCCGCGCGAGGACGGCGTCCAGCAGGACGTTCACTCCCGGTGAGGTGTAGTCGAGCTCGGCGTGCTCGGCCTCGTTGTGCGAGATGCCGTCGCGGCACGGGGTGAAGATCATCGCGGTGGGCGCGATCCGCGAGATGTAGTACGCGTCGTGGCCGGCCTGGCTCAGGATGTCCCGGTGGGCGACCCCCCGCTCCCGGGCCGCATCGCGGATCAGCCGGATGCAGCCGGGATCGAAGCGCTCGCTGCCGAAGTGCCACTCCCCCGCGACGGCCATCTCCACGTTGGCCCGCCGCGCGCACTCGGGCATCGCCGCCTTCACCTCCGCCCACATCTGATCGGCCACCGCGCGCTCGGCGTGGCGCACGTCGCAGGTGACCTGCGCGTACTCGGCGAGGATGCCCGCCTTGTTGGGCCAGGCCACCAGGCGGGCCACCGTGGCCTTGCCCTCGGTGGCGTGGTACTTCCAGCCGATCTCGTTGACCGCGACCGCCAGCATCGCCGCGCCCACCAGG
The DNA here is from genome assembly GCA_963747235.1 of uncultured Candidatus Rokubacteria bacterium. GTDB lineage: Bacteria > Methylomirabilota > Methylomirabilia > Rokubacteriales > CSP1-6 > CAMLFJ01. Next base: position 200,819 of record CAVVEU010000029.1, read on the forward strand.
GCGTTGCGCCGCCGGTCCATCGGGGTCGGCCCCGAATGCGCGGTCTCGCCGTGCACGTCCACGTGCATCCCGTGCGCCGCGTAGCCGCCGACCACGATCCCCACCGGCACCGCCTCGCGATCGAGGATCGGCCCCTGCTCGATGTGCAGCTCGAAGTAGGCGTCGATGGAGCGGCCGCCCACCGCGGCCTTGCCGTTGTAGCCGATGCGCTCGAGCTCGCCGCCGAACTGCTTGCCGTCGTCGTCGCGCAGGGCGAGCACCCAGTCCACGTCGAAGACGCCCGCGAAGGCGCCCGAGGCCACCATCGGCGGCGTGAAGCGCGCGCCCTCCTCGTTGGTCCAGCACACCAGCTCGAGCGGGCGCCGGGTGCGCACGCGCCGGTCGTCCAGCGTGCGCAGCACCTCGAGGCCGGCCAGCACGCCCGACGATGCCGTCGTACTTGCCGCCCGCGAACTGGGTGTCGAGGTGGCTGCCCATCAGCACCGGCGGCAGGTGGTCGTCCGTGCCGGGGCGCCGCGCGAAGATGTTGCCGACGCGGTCCACCGCCACCGTGCAGCCCGCCTCGGTGCACCAGGTGATGAAGAGATCGCGCATCTCCTTGTCCGCGTCGGTGAGGGCCAGGCGGCGGAGGCCGCCCGACTTGCCGGGGCCGATCTCGCCGGAGCGCATGACGGTGGACCAGAAGCGCGGCGCGTCGATCGTGATGACATCGGATTCGGACATGGGGGATGCGGACATGAGGTGCGCCCTCCCGGCGCGCTCCGGTCTTACCGCGCCGCGGGAGAGCCTGTCAACCGCCTTGACAGCCGCCGATGATCGGCCAATATGTGACGACGATGGCCGACGCGGTGTCCGCCGAGCTCAGAGCCAAGGTCCTCGCCCGGATCGACGACGACGAGGTGGTGCGCCTCGCCCGCGAGCTGATCCGGATCCCGTCGTTCACCACCGAGGAGACCCCGCTCGCGGAGTGGCTCGCCAACTACCTCGGCGAGCAGGGGCTCCCGGTGACGCTCCAGGAGATCGAGCCCGGCCGCAAGCAGACCATCGCGCGCCTGCGCGGGAGCGGCGGCGGCCGGTCCATCATGCTCAACGGCCACATCGACATCGATCCGCTCGCCTCCGGCTGGACGCGCGACCCCTTCGATCCGTGGATCGCCGACGGCAAGCTCTTCGGCCACGGCGTCTACAACATGAAGGCCGGGGTCACCGCCTGCATCATGGCCACGCTCGCGCTGCAGCGCGCGGGGGTGGCGATCCGCGGCGACGTGGTGCTGGCCTGCGTGGCCGCCGAGCTGAACAGCGGCATCGGGACCATCCACGCGCTCGAGCATGGTCAAAAGACGGACATGGCGGTGGTGGCCGAGCCCTACGGGGCGCGAACCATCCTGACCAAGCACACCGGGACCATGGACGTGGTGATCCACACCCTGGGCCGCGCCACCCACATCAGCAAGAAGGAGCACGGGGTGGACGCGATCGCGATGATGATGCGGGCGGTGGCCGCGCTCGACGCGATGCGCTTCACCCACACCCACGACCCGGACCTGCCCGGGCTGCCGCGGCTCAACGTGGGCTCGATCATCGGCGGACGGGGCCGCGACCACAACCTGCGCGGCGCCTACACGGTGAGCGATTTCTGCACCGCCTACGTCAACGTGCGCTTCAACGGAAGCCAGACCGGGCAGACGGTGGTGGCCGACATCCGGCACACCCTCGACGCCCTGGCCGCCGCCGATCCGAGATTCGAGTTCGAGATCGAGTTCCCGCCCCGGCTCGAGCGCGGGCTCGGCCGGCTCGCCAAGGCCGCGGTGGACGTGCCGAAGACGGAACCGGTGGTGCAGATGGTCCGGCGCAATCTCCTCCTGATGACCGGGGCCGAGCCCGAGCATTTCGGGGTCCGGCTGCCCCAGAGCTACGCGGGCAACGACACCACCCACCTCTGGGCCGCCGGCATCCCCTGCTGCCTCTACGGCCCGGGCGGCGGCTATACCGACTATCACGACGTGCACGTGGACCTGGAGGATCTCTTCCTGTGCACGCGCGTGCTGGCCCTCACCGCGCTCGAAGCGACGCACTGACGGGCGGGCCGCCGTGCACTACGTCGATCCCTCGACCGGCCAGACGTATCCGCTGAGCGAGGCGCGGTGGCGGGCCGACAACGGCCACTACCTGAACCTCGCGCCGGGTCCCGGGCTCAAGCCGCGCGACATCGACACCACGCGCCATTCGGTCTGGCGCTACGCGCGCGCGCTCCTGGTCGGCGCCGAGCACGCGGTGAGCCTGGGCGAGGGCTGGACGCCGCTGCTCGCGGGGACATGGCACGGCGCGCCCGTCCACTACAAGCTCGAGTTCATGATGCCGACCGGCTCCTTCAAGGACCGCGGCATGACCGTGATGGTGAGCTATCTCAAGAGCCGCGGCGTGACCCACGTGCTGGAGGACTCCTCGGGCAACGCGGGGGCGTCGCTCTCGGCCTACGCGGCGGCGGCGGGCCTCACCTGCCGCATCCTGGTGCCGGAGACCGCGTCCTATCCCAAGATCGTCCAGATCGCGGCCTGCGGCGCCGACGTGGTGACGATCAAGGGCTCGCGCCAGGACGTGGCGGAGGCGGCCCTCCGCCAGAGCGCCGAGATCTTCTACGCGAGCCACAACTGGCAGCCTTTCTTCGTGGAGGGCACCAAGACCCTCGCCTACGAGCTGTGGGAGCAGGCGGGCTTCCGGGCTCCCGACAACGTGGTGGTGCCGCTCGGCTACGGCAGCAACGTGCTGGGCGCCGAGCGCGGCTTCGACGAGCTGCTCCGCGCGGGCGAGATCGCGCGCCGCCCGCGGCTCTTCGGCGTGCAGGCCGCGCGCTGCGCGCCCTACGCGGCCGCGTTCCGCGCGGGCGTCGAGCACCTGGTGGCCTCCGAGATCGCGCCCACCGTCGCGGAAGGGATCGCCACCGCGAAGCCGACCCGCGTGGCCGACGTGCTGCGCGCGGTGCGAGACACCGGCGGCTCCATCGTCGCGGTCGAGGAGGCCGAGATCGTCCACGCCCTGCGCGACCTCGCCCGGCTCGGCCTCTACGTCGAGCCCACCTCCGCGGTGGCCGCGGCCGGCCTGAGCCGCCTGCTCACCGCCGGCGTCATCCGCCCGCAGGAGTACACGGTCCTGGTGCTCACCGGCTCCGGGCTCAAGGCCTCCGCCACCATCGGCGAGCTCCTCAAGCTCCACGCCCGCCCCGAGTAACCTCTATACCCTCTCCCCTGAGGGGAGAGGGCAGGGTGAGGGGTCTCGGGTCGGTTGACTTCGCCGCGCGTTTCGTGAAAGGGTGGGCGCCATGCCGGCCCGGAGCGGAGCCGAATACATCGAGTCGCTCAGGAAGCAGCCGCCCCGCGTCTTCCTGGGCGGCCGACGCATCGCCGACGTCACCGCCGAGCCGGTCTTCCAGGAGCCGATCCGCGCCATCGCCGAGCAGTACGACATGCAGGGGGACCCGGCCTACCGCGACGTGATGACCTACCCGTCGCCCACCACCGGCCAGCCGGTGTCCACGTCGTTCCTGGTGCCCTTCACGCGCGAAGACCTGGTGAAGAAGCGCAAGCACTTCAAGCTGCGCGCGGATCACAACTTCGGGTTCATGGGGCGCTCGCCCGACTTCATGAACCAGTTCGTCACCGGCTGGCACCTGATGGCCGACCGCTTCGCCCGCGCGGGCGCGCGCTTCGGCCTGAACGCCACGCGCTACTACGAGTACGTGCGGGAGCGCGATCTCTTCCTCACCCACATGCTGATCAACCCGCAGATCGATCGCAGCAAGACCTCGGCCCAGCAGGAGGACCCCTACTTCCACCTGGGCCGGGTGCGCGAGACCCCGGACGGCATCATCGTGCGCGGGGCCAAGATGCTGGGCACCATGGCGCCGATCACCGAGGAGGTCGCGGTGATCCCGTTCGGCGGCGTGGCCCCGGGCGACGACGCCTACGCGCTCGCCTTCGGCATCCCGTCCTCCACGCCCGGCCTCACGTTCATCTGCCGCGAGACGGTGTCGCCGCTGCCGCGCTCGCGCTTCGACCACCCGCTCTCGAGCCGCTTCGAGGAGATGGACTGCATCGCGGTGTTCGAGGACGTGCTGGTGCCGTGGGACCGGGTGATGGTGGACGGCAGCCCGGGCAGCGCCGAGGTCATCAACACCCTGGGCGCCGACTACGGCGCGCTGCTCAACGTGCAGACGCGCGCGCGCATGCTGAGCCAGCTCGAGTTCTTCTGCGGGCTCGGCATGAAGGTGGCCGACGCCATCGGCATCACCGGCTTCCTGCACATCCAGGAGAAGCTCGGCGAGATGCTGAGCCAGATGGAGATCGCGCGCGCCGTCTTCTACGGCGCCGAGGCGATGGCCCAGAAGCTGCCGAGCGGGGTGTGGGTGCCGGGCGGGCACGGGCTCCGCGCCTTTCATCTGCAGACCGGCAAGGTCTACAGCCGCTTCGTGGAGATCATCCAGACCCTGGCCGCGGGCGGCTTCTTCTACGCCCCGAGCGAGGCGGACCTGGCGAGCCCCGAGCTGCGGCCCCTCATCGACCGCTACGTGCGCGGCCGCGCCGGGGTCTCCGCCGAGGAGCGCATCGCGCTCTTCAAGCTCGCGTGGGACGCGACCGGCGAGGCCTTCGCCCAGCGCATGGCGCAGTACGTGCGCTTCTACTCGGGCGACCCGATCCGGCTCACCGCCGGCTTCTACACCCAGTACGACAAGGGGCCGCTCCTCGAGCTGGTCGAGCGCGCGCTCGGCCACCGCGACGGCGTGCCGCTGCCGATCACGCCCGACGACCCCGGCGCGCCCATTCCGTACCAGCCGGGCACGCGCGGCATGGCCGGGACGTACGCGGCCACGTCCCTGCCGGCGTCGGCGCCGAAGCGCGCCGGCTAGTACGGAGATCCTGGGACCCAGTAAGCACACACTAATGTTGACTGGGGTTTACGACAGCCCATAGCCTCAGGACGTGCATTCTCGCTCCGAGCAGGTGATGCTGACCCTGGCCGGTCTCGCCTACCGTGGCTTCCACGACCTCCTCCGCGGCCCCGCCCACGCCGACGTGGTGCGCCGGGCGCTGCTGGACGGCCTGCACACCCTGCCGCCGGTCAAGGACGAGTGGAGCCTGGTCTGGGGTCCGGTCACGAGCCGGAGCGGACCGGACGCGTTCGACTCGGCGGCGATGTACGTGGTCCAGAACCGCCGGGAGCCGGCGCGCTACGTGGTGGCGATCCGGGGAACGAATCCGGTCGCGGCCTCCGACTGGCTCTTCGGCGACTTCTGGGTGAGCACGACGGTGCCGTGGCCGTACGCGCGCGCCGCCGACCGGGTCGCGGTGTCGGCGAGCACCGCGCTCGGCCTGAGCAAGCTACAGACGATGCGGGCGCCCCGGCTCTCCGCGGACGCGATGGCGGACGCCACGGGTGGCGGCAACGGCGGCCGGCCCGCGATGACCCGCGAGGCGCTGGCGAGCCAGCTCGCCGGGCATCTCCGCCGGCTGGAGCCGGTTCGTCGAGGAGCCATCCGCCTGGCTCGAGGATCACGTGATGGACCGCCTCAAGACCGCGGTGAACCTGCCCTGGATGGATCTGCGGCCGCGCTCCCTCGCCCCGGCTCCGGAAGAAGGCGTGCTGGATCTGCTGAGCTTCCTCGCGGAAGAGGCCCGCGCCGCCGGCGCGCCGCTGGACGTCGCGGTCACCGGCCACAGCAAGGGGGGCGCGCTGGCGACGGCGGTCGCGCTCTGGCTCAAGGACGCGCTGGCGTCCCCGGACGTCGGGGAGCAATGGGACGGCCGGCGGGGCGCCCGCGTGTCCTGCCATGCGTTCGCGGCGCCGACGCCGGGCAACGCGGCGTTCGCGGACCGGATCGATCGCGTGCTGGCGAGCGACCACCATCACCTGCGCAACCGGCACGACATCGTCACGCACGCCTGGCAGGTGGACGAGCTGGAACGGATCCCGGATCTCTACGCGCCGCGCCGCACGGTGCTCGAGCCGCTGATCCGGGTGATCGCCTCGCGGGTGCGGGGGCTGGACTACCAGCAGGCCCGCGCGGGGGTGACCACGTTCGCGGGGGCCCTCGACGCGGAGCGCGGCTTCGAGATGGAGTTCATCCACCAGCACCTCGAGGCCTACCTCGTCGAGCTCGACCTGCTCGACGAGCGCCTGAACGTCCTGACGCTGTTCTTCTGAGGCGGGCGGCTTCTTACAGGTAGCGCGTCGGCCAGTTGATGGTGCGCCACATGTGCGCCGACGGGCTCTGATCGAAGCCGAGCCCTTCCTTCGGCTGGCGGAAGTGACGCCCCACCACGTCCGTGAACTCCTCGAGCTGCACCTGCACGGTGGGATCGAAGGCGTACAGATCGTTCACCGTGATGAGCCGCGAGGTCATGTACCACTTGTGGTTCCGCGCGTAGCGATGGGCTTCCTGGATGTGCGGCTCGGGCACGTAGTCGGCCCCGAAGAGCTTCGTGTAGAGCTCGGGATAGCGATAGCCCACCGACTCGTCGGGGAAGAACCGCAGCGCCTGGTGGTAGCGGATGCCCCAGGCCACCTCCTCGTCCACGTACGGCTCGAGGAGCTGGGCGCTCCAGTAGCCGTGGTCGCTCCGGATGAAGCCGGCGATCGCGATGTCGTGCAGCAGGCAGGCCAGGACGATCTTCTCGCTCACCCCGTTCTTCATGGCGAGCCGCGCGCTCTGCAGCAGATGCGCGGAGGGTCCGAAGCGCAGCCGGAAGAAGTCGAACAGGGTCGGCTTGTCGGGCATCTTCGGGAGGCGCGCGTCGTGGCCCATCATGTAGAGCCGGCCGTCGTCCGGCGGCCGCGACACCGGCTGGCGGGGATCCCGCTCGCCCGAGGTGTAGAGCACCGACTTCACCACGACCCGGTCGAGCTCCTGGCTCAACGCGTGCTCGGCAGCCTCGGCCCGCTGTAGCGTCGTCATCCTGGCGTCCCTCCCTGGGGCAGTCTTGTCTCTGATGATCGGCCCCGTCAGCACCTACTGTCAAGTTCGCCGCGAATGCCCTAGACTCGGTCGGCAAGGAGAGTGCCCATGCGCCCACGCATCATTCGAGGCGATCGTCGTGATCGGCCTGCTCGCCACCGCCGCGCCGCACGCGCCGGCCCAGACCACGTCCAAGGACGTCGGCGCAGAAGGCGTCGGAGACGGGCCAGGCGATCCGGGACTACTCGGTGGAGAAGAAGGACGAGGCGGTCGCCCACGCCAAGAAGATCACCGCGGACCTCGAGGCCAAGATCAAGGACCTCGAGGCGCAGGCCGCCAAGCAGACCGGCGAGGTGAAGGCCAAGTCGCAGGCGCAGATCAAGGAGCTCAAGGCCAAGCGGGCGAAGGCGTCCCGGAAGGCGAGCGAGCTCGGACGCGCCACCAAGGCGTCCTGGGAGAAGGCCAAGGAAGGCTTCGCCGACGCCTACCGCGACCTGGCCTCGGCCTACGACCGCGCCGCCGCCGAGTGGAAGAAATGAGCGCATGAAGCTTCGAGCCCTCCGCGCCCGCCCCGTGCTGCCCCCGTTCCGCCGGCCCCCGGTGAGCGCCAGCGGCGCCCTCCCGAAGGCGGCGCTCGTGCTCTTCGATCTGGAGACCGACGGCGGCATCACCGGGCGCTCCTACGTCTTCGGCTTCGCCCCGTGGACGCTCGCCTCCATCGTCGGGCTGCGCGCAGGGCCTGTTCGAGATGATCAAGGGCGACGAGCTGGCGCCTCTCGATCTCGAGGCCAAGCTGCGGCGCCAGCTCACCCTGCTCGACCCGAACGGCCTGGTCGGGCTGGCCCTGGCGGGCCTCGACATGGCGGCCTGGGACGCGCTCGGCCCAGGCGCGCGGGGTGCCGCTGGTCACGCTGCTGGGCGGCGCGCCGCGGGCCATTCGCGCGTACAACAGCACCGGGCTCTGGATCCAGCCGGTGGAGACGCTCGCCGACGAGGCGGAGGCGCTCCTCGGCGAGGGCTTCGGCGCGATCAAGCTCCGGGTGGGCCGCGACGACTTCGCCCAGGACCTGGCCGCGGTGCGCGCGGTGAAGAAGCGGATCGGCGACGGGCCCACGCTGATGTGCGACTTCAACCAGCGCCTGACCGTGAACGAGGGCCTCCGGCGCGCCCGCGCGCTCGACGGCGAGGGGCTCTACTGGATCGAGGAGCCGCTCCGCCACGACGACTACGAGGGCTACGCCCGCATCGCGGCCGAGGTGGCCACCCCGATCCAGACCGGCGAGAACCTGGTGGACACCTTCGAGATGGCGCGGGCCATCGCGCTGCGCTCGCTCGACTTCGTGATGCCCGACGTGCAGCGCATCGGCGGGGTCAGCGGCTGGCTGCGCGCGGCCGCCCTCGCCCACGCCCACGGCATCGACATGTCGAGCCATCTCTTCCCCGAGTTCAGCGTGCACCTGCTCGGGGTGACGCCCACCTGTCACTGGCTCGAGTACATGGACTGGGCCGCGCCCCTGCTGCAGGAGCCGCTGCGGGTGAAGAACGGGGTCGCCCAGATCCCGGACCGGCCCGGCGCCGGCATCGTCTGGGACGAGGACGCGGTCAAGCGCTACGCGGTCTGAGGGCCGACGCCCATGCTCAAGAAGGTGATCCCGGTCGAGGACGCGATCGCGGTCCTGCACGACGGCGACGTCCTCGCCACCACCGGCTACGGCGGCCACGGGATCCCCGAGCAGCTCCTGGTCACGCTCGAGCAGCGCTTTCTCCAGACCGGTACCCCGCGCGGGCTCACCCTCGTCCACTCCACCGGCCAGGGCGACGGCGCCGACAAGGGGCTCAATCACCTGGGGCACGAGGGCCTGCTCAAGCGGGTCATCGGCGGCCACTACGGGCTCATGCCCAAGGTCGTCCAGCTCGTGCTGGCCAACAAGGTCGAAGCCTACAACCTCCCCGAAGGCGCGATCACCCACCTCTACCGCGACATCGCGGCCGGCAAGCCGGGCATGCTGTCCAAGGTGGGCCTCGGCACCTTCGTGGATCCGCGCCTCGAGGGCGGCAAGATGAACCGGGTCACGCAGGAGGACCTGGTCACGCTCATGACGGTGGGCGGCGAGGAGTACCTCTTCTACAAGGCGCTGCCGATCAACGTGGCCTTCATTCGCGGCACCACCGCCGATCCGGACGGCAACATCACGATGGAGCGCGAGGCCCTGGTCCTGGAGAACCTCGCGATGGCGCTCGCGGCCAAGAACTCGCACGGCTACGTGATCTGCCAGGTGGAGCGGATCGCGGCGGAGGGCACGCTCGACTCCCGCCAGGTCCGCATCCCCGGAGTCCTGGTGGACGCGGTGGTGGTGGCGGAGCCGCAGCACCACATGCAGACCTGGGGCATCGCGTACAACCCCGCGCTCTCCGGCGAGGTGCGCATCCCGACCGCGATGCTGCCGCCCCTGCCGCTGGACGACAAGAAGGTGATCGCCCGGCGCGCCGCGATGGAGCTCTTGCCGAGCAGCGTGGTCAACCTCGGACTCGGCATCCCCGACAATGTCGGCCGCGTGGCCAGCGAGGAGCGGATCTACGACCTGCTGACCCTCACCGTGGATCCGGGAGTGATGGGCGGCATTCCCGCGAGCGGCGTCGAGTTCGGGGCCGCCATCAACTGCCAGGCGGTGATCGATCACTGCTCGCAGTTCGACTTCATCGACGGGGGCGGCCTCGACGCGGCCTTCCTGGGCTTCGCGGAGTGCGACGGCACCGGCAGCGTCAACGCGAGCCGCTTCGGCGACCGCATCGCGGGCTGCGGGGGCTTCATCAACATCAGCCAGAACAGCAAGAAGGTCGTGTTCATGGGCAACTTCTCGGCGGGCGGCGCCGAGCTGGCGGTGCGCGACGGCGCGCTGCACATCGTGAAGGAAGGCCGGGTGACCAAGTTCGTGGAGCGGGTCGGCCAGATCACCTTCAGCGGCCCGCACGCGGCGGCCCGCAAGCACGCGGTGCTGTACGTGACCGAGCGCTGCGTCTTCCGGCTCACCCCGCAGGGCATGGAGCTGACCGAGGTCGCCCCCGGCATCGACGTGGAGCGCGACGTCCTGCGGCACCTGCCCTTCCGGCCCATCGTGGGCCAGCCGGCCCTGATGGCCGCCGCGATCTTCCAGCCCGGGCCGATGGGCCTGCGCGACCGGCTCCTCGACATCAACATCGACGACCGCCTCTCCTACGACGCGGCCACCAATACCGTGTTCCTGAACTTCTCCGGGATGCGGGTCCGGCGCGCGGAGGACATCGCCACCATCACCGCCGCGGTGGATCGCCTGCTCGGGCCGCTCGGCCGGCGCGTCAACTCGATCGTCAACTACGAGGGGTTCACGGTGGACGACGACGCGATGGCCGCCTACATGGACGCGGTGAAGTACGTCGAGCAGACCTATTACCTGAAGGTCTCCCGCTTCACCAACAGCGGCTACCTGCGGCTGAAGTTCGCCAAGGAGCTGGAGCGGCGCCAGCTCACCTCGAAGGTGTTCGAGACGCGCCACGAGGCCGACCGCGCCCAGGACACCTGAGGTATCCTTGAGGTCATGAGCGAGACCCGGATCGAGACCGTCCCGTCGGTGTGCCCGCACGACTGCACCAGCACCTGCGCGCTGGAGGTCGAGCGCCTCGATCTCCACACCATCGGCCGCGTGCGCGGCTCGCACCGCAACACCTACACGCGCGGGGTGATCTGCGAGAAGGTCGGCCGCTACGCCGAGCGCGTGCACCATCCGGACCGCCTGCTGCACCCGCTGCGGCGCGTGGGCCCGAAGGGCTCGGGCCGCTTCGAGCGCATCGCGTGGGAGGACGCGCTCGACCTGGTCGCGGAGAGCTTCACGCGCCAGGCCGCCCGCCTCGGGCTCGAGACGGTGTGGCCGTACTACTACGCGGGCACCATGGGCCTGGTGCAGCGCGACGGCATCAACCGGCTGACGCACGCCATGGGCTACTCGCGCTACTTCTCGACGATCTGCGTGACCCTGGCCGACACCGGCTGGGCCGCCGGCGTCGGGGCCAAGCGCGGGGTGGACCTGCGCGAGATCGGCGAGCACTCGGACCTGGTCGTGATCTGGGGCGGCAACCCGGTCAACACCCAGGTCAACGTGATGAGCCACGCCATGCAGGCCAAGCGGCGCGGCGCGACGTTCGTGGTGGTGGACCCGTACCGCACCGACACCGCGGCGAAGGCCGATCTGCACCTGGCCCCGCGGCCCGGCACCGACGGCGCGCTCGCCTGCGCGATCATGCACGTGCTCTTCGCCGAGGGCCTGGCCGACTGGGACTACCTGCGCGCCTACACCGACTGCCCCGACGAGCTGGCCGCCCACGTGGCCACGCGGCACGCCCGGGTGGGCGGCGGCCATCACCGGCCTCTCGGTGGATCAGATCGTGGACTTCGCCCGGCTCTACGGGCGGACCCAGAAGAGCTTCATCCGCTGCCACCACGGCTTCAGCCGCTCGCGCAACGGCGCGGTCAACATGCACGCGGTGACCTGCCTGCCCGCGATCACCGGCGCGTGGCGCCACAAGGGCGGCGGCGCCGTCTACGGCCAGACCGCGCTCTATCCCCTCGACCGCACCCTGATCGAGGGGCGCGACGTGGTGGACAAGTCGATCCGCGCGCTCGACCAGTCCCGTCTCGGCCAGATCCTCACCGGCGACCGCGAAGCACTCCAGGGCGGCCCGCCGGTCACCGCGATGCTCGTGCAGAACACCAATCCCGCGATGGTGTGCCCGGAGCTCAACCTGGTGCACCAGGGCCTGGCCCGCGAGGATCTCTTCCTCTGCGTGCACGAGCAGTTCCTGACCGAGACCGCGGCCTTCGCGGACGTGGTCCTGCCCGCGACCATGTTCGTCGAGCACGACGACTTCTACACCGCGAGCGGGCACACCTACTTCCAGGTCACGAAGAAGGTGATCGAGCCGCCGGGCGAGTGCCGCGAGAACCACTGGGTGATCGGCGAGCTGGCCAAGCGCCTCGGCGCGACGCACCGGGGCTTCCAGATGACGCCCTGGGAGATCATGGACGAGACGCTGCGCAAGTCCGGCATGTGGGACGCGGAGACCAACTGGCGGCGGGGCGGCCAGGACTTCGCGCCCGCGTTCGAGACCGCGCACTTCCTCGACGGCTTCCCGACCCCGGACCGGCGCTTCCACTTCAAGCCCGACTGGGCGCGCTTCGGCGGCCGCGGGGCCGAGATGCCCGACGCTGCCCGATCACTTCGCGGTGACCGACGAGGCCACCGCGGAGAAGCCCTTCCGGCTGGTGGCCGCGCCCGCGCGCACGTTCCTCAACTCCACGTTCACCGAGACGCCCTCGTCCCTGGCCCGCGAGAAGCGCCCGACCGCGCTGCTGCATCCGGATGACTGCGCGGCCCTCGGCGCGGTGGCCGGCACCCCGGTCCAGCTCGGCAACGAGCGGGGCGAGGTCATCGCCCACGCCGAGCCCCGGGAGGGCCAGCCGCGCGGCGTGGTCATCGTCGAGGGCGTGTGGCCGAACAAGCACTTCGTCAACCGGCTCGGCATCAATGCGCTGACCAGCGCCGAGCCCGGGTATCCCAACGGCGGTGCCGTCTTCCACGACACCGCGGTGTGGATCCGCCTCGCGCCGCCTGCCTAGGAGCGGACGGCTACAGACCGTCCGTCGCGCGGCGATGAGCCGGGTTCCCCTCGCCCGCGGATGTAGCACGTCGATCGCCCAGCGCACGTCCAGCCGCTCCCCGAACCACTGGGCGAGCCCCGTGCGCGGATGAAGCGTGAGCCCCTGCGCGGCGTTCTGCGCCCGGATCGCTCCCGCCGGATCGACCGGCACCGCCGGCGGCGCCGGCACGTCGGGCAGCGGTCGGCCATCCGGCCGCCGGAACTGGAGCGCGCCGTCGGGTAGTCGCTCGAGCTGGTAGCCCTCCTCGTGCACCGCCCGGTGATGCCGGCGGCAGAGCAACGCGAGGTTCGACAGCTTGGTCGGGCCCCCGTGGGCCCAATGGCGCACGTGATGCCCCTCGGCGATCCGGACATTGCAGCCCGGGAAGCGGCAGGTCTTGTCCCGATGCTGCAGCGCCCGCCGCAGCGCCGGCGGGATCGTGCGCGTGCGGGCGCCGACTTCCACCACCCGCCCGTCCGCGTCGTGCCGCATCACCACCCGGCTCGCGTCGCACGCCAGCCGCTGCGACGTTCCCGCGGGAACGTGCGCGCCGTCCTCCAGCACCGACTGCCCGGGCTGGGCCGCGTCCGCCAGGACCGCGGCGTCCACGTGGACCACCACCTGATAGCGTTCCCCCGGGGCCCCGGGATCGAGCTCGTGATGCAGCGCGGTCTCCGCCAGCAGGGCCAGCGCGTCCGCCTGCTGCTGCGGCCGGGTCGGGGTCTCCGACGGCCGGGTCGGTGGCCGGGACGGCGGCCTCGCTCGCCCGGCGCCGCTGGTACAGCGTCTCGCGGGCCGCGTCGAGGGCTCGCAGGAGCAGCGCGCCGACCTCCGGGGTCAGGCGCCCGCGGAGCACGACGGTGCCGTCCTCATCCTGGTGGACGTGCAGGGCGCGGCCCGCGTGCTGCCGCGTGGCCTGCCGCGCGTCCGCCTGTTGGTCCAGGCGGCGCCAGCCCCGGACGATGCTCTCCACGTGGACCGCCGTGCCGGCGCGCCCCACCCGAGCAGGCGCACCTCGGTCTCCGGGGTCGCGATGCGGGTCAAGGCGCGGACCTTGGCGTAGGAGAGCTCGCCGCGCGCCAGGGCGTCAGCCAGGGCCGGCAGCGTCCCGAGGGCGCGGGCCACCCGGACATGCTCGCGGGCGGCGCCCAGGGCGAGGCCGACGCGCCAGGCGAGCCACTCGGCGCAGGAGCGGAAGCCGTTGGCCCAGCCGCCGCGGGCGTCGAACTCGCGGATCAGCGCCGAGCAGGCGGGCCGTCGCGGCCTCGAGGTGGACGGCGAGCTCGGCGATCTCGTCACCCAGGCGATCGAGCTCCGCGATACGGGGCCGGCGTGAGGCTGCCGGATGACGGGAACGTCCGACGGGTACGTGGGAACATGGCGAGTCTCCCTTCTTGCTGACACGACTCTAACCCCCGATTTCGAAGATGCCTGCGGGCGCCCACGTCGCGCGAACGCGGAGCAAGCCATGAACGGCCGTCCCCCGCGACGCGATCGCGCGGCCTGCGACGGATGCAACTTGCTGGGCCGGTATTCCGCCGGCACGCTCAGGCGCACGCCGGGATCCTCCACGGAACCTGTCAAGCTGAAAGTGCAAAGGACATATTGACTTGAGCCGCACCGCCCGGCTATAACCGCCCCCACTACCTTCACGCCGCGACAGGGTTGACGCGGCGGGCGGACGGGCGGGGAGGCTCGGTCTGGACACGATCCTGCAGCTGGCCCTCAACGGGCTGGCGGTCGGCTGCATCTACGGGCTGGTCGCGCTCGGCTTCGTCCTCATCTACAAGGCCACCGAGCTGGTCAACTTCGCCCAGGGCGATCTCCTCATGCTGGGCGCCTTCACCTGCTACATGCTGGTGGTCTGGTACGGCATGCCCTACTGGCCGGCCTTCGCGCTGGCGGTGGTCGCGGTCGCCCTGTTCGGCGCGGCGCTCGACGCCACCGTGCTGAGACGCGTCATCGGCCAGCCCCAGTTCGCGGTGGTCATGCTGACGATCGGGCTCGGCGCGATGTTCCGCAGCTTCGCCTCCATCACCTGGGGCTCCGAGATCTACTCGCTGCCGACCCCGTTCAGCGCCAAGACCTCGCGGGTGGGCGCGGTCACGGTGAGCCACGAGTACGTGGCCATCATCGTGGGCACCGTGCTGCTCTGCGCGGTGCTCTACGCCTTCTTCACCTACTCGCGCGTCGGGGTGGCCATGCAGGCCGCCTCGCAGAACCAGCTCGCCGCCTACTACATGGGCATCCCGGTGAAGCGGATGTTCTCGCTGATCTGGGCCATCTCGGCGGGCGTGGCCGCGATCGCGGGCGTGCTGCTGGCCCCGGTGTCGCTGATCGACATCAACCTGGGCTTCATCGGCCTCAAGGCCTTCGCGGCGGCGGTGCTGGGCGGCTTCGGCTCCATCCCCGGCGCGCTGGTGGGCGGCATCACCATCGGGCTCATCGAGCTCTTCTCCGGGGCCTACCTGCCGCTGGGCGTGAAGGACGTGGCCGCCTACGTGGTGCTGCTGCTCGTGCTGGCCATCCGGCCCCAGGGCATGTTCGGGACCGTCGGGCGCAAGAAGGTCTAGCCCGCGCATGCGCTTCGCGTTCAAGACGGCCTACGAGCACGACCTGGGCCTGTTCCGCGATCCGGTGCAGCGCCGCTGGTACGCGGTCCTGCTCGCGGGCGTGATCCTGCTGCCGCTGGCGGTGCCCGCCTACCTGTCGGACCTGAGCATGGTCTTCATCTACGGACTCTGCGGCCTCTCGCTGATGGTGCTGGCCGGCTACACCGGCCTGGTCAGCCTGGGCCACGCCGCCTTCCTCGGCATCGGCGCCTACGCCCACGTGTACTTCACGCAGGACCTGGGGCTGCCCTGGATCGTCGGGGTGGCGCTGGCCACGGTGGCGGCGGCCGCCGCCGGCGTGCTGGTGGGCCTGCCCGCGCTCCGCATGACCGGCGTCTACCTCACGATCGCCACGCTGGCCTTCGCGCTGATCATTCAAGAGGTCTTCACCCGGTGGGAGCGGCGTCACGCACGGCCTGAAGGGCCGCCCGGTGGACAAGCCGGTGATCTTCGGCGTGTCGTTCGCCTCCGACTGGGCGTTCTACTTCCTGTGCCTGGCCGTGCTCATCGCCGGCCTCTGGCTCACCGCCAACCTGCTGCGCTCGCCCACCGGCCGGGCCTGGGTCGCGATCCGCGACAGCGAGATCGCCGCGCAGTCCATGGGCGTGCACCTGGCGCGCTACAAGACGCTGGCCTTCGCCTACTCGGCCGGGCTCATGGGCGCGGCGGGCGCGCTCTTCGCCCACAAGATCGGGTTCCTGGCTCCCGACATCTTCACCGTGCTCCTGTCCATCCAGTTCCTGCTGATGGTCGTGGTGGGCGGCCTCGGGAGCCTGCACGGCGCGCTCTACGGCGCGGTCTTCGTGGCGCTGCTGCCCGTGCTGATCTCGGAGGCGCGCGATCACGTGCCCGCCTGGGCCGGCCACGCCGCGGCCGCGCTGGGCAAGGGCGTCGGCGACACGGTCTACCTCTCGCTCGATCGCTTCGTGAAGCAGCCCGGCCTCGAGCCCGGCATCTTCGGGCTGATCCTGGTGCTCTTCATCCTGTTCGAGCCGCTCGGCATCTACGGGCGCTGGCGGAAGATCTGGCTCTACTTCTCCACGTTCCCCCTCTACAAGACGGCCACCTTCCGGCGGCAGAAGACCTACATGCGGTCGGAGCGCCTGCGGTGACGGCCCTCTTCGCGGCCGACGAGCTGGTCGTGAACTTCGGGGGCATCCGCGCGGTGGACGGGGTCAGCTTCGAGGTGGAGGCGGGCCAGGTCTTCACCATCATCGGGCCCAACGGGGCG
Source organism: uncultured Candidatus Rokubacteria bacterium (assembly GCA_963747235.1). Classification (GTDB taxonomy): domain Bacteria; phylum Methylomirabilota; class Methylomirabilia; order Rokubacteriales; family CSP1-6; genus CAMLFJ01. Next base: position 217,282 of record CAVVEU010000029.1, read on the forward strand.
GGCAAGACCACCATCTTCAACCTGATCTCGCGGATCTACGATCCGACCCAGGGACGGCTGCGGTTCCGCGGGGAGGACATCACGAGCGTGCCGCCCCACGAGATCGCCCGCCGCGGCATCGCGCGCACGTTCCAGAACATCGAGCTGTTCGAGCACGCCACCGTGCTGCAGAACCTGCTGCTGGGCCGCCACGCGCATGCCGAGCGGCGGTTCGCGCAGGAGCTCCTGTTCCTGCCCCGCGTGCGCGCCCGCGAGCGCGCGCATCGCGAGGCGGCCGAGAAGGTGATCGACTTCCTCGATCTGCAGGCCTATCGCGACAGCTTCGTGGTCAACCTCCCCTACGGCGTCCGCAAGGTGGTCGAGATGGGCCGGGCCCTCTGCACGGAGCCCGCGATGCTGCTGCTCGACGAGCCCTCGTCGGGGCTGAGCGTGGAGGAGACCGCGGACATGGCGTTCTGGATCCAGGACATCCGCGCCCTGCTCGGCATCACCGTGCTCATGGTCGAGCACGACATGAGCCTGGTCAGCGCGGTCTCGGACCGGGTGCTCGCGCTCAACTACGGCCGGGTGCTGGCGTGCGGGACGGCCCGGGAAGTCCAGGAGCATCCCGAAGTGATCAAGGCGTACCTCGGAGGCTGAGCGGTGGCGGAGGCGCTCCTCGCGGTCAGCAACGTCGAGACCTACTACGGGCCGATCATGGCCCTGCGCGGGGTGAGCTTCACCGTGCCCGCGGGCGCCATCGTGACGATCCTGGGGGCCAACGGGGCGGGCAAGACCACCATCCTCAAGACCGTCTCGGGGGTCATGGACCCGCAGAAGGGCAGCGTGACGCTCGAGGGCCGGGCCATCCACGGGCTCGATCCGGACCGGGTCGCCCGCCTCGGGCTCTCGCACGTGCCGGAGGGCCGCGAGGTCTTCCCGTTCCTCTCGGTGCGCGAGAACCTGCGGATGGGCGCCTACGCCCGCCGCGACACCGCCGCGGTGGCCCAGGATCTCGAGATGGTCACCGAGTACTTCCCGGTCCTGGCCTCGCGCGCCGAGCAGCGGGCGGGCTCGCTCTCGGGCGGCGAGCAGCAGATGCTGGCCATCGGGCGGGCGCTCATGGCGCGGCCCAAGGTCATGCTGCTGGACGAGCCCTCGCTCGGCCTCTCCCCCAAGCTGGTCAAGGACATCTTCGACATCATCCGGCGCATCAACCGCGAGCGCGGGGTGACCGTGCTCCTGGTCGAGCAGAACGCCAACCTGGCGCTCCAGACCGCGGACTACGGCTATGTCTTGGAGCTGGGCCGGATCGTGATGGAAGATACCTGCGAGCGGCTGCTCCAGAAGGACGACATCCGGGAGTTCTACCTGGGCCTCAAGGAGTCGAGCGTCCGCGGCACGCGGCGCTGGAAGAGGAAGAAGACATGGCGCTGACGACCCGCCACGCCCCCGCCCCCACCGAGGCCGGCCGCCCGGTCACGGTGCACGGCCAGGACACCCTGCCGAAGCTCTTCCGCCACGTGGTGCGGGAGCGCGGCGACCGCGTGGCGATGCGCGAGAAGCACCTCGGGATCTGGCGCGCCATCTCGTGGCGCGAGTACGGGCAGCAGGCGCGCCGCGTGGGGCTCGGGCTGGTCGCGCTGGGGCTCCGGCCCGGCGACGTGGTCTCGATCATGGCGGACAACTGCCCGGAGTGGCTCTACACCGATCTCGGCATCATGTCGGTGGCGGCCGTCCCGAACGGCATCTACACCACCGACTCCGCCCGCCAGGTCGAGTACATCGTCAACGATAGCGGCACCCGCTTCCTCTTCGTGGAGAACGAGGAGCAGCTCGACAAGGCGCTGGAGGTCCGCGGGCGCTGCCCGGACCTGGTGAAGATCTTCGTCTTCGACATGGAGGGGCTGCACGCCTTCCAGGACGACCAGGTGATGACCTTCGACGGCGCTCCTCGAGCTGGGCGCCACGTACGATCGCGAGCACCCCGAGGCCTACGACCGGCTCGTCGAGATCCCCCGCCCCGAGGACCTGGCCATCCTGGTCTACACCTCCGGCACCACCGGGCCCCCCAAGGGCGCGATGCTGAGCCACCGCAACATCCTGTTCCAGCTCGAGTACGCCGACTTCATCACCCCGCTGCGCGAGGGCGACCAGCAGCTCTCCTTCCTGCCCCTCTGCCACGTGGCCGAGCGGACGTTCACGGTGTTCAACCCGCTCTACCACGGGGCCACCGTGAACTTCGCGGAGAGCATCGACACGGTGCCCGAGAACATCCGCGAAGTCGCGCCCGCCCTGTTCTTCGCGGTGCCGCGGATCTGGGAGAAGTTCTACTCGGGCGTGGCGCTGCGCATGCGGGACGCCACCTGGCTCGGCCGCTTCGCCTACGACCGGGCGATCCGCATCGGGCTGCGCCTGGCCGCGTGCCGGATCGAGGGGCGCCGGCCGTCCTGGGCCCTGCGGGCCGCGTTCCGGATCGCCGACTTCCTCGTGCTCGACAACGTCAAGCGCTCGATCGGGCTGCACCGGGCCCGCGGCGTCGCCACCGGCGCGGCCCCGATCGCGCCCGGACCTGATCCGCTGGTACCTGGCGCTCGGGCTCGACATGTACGAGGTCTACGGCCAGACCGAGAACACCGGCCTCGCCACCGCGATGCCGCCCAACCGCATCAAGCTCGGCACGGTCGGCGTGGCCCGGCCGGAGACCGAGGTGCGCCTGTCGCCGGCGGGCGAAATACTGTTGAGGGGCCCGCACGTGTTCCTGGGCTACTACGGCAAGCCCGACAAGACCGCGGAGACCGTCGTGGACGGGTGGCTGCACACCGGCGACGTGGGCACCATCGACGCGGACGGCTTCGTCCGCATCACCGACCGCATGAAGGACATCATCATCACCGCGGGCGGCAAGAACGTCACCCCGTCCGAGATCGAGAACCAGCTCAAGTTCTCGCCCTACATCTCGGACGCGGTGGTGATCGGGGACCAGCGCAAGTTCCTCTCCTGCCTCGTCATGATCGACCACGAGACGGTGGCCCAGTTCGCCCAGGAGCGGAACGTGCCGTTCAGCAACTTCGCCTCCCTGTGCCGGGCCCCCGAGGTACAGGACGCTCATCGGGAGCGAGATCGAGCGCGTGAACCGGGAGCTCGCGCGGGTGGAGACCATCAAGGCGTTCCGGTTGATCGAGCAGCTCCTCACCGCCGAGGACGAGGAGCTGACGCCGACCATGAAGCTGAAGCGCACCTTCGTCAACGTGAAGTACAAGAATCTGATCGACGGCATGTACGAAAGGAGCAACGGATGAAGAAGCTACTGGCAGTCAGCGTGCTGGCGGCCGCGGTGGCCGTCGCGGGCGTCGCGACGGCCCAGAAGGAGACCCGCGGGGTCACCAAGACCGAGATCGTGCTCGGCATGCACACCGACCTCTCCGGCCCCGCCGCCACCTACGGCGTCTCCTCCTCGAACGCGGTCAAGATGCGCTTCGACGAGGTCAACGAGGCGGGCGGCATCCACGGCCGCAAGATCCGGCTCGTGATCGAGGACACCCAGTACCAGGTGCCGCGCGCGGTCCAGGCGGGGGCCAAGCTCATCCAGCGCGACCGCATCTTCGCGATGGTGGCCGGCCTCGGCACCCCGATGAACAACGCGCTGTTCAAGGACCAGTTCGACGCGGGGGTCCCGAACCTCTTCCCGCTCTCGGCCGCCCGCTCGATGTACGAGCCGTTCAACAAGCTGAAGTTCTACGGGGCGGCCAGCTACGTGGACCAGGTGCGGGCCGGCATCAACTACTTCGTGACCCAGAAGGGCAAGAAGACCCTCTGCGCGATGTACCAGGACACCGACTTCGGCAAGGAAGTGCTGGACGGCGTGGTGATGCAGGCCGAGCAGATGAAGCTCAAGATCGCGGAGACGGTGACCCACAAGCCCACCGACCAGGACTTCAGCGCCCAGGTCAGCAAGCTGAAGGCCGCCAACTGCGACCTCGTGGTGCTCGGCACCATCGTGCGCGACTCGATCGTGCCGTACGCCACCGCGCGCAAGATGGGCTGGAACGACGTGGACTTCCTCGGCTCCGCCGCGTCCTACGATCTCTTCGTGGCCGCCGCCCAGGGCGGGGTGACCGAGGGCTTCTACGCCATGGGCCTCACCGCGATGCCCTACCGCGACACGCTCGGCGCGGATGCCCAGAAGTGGTTCGACCGCTACAAGGACCGCTACAAGGTGGATCCGAACATCGGGGCGATCTACGGGCACGTCGCCGCGGACCTGACCGTGATCGGGCTCACCAAGACGGGTCCCGAGCTGACCACCGACAGCTTCGTCAAGGGGCTCGAGTCCATCAAGGGCTACCACGACATCTTCAACGGCCCCGAGGTCAACTTCGCCGCCGACAAGCACCAGGGCGCCAATTCCTCGTTCCTGGCCGTGGTGAAGGGCGGGCGCTGGACGCGCCTGACCGACCCGCTGAGGTTCTAGCTCCGTTCCGCGTCAGGGGCCGGCGCGTTCACTCGCGCGCCGGCCCTCGATCGGCTAACTCGAGCTCCAGGAGAACGGAGCGAAGTGGCCGTTGACCTTGCCCGAGGTGTCGTCCCAGTTGATCCCGAACGCGTGCATGTGGCCCCGGGACGCCTTCGCGAGGGCGAGACGGCTCGCGGCGGGGTGGCCGACATTGTCGAGGTAGATCGGCTCGGTCGGGCTGGCGCCGGGAATCCCCTCCACCGCGATGTCGAGCAGGCCGGGAATGGACACCGACCGCTTCATCGCGCCGCGCTCGATCCGGATCGGCTTGGTCTCCACCCCCGCGAACGTACTCACGAGCGGCCCGACCGCCCCCATGGGGCCCCCGCCCTGTCCGCTCCCGATGGCCACCAGGGCCTCGCGTTGCTCGGCGGTGGCCCGCTCGTCCACGATCATCCCGACGGTCCAGTTCCCCGCGATCATCGGCCCCGGGGTGTGCAGGAGCACCGCGAAGCTGAGCCCGTCGAGCTTGGTCGCGCCGTGCGAGCCGCGCTCGACGTGGAAGACGAGGCCGGCGTCACAGGCCCCCTTGGTCGGCTGCGCGGCCAGGCCCGAAGTCGGGCACGGGCAGACCGAGTCGCAGCTACAGGCTTCGAAGTAGTCGCCGCTGATCTTCCACTGAGGGTTCGCCATGATCATCCTCCACGAGTGGTCCGAGTCATCACATCGCGTGCCCGCCGCGCAGCACCGTCACGAGATCCGGACGAAGGGCCACCGTCACGCCCAGGAGCAGGAGCGCCCCGCCGGCGGCCCGCGCAAACCATTCACCGCCCGGCAGCAGCTTCTCGGCCGCCACCACCGCGGTGATGAGGAGCACCCACCGGAGGCCCATCGCGCCGGCGGCGACGAGCACCAGCATGAGCGCCCAGCAGCAACCGAGACAGTAGACCGCGTGCGACCAGCCGAGCGCCAGGCTGCCGCGGCGGCCGGCCCGCCAGTGGCCGAGGAGAAAGCCCAGGGGGCTCCGGCACGCTCGCAGACACACCTGCTTGAGGGGCGACAGTTGAAACGCCCCCGCCGCCAGCAGGATCACCGCGATGGCGTAGGCGAACGCGGACCCGGCCAGCGTCATCAGGAGGGTGTGGGCGAAATACACCGGGACCCCGCTCGCGGTCCAGAGCGCGAGGTAGACGAGGGTGAAGACCGCGACCGGCACTCCCCTGGCGGCCGCTCCGGCCGGGCGCCGCTGCGTGGCGCCGTACAGCGAGATCATGGGGAGCGCGCTCGGCAGCATCATCGCGGTCATCATGACGCCCCAGCTGACGACGAAGGCCAGACCGTCGGCGACGGTGGCGGGCATCGGCATCGTCATCATCATGTCGTCGCCCCACAGGCTCGACCGCACGACGGACACCCAGGCCGCGGCCGCGATGAGGAGCAGAACGACGGAGGTGAGGACCGTGACCCGATCACGGACGGGTACCGGATCCTCGCTCGGGCCCACGCGATGGTCCCCCTTCCGGAACTGGCTAGGCGCTGAAGCCGGAGGTGCCGACCCAGCCGGTCTCCGAGACGTCCACCGTGACGCCGTCGGGGCCGATGTACTTCACCTCGACGTTGCCGTGCGCCTCGTGGCCGTAGCCGACCCCGAGGGCCTCGTTGATGTCGTGGCGCGGCTCGGACCCGGCCGCGGCCAGCCGCTCCGCGATGGCCTCGAGGCTCTCGACCTGGAACCCGATGTGATGGATGCCGCTCCAGCCCGTCCCGCGCTCGACCCCGGCCACCGCGTCGTTCTTGAAGTTGAGGATGGCCAGGTTGAGGTCGCCGTCGCTCAGGTAGTAGCCCCGGGCGCCGGGACTGTCGATCCGGGCGATCTCCTTCATGCCGAACACGTCGATGTAGAACTTCGCGGTCTTGTCGACGTCCTGGGTGGAGAGCGCGATGTGCTTGATCTTCGCCATGGAAGAGGCCTCCTGTTCGAGCGGGTTGAGCCCTGAGTATAGCGCGCCGCCTCAGCGGGCGTCGAGCCAGTCCTGGAAGCGCTTCCAGTGCACCACGAGGGCCATGGCGGGCAGGCGCCAGCCGTGGAGCGGGATCGGCGCGATCGGGGTCAGCGGCCAGCCGATCTCGGCGGGCGAGGCGCCGAGCGCGCGATCGGCCAGCGCCTTGCCCATGACCGTCGCCATGGCGATGCCCCGCCCGTTGTAGCCGAGGCCGATCAGCGCGCCGGGCCGCGGCTCGTGCAGGTGCGGCAGGTGGTCGGCGGTGAGCGCGACTCGCCCGCTCCAGCGGTGCTCCCAGGCGGGTGCTCCGATCCGGGGAAAGAGCCGCCGCGCCACCGCCTCGAGCCGCGCGAACAGGGCGGGATCGCCGCGATCGTCGAGGGGCCCGCGCCCGCCCATGAGGAGGCGGCCCTCCGGATCGAGGCGGAAGTAGAACAGGATGCGGCGCAGGTCCGAGACGACCTGACCGCCCGGCAGCACCTGACGCCGCACCTCCGCGGGCAGCGGCCGCGTGGCGACCTGGTAGCTCTGCACCGGCAGCACGGTGCGCCGGAGTCCCGGCCACAGGTCGTCGGTGTAGGCGTTGGTGGCGAGGATCACCGTGGTCGCGGCCACGCTCCCGGCCGGCGTCTCCACGCGCCAGCCTCCGCGCGTGGCGTCGAGCCGTCCGACCGCGGAGCGCCCGTGGATGGCCGCGCCCGCCTGCAGAGCGGCCCGGGCCAGCCCGCGCACGAAGGCCAGCGGCTGGAGCGCCCCGGCACGACGGTCGAGCATGCCGCCCACGTACGCCGTGGTCCCGGTCAGCTCGGCGATCCGGCCCGCCTCCAGCAGCTCCACGGGCGCGCCGCGCCGCTGCCACTGCGCCGTTCGCGACCGCAGGCTCTCGAGCGCGGCCGCGTGCGGGGCGGCCGCGATCCACCCGCAGCGCTCGGCGTGGCAGGCGATCTTGTGGCGTGCGATGAGCTCGAAGACGAAGTCGGCGGCGGTACCCGCGGTCTGCCACATCCGCCGGCCGGTCTCCTCGCCGAACCGGCGCTCGAGCTCGTCCGGATCGTGCTTGAGGCCGGGGATGACCTGGCCGCCGTTCCGGCCCGAGGCGCCCCAGCCGGGCTCCGCGGCGTCGAGCACCACGACCTCCGCGCCGCGCTCGGCGAGATGCAGCGCCGCCGACAACCCGGTGTACCCCGCGCCGACCACCACGACGTCGGCGCGACGGTCCCCTTCCAGAGGCCGCGTCTCCGGAGCCGGCTCGGCCGCGACGGTCCAGGCGGAGGTGGGAGGACTGGCGATCGTGTCCCCGATCGACATGGCGAGCAGTCTGCGCGAGTTCCGGACCGCTGTCAAAGTGGGCGCCCGGTACATCGCCGCGTCGGAGACCTGTGGTACCTTCGGCGAGTCCGATCTCAGCCGGAGGTGATCAATGCTCGCTCTCCGCTCGATCCCCACCCTCGTCGTCGCGCTGACCCTGCTCCTCACGGTGCTGCTCGGCGGAGTGCCCGCGACCATCGCCGCCCCGCCCGACGGCACCCTCGCCATCGGCGTCCACGTGACGCTCGTCTCGCGCTGGCTCGACCCGGGCGAGACCGAGGCCCTGATCACCCCGTTCATGGTGCTCTACACGCTGCACGACGCGCTGCTCAAGCCCATGCCGGGCAACATCAGCGCCCCGAGCCTGGCCGAGTCCTGGACGCTGGCCAAGGACGGCGTCACCTACGAGTTCGTCCTCCGCAAGAACGCCAAGTTCCACAACGGCGATCCGGTCACCTCGGAGGACGTGAAGTTCACCTTCGAGCGCTACAAGGGCAGCGGCGCCAAGCTCCTCAAGGACAAGGTGAAGGAGATCCAGACCCCGGCGCCCAACCGGGTGCGCTTCATCATGAAGGAGCCCTGGCCCGACTTCATCGCCTTCTACGGCACCTCCGCCACCGGCGCGGGCTGGATCGTGCCCAAGAAGTACATCGAGCGGGTGGGCGAGGACGCGTACAAGAAGGCGCCGGTGGGCGCGGGGCCGTTCAAGTTCGCCGCGTTCACCCCCGGCATCGAGCTGACGCTCGACGCCTTCCCCGACTACTGGCGCAAGGCCCCGCAGGTGAAGCGGCTCGTGATGCGCTCCATCCCCGACGAGACCACGCGCGCCGCCGCGGTGAAGACCGGCGAGGTGGATCTGGCCTATCTCTTCGGCGGGACCATCGCCGCCGATCTCCAGCGCACGCCCGGGATCCGCGTGGTCGCCCCGCTGCTCTACGGCGTCTACTGGCTCGACTTCCTGGACCAGTGGGACCCGAAGTCCCCGTGGCACGACCGCCGGGTGCGGCAGGCCGCGAGCCTCGCGATCGACCGCAACGCGATCAACCAGGCGGAGATGCTCGGCCTCGGCAAGTCCGGGGGCGCCTTCGTGCCGCCCGAGTTCGACTTCGCGCTCAAGATGGAGCCGCTCCCGTTCGACCCCCGAGCGGGCCAAGCAGCTCCTGGTCGAGGCCGGCTTCCCGAACGGCTTCGACGCGGGCGATCTCACGCCGCTGCCGCCCTACACCTCGGTGGGCGAAGCGGTGGGCGGCTTCCTCCAGGCCGTCGGCATCCGCACGTCGGTGCGCACGATGGAGCGGGCCACCTTCATGACCACCTGGCGGGAGAAGAAGGTCCGCGGGCTGCTCATCGGCGCCACCGGCGCGGCGGGCAACGCGGCCGCGCGGCTCGAGCCGTTCTTCACCAAGAACGGCATCTATGCCTACGGCACCCGGCCGGAGATCGACGATCTCTTCCAGCGGCAGGCCAACGAGATGGATCGCGGCAAGCGCGAGGCGCTCCTGCACCAGATCCAGAAGATCGTCGCCGATCAGGTGCTGGCCGCCCCCATCTTCCAGCAGGCCTTCCCCTGGGGCGTGGGCGGGCGCGTCGCGGAGCCGGCGGCGGGGCTGATCCAGGGCTACCCGTACGTCGGGCCGGCCGAGGATCTCCGGCTCAAGTAGCGTCGCGCGGGTCGGCCTTGATGAAGTGCCCGCTGCGGAGATCGCGCAGCGCCTGCTCGATCTCCGCGCGGGTATTCATCACGAAGGGGCCGTGGCGGGCGATGGGCTCGCCCAGCGGCCGCGCGGCCGCGAGCAGGAAGCGGCCGCCGCCGGGCGCGCCGGAGGCCTCCACGAGATCGCCGTCGCCGAAGATGACGAGCGACGGCGCGCGCGCGGCGGTGCGCTCCGGGCCGAAGCGCACCTCGCCCTGATCCACGTAGGCGAACGCGGTGTGCCCGCGCGGCACCGCCTCGCGGAACGTGGCGTCCGGCGGCAGCGTCACGTCGAGGAACTTCGGGGCCACCGCCAGGCCCTCCACCGGCCCGGCGAGCCGGCCACCCGCCGCGTCGCCCGCGATCACGCGCGCGCGGGCCCCGCCGTCGAGGGCGGTCTCCGGCAGGTGGCTCGCGGTCAGGTCGCGGTACTTCGGCCGGGTCATCTTCTCCCGCGCGGGCAGGTTGAGCCAGAGCTGGAGGCCCCCGATGCCCTCGGGGCGCACCTGCGGCATCTCCTCGTGGAGGATGCCGCTGCCCGACGTCATCCACTGGATGTCGCCCGCGCCGATGCTCCCCTGATGCCCGAGCGAGTCGCGGTGCTGGATCTCGCCCGGCGCGGACGAAGGTGACGGTCTCGATCCCGCGATGCGGGTGATACGGAAAGCCGGGCTCGTAGTCCTCCGGCCGGCTCGACTCGAAGTGGTCGAGCAGGAGGAACGGGTCGAGGTGATCGAGCCCCCGGGTGCCGATGCTGCGCCGGAGATGCACGCCGGCCCCTTCGACGACCGGCTCCGGCCTCACGATCCGCGCCACCGCGCGCGAGGTGTCGCTCATCAGGCGCGCTCGATCACCACGACCGGGATCTCGCGCGGCGTCCGCTGCTGGTACTCCTCGTACGGCGGCCAGATCGCGACCATCTTCTTCCACAGGGCCGGCTTCTCGGCCGGAGAAGCCGTGCGGGCGCGGGCCTTGAAGCGGTCGGCCATCACCTGCACCGAGATCTCGGGCTGCGCGGTCAGGTTCTCGTACCACGCCGGATGCGCGGGCGCGCCGCCGCGCGAGGCCACGATCACGTAGCGATCGCCGTCCTGGCCGTAGATCAGCGGCGTCGTCCGCGTCTGGCCGGAGCGCCGCCCGGTCGTGGTGAGCAGGAGGGTCGGCACGCCCTCCCAGATATGCCCGTCCTTGCCGCCGGTCTCGATGTAGCGCCGCGCGTGCTCCTGCTGCCAGCCGGGCGGCCGGTTTCCCGCTGCGGGTCGCGGAGTCGTCATGCGTGGTTTCCTCCCGGCGTCAGTCTGCCACGTGGGACGCGTGGCTGCCACCCGTGATCGGCTGCGACCTGTCTCAAGCGATACACTTTCTCGGACCGCGACAGATTCCTGCTGCCGCTGAATGCATCGCACTGTAGGCTTGGGCTACCTGTCCCGATCCACGGCTCGCGAACGAGGGCCCGGGGAGACTACCACCGTGCCGCAGAGCCTCCGGCTTTCCGCGAAGGGACTGTGATCTCTCGCAAGGCCCGCGCCGCTCCGGCGCGCGGGCGCTCCGTGGGACCGCGCGGCTCCAGCCGGGATAGCGCCGGGCAGCTCCAGGCTCTGGTGCAGGCCAGCCTGGCCCTGACGACCGAGGTGTCGCTGGAGCGCGTGCTCCAGAAGATCGCCGACGTGGCCCACGACATCCTGGGCGCCCGCTACGCCGCCCTCGGGGTCATCGATCCGGCCGGCACCGGCCTCAGCCAGTTCCTGACCGCCGGGATCGACGATGCCACCCGCCGGGCGATCGGCCCGCTCCCGACCGACACCGGCGTGCTCGGCCGGCTGATCACGGAACGGCGGCCGATCCGGATCCGGAGCCTGGCCACGGACCCCGGATCCGCAGGCCACTCGTTCCTCGGCGCGCCGATCATGGTGCGCGACCGCGCCTACGGCAGCCTCTACGTCACCGACAAGCAGGACGCGGAGGAGTTCTCGGAAGCCGACGAGAACCTCGCGGTCGTGCTCGCCTCCCAGGCGGCCATCGCCATCGAGAACGCCTACGCCTTCCAGGCGCTCCGCGAGGCCCAGGAAGAGCTGGTCCGGAAGGAGAAGCTCGCCACGCTCGGGCAGCTCGCGGGCGGGGTCGGGCACGAGCTGCGCAACCCCCTCGGGGTCATCAAGAACTCGGTCTACTACCTGAACATGATCCTGCCCAAGGACGAGAAGATCCAGAAGCACCTCGGGATCCTCGATCGGGAAGTCGCCAACTCGGATCGGATCGTGACCGAGCTGCTCGACTTCGCGCGCGTGAAGACCCCCATGCGCGAGGCGGCCAGCCTGGTCGCGATCGTGCGGGCGGCCCTCGATCGCCTGCCTCTGCCCGAGTCGGTCGCGGTCCAGCTCGAGCTGGCCGAGTCCATGCCGTCCGTCCTGGTGGATACGCATCAGGTCGGGCAGATCGTCCTGAACTTCCTCCAGAACGCGGTGCAGGCGATGCCGGACGGCGGCCGGTTGACGGTGTCGGCGGGAGAGGACGGCGAGCAGGTGTTCGTCAGGGTCGAGGACACCGGCGTCGGCATTCTCCCGGAGAATCTCGCGAAGATCTTCCAGCCCCTCTTCACCACGAAGGCCAAGGGGATCGGGCTGGGGCTCGCCCTCGCGCGCGATCTGGCCGAGGCCAACGCCGGTCGCATCAGCGTCGAGAGCACGGTCGGACGGGGCAGCCGCTTCACGGTCCACTTCGAGAAGGCGGCCCATGCCTAGCGCCCGCAAGTCCATCCTGGTGGTGGACGACGACCCCGGCATGGCCGACACCCTGAGCGACATCCTCGAGGCCAATCAGTACGAGGTCGCCACCGCGCACTCGGGCGAGGTGGCGGTGCGGATGGTGCGGCGCCGCGCCTACGATCTCGTCCTGATGGACATCCAGATGCCGGGGCTCAACGGCGTGCAGGCGCTCACCACCATGAAGGCCGAGGGGCTGGCCAAGCGCGTCATCATGATGACGGCCCGCACGCGCGACGACCTGGTGAAGGAAGCCGAGACGAGGAGCGGCTTCCCCGTCCTGCCGAAGCCGCTCGACCTGCAGCGGGTCCTGGCCCTGGCCACGAGCGCGACCGCATGAGCGGGGCGCGGATCCTGGTCCTCGACGACGACCGGGCATGTGCGAGACGATCGGCGACGTGCTCGAACAGCAGGGCCACGTGGTCCAGATCGCCACGCGGGCGCAGGACGGCCTCGAGATCGCGGCGGCGAACCCCATCGAGGCGGCGATCGTGGACATCAAGCTGCCCGACATGTCGGGCTTCGACGTGCTCCACGGCATCCGGAAGGTGCTGCCGACGACCGAGATCATCTTCATCACCGGGCACGCGACCCTCGCGACCGCCATCCAGGCGATCAACGGGCTCGCCTTCGCCTACCTCGTGAAGCCGTTCGAGATGAGCCACCTGCTCATGACCGTCGAGCAGGCGGTCCAGAAACAGCGCCTCGCCCAGGCCCTGCTCGACTCCGAGGAGCGGTACCGCTTCGTGACCGAGAACATCGCCGACGCGGTGTTCCTGCTGGAGCTGGACGGCCGGATCGCTCTGGGAAACAGCCGCGCCGAGTCGATCACCGGCTACCCGCAGGCCGAGCTGGTCGGCCGGTCCCTGTTCTCGCTGCTGCCGGAGGCGGGGGCCCGGGAAGCGCAGGCGCGGCTCAGCGACCAGCGCGCGGGCGGCGACGTGTCCCCGTTCTTCGAGGCCGAGCTCATCCGGAAGAACGGCACGCGGGTCCTGCTCGAGGTGCACGTGACCAGCGTCCTGAAGGACGGCGTCCCGGTGGCCCGGCTCGGGGTGGCGCGCGACATCACGGAGCGCCGCAACCTGGAAGACCAGCTCCGCCAGGCCCAGAAGATGGAGGGCATCGGCCGGCTCGCGGCCGGGGTGGCCCACGACTTCAACAACCTGCTGACCGCCATCGGCGGCCGCTGCTATCTCGTGCTCAACGCGCTGACCTCGGAGAACCCGATCCGGCGGGAGATCGAGATCATCCAGGGCGCCGCCGAGCGCGCGGCCGAGCTCACCCATCAGCTCCTGGCCTTCAGCCGCAAGCAGATCCTGGAGCCGCGGGTGCTGGATCTGAACACCATCGTGACCGGCATCGAGCCCCTGCTGCGGCGGATGATCCGCGAGGACATCGAGATCGCGACCGCGCTCGATCCGGCCGCCGGGCACGTCAAGGCCGACGCGGGGCAGGTCGAGCAGGTCCTGCTCAACCTGGGCGTCAACGCGAGCGACGCCATGCCGCACGGGGGCCGGCTCACGATGACGACCGGCAACGTGACGCTGGACGAGGGGTACGCCCGGACCCATGCCGAGGTCGAGCCGGGCCCCTACGTCATGCTCTCGGTCAGCGATTCCGGCCACGGCATGACCCCCGAGGTCCAGGCGCGCATCTTCGAGCCCTTCTTCACCACCAAGGAAGTCGGCAAGGGCACCGGGCTCGGGCTTGCCACGGTGTACGGCATCGCCAAGCAGAGCGGCGGCCACATCACGGTCTACAGCGAGATCGGGCACGGCACCGTCTTCAAGCTCTACCTGCCGAGGGTGGAGGAGGCGCCGGGGATCGCGGAGCCGGAACGTGCGCCCCAGATCGCCCGCCGCGGCAACGAGACCGTGCTGCTGGTGGAGGACGACGAGCCCCTGCGCACCCTCGCCCGCGAGATCCTCTCGATCCAGGGCTACACGGTGCTCGACGCGACGAGTCCGAGCGAAGCGCTCCGCCTCGCGGAGGCCTACCCGGACCCGATCGACCTCCTGCTGACCGACGTGGTGATGCCGCAGATGAACGGCCGGCAGGTCGCCGACCATCTCCTCGCGGCCCGGCCCGGCCTCAAGGTGCTGTTCATGTCCGGCTACACCGACGCCGCCATCGTGCAGCACGGCGTGCTGGAGCCCGGCACGCAATTCCTCCAGAAGCCGTTCACCCCGGACGGGCTCAGCCGGAAAGTTCGCGAGACGCTGGGGTCCTAGCGGGGCCTCACCACATGACCGCGCCGCCGTCGATGTTGACGGACTGGCCGGTCATGAACGCGGCGGCGGGCGAGCAGAGGAACGCGATGAGGCCCGCGACCTCCTCGTCGGAGGCGGCGCGGCCCATGGGAATCCGGTCGAGCTGCCGCTGCCAGCCCTCGCTGCGCCCAGCACATCCATGCGTGCGGTATCGATGGTGCCCGGGCACACCGCGTTGACGGTGACCCCGTGGCGCGCCACCTCCATCGCCAGCGACTGCGTGAGTCCCTGGATGCCGAAGTTGGCCGCGTTGTAGGCCGCGGTGTTGGGGGCGCCGCGCTTGCCCGCGATCGACGAGAGGTTGATGATGCGCCCCCACTTCTGCCCCACCATGATCGGGACGACGCGCTTGCAGAGCAGGAACGCGCCGGTCAGCTTGATGTCGAGGACCTTTCTCCAGATGGTCTCGTCCAGGTCGGGGAGCGGCACCCGGTCGTTGCCGCGCGGATAGGCCGCGTTGTTCACGAGCACGTCGAGGCGCCCGAAGGTCTTCGTCACCTGGTCCACCAGCCGCTCCACCGCCTGGGCCTGGCTCACGTCGCCGGTCCAGGTGAGCGCCTTGCGGCCGAGCGCGCGGATCTGCTCGGCGGTGCTCTCCACGTCGCGCCAGCCCGCCTTCTTCTCGTCGTCGGGATAGGTCGCGGGATCGCGGCCGGTGCCGGTGACCACCACGTCCGCTCCGAGCCCGGCCAGGGCCAGCGCGGTGGCCCGGCCGATGCCGCGCAGCCGCCCCGCGCCCGTCACCAGCGCCACCCGCCCGTCCAGCGTGCCCGCGGCCATGTCAGCGCCTCCCGTGGGCGGCGTGGTCGGCGAGCACCTGCGCCACGCAGGCGGTCACCTTCACCCCGGTCGGCAGGTCGATGAACTCGTTCGGCCCGTGCGCGTTGGAGCCGGGGCCCATCACCCCGGTGACGAGGAACTGGGCCTCGGGGAAGCGCTCGCCGAGCATGCTCATGAACGGGATCGAGCCGCCGAGCCCGTCGAACATGGCGGGCGCGCCGAACTGCGCGGTGGAGGCGCGCTCCACCGACTCGCGCAGCCACCCGGCCATCACGGGCGCGTTCCAGCCGGTGCCGGGCCGCTCGCCGGTCGCGTAGGTCACCCGCGCGCCGTAGGGCGGATCGGCCTCCAGCACTTCCTTCACGCGCCGGCTCGCGAGGGCCGCGTCCGCGGTGGGCGGCAGCCGCAGCGAGAGCTTCAGCGACGTCTTCGGCCGCAGCACGTTGCCCGCCGTCGGCCAGCGCGGGGATGCCGTCCATCCCGGTGACCGAGAGCGCGGGCCGCCACGTGTTGTTCAGCAGCGCCTCCACCGGATCCTGCGTCACCGCGCGCATGCCGGGCAGGAACGGGAAGCGCCGCCAGATGTCGTCGCCCAGCACGGCCGCGACCGCGCGCACCTCGGCGAGCCGGGCCGGGCGGGATCTCCACGTGGCAGGCCTCCACGAGGATCTTGCCGGTGCGATCGTCCTCGAGCCGGTCGAGCACCTGGCGCAGGATGCGGAAGCTCGAGGGCACGATGCCGCTGGCCGCGCCCGAGTGCACGCCCTCGCCCAGCACCTCCACGGTGAGCGTGCCGCTCAGGATGCCGCGCAGCGAGGTGGTCGCCCAGAGGTGATCGTAGTCGCCGCAGCCGGAGTCGAGGCAGACGACGAGATCGGGACGGATGCGATCGGCCAGCTTCTCCACGTAGGCGGGCAGGTCGGGGCTGCCGCTCTCCTCGGAGGCCTCGATCAGCACCACGCAGCGCGCGTGGGGAATGCCCTGCGCCTGGAGCGTCTCGATCGCGGTGAGCGCCGCGAACGAGGCGTAGCCGTCGTCCCCCGCCCCGCGGCCGAAGAGCCGGTCGCCGCGGCGCACCGGCGTCCACGGCCCGCCGTCGGGGGCCCAGCCCACCATCTCCGGCTGCTTGTCGCAGTGCCCGTAGAGCAGGACGGTCTCGCCGCCCCCGCCCGGCACTTCCATGAGGATGACCGGCGTCCGGCCCGGGAAGCCGGACCACCTCGATGGTCAGGCCCTCGATCTTCCGCTTCCGGGCCCAGTCGGTCATCAGGGTCACGGCCTGGTCGATGTGGCCGTGCTCCGCCCACTTCGCGTCGTACATGGGCGACTTGGCCGGGATGCGGATGTACTCGGTGAGCGCCGGGACGATGTCGCCGTCCCAGGCCTGCTGGACGAGAGCGCGGGTGCGGGCGGAGTCAGTGGTCATGGCCCCGTATACTATTCGCAATCGGGCGTGTCCGCCAACCTACTCCATGACCACTGCAGCCGCTCTCGCGTCGCGCGCTCCTGCGGGCCGCCGGGGCCATCCTGCTGGCCCGATCCGGCCGCGCGTGGGCCGCCGGCCCGCACGTGCCGGTCGAGGACTGGGGCCTGGCGCCGCTCGGATCGAAGGGCGTGCCGCCCGGCTGGCAGAAGTACGAGACGCCGGGCGGGCATCCGGCCTACGACTTCACGGTGGTGGAGGACGCGGGGCGCCGCGCGCTCGCCATGAAGAGCGCCGGGGAGCACTCCACGATCGCGAAGGAGGTGCAGGCCGACCTCGCGGCCACCCCGATCCTCGCCTGGCAGTGGCGCGTGCAGAGCCTCCCGCAGCGCGCGGATCTGCGGAACCGCGCGACGTCCGACGCCACCGGCCACATCTTCGCGGTCTGGCCCCGCTTCCCGGCCTTCGTCCGCTCCCGGCTGATCGGCTACGTCTGGGACCCGGCGCTCCCGATCGGCACGGTGCTCCCGAGCCGGAAGACGGGGGCGGTCACGTTCATCGTGGCGCGGCGCGGAGAGGCGGGCCTCGGCCGGTGGCAGGACGAGCGGCGCAATGTCGCCGACGACTACCGGACCGTCTTCGGCGAGCCGCCGCCCCCGCTCCCGGCGGTGGCGCTGTCCATCGACACCAACGACACGCGGTCACCGGCCGAGGCGATGTTCGGCCGCATCGAGCTGCAATCGCGCTGAGCGGGTCTCGCGATCGGCGTTACCGCGCGGCGGAGCCCTCCGGCACGCTCAGGTTATTGACCACCCGCTTCACGCCGTCCACCGACTGGGTCACCCGCTCGGCCAGCAGCTTCTCCGCGCGCGACGTGACGGGGCCGGTCAGGATGACGGTGCCGTCCTGCGAGCGGATCTGCACGCTCTGGAGCGGGAGCGCCCGGGTCGAGTAGAGCTCGAACTCGACGCGCCGCGCCAGCTTGTCGTCGGCGCTCTCCGGGGCGGCCGCGGCATTGGCCACCGTGACCTGGCCGGCGAGGCCCTGCACCCCGGGCACCTGGAGCGCGATCTGCTCCGCGGCGCGCTTCTGCGCGGGCGTGTCCACCGCCCCGTCCAGCGTGACCACCTTCTTGCTCACCTGGACCGCCAGCGTCCTGTCCTTGAGCTCCGGGCTGCGGGCGAGCTGGTCGATCACCAGGGTCTTGATCTCGAGATCCGCGACGCGGTCGCCGAGCTGCGCCACGTCCTGATTGCCGCGGGCTCCCGGGTTCACCGTGAGGTTGTTGTGAACCGCGGTGACACCGGAGGTGTCCTGGGTGATGGCGGCCGCGAGCCGGCGCGTCTCTTCGCTGGGCACCTCGCCGGTCAAGGTCACCTCGCCGCGATTCGTGCTGGTCTTGACCTCGAACGCGGAGACGTGCTTGGAGAGCATCAGCGCGGTCTTCACCTTGGAGGTGGTCGCGGCGTCCTGCGACGACTCCTTGACCGACCGGAGCGTGTCGCCGATGGACGTCGCGCCGTCCCGCTGGTAGATCAGCACGCCGCCGACGATCAGGACGATCAAGATGATGGCAACCGCGATCGATCTCATGCGCTCTCTCCTTTGCGGCCGACGCGCGCCGCCGGTGATTGGGCGAGCATCCCCCGTGCCAGCGATCGACCTAGCGGAACGCTCGGCTTCTCCGGTAGTTCCGCGCGGCCCTCGGAATCCGACGACGCGGCCCGGCCGGTCAGGGCTTCCGGGGTCGGTAGGGTTTACCGGGAACGCACGGCCCGCGGCCGGGAAATTCGTCTGGACGGCCGGCCCTCTCGCGGCATTCTTGGGGCCGCGAGGGCCAGGTGAGCCCGCCGAAAGGGGAGACGCCATGCTCGATCTTCTGATCAGGAACGCGCGGATCTGCGACGGAACGGGCGCGCCGAGCTTCATGGGCGAGCTGGGGGTCACGGACGGGCTCATCCGGTCCGTCGGCCCGAAGAACGGCCAGACCGCCGCGCGGGTGATCGACGCCGACGGGCTCGTCCTGGCGCCGGGCTTCGTGGACCCCCACACGCACTACGACGCCCAGCTCGCCTGGGACCCGCTCCTCACCTGCTCGCCGTGGCACGGCGTGACCACCGTCGTCATGGGCAACTGCGGCGTGGGCGTGGCCCCGGTGAAGCCCGAGACGCGCGAGATCCTGATGCAGGACCTGGTCAACGTCGAGGCCATCCCCTACGACGTCATGAAGGCGGGCATCGACTGGCAGTGGGAGAGCTACGGCCAGTACCTCGACGCGGTGGATCGCCGCGGGCTCGGCATCAACGTGGCCGGCCTCGTGGCGTTCACCCCGCTCCGCCACTACGTGATGGGCGAGGCCTCGTTCGAGCGGGCCGCCACCGCGGACGAGATCGCGATCATGAGGCGGTTGCTCCGGGAGGCGATGGAGGCGGGCGCCTTCGGCTTCACCACCACGACCTCGCGCAACCACGTGGGCTACCAGGGCCGGCCGCTGGCCTGCCGCAACGCCAGCCGCGAGGAGCTGGTCGGCGTGGTGCGCGGCCTCCACGACGTGGGCCGCGGGGCGATCGAGATCATCCTCAACTCGGGCGGGATGTACGCGGTGAGCGACGAGGACGTGGAGCTCCTGCGGCAGATCACGCAGGCGAGCGGGCGACCGGTGACGTGGCTGGCGCTCTTCGCCCATCCCGGCCAGCCCGACTTCCACGACCAGACCTTCGCCAAGCTCGGCGATCTCATCAAGCAGGCCATCCCGCAGGTGACGCCGCGGCCGATCATGAGCCGGGGCGATCTGCGGAACCCGACCATGTTCGGCTCCTTCGTGTCCTGGCAGAAGGCGTTCAACCGGCCCGAGGCCGAGAAGATCGCGATGTACCGGGATCCCGCGTTCCGCGACGCCTTCCAGCAGGAGCTGGAGAGCCGCCGGCGCGCGCACATGTGGGGCCAGATGCGCGTGCTGGAAGTGGGCCGGCCGGAGCTGGCCGTCCACGTGGGGCAGACCCTCGAGCAGATCGCGGCGGACCAGGGCAAGCGGCCGGTGGACGCCTACTTCGATCTCGGCCTGGCCGACGACCTGGCGACCTGCTTCCAGTCCTCCACCTTCAACTTCGATCCGGCGGGCGTCGAGCGGCTGATCGCCGACGACCGCTGCCTGGTCGGGCTCTCCGACGGCGGCGCGCACGTGGACGTCATCTGCGACGTGGGGTACGCCACCGCCCTGCTCGACCTCTGGGTGCGCCGCACCGGCGTGCTCAGCCTCGAGAAGGCGGTGCACAAGCTGACGCAGGTGCCGGCCACCGTGTTCGGCATTCCCAACCGCGGCGTGCTGGAGGAGGGCAAGGTCGCCGATCTCGTGCTGTTCGACCCGGCGACGGTCACCGCCAAGGCGCCCCGGTACGTGAACGACCTGCCGTGCAATGGCCGGCGGCTGATCTCCGAGTCCGAGGGGATCAAGGGCGTGTTCGTGGCGGGCACCCAGCTCTACGACGAGGGCAAGCACAGCGGCGCGATGCCCGGCCGCATCCTGCGCAGCTACGAGTAGCGGGCGATGAGCGAGTTCCTCGGGCTGGACGGCAAGGTCGCCGTGGTGACCGGGGGCGCGAGCGGTCTCGGCCAGGCGGTGGCCCGCGGCCTGGTGCGCGAGGGCGCGCGCGTCGTGCTCGGCGACATCGACAAGGCGGGACTCGAGCGCACCGCGGCCGAGCTCGGCGAACCGGTCCGCTGGCAGCGCACCGACGTCACCCGGCGCGACGACATCGCCGCGCTCTTCACCCTGTGCGACCAGGCGTTCGGCCCCGTCGAGATCCTGGTCACCTGCGCCGGCATCATCAGCTCCGCTCCGCTCGCCGCGATGACCGAGGACGAGTGGGACCGCGTGATGGCCATCAACACCAAGGGGACGTTCTTCTGCATCCAGGAGGCGGTCACGCGGATGATTCCGCTGAAGCGCGGCCGCATCATCACGATCGGGTCGGACAGCGTGACGCGGGGCGGCGGGCGCGTCGCCACCGCGGCCTACACCGCGTCGAAGGGCGCGGTGGTCGCGCTGACCCGCAACATCGCCCGCGACCTGCTGGGGACCGGCGTCAGCGTCAACTGCGTCAACCCGGGGCCGATCGACTCGCCGATGCACGCGCCCCTCACCGCCGAGCAGCGGGCGCGCGTCGTGGGCAGCATCCCGCTGGGCTGGATGGCCCGGCCCGAGGAGATCGCCAACGGGGTGCTGTTCCTGGCCTCGAGCCGCGCCGCCAGCTTCATGTACGGGACCAACCTGAACATCGACGGCGGCACCCAGATGGGCACGAGCTGACCCATGCGCGGCAAGCAGGTCTTCATGGAGAGCCTCATCGCCCACGGGGTGGAGTACATCTTCGGCAACCCCGGGACCACCGAGAGCCCGATCCTCGACGCGCTGCTGGACTATCCGCAGCTCCGCTACATCGTGGCGCTTCACGAGGGCGTGGCCCTCGGCGCCGCGAGCTACTACGCCCAGACGAGCGGCCGGCCCGCGGTGGTCAACGTGCACGTGGCGCCGGGCCTCGGCAACGCGCTCGGCATGCTCTACAACGCCTACAAGGCGCGCGCGCCGCTGCTGGTGACCGCCGGGCAGCAGGACACGCGCCTGCGACTGCGCGGCCCGGTGCTCGGCCACGACCTGGTGGCGATGGCCGCCCCGCTCACCAAGTGGAGCGTCCAGGTCGAGCGCGCCGACGAGTTCGCGCTGATCATGCACCGCGCGCTCAAGATCGCCACCGACCCGCCCGCGGGACCGGTCTTCGTCGCGCTGCCGATCGACGTGCTCGAGCAGGAGACCGACCTCGCCCCGTTCGCCCCGGGCCGGCTCTTCCGGGCGCCCGAGCCCGACCCCGCCGGCATCCAGGCGGCCGCGGCGCTGCTGCGCGGCGCGCGGCGGCCGGTGCTCGTGGTCGGGGACGACGCGGCGAGCGCGGCGGCCGAGGTGGCGGCGCTGGCCGAGCAGCTCGGCGCCGCCGTCTGGTGCGAAGGGATCCGGGCGCAGCAGGTGCTGCCGACCGCCCACCCGAACTTCCGCCTGGGCCTGCCCTTCGACGCGGCCGCCATTCGCGGGGCGCTGGACGGCGCGGACGTCGTGCTCCTGGTCGGCGGCCCGTTCTTCGAGGAAGTCTGGTACGCCCCCGGCTCGCCGCTCCCGCCGGGCGCCGTGGCCATCCAGGTGGAGGCGACGCCCGAGCGCCTGGCGCACAACCTGCCGGTGGCCGTCGGGCTCGTGGGCCAGCCGCGGGCCGCGCTGTCCGCGCTGCGCGCCGCCGTTCAGCGTGACGCCGGCGCCGCGTTCTCCGAGGCCGCGGCCGGGCGCAACGACGCGCTCCGCGCGCTCAAGGCCCAGGACGCGCAGGCCCAGCGCGCCCGCGCGGCCAAGCGCTGGGACCACGCGCCGATCTCGGTGCCGCGGCTGATGGCCGAGATCGAGGCGGCCCTGCCGCCCGACGCCATCGTCGTGGACGAGTCCATCACCGCCAGCATCGAGCTCGCCCGCACGGTGCAGTTCGAGCGCCCGGGGGACTACCTCGGCGCGCGCGGCGGCGGCATCGGCCAGGCGCTACCCGGAGCGCTCGGCGTGAAGCTGGCCCAGCCCAACCGTCCCGTGGTCGCGCTCTCGGGCGACGGCTCGGCGATGTACAGCATCCAGGCGCTCTGGACCGCCGCGCACCACGACCTCGCGGTGGTCTTCGTGATCCTGAACAATCGCGAGTACCGCATCCTCAAGCACAACATGGACACGTACCGCCAGCGCTTCGGCGCGAAGCCGGACCGCGCGTACCTGAACATGGACCTGGTGACGCCCGATCTCGGCTACGTGGATCTCGCGCGCGGCATGGGCGTGGAAGCCCTGCGCGTGGCCACGCCGGGCGAGCTGCGCCCCGCGCTGGCGAAGGCGCTCAGCGCGGGGCAGCCCTTCCTGCTGGACGTCGCCATCGAGGGGAAAGGCTAGCCGCTAGCGGGACAAGGGCGGGCCCGGCGTGTCGGGCATGGCCGCCCCCTCCTCGGGCGGCGGAACCGCCAGCGCCGCGGCGGTGAGGCTGTCGGCCAGCAGGCGCGCGATGCAGCCGTAGCTCACGTCGTTCAGGTGCAGGCCGTCGCGGGAGACGACCTCGTCCATCGTGTACTGGCCGCTCGAGACCCAGTGCTGCATGACCGCGAACCGCCGGAACACCGCCACCTTCATGTCGTTGGCGGCCGCGCCGATCGAGCCCACGACGCGCGCGTGCAAGGGCCGCGCGAGCACGCGCGGGGCGAACTGGGGATCCATCAGCACGACGTCCATCCGCGCCGCCTTGAGCCGCCCGATCCCGTCCCGGACCGCCACGCCGTAGGCCTCGACGTTCCCCGCCCCGAGCGCGGCGAGACTCCCAGTCTGCCAGATGACGAGCTGTGGCCGATGGGGCAGTACGTCGCGCTCGAAACGCCCCAGCACCTGCGAGATCGTCTCCCCGCTGACACCCTTGTTGATCACGGTGACCGCGAGGCGCGGCCAGCGGCGCCGTAGCTCCTCGGCGAGCACCGCGGGATACGCGTGCGCCGGATCGGAGGCGCCGACCCCCTCCGTCGAGGAGGAGCCGATGGCGACAATGACCAGCGCCCGGCCCTGCCGGATGGCGCGGGCGGTGTTGGGCAGCGCCACGCTGAACCGCGTCAGCTCGTCCGGCACGGTACACCGATGCGCCTCGTCCGCGGCGCGGGCGGGCGGCACCATGAGCAGGACGAGCGCCATCGCCACGCCGAGCGCGAGCCGGCGCGCGCTCACGGCTGGCGCCCGGGCCCCGCCGGCGGGGCGGCGGCGGCGCGGGTCACGAAGTCCGCCATCGCGCGCCCGATGCAGTCGTAGAGCCGGGCCGCGAGCCGGCGGCGCTTCTCGCTCTCCCGCGTCCTCAGGTCCAGCACGCCGCTCTCGGCCCAGTGGCGCATGAGGCCGTAGCGGTGGAAGACGGGCACATCGTTCGCGTCGGCGAGCTCCCGCAGCGCTCCCAGATACGGCGCGAAGGGGATCATCGCATCGCCGTCGCGCGAGAACTGCGGGTTCATGAGCACCACTTCGATCCCGGCGACGCGCAGCTCGTCGATCCCGGCCTGCACCGTCTCGCGGAAGTCGTCGACACCGGTTCCGCGCACCGCCTCCATCGTGCCGGTCTCCCAGATCACCAGCGTCGGCTTCAACGGCAGGACCTCGCGGGCCAGCCGGTCGGCGGCCTCCCGCGCCGTCTGCCGCGACATCGCGAGGTTGACCACCTTGATCCGCGCGGCGGGAAACCGGCCGGCGAGCGACCGCGGCGAGGCGCGACGGCCACGAGAGGCCAGGCCCGCCCGCCGCGCTCCCGAGGCTCGAGGCTGCCGCCGAGCGCCACGATGACGACCTCCGAGCCGGCGGCGAGCGCCCTCGCGGTCTTCGGGAGCGGCGCCTCGAACGCCGCAAAGCCCTCGGGGATGGGACACGCCGGCTCCTGACCGAAGGCCGCGCGAGGCCGCGGGCGACAGCGGCGAGACCCACGGCCACGATCAGGGCGATCGCGAAGCGCCGGGGCGGCGGATCGCGTTCATCACTTCGCCCGCGGCAGCCGGCGCGCGCTCCGCAACCCGGCCGCCGCCGGCCTGCGCGGCGGCGAACCACTCCATCAGCGCCGCGACCGCGGTCATGATCCCGATGCCCGACCGCGGAGACCGCGAGCTGCACGGGAACGCGGCCAAAGGACTCGTTGAGCACCAGGTGCCCCATCACCGCGAGCAGGATCCCGAGACAGAAGATGTGGAGCGAGTGGCGCCCGCAGATCGACGAACGGCCACGCGACCCGGCCGGCCAGGAACCGCGCTCGAGAAGGGATCAGCCGCGCGACGAGCAGGGCGAGCGCGAGCACGCTCGCGAAGCGAAGCAGGCCGAGATCCTCCTTGCTCAGGAACGGCCACAATAGCTTTCCGCTGGCCAGCGCGGGGATCGGGGGTACAGGCCGTGCAGCGTCCAGCTGAAGCGGATCACGAATGCGACCACCGCGAAGCCCACGGCGAGGCGGAATAGCCAGCGGCGGTCGAGCCAGGGCAGCGCACCGCGGGTGCCTCGCCACCCGAGCCACACCCCGAGGAAGAACAGCGCCTGCCAGCCAAACGGGTTGAAAGCCCAGACCCGATCCGGCCCGGGATAGGCCGGACAGCGCGATCCGAGAGTCGATCTGCCCCGCCAGCCACAGCGCGAAGGACGCGAAGAGCACGACCGCCGGCCAGACCCGCAACCCAGCCAGCACGAACGGGAGGGCGGCCAGCAGCACGATGTACAGCGGCAGGATGTCCATGTAGGCCGGCTGGAACTGCAGCGTCAACGCCTTGACGACCGCCACGCCCGGATCATTGAGAAAGTCGGCAGCATGGGACTCCTCGGCGTACAGCGAGGTGTTCAGAGCTTCGACCGTGTACGCCATCATCGCCATGAAGATCACGAACAGGAAGACATGCGCGACGTAGAGCTGCCAGACCCGGCGGCCGACGCGTACGGCCCCGATCAGGAAGCCCTGACGATCCATCGCCCGGCCGTACACCATCCCCGCGGTGTAGCCGGAGATCAGGATGAACACCTCCGCCGCGTCGCCGAACATCAGGGACTGGAGCGTGAACTGCGCCACCACGTTGTCCGGAAGGTGATCGATGAAGATGCAGAAGAGGGCGAGGCCGCGAAAGAAATCGAGCCGCAGGTCGCGTCCCGCTTCCGTCAAAGGAGTCCCCCCCACCCAGCGGGTAGCCAGCGTGCAGTCCACGACGTGCGCACCGATCGTACAGACCCCCAAGGTGCCGCGTCAAGCGCCCGGTCCCATCGGCAGCATCCCGCGAGAACACCGGCGCGAGTCGCGGCTTCCCGGCCCCGGAAAGCCTTACCGACCGAGACGACGCGCGCCGAACGTAAAGCCGCGCCGCGTGCGGAGCCCTCGATGGCATTCGCCGTGCATGCGAACGCCCGAGAGGAGAACAACCCATGAGGCTGATGATTGCCTGCGCGGTGGCGGCGGTGCTCCTGGCCGGATGCGCGAAGAGGGACATGGACGAATGCCGGAAGGGCGATCGCAGTCGCTGCCCGGGCGAGGCATCGCGCTCGATCGACGTGTCACGACCGTCGTAGCGTAGACGGCCCTTGCGGACCGGCCCCGACGGAGCGAGGATGCTGGGCGTGTCGGCGCCTGGATGCGCGAACCTCAACGACGGAGGACATCGCCATGACCACCCGCAGGGAGTTTCTCCAGATCGGCGCCGGCGCCCTCGCCGGCCTCGCGTTCGTGGGCTGCGACCTGCTGGCGGCCGCGCCGGCGCGTGCCCAGGCGCGGCGGCGCGAGGTGGTCGTGGCCGGCCGGCGCGCCAGGACCGTGGACGTGCACGCGCACTGCGCCGTGCCCGAGGCGCTGGCGCTGATGAACCTGAAGCTCGGCGCGCCCGGGACCGCCCTGCCCCCGCTGCTTCACATGGCCACGCAGGCGTCGGATCGGCTTCGCGCGATGGACGAGCAAGGCATCGACGTGGAAGCCCTCAGCATCAATCCCTACTGGTACGGGGCGGACCGCGACCTGGCCCGGCAGATCATTCGCGTGCAGAACGAGAAGCTCGCGGAGGCGTGCGCCGCGCATCCCGACCGCTTCGTGGCCCTCGCCACCGTCGCCCTGCAGCACCCGGATCTCGCCGCGGAGCAGCTCGAGGAGGGCGTGAAGAAGCACGGGCTGCGGGGCGCCGGCATCGGCGGCAGCGTCAACGGTGAGGAGATCAGCGATCCGAAGTTCCACCCCTTCTGGGCCAAGGCCGAGCAGCTCGGCGTGCTGGTCTTCATCCATCCGCAGGGCGCGGGCGCGCCGGCGGACCTGGCGAGGCGGCTCAAGGGTAATGGCTACCTCGACAACGTGATCGGCAACCCGCTCGAGACCACCATCGCGCTCTCGCACCTGATCTTCGAGGGCACGCTCGACCGCTTTCCCGGGCTCAAGATCTGCGCGGCGCACGCCGGGGGCTACCTGCCGTCATACGCTGGGACGCTCGGATCGTGGGTGCCCCACCCGGCCGGCCGCCTGCCCGGGCGGCACGTACGGGCCGATCAAGCGGAAGCCGTCCGAGTATCTGAAGGAGATGTACTACGACACGATGGTCTTCTCCGGGGAAGGGGTCCGCCACCTCGCCGCCGAGGTGGGCGCGGGGCAGCTCATGGTGGGCACCGACTTCCCGTATCCGTGGACGACGACCGCGGTGGACGACATCCTGGAGGCGCCCGGCGTGAGCGACGCCGACAAGGTGGCCATGCTGGGCGGCAACGCGATGAAGCTGCTCGGGATCCGGGCCTGAGCGTGGCCGACGCGGCGTTCGTCTCGTGCGGCGGGGCCGGCGCCCCGCAAGGGCGGCGGCGGGAGGTGGTCGTCAGCGGCAAGCGCGTGAAGACGGTGGACGTGCACGCGCACTGCGCGGTGCCCGCCGCGATGGCGCTGATGGGGCGCAAGCTGGAGACCGAGGCGCTCCTCATGACCGATACGCGGGGGCGCCTCCAGGCGATGGACGCGCAGGGCATCGACGTGGAAGCGCTCAGCATCAACCCCTACTGGTACGCGGCGGACCGGGACGTCGCGACGGAGCTGATCCGGATCCAGAACGAGACGCTGGCCGAGATCTGCGCGGCCCAGCCGGACCGGTTCGTCGCGTTCGCGAGCGTGGCCCTGCAGCATCCGGACCTGGCCGCCGAGCAGCTCGAGCAGGGCGTCAAGCGCTACGGCCTGCGCGGGGCCGGCCTCGGCGGCAGCGTCGAGGGCCTCGAGCTGAGCGACCCGAAGTTCCACCCCTTCTGGGCCAAGGCCGAGGCGCTGGGCGTCCTCGTGTTCATCCACCCGCAGGGCACGATCGAGCTGGAGCGGACGGGCCGGCTCGCGGGCAACGGGCTCCTCACCAACACCATCGGCAACCCGCTCGAGACGACGATCGCGCTCTCGCATCTCATCTTCGAGGGCACCCTCGACCGCTTCCCCGGGCTCAAGATCTGCGCCGCCCACGGCGGGGGCTACCTGCCGTCCTACGCCGCGCGCTCGAACGCGGTGCAGACGACCTTCCCCCATCGCATGACCGGGACGCTCGAGAAGCGGCCGACGGAGTACGTGCGCCAGCTCTACTTCGACTCGATCGTGTTCACGCCCGAGGCGCTGCGCCATCTGGCGGTGGAGGCGGGGCCGGGCCAGATCGTCATGGGCACCGACTATCCGTTCCCGTGGACGCAGACGTCGGTGGACCACATCCTGGGCACGCCGGAGCTGACCGACGCCGACAAGATCGCGATGCTGGGCGGCACCGCGATGGCGCTGCTGGGGATCAAGGGGCTACCGGGCTAGCTGGACGTCCTCGGCGACCCACTCGGCGCCTCGCAGCCAGGCGCTCACGATGACGCGCACGCCCTCGGCCAGGCCCTCCGGCCGCACCCGGGACGAGACGACGATGCGGGTGTCACGCCGAGAACGATGAACCCCTCGCCGACCTCGTGAACCGTACCACTCAGAACATTCGGCATGCTCCAAGTCTCCCTCTGGAGACCGCGACAGTCGATTGGACCTTGGCCCCTACCAGCGGGAGGGTATTGCCCCTACGAGGGTGTTATCGAGTAACTCTGGCCCTGACGTCGTCTACGCCGGCTCCGGAAGTCTCGCGGCCGGACGATCGTCCACCGGCCTCCCGACCGTCAGCGCCCGCCGAAGTGTCGGATCGAGATCGTTGAAGCTCGAATCCGGCTGCACGCCGAGCGCGTCGAGGAGCTTGCTGAAGAAGCACCGAGCGGCCGCCGCGGCGGCCAGATCGAAGATCTGCTCGTCCCGGTAGCCGTGAGACCGGAGGACCTCGATGTCGGCGGACGTGATCTGATCCGCGCTGCGGGCGATCTTCTCCGCGAACGCCATGAGGGCGCGCTCGGCGGGATCGAGCGGGGACCCGGCGGCATCCGTGGCGATCCCGGCCACCGTCGCCGCGTCGAACACCTTCTCGGCCAGCACGCTCCCGTGGGCCAGGGCGCAGTAGGAGCTTCCGAGCGCGCGGGCGGCGGCCAGCGTGGCGAGCTCGTAGCTCCGGACCGGGAGATTGCGCTGGATGGAGCTCAGGAGCGCGCCCCAGCCGTCCCGCACCTCCGGCCGAAGGCTGAAGGCCTGCGCCCAGTTCGGCACGTAGCCGGATCGCTTCTGCGCCTGCTCGTACATCTCCCGGACCGGCCCCTCCGCCTCGGACGGCGGAATCGTGCGAATGAACGCCATGTCAGGTCTCCTCGCGCGCTTTGCGTCCCGGCCGGGTTGGTCCGATCATGCGCCGCCAGGATCTCGTCCAGGTCCTCTCGAGGGAATGGCTTGTTCAGCAGAGGAGCCCCCACGTCCTGAATGAACTGCGCATACTCATCGACCTGCAGGTGGGCGGTCATGAACACGATCCGCTCGACGAGGTCCGGATGCGCGGCTCGCACCTCCCGGTAGAATGCCGGCCCGTCCATCGTCGGCATCCGGAGGTCGCAGAGGATCAAATCGTACACGTCGGCGCGGATTCGTTCGAGCGCCTCCTCTCCATTGGAGACGGTCTGGACCTGGCAGACTCGATTGCGCCGGACCAGATGGGCGACGAGGTCACGGAGGAGCATATCGTCGTCAACCACAAGGACGCGCGGACCTTTGAAACAAGGCACGTGAACGTCACCGTCCGGGCGGCGATAGCGTGGTTCACCATCCGCAAAACGCTGGCCACAGATCGGACAGAGGTCGGTCATCGATTCGTCGACCCACACTCTAGCTCGCACCGCCTTCGACCACAATCAGCGCATGAAGCTCCGACGGGCAGAGAGTTCCCCCTGGTCAGCCGCAGATGATGCTCTGAATCAGCATTCCGTCACCCCGATCGTTGCGGGTGTAGCGGAGCGTTATCCGGCTCCCAGGGGCAATCCTCGGGGGAACCAGTCCCGGCGCGAACTGGATGCTGGTGTCATCGACCAGGACGACGTGGTCATGGTGCAGCTCCTTCAGGATGGCCACGATCGCTCCGGAGACCATGTCTTGAAAGTGTCCCTTTGGAGACAGCAAGTCTATTGGACTTAAGGAGTAGGAGAGCCGCCGAGGGGTCACTGACCAGGCTACTTCTTCCCCGCTGGCGCCAGCGCCCGCTCATAGCCCTGGCGCTCGTAGTCCGCGATGCAGTCCTTCTGGCCTCGATAGCCGTCACCGCCGATGAACCGTCGATAGCCTTCGGCACATTGCGCGATCTCGTGTGTCTGGGGATGCTGCATCATCACTGTCTCCGTCGTCGCGCAACCGGACGTGATGAACGTGAGGACGGCAGCCGCCATGACCCGCGCGGGGCCCGTCATCCTTGGCCGGCTCACTCGATCACCTGATCGGCTCGCTGCAGAAGCAACCGCGGGATCGTCAGGTCGAGAACCGTGGCGGTCTTGAGGTTGATCACCAGATCGACCTTGGTGGGCTGCTCGATGGGCAGATCGCCCGGCTTTGCGCCTTTCAGGATCTTGTCGACGAAGGCCGCCGACGCGCGCCAGATCGCACGGAGATCCGGGCCATACGATGCCAATCCGCCAACCTGAGCGTAAACGTCGCTGGGGATACATGGCGGGCAGTCGGTACTTGGCGATCGGCTCCACGATCCGTCGGGGATGCGGATCAAACGCTACGCCGGCATTCACGAGTACCCCACCCGCCCGCGCTTTCGCCGCCGACCTAACAACCTTCTCGGCTTCGCCAGCATCCCGGACCGGGAGCGAGAGTAGCTTCCACCGTCGCTCACGGGCGGCGGTATCGAGCACGTCCCATACTTGCGGGGAGGCCTGATCCCATATGACCGCTACGGTCCCCGCAAACGGAACCACTTCCTTCAGCAGATCGAGCCGTCTTACCACCAGGTCCACGACCTGAAAGCTCAGCCCCGTGAAGTTCCCGCCCGGGCGAGCGAGACTCTTGGCGTAACCAGCCCCCACCGGATCAGGCATGCCAGGAACGACGATCGGGATCGCCGACGTGGCCTGCTTGAGCGCGGGTAGCGCGGCGCCGACGGAGACGATCACGTCCACCTGCAGACGGACCAATTCGTCGGCAACACCGGGTAGGCGCTCCGGCCTGCCTTCGGCTCCACGGGGCTCCGTCACGAAATGCTGCCCGTACACATAGCCGCGTTCGCGCAATCCATCCAACAGGGCCTTGATGTATACGTACGGCGGATCTGGTCCGACCATGTCGCCGGTCGTGGGAGCGAAACCAATCACGCCGATCCGCCACACCTTCTCCGCCGTCTGCGCCTCGGCGCCGAGCGGCGCGAGCACGCCACCGGCCATGGCGTGGAGAAGGGTCCGCCGGCTGATCACTCGATCACCTGGTCGGCCCGCTGCAGGAGCGACGGGGCGGTGTTGCGGATGTTTCTGTCCTTTTCTGCATCATGTGGAAGAACGATGGTGACCCCGGGGAATTTCGCGCCGTGGTGCGGCTTCGAGTTCACCGGGGTGGCTGTCGCGTAGGATGGCATAGAATCAGCCTCGCGGGCTAGCTCCGGGTAGGTCCCGGGGTGACAAGGCGGCTCCCCTGGCCGCCGCCCGCGATCTGTGGAGAGGGAGACCTGGCTCACCCGCCTCGAGGGCCTCGACGGTGGGCGGGCGTGACTCTGGCATGGCAGCTTCACGAGGCGACGTTGTGACGGGCCGTGCTCCTCGCAGAGGACCTCTGCGCCGGCCCGATAGCCGCATTGGCGCAAGCAGCCAACGCTGCCCTTCAGGCGACCGGGTATGTGCTCACTTGACGACGCCCGTATGGGTCGGTCCGAGACGATGCATCACCTAAAGACCATGGTGGAGCCGTTCATCTACGTTCACGTCGTCAGAAGCGATCCGAGCGAGGCGACAGCGAACCGGATCATGGCCGAGCGGCGAAAGGTATCGAGCGGATCGGCCGCACCACCCTTGAGGTCCTGCCGACTCAGAATAGTCTCGGGCTGCGAAAGTGGTACGACACGGTATATACCGCAGCGTGCGAACCCGCCCACATCACCGACCTCTTGGACTTTATGCCTACGATAGAAATCGTGCTGCAAGTGGGGCGGGGGGACCACCCCCGGATGCCAGAGGTTTCTCCGGACCCCTCCGCGTGCGGGTCAGCGAGGGTGCGGCCGGTGCCCCGTGCCCGCCGGTCCCGGATCTGATAGACTGCCGATCCACGGCACGCCTGAGGAGAAGCCAGAGCGCGCGCGTCCCGGAAGGCCTCACTGGTGAGTACGCTGGCCCTCTTCGCGGTTGCCGCTCTCACCTTCAGCATCCTCGCCGGCGTGATCGAAGGGCTGGGGGCTCGCCGGCGCCGGCGCCGGCTTCAGGGGAAAGGCTCACCGGTGCTCCATCCGCTGGCCCGTCACGGCCTCCGTCGCGTCCGGCATCCACTCTCCAGGCGCGCGCTCCATCACGTCGGGCTATTCTTCGGTTTCTTGCTCGCGACGTACCTCGGCGTCCTGTTGCTGAGAGTTGTACACGGCGTCGTCGCTAGCTGGTTCTAGGAAGCGTTGAGGGCCGAGGGCTCAGCTTACGTCGAGGGCCGGCTCCTGGCTTGCCGCAGGGCAGAAGCGCAGAGCTCTTCGGTGAGGTTGTCGCTCCGGCGAACGGGGATGAAATGTGTCCCTCGGCGCCAGAGGTCGACTCGCTTGAGCTGGGTGAGCCGCATCCCCAACGGCCTGCTCAAGTCTCTTCGCCGCGGGCGCTGCTAGTATTCCGCTGCCATTCCGCCTGCCATTTCGGTGTCCGAAAGAAGTGGTGACCCCGGGGGGTTATTCCGAGGGTTGGAACGCGTCGCTATCGTTTAGCATCGCGGGCGTCGCGCTCGCAGCCTGACCCCTGCGGGGCGGCTCCCGCGTCATCTCCGGCCCGGCAGATGATCTCCGTCGGCGAGATGAGGCCGGCCTCGATAGCGCTCACCATGTTGGCGATCTTCTGGGGGGTCGTCGCACCCATGAGGAGATGCAGCCCGAGGGGCGGCGCGCCGCTCTGCGTGATGCGCGCGCGCAGTTCCCGGAAGAACGTGATCGCGAACTCGCGGCGGCTGCGCTGGGCGAGCACCTCGAAGCCCGCGGCGGCCAGTAGCCGGGCGTAGGTCGCGCTCGATTCGACGAAGCTCGTCTCCGAGCTCCCGGCCCACGGCACCGGGTAGGCGAGGGCGCCCTCACCCTCCCGCATCACGTCGTAGACGCCGAACACCCCCCGCGGCTTGAGCACCTGTCGCACCTGTGCGAACAGAGCGGCTTTGTCGGCGATGTTCATCCCGACGTGGAGCATGTAGGCGCCGTCGAAGGTACCAGCGGGGAAAAGCAGGGGAGCGCGCTGCCGTGCCGGTACGAAACCCGGCCGGCGAGGCCGGTCCGCTCCGACAGCGCCTGCGCGACCCGGACGTATTCCTCGGTGAGGTCGATGCCGGTGACCGTGCAGCCAAGCACGTGCGCGAAGTAACGAGAGGCCCCGCCGAGCCCCGAGCCGATGTCGAGCAGGTGCATGCCCCGGGTAACGCGAAGCTCGGCGGCGAAGTCGACCGTCGCCTGGCGGCCGCCAATGTGGAACTCGTCCACCGGGGCGAGATCGCCTGGCTCGAGCCGGTCTGGGTCCTTGCCCGCCCCCCGGAGCGCGTCGAAAACCGTACGCTCGAGGGCCCCGTGCGTGTAATGCTGCGCCACTGTTCCTTCGGTTCCCATGAACTCCCCCGTTAGCTGATACGTCGCAATCCTAGCCAGCCACCGCACTCCTGGCAACCGCCCCGGCCCGATTCCTGGGTGAAGTCTGGGTAACCGAAAGGGACTAGCGGCTGCTACGTGACCCGGCGAGATTCGAACCCGCGATCTCGACCTTGAAAGGGTCTCAGCGTCGCCTTTGACGGCGTGGAGTTACGGACTCGCTGCCACCGCTCGCTGTCACGGCAGCCGAGGAGCGAGGCAGAGTCTGGCGCTGCATTACGTAGGGGCACCTTCGAGGATGGTGTTGGGCGATGCCGTGGCGATAACGTTGGTCAGTCTCAGGCCCGCGGCTGCGAACAGGTCGCGGAACTCGGCTTCGGTACGGATGCGGCCGCCCTCGTTGTTGAGCAACATCAGGATGTCGAAGGCCCTCGCGGGGCTCGCGTCGTTGCGCGGGGGCATAACCATCTCGATCACTAGAACCCTGCCGCCCGTCGGCAGCGCCGCGGCGCAGTTCCGCAGGACCCGGATTGCCTGCTCATCGCCCAAGATCATTAGCACCCGCTTCATGACGTAGACGTCGGCGCCGCCGGGGACCTCCTCCAGCATGTCGCCGCCGACGACGTCGCAGCGGTCGGATACGCCGGCGGCCTCGAGCGGAGCGAGGTGTGCCACGACCTTAGGGACGTCGAGTAGGATGCCTCGCAGCGACGCGTTCGCTCGCAGGATCGCAGCCAACGTCGAGCCCTGGCCGCCTCCAACGTCCGCCACGATCCGGGACGGCGAAAAGTCGTATGCCGCGACGATCGCCGCATTGTGCTGGTCGGACTGCGTGGTCATCCAGCGGTCGAACGTCGCCCCGAGCCGGGGGTTGCGGGCCATGTAGTCGTAGATGGGCAGGCCGTGCGCAAGCACGAAGCCCGGCTGTCCGGTCGTGATCGTGTCGCGCAGCCGACCGCAGGCCTCCCAGATCTCGGGTGCGCCCATGACCAGGGCCCAATCTCGGACAGAGTCTGGCCCCTCGCTGCGCAGTGTAGCCCCGAGGGAAGTAAGAGCGAAGCTCCCGTCGGCCTCCTCGTGGAACACCCCCGAGCCGGCCAGCATGCGCAGGAGGCGGTATAGCGATGGCCGGTGCGCGCCCGTGCCGACGGCCAGCTCGTCGACGGTCGCCGATCGGTCGGCCAGCAAGTCTGCAATGCCGAGCGTGGCGGCGACGTGGAGCGCCTGCACCGTGAGGACGGCGTTCAGCAGGTGTAGCATCCGAGATGCCGAGTCACCAGGCCGGTCCATATCATTCACCGTCCTCGGTACTCCTTCCCGGCGCGCGCCGTAATGGCGTGAGCGTCGGGCCCGGCGCAGGCGTCGAGACTTCTGCTCCGCTGACCGCCTCCGCGGCTGCCCTGAGCGTCAGATGCTCGATCTCTTCGCCATGCTCAGGCATCACGTCCTCCTCCGGCTTGGGCTCGCCTTCATCCGCTACACCACCTGCTACACCAATCGTGTCCAGAATGGGGTATTTCGCGACCTTTGCCGTCCTGAGAGCAACGCACCGAAACGCGCTAGAAATAGCGAAAGTCGTTGGAAAAGCGATGGTGACCCCGGCGGGATTCGAACCCGCGATCTCGACCTTGAAAGGGTCGCGTCCTTGGCCAGGCTAGACGACGGGGTCCCTGGGCCTATCGTGGAAGGAACAGCGGCATGATAGCAGGGCGCCCGGGGCGCGACAACAAGACGGGCTAGCGCGGGTCGGGGAACGCGAGGAAGAAGGTGCTCCCCTGGCCGGGCGCGGACTCGGCCCAGGCGCGGCCGCCGTGGCGCTCCGCGACCTTGCGCACGATGGCGAGGCCGACGCCGGTGCCCGGGTAGTCTTCCTGGCGGTGCAGGCGCTCGAAGATCCCGAAGATGCGGTCGTGGTATCGCATGTCGAAGCCGACACCACGATCGGCGACCGTGACCACCACCTGATCCCCATCGCGGTACGAGCGCACCGCGATGGTGCCGCCCTGCGCCGGACTGAACTTGACCGCGTTGGAGAGCAGATTGGCCACCGCCTCCTGCAGCCCCTGCCGCTCGCTCATGATCTCGGCCACGGCCAGGTCCAGGGTGACGATCAGGCCGCGGGCCGCGATCTCGCCGGCCAGGTCTTCCAGCATCGGATCCAGGAGCGGCTTGAGGGGGACCGGCCGGCGCTCGATCGCGCGCTGCTGGATGCGCGAGTACTGCAAGAGGTCGTCGATGAGATCGGCCATCCGATCGGACGCGGCGCGGATCCGGGCCAGGAACTCCCGCCCCGGCTCGTCGAGCCGGTCCGCGTAGTCGTCCTCGAGGGCCTGGGCGAATCCGGCCATGCCCCGCAGCGGGGCCTTGAGGTCGTGCGAGACGGTGTGCGTGAAGGCCTCGAGCTCGCGGTTGACTCCCTCGAGCTCGCGGGTGCGCTCCTCGACCCGCCCCTCGAGCTCCACCGCGTGCCGCTTGACCTGCTCGAGCAGCCGCGCCTGGACGATGGCGATCGCGAGCTGGGTCGCGACCTCGCTCGCGATGCTCACCTGCTCGTCGGGAAACTGGCCCTGCTCGCCGCCGAAGCTAACCGATCCGATCAGCTGGTCGCCGACGATCATCGGCACCACCATGTACACGAGGACGCCGGAGGCGCGGAGGGCGTCGGTCTCCGGGCCGGGCGGCAGCGTATGGACATCGATCACCTGGGCCTCGCCGCGGCGGAGGGCCTCCAGATCCCCGGCGAAGCGCAGCGGATAGCGGACGCCGGGACCCACGTGCATCCGGTGGCGGCCGACGGCGGCCAGCCACTCGACCTCCCCCGCCTCCCAGTCGAACAGGTTCACGATGGCGCGCGGCACCCCGAGCAGATCCCGCAACCGCCAGAGCACCGCCTCCGCGATCGCCACCGGCGCGGTCTCGGTGATAATGGCACGGTCGATCTCGTGCAGGAGCCGGAGGCGGTCGGCCTGCTTGGTCACCGCCTCCTGCGTCTGGGCAGTGCTGAGCGCGATGGCAGCCTGGTCGGCGAAGGCCTGCAGGAGCGCAATCTCCCGCTCGGCGAAAACGCGGGGGAGCGGGCTACCCACCGAGAGCACGCCGATGACGTCGCCGGCCATCCGCAGGGGCACCGCGAGGCCGGCCACGATGCCGACGGCCGCGTTGCGCTCGCGGATCGCCGGATCGACCGCGAACCGGTCGTCGGTACGGATATCGCCGGTCCACATGGGCCGCCCCTCCACGAAGGCCCGGCCGACGAGGCCGATCCCCGCGGGCACGAAGGCGCCGGTCGCCCCGTACTCCCGGGCCCGGCCGCCCAGCGCAACGGCGCTGAGCCGGCCATCTGCGCCAAGAAGGCGAATCGCCGAGCTATGGACATCCAGGAGGCCGAGCACGCTGTCGGCGATGCGCTGGCCCGCGGCGGCGACGCCGAGCCCCTCGCCGACCAGGCGGGCGACCCGGGCCAGCTCCTCGCTCTCGTGCCGCTGCCGCGTCAGGGCCGCCTCGAGGCGCGCGTTCTCGAGCACGAGCGCCATCTGCTCCGCGAGGCTCGACAGCAGGGCCATCTCCGGCTCCGTGAAGCGCCGGCCGGTCGCGGTGGCCAGGACGAGGCTTCCGGCCGCCATGCCGGCGGTCAGCACCGGGACGGCCGCCAGGGCGCCCAGGCCACCGCGCGCGATCGCCTCGCGCGCGGTGGAGTCGAGCGCGAGATGGCGCTCGGCGAGCACGTCGGGGGTGCAGAGGGCCCGGCCCTCGCGCAGGGCGCGCTCACCGAAGGCGAGCTCCGCGGCCGCTCCGCCGGGTGCCCCCGGCAGGGTATCCTCGGCGGGGGCCGTCACCCAGGCCAGCGGGGCCGGATCGGGCTCGAGCCGCCAGGCGAGGCGCGCGCGACGGGTGCCGAGGAGCCGCATCGCCGACATCGCGATGCGCTCGGCGGCCCGGACGACGTCAACCACGCCATCCAGAGACGGCCCCATGCATCAAGGGTACAACGACCGAGTTACTCCGCGGGCCGCGGGGTCAGATCGGGGATCGCGGTGCGCCGCCGGACCGCCCGCTCCCGGACCCGCTCCAGGTAGAGATAGATGACCGGCGTGATGTAGAGCGTCAGGAGCTGGGAGAGGATCAGGCCGCCGACCACCGCCAGGCCGAGCGAGCGGCGGGCGTCGGCGCCCGCTCCGATGCCCACCGCGATCGGCAGCGTGCCCATGAGCGCGGCCATCGTCGTCATCATGATCGGGCGGAAGCGCAGCAGGCAGCCCTGGTAGATCGCCTCCGCGGCGGGCCGGCCCTTGCGCTGGGCGTCGATGGCGAAGTCGATCATCATGATGGCGTTCTTCTTCACGATGCCCACCAGCATGATGATCCCGACGAAGCCGTAGAGGTTCAGCTCCTGATTGAAGAGGATCAGGGTCAGGAGCGCCCCCACCCCCGCCGACGGCAGCCCGGAGAGGATCGTGAGCGGGTGGATGAAGCTCTCGTAGAGGATGCCCAGGATCAGGTAGATGACGAGGACCGCGGCCAGGAGCAGGAGCCCCAGGCCCTGCAGCGAGCGCTGGAAGGCCTGCACGGTGCCCTGGAAGCTCGTGCTGAGCGTGGCGG
This sequence comes from uncultured Candidatus Rokubacteria bacterium, assembly GCA_963747235.1. Taxonomy (GTDB): domain Bacteria; phylum Methylomirabilota; class Methylomirabilia; order Rokubacteriales; family CSP1-6; genus CAMLFJ01. Next base: position 255,259 of record CAVVEU010000029.1, read on the forward strand.
GCAATCTCAGCTCGCGCTCCACCTTCTGGATCTCCTCGACCGCGTTGCCGAGCGGTACGCCCGGCCGCAGGTTGAAGGACACGGTGACCGCCGGGAGCTGGCCCAGGTGGTTCACGGTGAGCGGGCCCACCGTGCGGGTCAGCCTGGCCACCGTGCCGAGGGGCACGAGCTTGCCGCTGGCGGACCGGATGTAGAGGAGCGCGAGCGCGGCGGGATCGCGCTGGTACTGCGGCAGCAGCTCCATCATCACCCAGTACTGGTTGGTCGGGGTGTAGATGGTCGAGACCTGCGGCGACCCGTAGGCATTGTTGAGCGCGGCCTCGATCTGCACCGCGGTGACCCCGAGCGCGGCGGCCTTCTCGCGGTCGATCTCGACCAGCACCTGGGGGCTCGTGATCTGCAGGTCCGAGTTGACGTCGAGGAAGCCCGGCAGGCTTTTCATCCGGTCGAAGAGGATCGGGGCCCAGTGGTAGAGCGCCTGCAGATCGGCGTCCTGGAGCGTGTACTGATACTGCCCCTTGGTGAGCTGGCCGCCGATCCGGATGGTGGGCAGCACCTGCGGGTAGACGTTGACGCCGGGGATGCCGCTCGTCTTCCGCCGCAGGTCCTGCACGATCTCGTCCGCGGTCGGCCGCTCGGCGGCGGGCTTGAGGCGCATGAAGATGCGGCCGGTGTTCATGACCACGCTCGAGCCGCTGGCCCCGATCGCCGAGAAGTAGGAGGCCACGTACGGCTGCTGATTCACGATGTTGGCGACCTTGAGCTGGTGCTCCATCATCCCCTCGAAGGAGATGTCCTGGGAGGCCTCGGTGAACGCGAAGACCTGCCCGGTGTCCTCGTTGGGAATGAAGCCCTTGGGAATGATCACGAAGAGGTAGCCGGTCACGACCAGCGTCGCGAAGAAGATCCCCAGGGTGAAGCGCGGGTGGCGCAGCGCGAGCTGGAGCGACCGGTCGTACGTCGCGAGCATCCCCCTGAAAACCCGCTCCGAGGCCGCGTAGAGCCGCCCGTGCGACTCCCGCGGCGGCCGCAGGAAGCGGCTGCACAGCAGCGGGGTGAGGGTCAGCGAGACCACGCCGGACACGATGACCGCGGCGCCGATCACCACCGCGAACTCGTGGAGCAGCCGGCCCACGATGCCGCCCATGAAGAGCACGGGCAGGAACACCGCGGCCAGCGACGCGGTCATGGACACGATGGTGAAGCCGATCTCCCGCGCGCCCTCCAGGGCCGCCTCCATCCGCCCCTTCCCGCCTTCCATGTGGCGCACGATGTTCTCGAGCATCACGATCGCGTCGTCCACGATGAAGCCCACCGCCAGGGTCAGGGCCATGAGCGAGAGGTTGTCGATCGTGTAGCCCAGCACGTACATCACCATGAACGTGCCGACGATGGACATGGGCAGGGCAAGGCTCGGGATCACGGTGGCCGAGACGTTGCGCAGGAACAGGAAGATCACCAGCACCACCAGCGCCACCGCGAGGAGCAGCGTGAACTGCACGTCGTGGACCGAGCTCCGGATCGACACCGACCGGTCGTAGAGCGTGTTCAGGTTCACCGCGGCAGGGAGCTGGGCCCGGAAGGCGGGCATGATCCGGTTGATCGAATCCACCACCTCGATGGTGTTGGTGCCCGGCTGCTTCTGGATGGCCAGCACCACCGCGCGCTCGTCCCTGTACCAGGAGGCCACCTTGTCGGTCTGCACCCCGTCGATCACGCGCCCGAGCTGCTCGAGCCGGATTGGCGAGCCATTGCGATAGGCCACGATCAGGGGGCGGTACGCGGCGGCGGTGGTGAGCTGGCCGGTGGCCTGCACGCTGAAGGCCTGGTTCGGCCCCCAGAGCGTGCCGGTGGGCAGGTTCACGTTGGAGTCGGCGAGGGCCTTCTGCACCTCGTCGATGCCGATGCCCAGCGTGGCCATCGCGCTCGGATCGAGCTGGGCGCGCACCGCATACTTCTGCGAGCCGAAGATGAACACCTGGGCCACGCCGCTGATGGTGGAGATGCGCTGCGCGAGGTTGGTCTGCGCGTACTCGTCCACCACGTAGAGCGGCAGGGTGGGCGAGCTGAGCGCCAGGTAGAGGATCGGCTGGTCGGCCGGATTGACCTTCTTGTACGAGGGCGGCGTGGGCATGCCCGGCGGCATCTGGGGCTGCGCGGCCGCGATCGCGGCCTGCACGTCCTGGGCCGCCGCGTCGATGTTGCGCTCGAGCGTGAACTGGATCGTGATCTGGGTCGTGCCGAGCGCGCTCGTCGAGGTCATCGAGTCGATGCCCGCGATGGTCGAGAACTGCTTCTCGAGCGGCGTGGCGACCGCGGAGGCCATGGTGTCGGGGCTGGCTCCGGGCAGGCTCGCGGTGACCTGGATGGTGGGGAAGTCGATGTTGGGCAGGTCGCTCACCGGCAGGAGCCGGTAGGCCATGAGGCCGAAGACCAGGATGGCCCCCATCAGCAGCGTGGTCATCACCGGCCGCTTGATGAAGAGGTCGGTGCTCACCCGCCGGTTCCCTTCCCGGCTGCCGCCGGCTTGACCTCCACGCGCGTGCCCGGCGCCAGCCGGAGCTGCCCGTCGACCACCACGCGCTCGCCCGCGGTGAGTCCGCTCGTGATCACCACATCACGCCCGTCGGCCGCGCCCGGCACCACCGGCCGCGCCTCCACCGTCTGATCCGGCTTGACCACGAACACGTACTGACCCTTCTGGCCGCTCTGCACCGCCTGGGAAGGCACCAGCACCGCGCCCATCTGCTTCGTCAGCGTGAGGGCCACGTTGACGAACTGGCCCGGCCAGAGGGCGTTCTCGATGTTCTCGAACGTGGCCTTGAGCTGGATCGTCCCGGTGCTCGGGTCCACCGTGTTGTTCATGAACGTGAGCCGCCCGCGCACGACGCCGCCCGGCTGGCCGGTGACCTGGGCTTCCACCGGCAGGTCGCCCGCCGCGCGGTAGCGCTTGATCGCCTCGATCTGCGCTTCCGGCACCGAGAAGGCCACGTAGATCGGATGCACCCGGTTGATCACCACCATCGGATTGCCCACGTCGTTGGCCTTGACCACATTGCCCTGGTTCAGGAGCAGGTTGCCGGTGCGGCCGCCGATGGGCGCGCGGATCTCGGTGTAGCTGAGCTGCACCCGCACATTCTCCACCGCGGCCTCGCCCGCGCGCACCAGAGCCTTGGCGGTCTCCACCGCGGCGCGATCGGCGTCGATGGTGGCCGCGAGCGTGAGCTCCTTGGTGCGGATCTGGTCGTACTGCTCGCGCGCCACGAAGCCACCCTCCACCAGCTTGCGGTACCGCTGCTCGTCCACCCGCGCGTTCTCGAGCTGCGCCATGTCCCGGGCCAGGTTCGCTTCCGCCGACAGCACCGCGGCCTGGTGCTGGGCGAGCGTGGCCTGCGCCTGCAAGAGGGCGGACTGGAGCTGGCGCGGGTCGATGGTGAAGAGCAGCGCGCCCGCCGGCACCTCGTGGCCCTCCGCGAAGTGCACCTTCATCACCTCGCCGTTGAGCATGGACTGCACGGAGACGGTGGCGAGCGCCTGCACGTTGCCGATGGCCCGGATCTGGACGGGCACGTCGCGCTGCGCCGCCTCCATGGCCGTCACCGGCACCGCGGGCGGCGCGCCCTTGGCGGTGGCAGGATCTGCGCCCTTGTCGCAGGCCGCCAGGACGGGCGCGATCAGCAGCAGCGCGGCCAGGAGCGCCTTCATGCGCGCTCACCCGCCCCGCGCCGCTTCGGGCTCAGCGCGTCGGAGAATTGCTGGAGAAACTCGGCCCGCTCCTGGTGGAAGACGGGATCGGACGAGGAGCGGCCGGTCACCATCCGCGTCACCTGCGGGAAGGCCAGCGGATACGCGATCAGCCCGAGGATCGCCAGCAGCAGATGGCCCGCGTCCAGGTCCGGCAGGAGGCCGCGGCGCTGCCGATCGCGCAGATCATCGAGCGCGCGCGCGAGCGACGCCTGCCGCTCGGCCTCCTGGATGACCGGCCCCTCGCCGAGTCCGAGCGCCTCCCACTGGGTCAGGCGGATCCAGTCGCTGTCCTCGCAGGCCATCGCGAACCAGTAACGCAGGCTCGCCCCCAGATCGGCGGGGGCCTCGGTGATCCAGCCGGCGCGCTCGCGGAGCTTGCGGTCGAAGATCTCCCGGAAGAGATCCTCCTTGTTGCCGAAGTAGTGGTAGAGCATCCGCTTGTTGACCCGCGCGCGACGGGCGATGCGCGCCACCCGGGCTCCGGCGAAGCCATGCGCGGAGAACTCGGCGAGGGCCGCGGCCAGGATGCGATCGCGCGTGCGCTGGGGATCGCGGGCGTGCGCGCTGGGCTGGCGTTTGGAGGCGGCGACGGTCGACATGGATCAGGTGTGCCAATAGTAACCGTTTGGATACTTTTAGGTCAACTCCCGCGCCCAAGCGGGAGCGGCGGGACCGCTGAGCGGGCGGAAGGAGCTAGCGGTGCCGGCCGCGATGGCTGCGGTGTCGAGTCAGGGCCCCGCCGCCGGCTCCGAGGGCGGTCATCGCGGCCAGCGCCAAGGAGGCGGGCTCGGCCACCGAGGTGGGCCCTCGCCCGCTGAAGGTCACCGCCTGGAGGTCGTACCAGGAGCTCGGCACCGAGAAGTGGGCGAACCCGGGGAGGCTGCTCAACGCGTGCGTCGCGTCGCGCTCAGCATGCCCCGGCGCGCGTCGCCGCGCGGGCGCGCGCCCGACAGGGGCGTCGGGCAAATAAACTCGGACTCGTCTACACTTATCCATGAACACACGTGCCCACTCAACCGCGCCGCGACTCGACGCCCCGCCCACCCCGCCGGCCCACCCCGGCGGCGCTGAACCTCTCGGGCATCGAGGCGGCGAGCCTGGTCAAGTTCGCCTACTTCACCGACGCGGCGCCCGCGCCGGGCACCCTGCTCTTCACCGCGTTCCGCCGGAACATGCCGCCCGGAGTCAAGGAGTTCACCATCCGGAACCCGGTGACGTTCTTCTACGGCATCCAGCAGACGGGCGGCCTCCTGAACATCCAGGTGCGGTGGATCAATCCCGACGGCGTAGTCACGCGGACCAGCGATCTGCCGATGGACCAGTCGCAGGAAGGCGCGCTCTGGACCTGGCAGGTGGATCGTCTCGAGAAGCGGGACCTCGCGCAGGCCGGGGTCTGGGTGGTGGAGCTGCTGATCTCGGGCCATCGCGTCGGACGCTATCCGCTCCTGGTCCGCGCATGAGCCTTGCGTCTCCCCAGCCCTTTGCTAGACTCGCGGGGGAATCGGAGCGCGCCCATGCGGCCTTACCGCAGCCACTCGACCGAGGAGAGGAGATGACGAAGAAGGCGCTCGTCCTGATCGTCGAGGATGAGCCGGACGTGCGCGAGCTCATCGCCGACGTGCTGGCCGAGAACGGTTACGAGATCGAGGTGGCCCCCGACGGCGCCGCGGCGCTCCAGCTTTCCGATCAGCGTCAGTACGATCTGATCCTGAGCGACCTGCGGATGCCCAAGATGGACGGCGCCGCCCTGTACTGGGCGCTCCAGCTCCGCCACGGCACCGCCATGCCGCCCATGATCTACGTGACCGGCCAGGCCCACTCCCTCGACTACGCGGGCTTCCTCGCCGCCTCGCGGGTGCCCGTGCTCTCCAAGCCGTTCAGCCCCGAAGACCTCCGCCAGGCCGTCCGCCAGGCTCTCGCCGGCAGCAACTAGCCTTCTCTCCAAGGTCTACGTAGCAATACCTAATGTAACTATATGATACTTAGGACTATTTTGCCCGCACACGGAAAAAATTACAGACTCATATACTGAAATTGTCCTAACTCATAGACTTGCCAGGAGGAATCACGCAATGCTCAGTACCCTTCACCGTCGGAAGAAGTCGCAGCGCGGCTTCACGCTCATCGAGTTGATGATCGTCGTCGCCATCATCGGTATCCTCGCTGCCATCGCTATCCCGCTGTACGCCAACGTTCAGGCGCGCGCGCGGCTGGCCAAGGCCCAGGCTGATGCCCGGGCCCTCGCGTCCGCCGTCAGCATCTACTCCGCGCACATGGGCACGCTCCCCGGCGCCCTGACCGACCTCTCCTCGGTGGTCACCAACTCGCTCAACCAGGCGGGCGGCCCCTTCATGTCCTCGGTTCCCGCGGGCCCGGCCGGCTGGGGCGCGTACGGCTACGCCTCGGCGACGTCCGGTACCTTCACCATCACCAACAGCGGCGACAGCACCTCCGTCAGCGTGCCGTAGGCGCTCCAGCCGACGCACCTGGTATCAAAAGGGCCCGTCCCGAAAGGGGCGGGCCCTGCTGCGTTCGGCGAGCGTGGTAGCATGCCGCGGATGACCGACCGAGCTCCCGCCCGTCCTCGGCGCGACCGCTGGTGGATGCGCATTGGCGACGGGGTGGTGCGCATCGCCTGGAAGCTGCTGTGGAGCTGGAGGCGGTAGGATCGGCGAGTTAGGTGGTGAGCCGTCTCGGGATCGAACCGAGGACCCCCTGATTAAAAGTCAGGTGCTCTACCAACTGAGCTAACGGCTCGCCTCAGGATTGCTGCGGAGTGACCGTCGCCGAGTTTATCACGCTTACCGCCCGACATCTCGTGCGACCGCCACTTCGGACTAGCAATGCGCCACCCGCCCGCGCATGATCCAGAGACCGACGTTGCAGCCAGGCAGCCCCGGAAGGAGTAGTCGCGATGACCCTCAGTCCCAAGATCTTGGCCGCGCTCAAGAAGGTCGACCTTGCTCACGCGGAGCTCTTCGCCGCGCTCGAGGACGAAACACGAAGGAAGCGCCCGAGCAGAAACGGGCGGGAGAAGAACCAGATCACCACGCCCAGCCCCGACCCACGCGCGCCCGTAGGCCCCTGACCTCACCGCCCTAACCGAGCGAGCACCCGACACAGGACCAGGAGGGCCGCGTTCGCGCGCCGCCGCTTCGTCGCCGACATTGGGTACCCGCTCCCGGACCAGCATCGCCGTCTTGATCGGGTGTTCGTAGGCCACCGCCTTCCGTGCCACCGCCTGCTCCGCTTTCCGAGGAGCGGGTCCCGACGAGGAACTGCCTCGGCAAGCAGTCGGCAGCGCGCCTTGCTCTTGCGCAGC
>CAVVEU010000030.1:0-18688 GCA_963747235.1 uncultured Candidatus Rokubacteria bacterium
GCACACCAGTGTGTGCGCGCGGGTATGGCGGCCACTACCTCGAGGGGATTGATCGCCCCTCGGGGGTTCGGGGAGCATGCGGAGCAAAGACTGACGGAGGAGGAGCTGCAGTCCGAGCTTGCCTACGTCTCAGCCCAAGGGCGACAGCAGGAGCGCCTGAGCCGAGCGGGCTTCACTCGATGACCCGATCCGCGCGCGCCAACAGCGATGGCGGGATCGTGAGGCCAAGGGCCTTGGCGGTCTTGAGGTTGATCGCCAACTCGAACTTGGTCGGCTGCTCGACGGGGAGGGTGGCGGGCTTGGCTCCCTTGAGGATCTTGTCGACGAGCACGGCGCCGTGTCGGAACAGCTCGACGAAGTCGGTGCCGTACGACATCAGCAGGCCTCCCTCGGCCCATCCGCGGTGGGTGCCGGACGCGGGGAGTCGGTGCGCGATCGAGAGCTCGGCGATCCGGGTGCGCTGATTCCCTAGCGTGGGGTCGGCGATGACGAGCAGACCGCCCGGGCGCTCTTTCTCGATCACTGCGAAGGCCCGGTCCAGATCGCCACGTCCCGGTCCTTTGACCTCGACCGGGACAACGGTCAGCCCCAGCGCCGGTGCTGCGGCCTGGACCATCTTCAGCTGGGGCGCGGTGCTGGCGTTGGACGGAGTCCACAGGACGCCGACTCGAGAGGCCGATGGCACGACCTCCTTGAGGAGGCCGAGTCTCTTCGCGATCAGATCGGCGTGCGCGTCCGCCAGGCCCGTGACGTTCCCACCGGGACGGGCCAGGCTGGCCACGAGTCCGGTGCCGACGGGGTCGGGTTCGCCCATGAACACGATCGGGATCGTGCTCGTGACTTTCTTGGCCGAGAGTGCGCTGCCGGACGGCGCCGCAACGAGAATATCGACCTTGAGACGGACGAGCTCGGCGGCCAGCGCGGGGAGCCGCTCGACATGCCCCGCCGCGTATCGCTGCTCGATGACGACGTTCTCCCCCTCGACGTATCCAAGCTCCCGCAGTCCGTCCCGAAAGGCGGCGACCCAGGGCCTGTACTGCTCGAGCTTCTCCGAGACGAGCGACACATAGCCGATCCGCCAGATCCGTCCTGCCGGCTGCGCCTCCGCCGCGAGCGGCGTGGAAACGAAACCGGCCAGCGAGGTCAGCAGGAAGCGGCGGCGGTCCACACCGGCGATGGTGGGGCAGACGCCGGCAGGAGTCAACGTCGGGGACGACCTCTCGGGGAATGGTCGTCTCCCGGGTCTTCCACGACGACCGCCTGGAGATCGAACGACGGTGCCCTCCTGCAGTATAGTCAACGGCGGGCCGCTGGCCGGCCGCTCGTTCGCGCGAGCGGCCGGCAATCCCGAGGGCCCTAGGAGCGGCCACCGTGAAAGTCATCGATGCCATCGCCCGCATTCTCAAGATCGAGGGCGCCGAGTTCCTGAGCGCCTATCCCACGACTCCGCTGATCGAGGCCGCGGCGAAGGCCGAGATCCGGCCCGTGCTCTGTCGTCAGGAGCGGGTGGGCGTCGGCATCGCCGACGGCTATGCGCGGGTGAAGAACGGCAAGACGCTCGCCGCCTTCTGCATGCAGTATGGCCCCGGGGCCGAGAACGCCTTCCCCGGCGTGGCCACCGCGTACTCCGACTCCACCCCGATGCTGCTCCTGCCGCTCGGCCATCAGCGCGATCGGGCCCAGGTGTTCCCCCTGTTCAGCTCGGCGCGCAGCTTTGCCTCGGTGACCAAGTCCGTCGAGACGATCACCCAGGGCGGCCAGGTCGCGGATGTCATGCGCCGGGCCATCAGCGTGATGCGCATGGGCCGCCCGGGCCCGGCGATGGTCGAGATCCCCGCCGACGTCGTGAACGAGGAGGTGCCCGAGGCTCTGCTCGACGCGTACCGGCCGGTCAAGGTGACCGCCGCTGGCGCCAACGTGCGAGAGGTCGAGGCGGCGGCCCGGGCGCTCCGCGACGCGCGGCGGCCGGTGATCCACGCCGGCCAGGGCGTGCTGTACGCCGAGGCGTCGGATGACCTGCTCGAGCTGGCCGAGCTGCTCCAGGCGCCGGTCATGACCACGATGGAAGCCAAGAGCGCGTTCCCCGAGGATCACGCGCTCGCGCTCGGCACCGGCGGCCCGGCCGTGACCGGACCCATTTTGCACTGCCTCCGCGAGGCCGACGTGGTCTTCGGCATCGGGTGCAGCTTCACCCGTCACGGGATGGCGGCCAGCATCCCGGCCGGCAAGACGCTCATCCACGCGACCAATGACGAGCGTGATCTCAACAAGAGCTACGTCGCCGACTATCCGCTTCTTGGCGACGCGCGGCTCGTGCTGCGCCAGTTCATCGAGGCCATCAAGAGCCAGGGAGGTCGTCCGGCCGGACGAGAGGGCGTGCGCGCGGAGCTCGAGCGCGTGCGCGCGGCGTGGCTCGCCGAGTGGGCGCCGACGCTCGGCTCGGCCGAGGTCCCGATGACCCCCTACCGGGTCATCGCCGAGTTCATGCGCACCGTGAACCCGCGCGAAGCCATCGTCACGCACGACTCGGGGAGCCCGCGCGACCAGCTCCTGCCCTTCTACCGCGCGGTCTCGCCGCGCAGCTATCTCGGCTGGGGCAAGTCGCACGCGCTCGGCACCGGGCTCGGCCTCATCATCGGCGCCAAGCTCGCCGCCCCCGACAAGTTCTGCGTCAACTTCATGGGCGACGCCGCCTTCGGCATGACCGGGCTCGACTTCGAGACGGCGGTGCGGTGCGGGATCCCGATCCTCACCGTCGTGCTCAACAACTCGGCCATGGCCATCGAGATCCCGCACCTCGTCGTGTCGCACGACAAGTACGGCACCCGCGACATCGGCGGGCGCTACGCGGACCTGGGGCGCGCCATGGGCGGCTGGAGCGAGCGGGTCGAGCGGCCCGAGGACATCGCGGGCGCCTTCGCCCGGGCGCGCAAGGCCACCGAGGGTGGGCAGGCCGCGCTGCTCGAGTTCATCACCAGCCAGGAGACGCGCTTCTCGAACCGCGGCGCGCTGCGGTAGGTCGCACACCGACGATCGGAAAGACGATGGGGCAGGCGACCCCGCGACGGTGTCGCCTGCCCCGCGTCGGTGAATCGCGGAAGTCTTGGTGGGGCTGAGGAGGCTCTGTTGCGCCTACAGGCGTCCTGCCCGATTGCGCCGGGCATTGCTCCGGGCCTTCCGCGGAGCTCGCGTACAGAATCTCGCGTGGTTGCGGGCGCGCCCACGCCTGGATCCGGAAATGCATCCGGTCACAATCGGATCGGGAGGCGTGCCAGACCGGCGTGAGGATCCCACCGGCGAGAGGAGGGCTCGGCCATGTTTGACTACCCACTCTGCAACCCCACACGGCCAGACCGAGGACGAGAGGGCGCTGTGACGGTCGACCATGCGCTATCGCATCGTGCGATTGTTCTCGGCGCTCTCCTCGTGAGCCTGCTCTGCGTCGATGCCGCCCACGCTGACGACCGCCCTTCTGCATTGAGCGAGGACGTGGGCCGCCAGATGCTCGCGCACTTCCAGGGTGAGATGTTGAAGGACCTGGACGCCCCAGGACCGTACAGCGCCATCCGAATCGTCTACGGGCGTATGGGCCGTGACGTTCGCGACGTGGCGGAGGACGGCCGTCTGCTCCGCACGGCCCATCGGGCGAAGTGGAGCGGTGCGCTTGACGAGGCCGAGCGGGCGCTGGAAACGCTCCTCGTGCGCCACTTCGCCAACCCCGAGACCCACATGCTCCTGCGTGACGTCTACGGACAGCGGGGCGACTCGGCCGGGGCCGAGCGAGAGCACAAGATATTCCTCGGCTTCGTGCGGGCGCTTCTCACCTCGGGCGATGGTAAGACGCCTGAGACGGCATATCTCGTCCAGTCGATCGCCGAGGAGTACTTCATTCTAGGGTTGGTTGCCCGTTGCGAACGAAAGACGCGATGGATGCACACACCGCTGGGAGCCGGGGTATATGACGCCCACCTCGTGTTGTGCGGGGCCACCGAGCACACCGTCTACTTCGACATCTCCGCTTGGGGACTGGAGCCGGAGTGGCGCTTGAAGGTATACGGAGAGGACCGTCGGTAGTCTTGGCGAGGGGCCGACGCGGAGGGCGAAAAGACGACGGGGCAAGCGGGCTCCACTGGCACCGCCTGCCCCGTGTCGGTGAATCGCGGAATTTTTGGTGGAGCTGAGGGGGCTCGAACCCCTGACCCCAAGACTGCCAGAGCCCCAAGTAGTTGATAAACCATCGAAAGATAAGAAGAGCCGCTCGGCAAAGCGCGGCAAAAAGTAGCACCCGACGCAACCCCCGCGCATCCCGATTGGTGTTTCACAGGCCACGTCCTCGCAGTCGATGCCGGATGGCTCTCGGAGGAGCCTCGCTTGAGGGCGGGTCTTCAGAATGCTGTCAACCATGGTTGACAGGCCCCTACTCGATCTTCTGCACCGAGTGATTCTTAGCGGTTCTTCCGATTCAATCCCAGCAAGCCCCCTTGAACTGTCGGCGATGGCCGCCGAGGACGATCTGTGGTCTCAAAGGGCGAGGGCGGTAGGGGAGCGTGTCGCCTGGTGAATCATGTACATCTCTCCTCACTGAAAGGACAGGCTGAATGCCCCGACCGGCCCTCCTGCGCAGGACGCCTGCTACAATCTGGCAAGCGACACCCGGGACCCGGAGGCGTATCCGAGCCGTGTCACGGATGATGGCGTGCTCAACATCGACCACCTGAAGTTCACCGTGAAAGGACGGACGACCTGATCGCGTTCAAGGGAACGGACAAGGCCGGTACCGGCTCGCTGCCGGAGCTGGCGGATGTGGGTATCTGCGAGGACCGGATCGTCAAGGTGGTGAGCGAGTGGTGGTTCGGGAGCCGCACCATCGTGATGGATGGGAGTCGATGGGCGGCCCCGGCGATGGAGTCCGCTCGATGAGCGCGGACCTCGTGGGGCGGAGTGGGAGCGAGCTCGCCGGAGACCTGGCGGCTCGCCGGCTTCGCGCCACCGAGGTGGTGGCGGCTTGTCTTGCCCGGATCGACGAAGTCAACGCCGGGTTGAACGCGATCTGCACGCTCGATGCCGAGGCCGCTCTCGCGGCCGCAGTGGACTGCGACCGTCGACTCGACTCCGGTGCGCCCCCGCGCCCGCTGGAGGGCGTCCCCTTCGTGGCGAAGGATAACCTGGCCACGAAAGGCCTGCGCACGACCTTTGGCGCGGTGCCCTTTGCACACAATGTCCCGGCGGAGGATGCCATCTGCGTGGAGCGGCTCAAGGCAAGCGGGGCCATCCTCCTCGGCAAGACGAATACGCCCGAGTTCGCCCACGACGTCAATACGACCAACCGACTATTCGGGACCACACGGAACCCGTGGAACCCGAATGCCACGTCGGGCGGCTCGAGCGGAGGAACGGGCGCCGCCGTCGCCGCGTGCATGGCCCCGCTGGGACTGGGCACCGATCTGGGGGGCTCGATCCGTATTCCGGCCTCGTTCTGCGGGCTGATCGGGCTGCGGACGGCACCGGGTCGCATCCCCGTCTACCCGGCCGACTTCGCCTGGGACACGCTGGTCGAGCACGTGCACGGTCCGATCACGCGTACGGTCGCTGACGCAGCGCTGATGCTGAGCGTGATGGCTGGCGTGGACGACCGGGCGCCGAACTCGCTTCCGGATCAGCCGACCGACTACGTGCGCGCCGGCAGCGGCCAGGTGCCGATCAAGGGCCGGCGTATCGCATACACGCCCGATCTGGGCGGCGTGGTGCCGGTCGCCCCCGAGGTGGTGGCGCTCACCCGGGCCGGGGCGAAGCAGTTCGAGTCGCTCGGGTGCTACGTGGACGAGGCCTGCCCCGACCTGTCTGATCTCCGCTCGATTGTCGCGGCGACACGCGCCTTCGGCATGATCGGTCGGTATACGGATTATCTGGAATCTTCCCGGGACCTGATGACGGAGCAGCTCGTGCGGCAGATCACGGATTCCCTACCGGTGGATGTGCGGACGATCACCCAGGGGGAGCGATCTCGCTCCGCCTACTATCACCGCGTGCGACTGTTTCTTCAGAACTACGACTATATCGTGTGCCCCACCGTCGGCGCCCCGGCGTTTCGGCTTGACCGGCCGCTCCCGACCGAGCTCGAGGGCACGCCAGTGGAGCGGTTCTACGAGGTGTTCCTGTTCACCTATGCGTTCAGTGTCACGGGGCTGCCGGCGATTTCCGTGCCGTGCGGGTTTACGCGCGATGGGCTTCCGGTCGGGCTGCAGATCGTCGGGCACCGGCTGCGGGAGGATGCGGTGCTCGAGGCTGCGGCCGCGTATCTGCAGGCTTGTCCGCAACATCTCCGGCGACCGCAGGTGGATGCTGACTCCCTCCGCCATCTCGGGGAGGTGCAGGCATCGGTTACGCGCGGGCCCGACTGGATCGGGCGCGCGGGTGCCAGCCGCTAAGGGTTCAACGCGCCCCGGTAGGCAAGCGTCACCCCGATATGCCGGCTACGTCGCCGTGCTCCCCAAACGCTCCAGGAACCTGGTCACCGCGCGGTTGAACTGCTCCGGCTGCTCCAGATTGACCATGTGGCCAGAGTCCGCGATCTCAATGAGCTCAGCCCCCGGGATCGTGGCGGCCAGGAATGCAGCGACCTGCGTGCACCAGTGGTCGCGGTCGCCCACGACGATCGACGCCGGCACGGCCACTCGGGCCAAGCGATCGCGGAGGGAGTAAATCGTCGGGCGCCTGCCGACGACCCCCCGGAGCCCGAGTGCGAGGCCGTGGGCGGTATTCGACGTGATGGCATTCCAGAGGAACTCCCGCGCGGCCGGGCTCCGGTCGGCATAGTCGGCGAGGATCGGATCCGCCAGGTACATCTCCGCGAACGCCTCGACGCCGGGCCCCTCGAGGAGCCCGATCCATCCCTGAATCGTCGTCTCCGCCCAGGCCTCCGGCTTCTCTGAGCCTGCGCCCGTGCCGCACACGACAACCCCGGCCACCGCCTCGGGGTGGGCCAGGGCCAGGTTCAACACCACATTGCCGCCCATTGAAAGTCCGCACACGACGGGGCGGGTCAGGCCGAGGTGGGTAATCAGTTGATGCAGGTCCTCCACCATGATGGGCTGGGTATAGGCCGCAGGATCCCCTGGCGCCTCCGATCGCCCCTGACCGCGCGCGTCGTAGGTGATGACCCGGTAGCGGTCTCGGAAGGCCCGAACCTGTCCCTCCCACATGCGCGCGGTGGCCGAGAAACCATGAGCGAACACGAGAGGCCGACCGTGGCCGGCCTCCTCGTAGTAGAGCGAAACGCCGTTGACGCGCGTGTGGGGCATGTCACCGCTCTCCATTCGAGTTCATAGGTTCCGAAGGCGTGGATCGAGCAGGTCCCGGACGCCGTCGCCGAGGAGGTTGAAGCCGAGCACGGCGATCATGATCGCCGCGCCCGGGAACACCGCGGTCCACGGCGCCACCTCCATGAAGGCGCGGCTCTCGGACAGCATGCTGCCCCAGGAGGGCGCCGGCGGTTGTGTTCCCACCCCGAGGAAGCTCAGCGCAGCTTCGGCGAGGACGGCGGTCGAGACGCTGAGGCTTGCCTGCACCAGCACGGGCGCCATCGCATTCGGCAAGATGTGGCGGAGGAACCGTGGGAGGTCGCCCCGGCCAAGCGCGTGGGCCGCCTCGACGAACTCCCGGTGCTTGACGGTCAGGACTGCCGCGCGCACCGTGCGCGCGAACACCGGAAAGTAAACGAGACCGATGGCGAGGACCACGTTCCGCGGCTTCGAGCCCAGGACCGCGATCAGCGCCAGCGCGAGCAGGATGGCGGGAAACGCGAAGAGCACGTCCATGGTCCGCATGACGAGGGTGTCGACGGCCCCCTCCCGCATGGCGGCCAGCGAGCCCAGCGCCAGCCCAGCCCCGATCGACAGCGCCACCGCCCCCAACCCCACGCCCAGCGAGATGCGCGTCCCGTGGATCACGCGGCTCAGGACGTCGCGGCCGAACTGATCCGTGCCCAGGACATGCGCGGTGGACGGGCCGACCAGGCGGGCCCGCGTGTTCATGGCCAGCGGGTCCCGTGGCGCCACGAGGGGGGCGAAGAGCGCGGTCAACGCGAGCAACGCGACCACGACCGCCCCGACGATCGACAGCGCGTAGCGACGCATCAGCGGTGGCGCAACCGCGGATCGAGGGCGAAATAGAGCATGTCCACGCAGAGATTCAGGAGCACCACGCCGGTCCCGGCCAGAAGCAGTACCCCCTGTACCAGGGGGAAGTCTCGCTGCGCAATCGAGCGCAGCACGAGTCGGCCCATGCCCGGGAGCGAGAAGATCTCCTCGATGACGATGGCGCCGCCGAGCAGATAACCGAACTGGAGACCCACGAGTGTCACGACCGGGATGAGGGCATTCCGGAGGGCGTGATGGCCGATGACGAGTGTCTCCGCGATGCCCTTGGCCCGGGCGGTTCGCACGTAGTCCTGGGCCAGCACCTCGAGGATGCACGATCGTGTCATCCGCATGACCATCGCGCCCAGGGCGAGCCCCAGGGCGAGACTCGGCAGCAAGAGCTGTTTCAGGGCCTCCAGCGGCTGGACCCAGAGCAGGACGAGTCCCTGCGGAGGGAACCAGTGGAGATAGAGCGACGCGAGGAGAACCAAGAGGATGCCGAGCCAGAAGCTCGGGATGGACAGCACGAGCAGGACGAGCAGGCTGATCCCGATCGACGAGGCGCTGCCACGGCGGACGGCGGCGAGGATCCCGAGCGGGAGACCGGCGCCCAGCGCGACGAGCAGCGATGCCGCCGTGAGCTGCAGCGTGACGGGGAAGGCGGTGGTGATCTCGGATACGACGGGCCGTCGCGTCACGAACGACCGGCCGAGGTCTCCCCGCAACACTTCCCCCAGCCACTCCGCGTACCGCACGGGCAATGGACGGTCGATCCCGAAGAGCCGGCGCATCTCGGCGAGTCGCGCCGGTTCTCCCGATTCCTGGCCCATCAGGATGTCGACGACGTCTCCCGGGATCAGGTAGAGGAGCAGGAACGACAGCATCGAGACGCCGAGGAGGACAGGGATGAGGACGAGGAGCCGGTGACTCAGAAACCGGAGCATCGGGTGCCGACTACCTCCGCGCGGCGACCGACGAGATCACGCGCGAGCACACGCGCGGCAGAGTGATGATGCGAGAGGCAGGCCAGGTGCGCATGGGCTCCCGAACGTGTGGGGACGGCCGGCGGGCAGGATCAGTGCTGCCCGCCGGCCGCCAGGGTCACTTGTCGAGCCAGGTCTCGCTGAGACCGTACCGGCTCACACGGTTCGGCTTGTAGCCTTTGACCGGCGTCCGATGCACCTCGAAGCCGTTGGCGCTGTAGAGGTAGATGACGGGCGCCAGCTCCAGGATCCGACGCTGCACGTCGACCAGCAGCTCGCGCCGTTTCGCCGGCTCCACAGCCTGCCGCGCCTGGGTCACGATGTCGTCCAGCTCGCCCGTGAAGAACTTCGACCGATTACGGGGCGACTTCGAGTGAAAGTAGTCGTAGGTGAAGCCGTCCGGGTCCGCCAGGGGACCGCTGGTCAGGCACACCGTGTCGTAGTTGCCGCCCAGCCACTCCTTGAGAAACTGCCCCCACTCGACGAGCTGGATGTCCAGCTCGATCCCGATCTTCCCGAGCTGGGCCTTGATCATCTGGCAGTCTGCCACATCGAGTGGGTACTGCGGCGACACCTTGGCGGTGGCCTTGAAGCCGTTCGGATGGCCGGCCTCGCGCAGGAGCGCTTTCGCTCGGTCGAGGTCCACGCGGTAGTCGGGCTTCACCGCGAACGGACCCATGCCGGGCGGGATCGGCCCGGACACGACACCCGATCCGAAGACGACCGTGTCCACCATCTCTTTCCGATCGATGGCCAGATTCATGGCCTGGCGCACGCGCTGGTCGCTGAAGGGTGCCTTGGAGGTGTTCGGGATGAACTGGGCGAGGGTCATCCCGTAGAACACGTTGTCGCCCTCGACCAAGGTGAGGGTCCGGTCGGCCCTCACGGCGGGCGCGTTGACCGCGGTGACGTAGGTGATGTCGGTCGCTCCGGCCCGTGCCGCGGCCAGCCGCGCGGATTCATCCTTGATGATACGGACATTGAGCCCGTCGAGGTACGGCACCCCTTTCTTCCAGTAGCCGGCGTGGCGCTCGAACTTGAGATGGCTGTCCGGCACGTACTCGACCAGCTTGAACGGCCCCGTGCCCACCGCAACCTGGTTCAGGTCGCCATGCTGCTCGACCGCTTCCTTGGCCACGATCTGATGCCCGTAGGGGCCGGCCAGATAGTTCAGGAAGGGCGCGCTCGGGTACTTGAGCGTGAAGCGCGCCGTCCACTTGTCGGGGGTCTCCACCTTGTCGATGACGCTCCAGATCGCGCGGAACGGCGAGCCGGTCTTCGGGTCGACCACCCGCTCGAAGGAGTACTTCACGTCGCTTGCGTCCATCTCCCGCCCGTTGTGGAACGTCACGCCCCTTCGGATCTTGAACTCGTGCACGGTGGGGCTCACGGCCTTCCACGTCTCGGCCAGGTGCGGTCGCAACTCCCCTTTGTCGTCGCGGGTCAGAAGCCCCTCGTACATGATCGTCAGGACCATGCCGGACGATTGGTAGGAGCCGTCCTTGTGGGGGTCGAGGACGGGCGGCCCCACGGGATCCGCGATGTTCAACACGCCGCCGCGCTTGGGCTGCTGCGCCTCCCCGAAACCCGCCAGCGCGACCGCGGCCAGTAGCGCTGCACCCAGAGCCGGAAGCCAGCGCGTCGTCCGTCGTGTCATGTCGTGCTCCTAGATGTGAGGGGGTGGGGATCGCGGCCGGCTGTCGGTGTACCCGTCCGAAGGTGAGCGGCGATCTCGTCCGAGCCCCGCGTGATGTGCTCCGTGAGCCGGCGCTCCACCAGCGCGAGGTCGCGATGTTCCAGAGCCTCGAGGATCTCGGCGTGCTCCTCGTTCGCCCGCTCGGCCCGATTCAGCCGAGAAAACGCCAGGAGTTGGTAGCGCCGGAGATGCTGCTTGACGATCTGGAAGTGCTGGATCACGCGGGGGTTCCCCGACGCGGTGACGATTGCGTCGTGAAAGGACATGGAGTAGTCGAGCTCGACGCTGGGCGGCCGGTCGGACGTGGGCACGCCTGCGGGCCTGATCTGCGCGGCCAGGGCCTCGAGCACCGCCCACGGGAATCGCTCACCCAGTCGGCGCACCGCGAACGTCTCGAGCATGATCCGGACCTCGGTGGTGTGCCGCAAGTCCTCGACGCTCATCTCGGTAACCCGAGCGCCGCGATGGGGCACCGTGGCGAGGAGACCCTCGCCCTCGAGCACCCGGATTGCCTCGCGGAGTGGCGATCGGCTGACGCCCAGGGACACCACCAATTCGCGCTCGGGAATGCGGTCACCGGGCCTGAGCCGGCCGCAGACAATGGCGTCCCGCAGTGCGTCCACGATGCGGTCACGAATGAGGCCGGGGTCGACGAACCGAACCGTTGCGGTGTCCACGTGTCCTCCGGGTGAGAATCGCTACGCAATGTAACTCGAGCGCCAATCATGTAGGACGATCGACAAAATACCAGGGGGCGATTGGGCGGGCAAGGCTGAAGTTCTTGATCCAGGGGTGGGCGACTCGTGGTCCAGGCCAGAATAGCGCCGGTGCGGCCTGTGCGCCCTCGGTGGTCAGGTCGCGGATCGCCCGGCGCACCGAGCAGCGTGTTTGGCCCAACTACTGTGCGCCGGCTCGCGGCGCGGCAACAGCCTGGCGCCGACCTTCAGACTTACGACGGCACGTTACCAGCGATACTTGACGCCGCGGCGGGGCTATCCACGTCCCAGCAGAGCCCGCGGCGATAACCGCGTTGGCTCGCCCGGATGAGCGCGGCCTCCAGCTTCCGTGGCGACGGCCGGGCGGAACCCGAGCGCTCGAGTGCCGCGCCGCTGTGCAGATCGAGAGCCAGGACACTTCGCTGCAAGGAGACGTACTCAAGCGCCCGCTGCAGCGTGTCGAGATGCCTCGAAGCGCGCAACTCGACGCAACCCCCGCGCAACCTGGAGCCTGGCGAACACACGCGCGGGGTCACGGATCGCTCCGTAACCCCGCGTCAAGATTTGGTGGAGCTGAGGGGGCTCGAACCCCTGACCCCAAGACTGCCAGCCTTGTGCTCTCCCAACTGAGCTACAGCCCCACCGCGTCGCCCAGCTTACTGAGGGCGCGTTCTTTTGTCAAGATTGGCGAATACTTGCGACGTGCTACGCGCCGGCTGCTTGCTTGGCGGCATTCAGGGCCGCGTCGTAGTTGGGCTCCGTGGTGATCTCCTTCACGTATTCGGCGTGCTTGACCTTGCCGTCCTTGCCCACCACGAAGACGGCGCGCGCGGTGAGGCCGGCCAGCGGGCCCTCCTTCACGAGCACGCCGTAGTTCTGGGCGAACGATCGCTCGCGGAAGTCGGAGAGGGTCTTCACCGCGGTGACGCCCGCCGCCCCGCACCAGCGCTTTTGGGCGAAGGGCAGGTCCATGCTCACCGTCCACACCTCGACGTTCGCGCCGAGCTTGCCCGCCTCCTGGTTGAACCGGCGCGTCTCGGTGTCACAGACCGGCGTGTCGAGCGAGGGCACCGCGCTCAGCACGATGACCTTGCCCTTGGCCTGGCTCAGCTTCACCGGCTGCAGCCCATTGTCCACCGCGGTGAAATCGGGCGCGTCGCTGCCCGCCTTGATCTCGGGGCCGCCCAGCGTGATCGGATTGCCTTTGAACATCACGGCGCCTGCCCTATCGGCCATGGGGTGCCTCCTTGAATGGAATGCAATTTTCGCCACCGGTTCCGGGAGCGCCCCGGAGTATACAAGGGCCGGTTGTCGTATCATAGGCACGCGCCGGAGTGGCGAAATTGGCAAACGCGCCGCACTCAAAATGCGGTGCTCGCAAGGGCCTGCGGGTTCGAGTCCCGCCTCCGGCACCAACCCTTTCCTCGAGGTGAGCGAGCATGACCACTGCGACGCGTAGCGCCCTGCACACGCCGCTCTGCGAGCGCCTCGGCATCCGTTACCCGATCTGCCAGGCGGGCATGGCCTTCGTGGCGCGCGCGCAGCTCGCGGGCGCGGTCTCCGCGGCGGGCGGGCTCGGCGTCATCGCGGCCGCGCACGGCAGCGCCAAGGATCTGCGGGAAGAGATCCGCCGTGTGCGCGATCTCACCGACAAGCCGTTCGGGGTGGACATCCTCTTCGCGAGCGTGCGGACCACCGGCCAGGAGACGGAGCGCTTCACCGATTCCGTGAAGGGCTGGATCGACGTGACGCTGGAGGAGCGCGTGCCGGTGCTGATCGCGGGTCTCGGCAATCCGGGGCCGGTGACCGCGGAGGCCCATCGGCGCGGCATCATCGTGATGGCCCTCTGCGGGAACGTGAAGCAGGCGCGCGACCACGCGGCCAACGACGTGGACGTGATCATCGCGCAGGGGCACGAGGGCGGCGGCCACACCGGGCGGGTGGGCGGCGTGGTGCTCACGCCCGCGGTGGTGGACGCGGTGGCGCCGCGCCTGGTGGTCGCGGCGGGCGGCCTGGCCGACGGGCGCGGGCTGGTGGCCGCGCTGGCGCTGGGCGCGGCAGGTGTCTGGATGGGCACGCGCTTCATCGCCACGCGAGAGGCCCACGGCCACGACAACTACAAGCAGAAGATCGCGGTGATCGATGAGGAAGGCACGGTGGTGACGCGCGCGGTGTCGGGCAAGCCCAATCGCCAGATCCGCAACGCCTTCACCCGCGAGTGGGAGAGCCGCCAGGCCGAGATCCAGCCCTTTCCCGTGCAGTACGAGCGCGTCGGCAAGCCGGCCTCGATTCGCGCGCGCGAGGCGGGCGACGTCGAGCACGGCAGCGCAGCGGCCGGCCAGTCGGCGGGGCTCGTTCACGATGTGCGCCCGGTGGCCGAGCTGATGGCGTCGATCGTCGACGAGGCCGAGGCGATCCTGCGCCGGCTCAGCGCCCGCGCGTGACCCGGCCGCTCGAGGGACGGGTGGCCGTCGTCACCGGCGGCTCCCGCGGCATCGGCCGCGGCATCGCGCTCCGGCTCGCCCGCGACGGCGCGCACTGCGCGATCATTTATCGGAAAGACGCGCCCGCCGCGCGTGAGACGGTGGCCGAGCTCGAGGCGCTGGGGGTGCGCGCGATCGCGGAGCGGCTCGAGCTCGCGGAGCCGGAGCAGGTCGCGCCGGTCTTCGAGCGCATCGCCGCCGCGCTCGGCCGCGTGGACGTGCTGGTGGCGAACGCGGCGGCCACCGCGTTCCGTCCGGTGCTGGAGCAGAAGCCGCACAATGTCCGGCGCACCTTCGCGATCTCGGTGGACGCGTTCGTGGCGATGACCCAGGCCGCGGTGCCGCTCATGACCGGCCGGCCCGGGCGCATCGTGCTGATCTCCGGCATCGACAGCTTCCAGGCGATGGGCGGCCACAGCGTGCTGGGCGCGGCGAAGGCCGCCGCCGAGAGCCTGGTGCGCGGCCTCGCGCTGGAGCTGGGCCCCCTCGGCGTCACGGTGAACGCGGTGACGCCGGGCTTCGTCAAGACCGACTCGTCCACCTACTACGTGACCCAGGGGCTCGGCCTCGACTACGAGCGGGCCACCGCGCGGCTCCTCGCGGCCACGCCGGTGCGCCGGCACGGGACGCCCGAGGACGTGGCGGCCCTGGTGGCCTACCTGGTCTCGGACGCCGCGTCGTTCCTGACCGGCCAGTGCATCGTGATCGACGGCGGGCTCACCATCACCTCGCCGCTCAGTCGCATGGAGGACGGGCTCTGATCGTGTAAACTGACTGCCATATGCCCTCGTCCTGGTTCGAACCACTCCCGGCCCGGGTGACCTACCAGGCGGAGGCGCACGCGGAGAATCGCGCCGCCCTCGCGGAGGCCGCCGCGGCCGCGTGCGCGCGCACCGCGCCCACGCTGCTCGCGATGCAGAAGCCCGAGGGCTACTGGGTGGGCGATCTGCTCGCCGACTCCACGCTCGAGTCCGACTACGTCCTGCTGCAGCTCTGGCTGCATCCGCCGCGGGACGGCGAGTGGAAGCCGCCCACGTGGGATCGCATCCAGCGGGCGCGCAAGGCCATCCTGGCCCGACAGAAGTCGGACGGCGGCTTCAACATCTATCCGGACGGTCCCGCGGACGTCAACGCCACCATCAAGGGCTACATCGCGCTCAAGCTCGCGGGGCTCGGCGTCCACAGCGAGCCGCTGCAGCGGGCGCGCGACGCGATCCTCAACCTGGGCGGCCTCCAGGAGGCGAACAGCTACGTCCGGATCAACCTGAGCCTCTTCGGCCTCTACCCGAAGCGCCACGTGCCCACGATTCCGGTGGAGCTGGCCCTGGTGCCCGGCGGGCTCATCTACGAGATGTCGTCCTGGACGCGCGCGATCGTGATGCCGCTGACCATCATCCAGGCAAAGACCGACACGCGTCCGGTGCCGGCGGGCTTCACCCTGGACGAGCTGGTGGTGCCGGGAAAGAGCTTCAAGCTGCCGAAGCGCGACCGGCTCTCCGCGCTGTTCCGCCAGCTCGACATCGCGCTCAAGATGTGGGCGACGCGCGGGCCGGAGATGATCCGGCGGCCCGCGATCCGCGAGGCCGAGAAGTGGGTGCTAGACCACACGCGGAACAGCGACGGGCTCGGCGCCATTTACCCGTCGATGATGTACCTGATCATGGCGCTCGACGCGCTCGGGTATCCGCGCGACCATCCCGACCTCATCGAGGCCATCCGCCAGTACGAGGGCCTGCTGACCGAGACGCCCGAGGCGTTCTTCTTCCAGCCCTGCGTCTCGCCGGTGTGGGACACCGCCATCGCGATGTTCGCGCTCGGAGAGATGGGCGCGGTGGCGCCCGCCGCGATGCGGCGGGGCGCCGACTGGTTCATCGCCAAGGAGATCAGGCGGCGCGGCGACTGGTCGGTGAAGCGGCCCGATCTCGAGCCGTCCGGCTGGGCCTTCGAGTTCGCCAACGAGCACTATCCCGATATCGACGACACCGCGATGGTGCTGCTGGCCATGCAGCACGCCCAGGCGTCCGACGCGATCGCGCAGGAGCGCTGCGAGCGGCGCGCGGTGGCCTGGCTGGTGGGCATGCAGTCGGGCGACGGCGGCTGGGCCGCCTTCGACGCCGACAACAACTGGGCCTTCCTCAACCGCGTGCCCTTCGCGGATCACAACGCGATGCTCGACCCGTCGTGCCCGGACATCACCGGCCGTGTGCTCGAGGCGTTGTGTCGTCGCGGCTTCAAGCTGTCGGATCCCGCGATCGAGAAGGGCGTGGGCTTCCTCCTCGAGACGCAGGAGCGCGACGGGAGCTGGTACGGGCGCTGGGGCGTGAACTACCTCTACGGCACCTTCCTCGCCCTGCGCGGACTCCGGGCCGCCCAGGATCCCGGTGCCTCCAAGGCGGTGTGGAAGGCGGGGAAGTGGATCGCCTCGGTGCAGAACGAGGACGGCGGCTGGGGCGAGAGCTGCGCGAGCTACAACGAAGGCCGCTTCGTGCCCGCGCCGAGCACCCCCTCGCAGACCGCGTGGGCGCTGCTGGGCCTGATCGCGGCCGGTCAGGGCGACACCGAGGCGCTCGTCCGCGGCGTGCGGCACCTGGTGGACACCCAGAAGCCCGACGGGACCTGGGACGAGCACCTGGCCACCGGCACCGGCTTCCCCAACGTGTTCTACCTG
Organism: uncultured Candidatus Rokubacteria bacterium; assembly: GCA_963747235.1. Taxonomy (GTDB): domain Bacteria; phylum Methylomirabilota; class Methylomirabilia; order Rokubacteriales; family CSP1-6; genus CAMLFJ01. The sequence continues at coordinate 16,685 of CAVVEU010000030.1, forward strand.
CGCTACACGCTCTACCGGAATTACTTCCCGCTGCTCGCGCTGACCCAGGCCCGCCGCGCCATCGACGAGGCGGAGCGCGCCCTGCGCCTCGTGCAGGACGCGGCCCCGTCACACCCGCTGCGCTGAGCGGCCCGGGCTAGACGCCGGGGGCCGCGGCCTCCAGCGCGGGCGCCTCCGCGCCCGCCTCCAGCGCCACCGCCGCCGCGTAGATCGTCGCGGCGATCCGCACCGCGTCGTTGACGTGATCGGGCGTGAGCCCGCCGTCCGTCACCGTCTTCTCGTGCGCGCGCACGCACATCTCGCAGCCGTTGATCGCGCTCACCGCCAGGGCCATGAGCTCGAAGTCGGTCCGGTTGGTCGCGGGCTGCATGAGCCGGTTCATCCGGAGCCCGGCCGGCTTCTCGCCGTAGATGGGCTTGCCCACCATGTGGCGGAAGCGGTAGTAGACATTGTTCATCGCCATGAGCGACGCGGCCGCCTTGGCGTCCTCCACCGCAGCGGCCCCCGCCGCGGTGAGCGCCGCCGCGAGCACGGCCTCCCGGAGCCGCGCGTGGCGGGCGGCGACCGCCGCGGCCACCGCCACGCCCCAGCGCTGCGTCTCGCGGAGCGCGCCCCCGCGCAGCACCGCCTGCAGGTTCAGGCGGATGTCCTTCGCCGCGTCGGGAATCGCTCCTGCTCCTGCTGCTCGAGCGCGTCCACGTCACGCCACCTGCAGCGTGGCCTCGCCCGCCTTCCAGTTACACGGGCAGAGCTCGTCGGTCTGGAGCGCGTCGAGGACGCGCAGCGACCTCGTCCACGTTGCGGCCGACCGAGAGGTCGTTCACGCTGGCCCAGCGAATGACGCCCTGCGGATCCACGATGAAGGTGGCCCGCAGCGGCACGCCCTCGCCCCGGTGCAGGATGCCGAGCGCGGTCGAGAGCTCGCGCTTGGTGTCGGCCAGCATGGGGAAGGGCAGGCTCTTGAGATCCGCGTGATCGCGGCGCCACGCGAGGTGGACGAAGTGGGTGTCGGTGCTCATCCCGAGCACCTGCGCGTCGCGCTCGCGAAATCCTCGTCCGCTTGCCGAACTCGGCGATCTCGGTGGGACAGACGAAGGTGAAGTCCATCGGCCAGGAGAAGAGCACCAGCCACTGGCCGGGATAGCTCTGGTGGCGATCTGGGTGAACTCCTTGCCTCGGTCGAGGCTGACAGTGGCCTGGAGGTCGAACTCGGCCAGACGGTCTCCGACGGTCAACATGGCCGTGTTCCTTTTTGGCTTCCTCGCCCCGGAGGGCGCGTGCGGGTTCGGGTTCCCTACTTCAGATGGTTAGGGTGCCCTAAAGGATGCAGCCGGTCGAACGAGGAGGGGCGGGGGTCGGCTAGAGGGCGGTGAAGACGGCCCGGGCCAGGCCGGGCAGCTCCGGTGGCCCCGGGCGCCCATGATCAGCACGGTGTCGCCCGGCCGGGCCTCCGCCCGGATCCAGTCGATCACCGCCGGGTGGCTCGAAGCGTACCCGCAGGCCAGGGCGGTCGGCAGGTCGTCGGCCAGCATGCCGCTCGAGATGTCCTTGGCCACGGTGCCCCCCGCGTAGAAGATCTCCGCGTAGCAGAGGCGGTCCGCGGGCCGCAGCAGCCGCGGCATCAGGTCGCGCAGCTCGGGCCGCAGGAAGCGGGCGGGCCCGAAGCCATGCGGCTGGAAGACCGCCAGCACGCGTGAAGCGCCGGCCTGGGCCGCGGTGGTCGCGGCGCGGAGCTTCTTCCCGTTGTGCGCGTAGTCGTCCACCACCCGGATGCCCGCGGCGGTCACGCCGATCACCTCGAAGCGGCGCGCCACGCCGGGGAACCGGGCGAGCAGCGCCGCCACCGTCGCCGGAGCGATGCCCAGGTCGAGCGCGATGAGGGCCGCGGCCGCCGCGTTCTCCAGGTTGTGGAGGCCGGGCTGGGGCACGTCCAGGACGAGCGGCCCGGTGGGGAGGCGCAGGATCCCGCGCGCGCGATGGGGACCGGTGCTCGTGACCTCGAGC
>CAVVEU010000031.1:0-147466 GCA_963747235.1 uncultured Candidatus Rokubacteria bacterium
CATTCCGGGAGCGGTCCTGCTGGTGGCGCGCCACGGCAAGATCGCCTTGTTCGACACGGTCGGGGTTCGCAATCCAGAGACCAGGGCGCCGATGACGAAGGACTCGATCTTCCGCATCTACTCGATGAGCAAGCCGATCACTTCGGTGGCGGCGATGGTGCTCTTCGAGGAGGGCAAGTTCGCCCTGAACGAGCCCGTCTCGAAGTACATCCCGCAGCTCGGCGGCCTCAAGGTGGGCGTCGAGAAGCCCGATCCCAGCGGGGGCAAGCCCACCCTCGAGCTGGTGGCGGCCCAGCGCGACATGACCATCCAGGACCTGTTTCGCCACACCTCGGGGCTGACCTACGGCTTCTTCGGCAATACCATCGTGAAGAAGATGTATGTCGACACCAAGGTCTGGAACGACTACCCGTCGAATGCGGAGCTGGTCGACCGGCTCGCCAAGCTGCCCCTCGCCTCTCAACCGGGCACCATCTGGGACTACAGCCACTCGACCGACGTGCTCGGGCGGCTCGTCGAGGTGATTTCCCGTCAGTCGCTCTATCAGTTCGAAAAGGAGCGGTTGCTCGACCCGCTCGGCATGACGAACACGAGCTTCTACGTGACCGATGCGGCCAGGCAGGAGCGCATCGTCGAGCCCTTCCGGGACGATCGCAATTTCGGCATCGACGCCGACTTCAACGATCCCCGCGTGGTCCAGAAGTGGGAGTCGGGCGGCGGCGGCATGGTCAGCACCGCCATGGACTACGCGCGCTTCCTCCAGATGCTGCTCAACGGCGGCACCCTCGACGGCAAGCGGGTGCTGGGCCCCAAGACGGTGGCCTACATGGCCGCGGACCACCTGGGCGGCGCGATCGCGCCGGGGCCGCTCTACCTGCCGGGGGTTGGCTTCGGTTTTGGCCTGGGCTTCGCGGTGCGCAAGGATGCCGGCGTGTCCCCGATGGCCGGCTCGGTGGGCGAGCTCAACTGGGGTGGGGCGGGCGGCACCTACTTCTGGGTCGATCCGAAGGAGGACATGTTCGTGGTCTTCATGATGCAGTCGCCCAAGCGGCGGGTGCCGTACCGCACCGTGCTCAAGGACATGATCTACGCGGCGGTCACCAGGCCCGTCGCGAAATAGTGTCGCCAGGGGACGGGTCTCCACGGGACCCATGAGAGACGACGCGCTCGTCCGCTTCACCGACCACCAGCTCCCGCGCGAGGAGCTCCACGCGCTGATGGCGCGCTCCGACGGGCCGGCGCTGCTGCGCACCGCCTGGCACCTGGGCGTGCTCGCGCTCACCGGCACGCTGCTCTGGCGGCTCCGCGCCACGCTTCTGGGTCCTCCCGCTGCTGGTCGCGCACGGCTACGTGCTCGCGTTCATCTTCTGCGCCTTCCACGAGACCGCGCACCGCACGGCCTTCCGCACCCGCTGGCTGAACGCGGTGGTCGGCACGCTCGCCGGCTTCCTGACGTTCTGGCCGTACCGGAACTATCGCGTGTACCACTGGGAGCATCATCGCCACACCCAGGATCCTTCGCTCGATCCCGAGCTCTTCTTCGCCAAGCCCGCGTCGCTGCCCGTCTACCTCCTCGTGCTGACCGGGATCCCGAACGCGATCCGTCGCGTCGGGGACATGCTGCGGCTCGCGCGGGGGCGGGCGGACCGGCCGTGGATGGCGCCCGCGGAGCGCCGGCCCCTCATCCTGGAGGCGCGCGCCTATCTCGTGGGCTACGCGGTGGTGGCGGCGGCCTCGGTGCTGGTCGGCACGCCCATCGTGCTGCTCGTCTGGATCGCGCCGTGGATGGTCGGCCAGGCGTTCCTGCGCCCGTACCTGCTGGCCGAGCACACCGGCTGCGGGGTCACGCGGGACTGCCTCGAGAACACGCGCACCACGCTCACGCTGGCGCTCGTGCGGCTCTTCGCGTGGAACATGCCGTATCACTCCGAGCACCACGCCTACCCGGCGGTGCCCTTCCACGCGCTGCCCCGGCTGCACGAGCAGGTCCGGGGCCGGATCGAGCACCTCGAGCCCGGCTACGTGGCAGCCACCGCGAAGGTGAACCGCCATCTCTTCGGCCGGGATCCTGGCATTCTTCGGCACCCCGGCTGACAATACCCGCCTGCACCTATCGCCCCTGCTTCGATGTAAGTAGCTGAGTCTAAATATGTCCACTCCATGGCGCGGGGTTTGCTCTTTCGCTCGGGCAGGTACGAACATCATGACGCCGAGCGTGGTCACGTTGCAGGAGGTTCTGAGGCACCACCGGACGCTGTCCCGGCGGGGGCGGGAGTTCTACGAGAGCCTGCTCGCCCACGGCGACGTCCTGGCGGTCCGCCTCGACTACCTGCCGGGCGCCATGATGTGGCTCGTGACCACCCCCAACCAGGCGCGGCTGATGCGCAAGGCCCGCGAGGGCCGGCACACCTCGGATGTGTGCGTGATGAGCCTGGCCGAGGCGCAGGAGCTGTTCAGCACCCTGGGCGACCCGATGCCGAGCGGTCTCTACGAGGTGGCGGCGTGGCTGCTGGCCCCCGCGCCCGAAGACTTCTCGACCCCCGTGCAGCACGACTCCGTCGATCTCGACGACCCCGAAGACTCCGCCAGCTCGTAGCGCCCTCGCTTGACTCGCCGGGCGGGCATCCCTAGGATGCCGCCCAGGATGCCCGCCGTTTTCGTCCACGGAGTCCCCGACACGCACCGCGTCTGGACCGCTCTCCTCTCGCGTCTCGCCCGGAAGGACGTCGTCACGCTGTCTCTGCCGGGATTCGGCTGCCCGGCGCCCGAGGGCTTCGACGCGACCAAGGAAGCCTACGTGGACTGGCTCCTGGGTGAGCTGGCGCGCCAGTCGGGCCCCATCGACCTCGTCGGCCACGACTGGGGCGCGCTGCTCGTGGTGCGCGCGGTGTCGCTGCGCCCCGAGGCGGTGCGGAGCTGGACGGTAGGCGGGGCGCCGCTCGATCCCGACTACGAGTGGCACCCGGCCGCGCGCGCCTTCCAGACGCCGGGCATGGGCGAGCGGGTGATGGAGAGCATGACGCCCGAGGCGCTGCAGCAGGCCCTGGCCGCCGCGGGGGTGCCGGCCGCCGACGCGGCGGAGGCGGGCCGTCAGGTGGATCCCACCATGAAGCGCTGCATCCTCGCGCTCTATCGCTCGGCGGTGCACGTGGGGACGGAGTGGACCGACGACCTGCGGCGTGTCACCGCGCCGGGTCTCGTGCTCTGGGGCGAGCAGGATCCCTACGCGGCGCCGCGCTTCGGCGCGCGCCTGGCCGAGCGCACCGGCGCGCGGTTCGTCTCGTTCCCGAGCTGCTCGCACTGGTGGCAGCTCGAGCGGCCGGACGACGTGGCCGACGAGCTCCGGCGTTTCTGGTAGTATCCCCGGCGGTAGCTCCCGAGCCCGACTCCCCGCCCCAGCACATGCCCACCCGGCAAGGAGGCCCGAGATGGGGAGAGCCCTCGCGCTGATCACCGCGGTTCTGCTGTGCCTGCCCGTTCCGCCGTCGCCCAGGACGCGCGGGCCACGCTGCAGGGCGCCGCCCGGGCGCTCGGCGCCGACAGCCTGAAGTCGTTCACCTACACGGCCAGCGGCGTCAACTTCGCCATCGGGCAGAGCGCGCTGCCGGGCGCGGCGTGGCCGCGCTTCAACATCCCGACGTTCAGCCGAGCGGTGAACTACGAGACGGCCTCGCTGCGCGACGAGCAGGTGCGCTCGCGGGCCGAGATGCCGCCGCGCGGCGGCGGCGTGCCCGCGGTGGGCGAGGTGCGCCAGGTCCAGGTGGTGAGCGGTGATCTCGCGTGGAACGTGGCCGGCGAGACGGCGGCGGCCGCCCCGGTGGCGCTGGTCGAGCGGCAGCTCCAGCTCTGGACCACGCCCCACGGCGTCATCAAGGCGGCCATGGCGAACAACGCCACCGTGCAGGGGCGCACCGTGGCCTTCGCGGTGCCCGGCCGCTACTCGATCAAGGCCACGCTGGACGATCGCGGCATGGTCGAGCGGGTCGAGGCGGTGCTCTCGAACCCGGTGGTGGGCGACATGCCGGTGGAGGTGACCTACGCCGACTACCGGGACTTCGGCGGGGTGAAGTTCCCGATGCGCATCCGCCAGGCCGCGGGCGGCTTCCCTGCGCGCGGACCTGACGGTGAGCGACGTGAAGCCCAATGCGCCGGTGGAGATCGCGGTGCCCGACAGCGTCCGAGGCGGCGACCATGCCCTACGCGCGGGTCACGCAGCGAATCGGTCGCCGACGGCGTGTGGTACGTGACCGGCGGCAGCCACCACAGCGTGGTGATCGAGATGTCGGACCACACGATGGTGGTGGAGTCCCCGCTGAACGACGAGCGGGCGGTCGCGGTCATCGCGGAGGCGCGCCGGCTCGTGCCCGGCAAGCCCATCCGCTACGTGATCAACAGCCACCACCACTTCGACCACTCGGGCGGCCTCCGCGCCTTCGCGGCGGAGGGCATCACCGTGATCACGCACGAGACCACCCGCGTCTTCTTCGAGGGCGCGCTGGCGGCCCCCGCGACCATGACGCCGGATCGTCAGCAGGCCGCGCGTCGGAAGGTCGCGGTGGAGGGCGTGCGCGACAAGCGCGTGCTCACCGACGGGGCGCGCAGCGTGGAGCTCCATCACATGGCGGGCAGCACGCACGCCGACGGGATGCTGATGGTCTACCTGCCGAAGGAGCGGCTCCTGATCCAGGCCGACGCCTTCACCCCCGGTCCGCCGAACGCGCCGGTGCCCGCGATCATCAATCCGCTGAGCGTGAACCTGGCCGACAACATCGCCCGCCTCAACCTCGGGGTGGACCGGCTCCTGCCGCTGCACGGGCGCATCGTGCCGCTGGCGGAGCTGCACCGGATGATCGGCCGGAGCAACTGACCCGACCACCCCCTCACCCTGCCCTCTCCCCTCAGGGGAGAGGGGGTGGGGGGCAGTTGCTAGCTCACTCCCGGCTCGAGCAGGGTGAGCGTGCCCGCGTCGGCGTCGAGCTCGGCCAGGCAGCCGAGCGGCAGTGTGGTCTGGTCCTCGATGTGGCCGAGCATGATGCCGGAGATCGCGGGCACGCCCAGGGCCCGGCAGCGCTCGGCCAGGATGTCGTCGAGCGGGCGATTCTGCAGGAAGAACGGCGACGGATTGCAGTTCGTGAATTTCCCGAACGCCACTCCCGCGACGCCCGCCAGCGCGCCCGACAGCCAGAGCTGGGTCAGCATCCGGTCGATACGGTAGTACGCCTCCTCGACGTCCTCCAGAAACAGGATCGCGCCGCGCAGGTCGGGGAAGTAGGGTGTGCCGCAGAGGTGCGACATCAGGCAGAGGTTGCCGCCGAGCAGGCGCCCGCGCGCCTTGCCGGGCACCAGCGTGGCCACCCGGTTCTCCCAGTCCACCCGGCCCTCGGCCCGCTCGAAGGGCGGGGGCCCGCCGAGGCGCACCGGCGTCTCCCCGGTCCACAGCACGCGCTTGAGCTCGCCCAGCGAGTAGGGCGTGAACGCGCGAAAGGCCACCGGCCCGTGGAAGGTGACGAGGCCGGCGTGGCGGTGGATCGCCACGTGGAGCGCGGTGATGTCGCTGTAGCCGATCAGCGCCTTGGGCTTGCGCTGCATGAGCGCGTAGTCGAGCGCGGGCAGGATCCGAGACGCCCCGTAGCCGCCCCGCACGCACCAGATCGCGTCCACCCCGTCGTCGGCGAACATGCCGTTGAGGTCGTCGGCGCGGGCGGCGTCGGAGCCGGCCAGGTAGCCGTCGCGATCGAAGAGATGCGCGCCGGGCTTCACCTTGAAGCCGAGCGACTCGATCGTGTCGATGGCGAAGCGGATGCGCTCGGGCTCGTTGGGCGCCGCCGACGGCGCCACCATCCCGATGGTCTGACCCGGAGCGAGGCGGCGCGGGCGAAGGAGTGGCATGCGGGCATCTTACCGCGCCTTGACTTTGTCCCGGGAGCGCGGCTAGTCTGCCACCTCCATGAGCGCGACGAAGCGCACCGCGATCCGGGCCGGCTACATCCTCGCCTTCGACGGCCGCGGCCACCGCCTGCTGCGGGACGGCGTCGTGGTGATGGAAGGCGACCACATCCTCCACGTCGGGCCCCGCTTCGACGGCACCGTGGACGAGACGGTGGACGCGCGCGACCGCGTCGTGACCCCCGGCCTGATCTCCACCCACGCCCACATCGGCGGCTCGCCGCTGGACCGCTCGTTCATCGAGGATCGCGGCACCCCGCAGTTCTGGTACTCGGGCCTCTTCGAGATGCTGCCGGTGCGCAGCGAGGGGCAGGACGAGGAAGGCGGCCGCGCCTGCGTGGACTTCTCGATGGCCGAGCTGCTACGGGGCGGGGTCACCACCGTCATGGAGATCGGCGGGCTCGGGGAGTACGTGGTCGAGCGCGCCGCGCACTACGGGATCCGCGTGTACATGGGCCAGGCCTTCCGGTCCGGGCGCTGGCTCACCCGGGACGGCAAGCGCGTGGAGTGGGAATGGAACGAGGAGCAGGGCCGGCAGGGACTGCGCCGCGCGGTGGACTTCCACGCGAAGCACGATGGCGCCCACGGCGGCCTGGTGCGCTGCTTCGTCTCGCCCGCCCAGATCGATACCTGCACGCCCGCCCTGCTCCAGGAGGCGAAGCGCTTCGCGGACGAGGCGCGCGTGCCGTACCAGGTGCACACCTCGCAGTCGGTGGTGGAGTTCAACGAGATGGTGGCCCGCCACGGCAAGACGCCCATCGCCTGGATGCGCGAGCTGGGGGTGCTCGGCTCCAACACGATCCTCGGCCACGCCATCATCATCGGCGGCTCGTCCTGGACGAACTATCCGGCGGGCGACGTGGCCATCATGGCGGACGCGGGCTGCTCGGTGGCCCACGCGGTCTGGGTCTTCGCGCGACGGGGCGTGGCCATGGAGTCGTTCGCGCGCTACCGCGCGGCCGGCGTCAACATGTCGCTCGGCACCGACACCAACCCCCAGAGCGTGATCGAGGCGATGCGCTGGGCCGCGGTGTGCTCGAAGATGATGGAGCGCAATACCGAGGCCACCACCGCCGCCCACGCCTTCGACGCGGCGACGCTGGGCGGCGCGCGAGCGCTCGGGCGCGACGATCTGGGGCGGATCGCCCCCGGGGCCAAGGCCGACCTGGTGCTGTGGAAGGCCACCTCGTGGCGGATGACGCCGCTGCGCGATCCCGATCAAGAACCTGGTCTACAACGCGGCCGACGAGGACGTGGACCGCGTCTACGTCAACGGGCGCCTGGTGGTGGACGGTGGCCGCGTGCTCGCCGCCGACGAGGGCGCGATCCTGGCCGCGCTGCAGGCGGCGGGCGACCGGATGTGGCCGCGCATGGCGAAGGGCGGACTGGGCCGGCCGCGACGCCGATCAGCTTTCCCCGCAGACCTACGCGGACTGGAGCGGCTAGGCCGAGCGGGACCTAGCGGCGCTTGAGCAGCCAGTCCACCGCGGCGGAGCCGTCGGTGGCCTCGCGCTCTCGGCGCCGCGGGCCGGCTCCGCGGGCCGCGGAGCCGCGGGAGCGGGCGGGCGGACCGCCTCGACCGCGCGAGCCGGCTCGGGCGCGCGCGAGCCGTTCTCCGGGGCCGACACGTTGCGCGTGGGGGTCGTGGTCGACGCGCGCTGGGGCGGGGGAACGATCTCGACCGGCTGGGGCCTCGCCGGAGCCGGCGCGGGCTCGGGCCGCGGCGCCGGCCGGATCTCCGGCGCGGGCGTGGCGCTGCGGCGCGCGGCGCCGTGGCCGGCGCGGGCCGGGGCGTCGGGGCCACGACGACCGGCGGCGGGGGCGTCACGGGCATCGGCGCGGCGCCTGGGCGCGGCGGCCGTGGGGGCGTAGGCGGCGGGCGCTGCGGCGACCGTCGGGCGCGGGCGCGCTCGTGACCCGCTCGGCGTGGCGTGGGCGCCTCCGCGGGGCCCTTGACCTGCGGTGCGGCGCGCACCGGACGCCGCGAGCCCTCGTCCACGAGCAGCTCGACGCTCCGGGCGAAGCGTCGCCCGTGGTAGAGCTCGTAGGCGACCTTGACCTGGCCGCCGGGCCGGATGTCCTCGAACCAGCCGTCCTTGGCGCCGACGGTGATCCGCGTGGTCTTGGTCACCACCAGCGGTACCACGCCGCCCCCGAACGGTCCGGAGTTGACGTGGATGGTGTTGGCTTCGACCTTCGACACCCAGCCCACCGTCTCGCCGTCGGGCCGGTCCCGCCCCGGCGTGAACGCGTAGTCGCCCGGATCGGGCGGCCAGAGCATCAGCACGACCGCGGCCAGGAGCGCCAGGCTCCCGGCCGCGGCGCCGATCGAGAGAAAGCGGTTGCCGCCGGATACCACGCGTCTACTCGTCAAGAAGTCCCTTGATCGCGTTGAAGACCGGATTCTCGTTCGCGGCGGGCTTGGCCGCGGTCGCGGGCGCCGCGGCGGCGGTGCCGATGTACTTCCGCACGCAGTCGTACTGCTCCCAGCCCTTCAGCGGATAGTTGAGATCGACCACCTTCCACTTCGGGTGGCCGTTCTGGAGCAGCGAGGGCATCTGCTTCTGTATCGTCTGGGCGAAGCGGCCGACGTTGTCGCAGTCCTTCCGGCGGAAATCGAACGACACGAGCACCGCCTTGACCGCCACGCTGTTGACCGGGGTCTTCTGCCACTCGTAGACGTTGGCGGGGATGTCGGCGCGCGGATAGAACTCGGTGATGCTCTTGTTCGTGATCGGGATCAGCTCGAGGCCGTCCTTCTCGGTGACGTCGTCCTTGAGCAGCTTCACCGGGTATCCGGCCACGTAGAACATCGCGTCGATGCGGCCGGCCTTGAGCTCGGCGAGCGCCTCGCCGGTGTCGATCGGCACCATCTCGGCGGGCACGACCTCGGAGAGCTTGAAGAGCAGCCGCGAGGTGAGATAGGTGCCGCTCCCGTCACGGCCGATGGCCACGCGCTTGCCGGTCAGGTCGTCGAAATCGCGGATGCCCCGCTTGCCCAGCAGGTGGACTTCCTCGTTGTAGAGCGGGAACACCATGCGCGTCTTCTTGGCGATGCGGGTCAGGACCGGGTCCGACTGCACCCGGGCCACGAACGCGAGCACGTCGGACTGCACGATGCCCATCTGCACGCCGGGGCGCTGGTACACCGCGAAGACGTTCTCGATGGAGCCCTTCGACGTGTGCACCGTCAGGTTCACGCCGGTCGGCTTCGTCAGCTTCTGCAGATCGAGGCCGAACTGGTAGTAGGTGCCCTTGTCGCCGCCGGTGATGATGCCCATGTCCTCCGCGGCCGGGCAGAGGCTGGCCGCGACCAGGAGCATCAGGATCGCCAGCGAGCTCTGGATGATCAATTTCGATTTCGTCACAGGTTGTTCTCCTCTAGGCGAGAGTCGCCCCGCGAGCCTCGGATAGGGGCAAGCCCCGTACCAGTCGCCGAAATCGAACGGAGTCCAGGGGTTAGCGCTGACAATGCGAACCTTGCATGGGGAGCCACCTTCGATTTACTGGATACTCCGACTACCCAACCTGGCCTCCCGCGACCCTTCCGTTCGCCCGGGCCGCGTGCGCGGCTCCGGAGCCGCGACGATGACACAAGCCCGGGGGCCAGTCAACTCGGACCACGCGACGCGTCAATCGGCCCGGCGCGCGGCGGACTTGCGTGGAGCGCGCCACTCGGCGTACAGTCCCGCGCCGGAGGGAACACCATGCCCGAGCGTCCGCTGCCGACCGAGCAGGAAGTGCGCGCCTTGATCCATGATCGCCGCAACTGGGGACGCTGGGGGAAGGACGACCAGCTCGGCGCGATCAATCTGATCACCCCGGCCAAGCGCGCGACGGCCGCCCGGCTCGTGCGCACGGGACGGAGCGTGTCCCTGAGCCGCCCGTTTCCCAAGGAGCCCGGTCCCAACAACGCGCTGCCCGCGCAGCACTACATGCGGACGCTGGCGCGCGGCAAGGGCGGCTTCGCCGCCGACTACTACGGCATCTTCTATCACGGCATCGCCTCCACCCACATCGACGCGCTCTGCCACACGTGGGACGAGGAGGCGATGTGGAATGGGCGCGATCCGAAGAAGGAGATCACGTTCGACGGCGCGACCTTCGGCTCCGTCGAGCACTGGGCCGAGGGCATCATCACGCGCGGGGTCTTCCTCGATGTGCCGCGCCACCGCGGGGTGCCGTCGGTGAGCTGGGACCGGCCCGTGCACGGCTGGGAGCTCGAGGACATCGCGCGGGCGCGCGGGCTCACGCTCGAGCCGGGCGACGCGGTGTGCGTCTATTCGGGACGGGAGGCCTGGCAGGAGGCGAACGGCGAGAAGCCCTATGGTCGGCCCTTCGGGCCCGGCCCCATGGAGCGGCCCGGGCTGCACGTCTCCTGCCTCGAGTTCCTGCGTGACCACGACGTGAGCGTGCTCGTGTGGGACATGCTGGACCACCTGCCGGTCGGGTACGACATCCCCTGGGCGGTGCACGCCGCCCTCTTCGCCTACGGGGTCGCGCTCGTGGACAACGCGCTCCTCGAGCCCCTCAGCCGCGCGTGCGTGGAGGAGAAGCGGGACGAGTTCATGCTGATCGTCGCCCCGCTCGTGGTGGTCGGCGGCACCGGCTCGCCCGCCAACCCGCTCGCGGTGTTCTGAGGGCGACGCCGGCTCAGCCCACGCGGTACTTCTTCTCCGCTCCCGGGGCCAGGGCCACGCCGTGGCCCGGCCGATCGGGGATGAGGAAGTCGCCGCCCTGCATGACCGGCATCTCGGCGAAGAGGTCCTCGGGCACCCAGTCGATCCACTCCACGAGGAAGCCGTTGCTCAGCGCGCCCGCCACCTGCAGCGACAGCTCGTGCACGACGTGGGGCGAGACGGCGAGCTGGTGGGCGGCGGCCAGGCGGCCGATCTTGAGCGTCTCGCTGAAGCCGTTGGCGCGGCAGAGATCGGGCATCAGGTAGCGCGCGGCGCCCCGCTCGATGAGGTCGCGGAACTCGAAGCGCGTGTAGTTGTTCTCGCCGGTGGCCACCGGGATGTTGATGCCGCGGGCCACCTCCGCGCACGCGGCGAGGTCGTCGGCCAGCACCGGCTCCTCGTACCAGACGAGGTCCAGATCCTCGAGCAGCCGCGCCTGGCGGAAGTTGCCGAGCACGTCGAGCTTCTGGTTGACGTCCACCATGAGCCGGACGCCGTCGCCGACCGCCTTCTTCACCGCGAGCACGCGCTCCCGGTTGGCCCGCGGGTCGGGATCGTGGATCTTCAGCTTGTAGTAGCGGCAGCCTCGCGCCACGTACATCTCCGCCTCGCCGATCAGGTCGTCCAGCGAGTAGCTCGGCCATCCGCCGCTGCCGTAGGCAGGGACGCGGTCGGTGACCGCGCCCCAGAGCTTGTAGAGCGGCAGGCCCGCGGCCTTGCCGACGATGTCCCACAGCGCGATGTCGAGCGCGCTGAGCGCGTAGGCTGCGATGCCCTGCCGCTTGATGCCGCGATCCGCGCGGTACATGCGCTCCCAGAGCCGCTCCACCAGCAGCGGGTCCTGGCCCATCAGCAGCGGCGCGAGCCGCGTGTCGAGGTAGGCCTGGATGGACTCCACGCCCCCGCCGCCGAAGGCGAGCGTGTAGCCCAGGCCGGTGAGGCCCTCGTCGGTGCGGATGTGCGCGACGACCAGGCTGTGGTGCGGGAAGTCGAGCGCGATCGGCTTGCGGTTCGGGATGCGCAGCACGGCGCTATCGATGGCGGTGATTTTCATGGCCGTCATCCTAGGCTGGACGGGTCCATGAGCGCAATGGGCGGTCGGCCCGCGATGGGTACCGGGTTGCCCTGAGTGAGCACCCGCGGCCTCTCACCGGAAGCGGCGAATCCCGCGCAAATCCTGCCCGACGCGTCTCGTCCGCTTCAAGTACCGGAGTGATCTGGGATTTTCGCGTCTCGGCCCGTGGCATGGCCTTCGCTATTCCCTCTGGGCATGCAGGACGCTGAACCTCTGCCCTCGCGTCACGGTCGACGGGGGCTGATTGCCCTCGCCATCCTGCTGCTGATCTTGCTGCCGCTCTACCTGTGGCCGCTCCGTGGCGGCCTGGGCGGCCTGCCGGGCGCCTCGGCGCTGCCCGGCCCGGTGCGCGATCCGCGCAGCGCGGCCGCCGTAGCGCAGATCCCGGGCGACGTGTGGGACGCCCTGATGGGGCGTACCCACGCGCCGCCGCCGTCCCCTCCGCCGGCAAAGCCGCCGAGCAACCTGACCATGATCACCTCCGCGGAGGGCCTCCCGGGCAGCGGTCTCCCGGGCGATGAGAGTGACGCGACGCCCTCGGACAGCCCCACCGCTCTCGCGCGGGGCATGCTCGCCCAGCTCGGGTCATCGGATCTGTCGGATGGCAGTCCCGGGGGCGGGGCCGCGCCGTCCTCCCCGGTGGAGTTCGTGAGCACCCCCGGGGGCGGCACGGGGACTGGGGGCGCTCCGAGCGGGTTCGGGCCAGGCGGCTATCCCGGTCTCGGCAATCTCGGCCCTTGGCACGGCGGCGGGCCCGGTGGAGGGCCGCGCGTCTCGAGCCTGGCGCCGACGCTCGATCCGGGCGATCCGGGGGACCTGGCGCCGACACCCGAGCCGGCCACGCTTCTGCTCGTCGGGTCCAATCTCGCACTACTGGGTGCGGCCGCCTGGAGGCGCTGCCGCCGCCGGTTGGGGATTCTGCCGATCGGCTGACGCGATTTCGGTGACAAGATTTGGAGCTTCAGCAACCACCTTTTGGCGTCGGCCCCCGATCCTGAAGCGTGTAAGTCCCCGCCCGCATTGCAATCCTTCGATGGCACACGCGTTGCGTGGAACCGTCTGCGTAGCGCAAATCCTTCGAGGAGCGCAAAACTGTGAATGTCCTGATTCTTGACGAGACCTTGGAGCTGTCGGCTCCGGTGCGCGGGCTCGCGACGCTATATGGGTGGGAGCCGCACTTCGTCGGCTCACTGCATGAGCTGGAGATGGCGATCCGGGCGCACGGGCGGCCGGCGCTGGTGATCGTGAACCTGCAGGCGCCCCTGACGGCCTGGGAGCTGGGCCAGCGGCTGCGCGGCCTCGAGGGCGACAGCCCGGTGGTGGTCCTGGGGCCTCGCGATAGCGCGGACGCCCCACCGCCTCTCCCCGGCGTGCAGTGGCTGGAGCGGCCGGCGGAGGAAGCGGAGCTGACGGCGGCGCTGGGGCGCGTGGTCAGTCGCCTGGGGCTTGGCGGTCGGCGGCTGGGATCCGGCGGCGGAGCGGCGGCCCACGGGCTGATCGGGCAGTCGCCGCAGCTGGCGGAGGTGCTGGCGAAGATCGAGAAGGTGGCGGCCGGGGACGCGAACGTGTGCATCTCGGGGGAGTCGGGGACGGGCAAGGAGCTGATCGCGCGGGCGATTCACGAGCAGAGCGCGCGGGGGGACCGGCCGCTGGTGACGCTGGACTGCACGGCGATTCCGGAGGGGCTGATGGAGAGCCACTTGTTCGGGCACGTCCGGGGCAGCTTCACGGGGGCGGTGGAGCACCGGACGGGGTTCTTCGCGCTGGCGCACACGGGGACGCTGTTCATCGACGAGATCAGCGAGCTGTCGATGCCGTTGCAGGCGAAGCTGTTGCGGGTGATCCAGACGCGGGAGTTCGTGAAGGTGGGGGGGAGCAAGCCGACGCGGACGGACATTCGGCTGATCACGGCGTCGAACAAGGATCTGCGGCGGGCGGTGCGGGAGGGGCAGTTTCGGGAGGACTCTGTACTACCGGATCGCGGTGGTGATGATCGAGGTGCCGCCGCTGCGGGCGCGGCGGGGGGACATTGGGCTGCTGGTGGAGCATTTCCTGCGGAAGTTTGCGGCGGCGCACCACAAGCGGGTGCCGCGGCTGACGGGGCGGGCGACGGAGCTGCTGCTGGGGGCGGAGTGGCCGGGCAATGTGCGGCAGCTGGAGAACTGCATCGAGCAGGCGGTGGTCCTGAGCGAGAACGATACCATCGACGTCGACGTGCTCCCGCTCGCGGAGGCGGCCGGCAAGCGCGGCGACTCCGGCAAGCCGGGGCTGCCGGCGGGGCTGACGCTGCGGGACCTGGAGCAGCAGTACATTCTCCAGACGCTCGACGGCGTGGGCGGCAATCGCACGCAGGCGGCGCGGCAGCTCGGGATCAGCCTGCGTTGCCTGCAGTACAAGCTGAAGGCCTACCGGCACGCGGAAGCGCTCACGCGCTCGGACGGGAGCGCGGCCGAGGGGTCGCGCATCACGCCCCCGGGCTCGTCGCGGCGCGCGGTGTCCTCGCTCAACGACGTGCTCTCCATCGGCGATCGCCGGCGCATGCTGATGTCCTGAGCGGCGGCCCTTCGGGGCCGCCCTCGGCTTGTCGCCCCGCCCTCACCGGGGTATTCTCGGCGGGCGGTGACCGGAGTCCTTCCCGCTCCACCCCACGAATCCGACGACGGCGAATCCTTCGCGCGCCGTCACGTCCGCCACAACGTCGTCACCCTGAGCGTCGATCTCGGCCTCTTCCTCGTCGGGCTATCGTTCGCGTCGCAGAGCACGATCCTGCCTGCCTTCGCCGCCCATCTGGGCGCCTCCAACCTCGTCATCGGCGCGATCCCGGCGCTGATGACGCTCGGATGGAATCTCCCGTCGCTGTTCTGGGCGGGCTACACCGAATCGCTCGCCCGGAAGCTGCCCTTCGTGTTGCGCTACACGATCTGGGAGCGGCTGCCGTTCCTCGGCCTGGCCGCGGTCGCGTTCTTCCTGGCCCGCCCGGCGCCCGGGCTCTCGCTCGCTCTGATGCTGGGCATGCTGCTCCTGATCACCGGCGTGGGCGGCGTCCTGATGCCGGCGTGGATGGACATCGTGGCCCGCGCGGTGCCGGTGGGACTCCGCGGACGCTTCTTCGCCGTCTCGAACCTGCTGGGCGGCGCGGGCGGCCTGCTGGGCAGCGTGCTCGTCGCGTGGGTGCTCGCGCGGATGCCGGCGCCCGACGGCTACGCGGTGTGCTTCCTCATGGCGGCGCTGTGCGTGGGCCTGTCCTACGCGGCGCTCGCGCGGGTGCGCGAGCCGCGGGCGCCCGCGGTGGAGGGCGCTCCGCCGCTCGGCGCCTACCTGCGGCGCGCCGGCCGGCTGCTGCGCGAGGATCGGAACCTGCGCTGGTTCCTCCTCTCCCGCGCGCTCATCTACGTCGGCATGATGGCGTCCGGGTTCTACACCGTGTTCGCCCTCCGCCACTACGCGGCGCCGGACTGGGCGGTGGGCGTGTTCACCACGGCCCTCCTCGCGGGGCAGATGACCGGCAACCTGGCGCTGGGCGCCCTCGCCGATCGCGCCGGGCATCTGGCGTCGCTCGGCATCGGGGCGGGGGCGCTCCTGCTCGCCAATGTCGCGGCGCTGCTCGTGCCGTCGCTCGAGCTGTTCATCGTCGTGTTCGCCCTGCAGGGCGTCCACCTGGCCGCGATGAACGTCTCGGGCCTGAGCGTGCTGCTCGAGTTCGCGCCGAGCCCGGCCGCGCGGCCCACCTACGTGGGGCTCGGCACCACCCTGCTGACGCCGGTGGCCTTCGGCGCCCCGCTCATGGCCGGGCTCATGGCCGACGCCCTCGGGTTTCCGGCGGTGTTCGTGGTGGCGGCGCTGGGGAGCCTGGCCGGGCTCGCCCTGCTGCTGGGACGGGTGCGCGAGCCCCGGCGGCCCGCCCTGCCGTGATATCTTCGGCGGGCCGGGAACCTCGGAGTCCAATCGATGGTTTTGAGGCATAACGTGAGATGGCGCCCATACTCTATCTTTCGGTCCTGCTGCTGATGGTCGCCGCCTCGGACGCGGCCGCCCAGACCACTCGGGAGCAGATCGCCCGGGGCAAGTACGTCTTCGGCGCGGCGGCGGGCTGCGGCTGCCACACCGTGGCGAAGCAGCCGCTCAACGCGGGCGGCCGCAAGTACGACGGGCCGTTCGGGACCGTGTACTCCTCGAACATCACGCCGGACCCCACCACCGGGATCGGCAAGTGGACGGACGAGCAGATCATCACCGCCACGCGGCTGGGGCGCCGGCCGAACGGCGAGCGGCTCATCCCGGTGCATCCCTACACCGTGTTCAACGGCATGACCGAGCAGGACCTGAAGGACGTGGTCGTCTATCTGCGCTCGGTCCCCCCGGTCAATCGCGCGACGCCGGCCAAGAAGATCTCGGTCCCGCTGTTCGAGAGCGTGTTCCTGCCGGCCTGGCTGGCCACCTTCGCGGCGGTCGAGACGCCGCCCAAGTCGGCGGCGACCTCGGGGGTCGCGCGCGGGGAGTACCTGACGCGCGCGGTATCCCACTGCGGTGAGTGCCACACGCCCCGGACCATGACGATGGCGGTGGACAATACCCGCTTCCTGGCCGGGAACCAGAAGGGCAAGGGCCCGGAAGGCTCCGCGGTGCCGAACATCACGCCGGATCGCGAGACGGGACTCGGGAGCTGGACCGAAGAGCAGATCACCGACTACCTCGAATCGGGGAACAAGCCCGATGGAGACGTATCGGGCGGGCTGATGATGGAGGTCATCCAGGGCTCTTCGGCGGGCTACAAGGACCTGACCAAGGCCGATCGGCAGGCCATCGCCAAGTACCTGAAATCCATCCCGGCCATCAAGAACAGGATCGAGTAGGGTCAACCTTCACCAGCCGGACGGCCAGCCGCGGAAGCGCGCCCCGATCCGCCAGAGGAGGCACGATGAACGGACGACTGAGACTCACCGCCAGCGTGATCGTCACTGCCAGCTTGGTCATCGGAGTCGCCGCCGGATGCGCCACCCAGTCCGCGTCGAAGATGGGGAGCGGCGACGTGGTCGCGGATCGCCAGCGCCTGATGAAGTCGGTCGGGCGCCAACTGGGGAGACATCCAGGCCAAGGCGAAGGCCGGCAACATCGAGGGTGTCGCGGTGAACGCGGAGGTGCTCGCCCTCTACTCGCAGCAGATCGCGGCCCTGTTCCCGGCGGGCTCGGGCACCGAGAAGTCGAAGGCGAAGCCGGAGGTCTGGCAGAAGTGGCCCGAGTTCGAGGCCGCGGCCAAGAATCTCGGCGTGCAGGCCGAGAAGCTTCGCGACGCGGCCCGGGCCAAGAACGAGCAGCTCACGCAGGATCTCGTGAAGGACTTCGGCCGCCAGGCCTGTGGCACCTGCCACACTCCGTTCCGCCAGCCTCCGCCGGCCGCCCCGCGCTCGTAACGCTCCGTTCCGCCGCATTCATCGGGGCCGGCGCCACCCGCCACCAGGGTGGGCCGGCCCCGTGGTTTGTCTGCTAGACTCGCCGATAGACAGATGGCGCACCCGTTCAAGGTGCTCGTCGTCGACGACGAGCCGGAGATCGTCAAGTACGTCGAGCACGTCCTCCGCCGGCTCGGCTATGAGCCGATCGGCGCCGCCAACGGCGAGGAGGCCGTCCAGAAGGCGATCAACGACCCGCCGGACCTGGTCATTCTCGACGTCATGATGCCGCGCATGGACGGCTTCGCGGTCTGCCGGACCCTGCGGGAGCGCGAGGCGACCCGGCTCGTGCCGGTGATCATCATGACCGCGCTGCAGGGCGTGGAGAATCGCGTGAAGCTCCTCGAGCACGGCGCCGACGACGTGCTCACCAAGCCGGTGGACGAGCGCGAGCTGATCGCCCGGGTGCAGGCCGTGCTGGCCCGCAAGCGCGACGTGGATCAGCGCCTGGGCGAGGTCACGCGCGTCCGCGACCACTTCGCCAAGTTCGTGCCCGACGCGGTCAAGCGCTTGGTCGCGGCCAATCCCGACGCGCCGGAGCTGGCCAAGCAGGAGCTCGACGTCACCGTGCTCTTCGTGGACATCAGCGGCTACAGCCGCCTGGCCGAGCGCGTCTCCCCGTGGATCTCAACGCGCTCGTGGAGCGGTACTTCGGCAGCTTCCTGGACCGCATCACCGACGCGGGCGGCGACATCAACGAGACGTCGGGCGACGGCTTCATGGCGATCTTCCAGGACGGCGACCCCACCGCCCACGGCGCGCGGGCGGTGAACGCGGGACTGATGCTGCTCGCCCTCACCGAGGCGCTCAACCAGAAGGAGGCTCGACAATCCGCTCGCGATCCACATCGGGATCAACTCGGGGCCGGCCCTGGTCGGCTCCACGCGCTTCGAGGGCCGCCGCGGCACCCGGTGGACCTTCACCGCGAGCGGCATGGTCACCACGCTGGCCGCGCGGCTCGCCGCCGCGGCGGGCGACGGCGAGATCCTGGCGGGCCCGGAAACGGTGCGCCGCCTCGGCGGGCGCTACCGCCTCGAGCGGGTGGGGAACGAGCGGCTGAAGAACATCACCGAGGCCATCGAGGTCCACCGCATCATCTCGCCCCCCTCGAAGGCCGTGCTTCACTGACCCATTCCTGCGGCTCGAAGCCCGAGGATGAGCGGGCGGGAAGCGAGAGGACGCGCACTCTGACCGGGATGACGCCGGGGCCCACCGCGCCCAGAAGGCGGCCGGCCGCGTAGGAGACGTCGAGGATGCGGCCCTCCACGAAGGGGCCGCGATCGTTGACCCGCACCTCGGCGGACTGGCTCGTGTCGCGGTTGGTCACCAGGAGGCGCGTGCCGAAGGGCAGCGTCCGGTGCGCGGCGGTGAGCCGGTTCATGTCGAACACCTCTCCGCTGGCCGTCCGGCGGCCGTGGTGGGCCGCCCCGTACCAGGAGGCCATCCCCACCTCCTCCATGCCCGCGGCGGGCGGGACGGAGGGCGTGGTCATGACCGCGCGGGAGCAGCCGGCCAGCCAGGCCAGCGCCGTGAACGCCACCACCAGCGGGAGATGCCCCCGGGCGCTTGCCATGGCAGTCCTATCCTGCCATCGGGGTCGGGTCTAGGCCAGGGGCCGTCACCGGCCGGGTTGGGGGCCTTGTCTTGATCGGGGTTTCCTGATACTCAAGTAGCCCAGCTTTCAATGGCCAGAATCATCCGGCAGGCGGCCTGAATCGTGCGGCTCAAGCGCCAGGACGTGGAGCGCATGATGGACGAGCGGCCGGCCGGCAGCTCGCTCGAGGAAGCGCTCGAGGTGTTCGAGGTCTTCGCCAGCGGTAGCCTCGCGGACGAGGTCTACGTGCTCGACGACGTCGGGGGCAAGCGCATCGCCATCGCCCCCGCCGCGCTGAAGGCGAAGTACCGGAAGGAGTGACACGCCATGGCCATCATCACCATGTCTCACGAGATCGGCGCGGGCGGACCGGAGATCGGCCAGCAGCTGGCGGACCGGCTGGGTTACCGCTACGTGGACCAGGACCTCGTCTCCAACGCGGCCCAGAAGTACGGGCTGCTCGAGGAGAAGCTCTCGCATCTCGATGAGTCGAAGCCCTCGCTCTTCGAGCGCTTCGACGCGGAGACGCGCCGCTACATCACGGTGATCCAGACCGCGCTCTACGATTTCGCCGAGAAGGACAACGTGGTGCTGATGGGGCGCGGCGGGCAGTGGCTCCTGCGCGGCATCCCCCACGTGCTGCGCGTGCGGGTCATGGCGCCGTTCGACGTGCGGGTCAAGCGGCTCACCAAGAAGCTGGCCGGGCCGATGGGCGAGCAGACCAACCCGCGCACCGTCTCGGAGCTCGTGCGCCGCGACGACGCCGAGAAGGCCGGGCGCATGCGGTACCTCTACGAGGTCGGCATCACCGATCCGGCGCTCTATGACCTGGTCGTCAACACCGAGAAGCTCCTGACGACGGCGGTGGTGGGCCTGCTCGCGGGTGTGGTGGGTCAGCCCGAGCTGGCCGCGACGCCGGCGAGCTCGCAGCTCGTGGCCGACCGCTCGCTCGCCTCCCGGGTGCAGGTGGCGCTGGCCACGCATCCGGAGACGCGCAAGTACCGCATCTCGGTCGAGGCGCGCGCCGGTGTGGTGACTCTCGAGGGCACCGCGGTCATGGACGAGGCGATGGACGTGGCTCGCGGGGTCGAGGGCGTGCACGAGGTGAAGGCGCGGCAGATGGAGCTGCCCCCGATCCCGCCCTTCGTCGCGTAGCGCGTCAGGGCTTGGGGGGAGGGCCGGGACGCCGGGTGGTCTCGTCCGGCACCTCGGCGATGGTGACCGCGACGTCCATCTTCTGCTTCTTCCGCACGATCTGGAGCGTCACGCTCTTGCCCACCCGCGTCTCCGCCACCAGCCGCTGCACATGCCGGTAGTCGTCCACGGGCGTGCTGTCGTAGGCGACGATGACGTCGCCCTGCTGGAGGCCGGCCTGCGCCGCCGGGCTCCCGGTGATCGTGGAGCCCACCACCGCGCCGTTGGTGCCGCCCAGGCCCAGGCTCTGGGCGAGGTCGGGAGAGAGCGGCTGCAGCGCCACTCCGAGCCAGCCGCGCACCACCTTGCCCTTGTCCACGAGCTGGTCCACCACGCGCTTCACCATGTTGATCGGGATGGCGAAGCCGATGCCCTGGCCCGCCGCCACGATGGCGGTATTGACCCCGATGACCTGCCCCCTGAGGTTGACGAGGGGCCCACCGGAGTTGCCGGGATTGATGGAGGCATCGGTCTGGATGAAGTTCTCGTAGGTGGCGATGCCCACGTCCGAGCGCCCGGTGGCGCTGATGACCCCCACCGTCACCGTCTGATCCAGGCCGAACGGGTTGCCGATGGCGATGGCCCATTCGCCGACCCGGAGCGCGTCCGAATTGCCCAGGGTGGCCACCGTGAGCTCGTGGTCCGGCTGGAACTTGACCACCGCGAGGTCCGTTTTCGGGTCGGTTCCAAGGATCTGTCCGCGGTATTCTCGCTTGTCGGAGAGCCGGATCAGGATCTCGTCGGCGCCCTTGACGACGTGGAAGTTGGTGAGGACCAGGCCCCGCTTGTCGATGATGACGCCGGAGCCCAGGCCGGGCCGGCGGAACTCGGAGCGGTTGTCGGGCCCTTCGGAGCCGAAGAACTGATTGAAGAAATCGCGGAAGAAGGGATCATCGTTGCCCTGCGGCACGTTGGGGCCACGCCGGCTCTTCGCCCGCTGGATCGTCCCCAGGTGCACGACGGCAGGGCGGACATGCTGGGCCACGTCCACGAAGCCGAGCTGCAGCGCCTCGGCGAGCGCCAGGCCGCTGGCGGCCTGCGGGCTGCTGGGCACCGGCGCGGCCACGCTACGGCCCAGGCGATCGCGAAGCAGATACCCGCCCCCCCCCGCGGCGACCAGGAGGATGGCAAGCACGGCGATCAGTATCGGGCGGCGGCTCATGTATGTACTCTACCAGTGGGCCCCGGCGCAACGGACCTCTGGGGCGACCGGATGATAGCGACTGCCGTCTTGGACTGTCAAGGAAGCCCGTGAGATACCGTCACGTCTGGCCGGGGTTTCTCCTGCTCGCGGCGCTGGCGCTGCTGCTCGTGGGCCTGCTGCGATGGGGGGATCACTTCCTGTCGCCCGGGCCCACGGGGGGCATCCACCGGCTCCTGCAGCTCTGGGCCGCTTCGCGCCCCGCGGAGGAGTCCATCGCGCCGCCCGCGGCCGCGGCGCCGTCACCGGCCATGGACGCGCCGGCTAATCCGCCGGCGGTCGCCGCACCCTCGGTGATCGTCCCGGTGACGCCGGAGCCTTCCGGGCCGGCCGCTCCGCCCGCACCGGCGCCGTCTGCGGTCGCGACCACGCCGGTCGCGCCTGTCCCCGCTCCGGTCGTCAAGACGCCGCCACCGGAGCGCCCCGAGGAGTCTCGCGAGATAGCTGCCGCCCCGACCACTCCGCCGCCGGTTCGCTACGCTCTGGCTCTCGGTACCTTCCCTTTGTCCGAGGATGCCGAGCGCGTGGAGGCCAAGCTCAACCAGGCCGGCTTCTCCACGGTGCGCTTCCGCCTGCAGACGCCCGCCAAGCTCTTCGCGGTGCAGGTGTCCTCCCTGAAGGACCCGGAGGAGGGCCAGGCGACCGTCGAGCGCCTGCAGAAGGAGGGCCATCCGCCCAGCGTGCTCCTGGTCGGGCGCACGGGGGTGACGGTGCGGGTGGGCCCGCCGCTGCCCCTGCGGACCGCGGTGCAGCTCGCCGAGAAGCTCCGGGCCGGGGGCTACGACGCCCGGGTGGCCACCGAGCCCACGCGCGCGGGCCAGGTCAGCCTCCGGCACGGCAACTTCGCCTCGCGCCCCGAGGCGGAGGCGGCCAGCCGCGAGGTCGCCCGCCTGGGCGTCCCCAACGAGGTCATCCAGGTCCGCTAACCGCGCGGGCCGTTGACTCGCGCGGCAGTGGCCTGGCGAGGTGCAGCCGAAGGCGAGCCGAGCGAATACAAAAAGCGAAGCTCCGGCTGCACCGCCAAGACCCGTCGCCCGGTCTCCCACGGACCTTGGAGATAAATCGGCCCGGAGAGTAGTATCGGGGCATGCCTGGGAAGAAGATCCTCGTAGTGGACGATGAGCCGGAAGTGCGCCAGCTCATGGAGCATTTCCTCACTCAGCGGGGCTACGAGGTGCGCATCGCCGAGAACGGTCAGCTGGCCCTGGCGGCGCTCGACACGTTCATGGCCGACGTCGTGCTGCTGGACATGCACATGCCGGTGATGGACGGCCTCGAGACTCTCAAGCGCCTGGCCATCCGCTCGCCCTCGCTGCCCGTGATCATGATCACCGTCAACGACGACATCGACACGACGGCGCACCTGCTCCAGCTCGGCGCGGCCGACTACGTCCCCAAGCCGTTCTCCCTCGATTACCTCGAGCAGGCGATCAACATCCAGCTCTCCGCTGCGCGCGAGTAGCTCCGCTCGCCACGCTACCTGCCGGGTCTACCGGCGCTTACCGGTGGTGTTGCTAGGCGTGGGTGGTCAGGGTTTCCAGGGTGGCGCGGGTGGCGGGGGAGAGGTCGAGGAAGCGGAGGCCGGCGGTGTCCTTGCGCGCCCACATCACCTCGGCGCGCTCGATGTTCAACGGCTCCGGGTGATCGCGCAGGGCGATCAGCAGGGAGACCATCTCGCCCGGCTCGAGCCGGCGGGGCACCGCGTGGACCGCGATGCCGGTGCGGGAGAGATCGCTCGCCTCGGCCACCACGGTCAGCTCGCCGTCCGAGATGGACACGTGGCCCTCTATCATGCGGCGCGGGGCGGAGCGGGAGTTGAACGTGGCCGCTCCCGCGCCGGCCTCGACCGCGCTCGCCCCCGGCTTCAGCAGGGGGCCGAGCACCGCGTAGATCTTCACCGGGATCACCTTGCCCTTGACCGTGACCTCGCCGAGGTCGCGGACCCCGAAGTGCTCGCGCACCTCCGCGTAGGTGGCCTCGCTGATGATGATGGGCACGCTGAACTCCTTGGTCAGCCCCTCGAGCCGCGAGCCCAGGTTGATGGTGTCGCCGATCGCGGTGTACTCGAGGCGCTGCTCGGAGCCGATGGTGCCCACGACCGCGTCGCCGGTGTGGATGCCCACGCCGCAGGCCAGCGTGCCGCCGTGCTTCGCGGCGAAGCGCTCGGCCAGCGGGTGCAGGCGCTCCTGGAACTCGAGCGCGGTTCGCACCGCGCGGAGCGCGTGGTCCGGCGCCTCGAACGGCACGTTGTAGAGCGCCATGATGGCGTCGCCGATGTACTTGTCCACGGTGCCCCCGTGCTTGAACACCGCCTCGGTCATCACGGTGAGGTACTCGCGCAGGAACGTGACGACCTCTTCCGGCTGCATCTTCTCCGACATCGAGGTGAACCCGCGGATGTCGGAGAAGAGCACGGTCATGCGCCGCCGGTTGGCCGCGAGCTTGGCGTCGTCCTTGTGCCGCACGATCTCGGCCACCACGTCGGGCGAGAAGAAGCGTGAGAGCCGCCGCTTCTCCCGCTGCTCCTGCGTGAAGTTCTTGGCCACCGTGCCCGCGTAGGTGATGAAGAGGGCCAGCGGCACCGGCACCACCTCCATCCAGTAGCGGCCCCACAGGAAGGCCCCGTGGCTGGCCCCCAGGTAGGCGCCCACGCCCGCCGCGACGACGCCGAAGGCGGGCAGCGGCCGGAGCGCGGTGGCCGTCCACGCCGCCGCCGCGCCCGCGAGGACCGCCACCACCGGTACCAGGAAGCGCCAGGCCCGGCGCAGCGGGATGCCCTGGAACAGGGTCTCGAGGGTGTGGGCGTGGATCTCGACCCCCGACATGCCCGACTGCGCCGCGAACGGGGTGGGGAAGATGTCGTGCAGCGTCGGCGTGGTGGCGCCCACCAGGACGATCTTGCCCGCGAAGACCTCCGACGGGATCTCCCCGGTCACCACGCGGTGGTAGGCGATCATCGGGAAGGTGTTGGGGCCCCCGCGGTAGTTGACCAGCAGCTCGCTGCCCGCGGGCGCGGCCCCGCGGGCCAGCCCCGCGCGCTCCCCGAGCCGATAGATCAGGAGGTCGAAGCCCGGCCACTCCCGGTCCTGGAAGTTGCGCTTGAGCGTCGCGCGGCGGACGAAGGCGTCGGCGTCGGAGTCGTAGTCGGCGGAGCCGAAGGCGGCCTTGCCCCGGATCTCGGGGATCGGCGGGTTCAGGGCCTGCTTGACGAAGGAGGCGTCGCCCACCGTGGTCAGGGCCGCCGCGAGCACGATCCGATCGCGCACCCGATCCACCGCGGCGCCCAGCGCGACATCGTCGGCGGGTCCCCGGGACGACGGCTCGGTGAACAGGATATCCATGCCGATCGCCACCGGCCCGCCGCGGCCCACGATGTCGAGGAACTTGGCGTGGACCGCCCGCGGCCACGGCCAGGCCAGGTTGAGCCCGTCGAACGAGTCCTCGTCGATGGTGACCACCACGATGGGCGACTGCGGCTCGCGGGGCCCGCGCAGGGTGAACTGCGCGTCGAGGGCCTTGAGCTCGGCGATCTCGAAGAAGCTGAGCGGGTTGGCGGCGGCCAGCACCACGATGGCAAGGCCGGCCAGGCTTCCTGCGAGGAGGACACGCCAGGAGGCGGCGAGGGATCGCACCGAACCCAGCCTAGCACAAGGGAAGTTGCCGCCGCCGTGGGGAAACGTCTACACTCGACCCATGCGGGTCCGCACGATCCTCCTGGTCTCGTTCTGGGTGGCCGTGTTCCTGTGGGTCGGCTACAACGGCATGCAGGCCATCTACTCCTACTTCCAGACCAACGACCTGACCGAACAGGCGTTCACGGGGGCCTGGGAGCGGCAGCGGCAGCGCAACGCCTCCGACCTGTACTCGGCCGAGTTCCTGACCGACCTCCGCAGCAGCGTGCTGATGGGCGCCCGCCGGGCGGGCATCCAGGTGGATCCGGCCAGCATCAAGGTCTTCGCGGAGGGCGGGCTCGTGCGCGTCGGGCTGAGCTGGACCTACCGGACCGAGCCGAGGAGCACGTGGGGCTTCGATACCGGGTTGCCGGTGCCGCTCTGGCTGGGGCGGAGCTTCGACCCGCAGCTCGGCGCCCGGCGGATGTTCTGAGCTTCCCCGTGACCCTCGCGTCATGAGCGAGCACATCGTCATCGCGGAGGACGACGAGGATCTCGCCTTCGTCCTCCGCGAGGCCCTGCGCCGTCAGCGCTACGAGCCCGAGGTCGCGCCCACCGCGGGCGCCCTGCTCGACAAGCTCAAGGCGACCCCCTACGACCTGATTCTCCTCGACGTCCGGCTGCCCGACATGGACGGCCTCGACGCGATTCCGAAGTGCCGCGAGCTCGCGCCGGACACGCCCATCATCGTCATGACCGCGCACGGCACGCGCGAGACCGCGATGGAGGCGATCACGCGCGGGGCCTACGACTTCTTCACCAAGCCGCTCAAGATGGACGAGTTCCAGGTCGTGGTCGCGCGCGCGCTCGACCGCCGGCGGCTGCAGAAGCAGATCAAGGTCCTCCGCGAGAGCCAGCCGAGCGGGGTCGAGGGGCTGATCGGGCAGAGCGAGGCGCTCAAGCGCGTGGTGGAGATGGCCCATCGCGCCGCCCCCACCGACCTCACGGTGCTGATCCTGGGCGAGAGCGGCACCGGCAAGGAAGTGCTGGCGCGGGGCATCCACCGCCTCAGCTCCCGCAAGGACGGGCCGTTCGTGCCGGTCAACTGCGCGGCCATCCCCGAGGGCCTGCTCGAGTCCGAGCTGTTCGGCCACGAGCGCGGGGCCTTCACCGGCGCGGTACGGGCGCGGCCCGGCCGCTTCGAGCTCGCGAAGGAGGGCACGCTCTTCCTGGACGAGATCGGCGACATGCCGCTGCCCATGCAGGCCAAGATCCTGCGGGTGCTCCAGGAGCGCGAGTTCGAGCGGGTCGGGGGCACGCGCACCATCGCGGCCGACGTGCGGGTGATCGCGGCCACGCACCGGGACCTCGAAGCGTTGGTGGCGCAGGGGACGTTCCGCCAGGATCTGTTCTACCGCCTCCAGGGGGTAGGCATGCACCTGCCCGCGCTGCGCGAGCGCCTGGACGACCTGCCGCTCCTGGCCACCCACCTGCTGGAGCGCGCGGCCAAGCGGCTCAACCGCCCGCCCGCCATCCTCTCGCCCGAGGCCCTGCGCTGCCTGTGGACCTACGCGTGGCCGGGCAACGTGCGCGAGATGCAGCACGTGCTCGAGGGCGCCATGGTGATGAGCGACGGCGTGATCAACCCCGAGCATCTCCCGCCCGCGATCCAGCGCGCGGTCCAGGCCCGGCCCGCCGCGGCGGAGAGCGAGCCGGCGCTGACCGGCACGCTCGACGAGGCGCTCGAGGAGTGGGAGCGCCGCATGATCCTGGACGCGCTCGCGCAGACCCAGGGCGTGCAGGCGCGCGCGGCCAAGGTGCTCGGCATCTCGGAGCGCAGCCTCTGGTACCGGATCAAGAAGCTGAGCATCCAGGTGCGCACGCCGGAGGACGGCCAGCCCGCGGGCTGAGTTCCTTTTCCCCTGCGCCTCGTGTATCGTCGGATTCGATGAAAGTGAGGAAGGCCGTGTTCCCCGCCGCCGGTCTCGGCACCCGCTTCCTGCCCGCCACCAAGGCGCAGCCGAAGGAGATGCTCCCGCTCGTGGACAAGCCCACCATCCAGTACGTGGTGGAGGAGGCGGTGGCCTCCGGGCTCGAGGAGATCATCCTCGTGACGGGGCGGAACAAGCGCGCGATCGAGGATCACTTCGACGCGGCCTTCGAGCTCGAGTACTACCTGAACGACCGCGGGAAGCTGGAGGAGCTCGCCCAGATCAAGACGATCTCCGAGCTCGCGTCGGTCTCCTACGTGCGCCAGAAGGAGCCGCTCGGGCTCGGCCACGCCATCCTCTGCGCCCGGCCCCTCGTGGGCGACGAGCCCTTCGGCGTGTTCCTGGGCGACGACATCATCGTCTCGCGGGTGCCGTGCATGCGCCAGCTCCTCGACGTGTACGAGCGCCACGACGGCCCGGTGCTGGCGGTGATGCGGATGCCGCGCGAAGAGATCGGCCGCTACGGCGTGATCGCGGCCCGCGGCCTCGGGGCGAACGTCTACGAGGTGCAGGATCTCGTGGAGAAGCCGGACCCGCGCGACGCGCCCTCGGACCTGGCCATCATCGGGCGCTACGTGCTCACCCCCGACCTGTTCCCGATCCTGCAGGAGACCGTGCCCGACTCCCGCGGCGAGATCCAGCTCACGAACGGGCTCCGCGCGCTGCGCGGCCGCCGGCCGATCTACGCTGTCGAGTTCGAGGGCAAGCGCCACGATACCGGCGAGAAGCTCGGCTTCCTCAAGGCCACCGTGGAGTTCGCCCTGGCCCGGCCGGACCTGGCCGACGCCTTCCGCGCGTATCTCAAGACCCTCAAGCTGTAACCGCCCGGACGAAAGACCTTGTGGGGCGGTACTTTGCCACGCACGACGGGCTCCCCATTGATTGACTTCCCCGGGGCTTTCTGGGACAATCCGTCCACTTTTTTATTGTCCTTATTGCCGGGCCGGGAGGTGTCTGCATCCCTATGAAGAGCCAGCCCAAGCGCGCCTTCCACATGGCCTCCGAGCCCGAGATCAAGGCGGGCGAGGTCTCCGACGTCTACTTCGAGCGCACCGTCGAGATCCTGCGCGCGAAGGGCCTCAACAAGCGAGTCAAGGCGGAGATCCGGCTCAAGAGCTTCCCGCAGACCGACTGGACCTTCGGCGTCCTCGCGGGCATCGAGGAGGCGGCGGCGCTGCTCGAGGGCCTGCCCGTCGACGTGTGGGCGATGGACGAGGGCACCCTCTTCGGTCCCGAGGACACCGTGCTCCTCATCGAGGGCATCTACCCCGAGTGGGCCAAGTACGAGACCGCGCTCCTCGGCTTCCTCTGCCAGGCTTCCGGCATCGCGACCAAGGCCGCGCGCTGCAAGCGCGCCGCGGGCGAGCGCCAGGTGATCTCCTTCGGGGCGCGGCGCATGCACCCGGCGCTGGCCCCGATGATCGAGCGCAACGCCTTCGTGGGCGGCTGCGACGGCGTCGCGGTGACCAAGTCCGCCGAGCTGATCGACGCCGATCCCACCGGGACCATTCCCCACGCGCTGGTGCTCCTCTTCGGCGACACGGTGGAGGCGCTCCGGGCCTTCCACGAGGTCATCGACCCCAAGGTGCGGCGCGTGGCCCTTATCGACACGCTCCAGGACGAGAAGTTCGAGGCGATCCGGGTGGCGAAGGCCCTCGGCCGCGAGCTCTACGCGGTGCGCCTCGACACGCCGTCCTCGCGGCGCGGCGACTTCTTCAAGATCCTCGAGGAGGTGCGCTGGGAGCTCGACCTGCGCGGCTTCAATCACGTCAAGATCCTGGCCTCGGGCGGCATCGACGAGTACGAGATCCTCCGGCTGAACCCGCTGGTGGACGGCTACGGCGTCGGCACCTCGATCGCCAACGCCCCGGTGCTCTCCTTCGCGCTCGACATCATGGAGATCGAGGGTGAGCCGATGGCGAAGCGCGGCAAGCGCTCCGGGGCCAAGCAGGTGTGGCGGTTCCCGGGAGCGGTCCACAACATGGTGCTCCCCGCCGGCGCGCCCGCGCCGGTGGGTCCCGACGGCCGGCCCGCGGAAGCGCTACTGAAGCCGCTGATCGCGGGGGGCCGCCTCGTGCGCGACATGCCGCCGCCGCGCACGCTGCGCGAGTACGTGATGGAGCAGATGGCGCGCATCGACATCACGGGGCGGGATCACGGGCTGCGCGGCGACTACTAGCCGCATGGGCGTCCTCGATGAGATCGTCGCCCACAAGCGCTCGGAGCTGGCCGAGCTCAAGCCGCGCCGTCCCCTCCCGGATCTGATCGCGGCCTGCCGCGGGCTCGCTCCCGCGCGCGACTTCGAAGCGGCCCTCCGCCCCGCGCCGGGCGAGCGAGTACGCCTGATCGCGGAGGTCAAGCGGGGCTCGCCGTCCCGGGGGCTCTTCCGCGCCGACCTCGATCCGGTGGCCCAGGCCGGGATCTACGCGGGGGCCGGCGCGGCCGCGGTGTCGGTGCTCACCGACGCCCGCTACTTCCACGGCAGCCTCGACGATCTGGTCAACGTGCGGGCCGCCGTCTCCGTCCCGGTGCTCCGGAAGGAGTTCATCGTGGACGAGTACCAGCTCTGGGAGGCGCGCGCCGCCGGCGCCGACGCGGTGCTGCTGATCGTGGCCGCGCTCGAGGACGCGGCCCTGCGCGACCTGCTCCACGCCGCCAAGGGCGCCGGGCTCGCCACCCTCGTGGAGGTGCACACCGCGGGCGAGCTCGACCGCGCCCTGCGGCTCGGCGCGCCGGTGATCGGCGTCAACAACCGCGATCTCCAGACGCTGACCACGAGCCTCGAGCCCTCGCTCCGCCTGCTGCCGCAGATCCCGCCCGGCCCGCTGACCGTGAGCGAGAGCGGGCTCGCGAGCGGCGCCGACGTGGCGCGGGTCGTGGCCGCGGGCGCCCACGCGGTGCTGGTGGGGGAGACGCTGCTGCGGGCGGGCGACGTGGCCGCGAAGGTCCGCGAGCTGTCGCTGCGATGAAGATCAAGATCTGCGGGATCACCAACCTCGACGATGCCCAGGCTCTGCGTGGCCGCGGGCGCCGACGCGCTCGGCTTCATCTTCGTGGAGGGCACCCCGCGCCACGTCACCCCCGAGACGGCGGCCCGGATCGTGGCGGCCCTGCCGCCCTTCGTGACGCCGGTGGGCGTCTTCTGGAATCACGCCGCGGGTCACGTGAAGGCGGTGGCCGAGCAGTGCGGGCTGGCCGCGCTCCAGTTCCACGGCGACGAGACCCCCGAGGACCTGCACGAGTTCCGGCTGCCCGTGATCAAGGTGCTCAAGGTGGCGGGTCCCGCCGATCTCGACCGGATGGCCGGCTACCGCGTGGCCGCGTTCCTGCTCGACTCGCCCGCGCGCTGGAGCGAAGGCCTGGCCCGCCCGGTGATTCCCTGGGACGTGGCCGCGGAGATGGCGCGCCGGCATCCGGTGCTCCTCTCGGCCGGCCTCACCCCCGACAACGTGGGCGAGGCGGCGCGCCGCGTCCGCCCCTACGGCGTGGACGTCAACTCCGGCGTCGAGGCCCGCCCGGGGCGCAAGGACGCGGCGCGGGTGATCCGCTTCGTGGCCGAGGCGCGTGCGGCGGCGGCCGCCCCATGAGCCCGACGCGCCTGCGGCCCGCGTCGCTCCCGGACGCCAACGGCCACTTCGGCCGCTTCGGCGGGCGCTTCGTGCCCGAGACGCTGATGCAGCCGCTCGTGGATCTCGAGCGCGCGTACCGCGCCGCGCGCGCGGACACGCGATTCCGCCGGCGGCTGCGCGAGCTGCTGTCCAGCTACGCGGGCCGGCCGACGCCGCTCTACTTCGCGGAGCGGCTGACCCGCCACGTGGGGGGCGCGCGCATCTACCTCAAGCGCGAGGATCTCTGCCACACCGGCGCCCACAAGATCAACAACGTGCTCGGCCAGGCCCTGCTCGCCCAGCGGATGGGCAAGAAGCGGATCATCGCGGAGACCGGCGCGGGCCAGCACGGGGTGGCCTCCGCCACCGCGGCCGCGCTGCTGGGCCTCGAGTGCGAGGTCTACATGGGCAGCGTGGACATCGAGCGCCAGGCCCTCAACGTCTTCCGCATGAAGCTGCTGGGCGCGCGGGTGATCCCGGTGGAGAGCGGCTCGAAGACGCTCAAGGACGCGGTCAACGAGGCCCTGCGCGACTGGGTCACCAACGTGCGCACGACCTACTACCTGCTCGGCTCGGTGATGGGACCGCACCCGTATCCGATGCTGGTGCGCGATTTCCAGCGGGTGATCGGCGACGAGGCGCGCGCGCAGTCGCGCCGGGTCATCGGCCGCCTGCCCGACCTGCTCGTGGCGTGCGTGGGCGGCGGCTCCAACGCGATGGGTCTCTTCTGGCCGTTCATCGGAGACCGGCGCGTGCGCATCGTCGGGGTCGAGCCCGGCGGCCACGGCATCAAGAGCGGCAAGCACGGGGCTTCCCTGGGCTCGGGCGCGGTGGGCGTGCTGCACGGGAGCATGAGCTACGTGCTCCAGAACGACGACGGCCAGGTCGCGGAGGCGCACTCGATCTCGGCCGGCCTCGACTACCCGGGCGTGGGGCCCGAGCACTCGTACTACAAGGACCTGGGCCGGTTCGAGTACGAGTCGGTGACCGACCAGGAAGCGCTCGAGGGCTTCAAGGCCCTCACGAGGCTCGAGGGCATCATGCCCGCGCTCGAGTCCTCGCACGCGGTGGCCCACGCGATGCGCGTGGCCGCGCGCATGAAGAAGACCCAGAGCGTGCTGATCGGGCTGTCCGGCCGCGGCGACAAGGACGTGCACACGGTGGCCCAGGCCCTCGACGGCGCGGCCGCCAACGGGCACGGCGGCCACCGATGACGCGCCCGGCCGCCTCCCCGCGCCCGGTCTCGCGGCTCGCCGCCACCTTCGCGGCGCTCCGGGCGCGTCGCGAGCGCGCGCTCGTCGCCTACTTCACGGCGGGCGATCCCTCGCTCGCGATGACGCGGCGCCTGGTGGGGGAGGCGGCCCGGCGCGGCGCCGACGTCATCGAGCTGGGCATCCCGTTCTCGGACCCGCTCGCGGACGGCCCGGTGATCCAGCGGGCCACCCAGCGCGCGCTCGCCGCGGGCGTGACCCTGCCGCGCGTGCTCGAGCTGGTGCGCGAGATGCGGGGCGAAGTGTCGACGCCGCTCGTGTTCCTGACCTACTACAACCCGATCCTCGCCTTCGGGCTCAAGGCCTTCTGCCGGACCGCGGTGGAGGCCGGCATCGACGGCGTGATCGTGGCCGACGTGCCGCCCGAGGAGGCGGCGCCGCTGCGCGCGGAGGCCGAGCCGGCCGGCCTCGACGTCGTGCACCTGGTCGCGCCCACCTCCACCCCGGAGCGGATGCGCAAGATCGCGCGCGCCAGCCAGGGCTTCATCTACATGGTCTCGCTCACCGGCGTCACCGGCGAGCGCAGCACGCTCGCGCCCGAGCTGGCCCAGCAGCTCCGCGCCCTGCGCAACATCACGACCAAGCCGATCTGCGTGGGCTTCGGCATCAGCACCCCGGAGCAGGCGGCCGAGGTCGGCCGTGCCGCCGACGGCGTCATCGTGGGCTCCGCCATCGTGCGCCTCGTCGAGCGGTACGGTAGCTCGGCGGAGCTTCTCGCGCGCGTGGGCGATTTCATCGCCGCGCTGAAGGCGCCCCTTCGGAGCGTTTCGTGATCACGGTCGGATCCACCCGGAAGCCGGCTGTCGGTCGGATCCGCTTCTTTATTGAATGCGGGGGCCCAGACATGGCCCCCGCACTCCCCCAGTCCGCGGACATTCCGCGTTCGGCGGACAACCGCCTGTGACCCGCTGACCATGGCCTGGTTCTGGAAGAAGAAGGAAGCCGGCGAGGACGAGCGGCCGAAGAAGGTCGTCATCGCCGAGGGCCTGTGGGTCAAGTGCGACTCCTGCAAGGAGATCGTGTATCGCGCCGAGGTGGAGCGCGCGGGCCGCGTCTGCCCCAAGTGCGGCTACCCGTTCCGCATCTCCGCGCGCGAGCGCATCGCGCTGGTGGCCGACGACGGCTCCTTCGAGGAGCGCGAGACGGGGCTGCGCTCCAAGGATCCGCTCAACTTCAAGGACACCAAGAAGTACACCGACCGGCTGAAGGCCGCACGCGGCAAGACCGACGCGGGCGAGGCGGTGATCACCGGCACCGCGCGCATCGGCGGCTACCCGGTCGCGATCGCGGTCTTCGAGTTCGCGTTCCTGGGCGGCAGCATGGCCTCGGTGGTGGGCGAGAAGCTCACGCGCACCATCGAGCTGGCCCTGCAGAAGCGCATCCCGCTCCTCATCATCTCCGCCTCGGGCGGGGCGCGCATGCAGGAAGGCATCCTCTCGCTCATGCAGATGGCCAAGACGTCGGCCGCGCTCCAGCGCCTCGACGCGGAGCGGATTCCCTACATCTCGCTTCTCACCGATCCCACCACCGGTGGCGTGACGGCCAGCTTCGCGATGCTGGGCGATCTCATCCTGGCCGAGCCGCGCGCGCTCATCGGCTTCGCGGGGCCGCGGGTGATCGCGGAGACCATCCGCCAGCCGCTGCCCGACGGGTTCCAGCGCTCGGAGTTCCTGCTCGAGCACGGCCAGCTCGACATGGTCGTGGAGCGGCGGGAGCTGCGGGCCACGCTCCGACGCATCCTCGCCTTCTTCGGCGGTCGCGCCCCCACGCCCACTCCATGACGTATGCGGAGGCCGTGGCCCGCATCCTCGCGCTGCGCGGCGGGGAGCGGGCGGGCATGCGCCCCGGCCTCGAGCGCATCGAGGCGATCCTCGACGCCATCGGGCGGCCCGAGCAGGCCTTCACCATCGCCCAGGTGGGCGGCACCAACGGCAAGGGCTCGATCTCGGCCATGCTCGCCGCGATCCTCCAGGCCGCGGGCCGCCGCGTGGGCCTCTACACCTCGCCGCACCTCGCCCACTACCGCGAGCGCATCCGGGTGGACGGCCGGCCGATCTCCGAGTCCGATTTCGTCGACGGCGTGGACGCCCTCGGCACGCTCATCACCCGGCTCGATCTCACGGTCTTCGAGGCGGGGACCGCGCTCGCGCTCGACCACTTCTGCCGCGAGCGGGTCGACGTCGCGGTCCTCGAGGTGGGCCTCGGGGGCCGGCTCGACGCCACCACGGTGGGCCGGCCGCGCGTGGTCGTTCTCGGGCCCATCGACTACGACCACCAGCATGAGCTGGGCGACACCCTGACCCTCATCGCGGCCGAGAAAGCCGCCATCATCCGGAGCGGCGTGGCCTTCTCGGCGCGGCAGGATCCGGAAGCGGCGGCGGTCATCACCCGCCGCGCCGCGGAGACCGGGGTGCCGCTCTCGCTCGAGGGGCGCGACCTGCGTGTCACCCCGCTCGGCTTCACCCTCGAGGCCCAGCGGCTCGACCTGGAGGGGCCGGACTGGCAGATCCGCGACGTGGCCTGCGGGCTGCTGGGCGTCTACCAGCCGGGCAATGCCTTGCTCGCGGCCGCGGCGGCGCGGGCGCTGGGGGCGGACGAGGGCGCGATCCGTGCCGGCCTGCGCGGCGCCCGCTGGCCCGGGCGGTTCCAGATCTTCCGCCGCGACCCGCTCGTCATCCTCGACGGGGCCCACAACCCGGCGGGGGCCCGGGCCCTCGCGGCGTCCCTGCGCGCGTATTTCCCGGGGCGGCCCGTCACCTTCGTGATCGGCGTCCTGGCCGACAAGGACGCGGGCGGGATCCTGGCCGCGCTCCGGCCGCTGGCCGCCCGCGTCATCCTGACCGCCTCCGCGAATCCGCGGGCGGCCCCGCCGGATGCGCTGGCGGCCCTGCTGCCCGCGGGCACGCGCGTGGCCACCGCGCGGTCGCCGCAGGCCGCGCTCGCCATGGCCATCGCGGAGGATCCGCACGGGATCGTGTGCGTGGCCGGCTCGCTCTCGCTGATCGGGGACGTCCTGGCCGCCGCGGACGACGGGCAGGATGTTCTTTTCACGGCCGGAGCCCGCTGCTAGCATGGGCACTCATGTCGGCCCCCCGGTCCCCCGTCCGCTCGATGTCCGGCCCTAGCGGCCTCACGCGCGGCGCCCGGATGGGCCTGCTCGCGATCCTGTTCGCGGCGGGGACCTGCATCGGGCTCGCCGCCGGCCCGGCCTGGGCGCAGCCGGGCGGCGTGAAGGTCCGCGCGGGCGGCGAGGAAGCCACCGTGATCGCCGACCAGCTCCAGCAGGTGGGCGGCGCGACCGATCTGCTCATCGCGACCGGCAACGTGGAGATCATCCGGGGCCAGACCCGCCTGCTCGCCGACCGCGTGGAGCTCAATCGCGACACCGGCCAGGCGGTGGCCCAGGGCAAGGTGGTCTTCTACGACGGGCCGGACCGCCTCGTGGGCGAGCGCATCGACTACAACCTCAAGACCGGCACCGGGGTGGTCTACAAGGGCTCCGCGGTCTCGGCGCCGTTCTACCACCTCTCGGCCGAGCGGATGGACCGCGTCGGCGACAGCGTCTACGAGATGCGGCGCGGCGTGTTCACCACCTGCGAAGGCGACGACCCGCCGTGGTCGTTCCGGTTCGGCTCGGGCACCGCCGATCTCGACGACATCGTCTACGGGCGCGACGCCTCGTTCTGGGTGAAGGGCATCCCGGTGCTGCCGTGGGTGCCGTTCTTCGCGGCGGCCCTGCGGCGCGAGCGCCAGTCCGGCTTCCTCTTCCCGGAGTTCGGCCAGTCCTCGCGCAAGGGCGTCTTCTCGAGGGTCCCGTACTTCTGGGCGATCGACGACAGCCAGGACCTCACGGTCAGCCTCGACGCCTACAGCCGGCGCGGCGTCGGGCTCGAGGGCGACTACCGGTACGTGATGTCGCGCGAGCAGCGCGGCGAGCTGGCCGCTCTTTGGCGTCAACGAGTTCCTTCGCGACGATCCACGGCTGGAGGAGAACCGCGGCTGGGCTTCGTTCCGCCACGACTGGCAGGTCACTCCTCGGCTGTCGTTCAAGGTCAACGCGAACGTCACCAGCGACGACCTCATCTTTCGCGACTACGGCAACCGGCTGGTGGATCGCGCCAACCAGCGGTCCGAGACGAACGTGTTCGTCACCCAGAACTGGGACGCCTGGAGCCTGGTCGGCAACGTGAAGTGGTACCAGGACCTCACCACCGCGCGGCCGATCGAGCTGCAGCGAGTGCCGGAGATCAAGCTGGTGGGCATCCGGCAGCCGGTGCCCGGTGTGCCCGGGCTGCTCTACGAGACCACCGCGAGCTTCGTGAACTTCATCCGCGACGTGGGTCCCGACGGCGTCCGGGCCGACTTCCACCCGCGACTCCTGATGCCGCTCCCGGTCGCGGGGCTGTTCACGGTCACGCCGTTCGCGGGCGGCCGGCTGACCTACTACGACGAGCGCGTGGTGGACCAGCGGATCACCCGCGTGGGTGTCCTCTCGGTGGAGGAGTCGGTCTACGATCCGCGCGTCCGCCGCCAGGTCGAGTGGGGCGTGGAGGCGGAGAGCCGCGTCTCCCGCGTCTACACCAGCGACGGCGGCGGCGGGGTCGCCGCCTACCAGCACGTGATCGAGCCGCGGGTGCGGGTCATCCAGATCCGCGGTGTCGAGCAGAAGGACTTTCCGCAGTACGATCCGGGCGCGAGCACCGCCACCGGCATCGATCCCGGCTACGAGCGGCGTGTCGGCATCGATCGACTCGGCAAGGCCAACGAGATCACGTACTACTTGACCAATTCACTGAACGCGAAGACGGTGTCGGGTCCGGACCAGCAGCCGGTGCGCTGGGAGATGATGCGCTTCACGGTGAGCCAGACCTTCAAGATGGACCCGGTCTCCGAGCCCCTGAAGGATCTCTACGCCGATCTCACGGTCAGCCCCAACCAAAGAATCGGCTTCCACGCCGATGCCCGGTACAATGTGTACGACCGGGGCCTGCGAGAGGCCAACGCGGATATTCGCCTCACGTATCCGCGCTTCGTGGTGGCGGTGGGTCCCCGTTTCAACGAGCAGGGCGAGAGCCGATACGCGAAGGCGGAGGCGCTGGTGAAGGTGTTCAGCAACGTCGACGTCCGCGGCTCCACCGCCTGGGACGTCCTGAGAGGGCGGTCGATCGAGAATCGGGTCGGCGTGGACTGGCGCTTCAGCTGCTGGTCCATCATCGCCGAGTACGTGAACCGCAACGGCGGCGAGAGCGAGTTCCGCGCCTCGATCAACCTGCTGGGCCTGGGCCAGCTCGGCACCTCGGCCCGCCCGGGCTTCTGATGATTCCCCAGATCGACCTCAAGCGGCAGCACGAGTCCCTGCGCGCCGAGCTGATGGCCGCGGCCGCGCGCGTGCTCGACTCCTGCCGCTTCATCCTGGGGCCCGAGGGGCAGGGGCTCGAGCGCGAGCTGGCCGAGCTCTGCGGGGCGCGCCACGGGGTGGGGACGGGCTCCGGCACCGACGCCCTGCTGCTCGCGCTCAAGGCGGTGGGGGTCAGGCCGGGCGACGAGGTCATCACCTCCGCGTTCTCCTTCGTCGCCTCCGCCACCACCATCGTGATGGCGGGCGCCACGCCGGTCTACGTGGACATCGAGCCGGACACGTTCAACCTGGATCCGGCCCGGGTGGAGCGCGCGATCACCTCGCGGACCCGCGCCGTCCTGCCGGTCTACCTCTACGGGCAGGTGGCGGCGATGGACGCCCTCGGCGATCTGGCCCGGGCGCGCGGCCTCGTGATCGTGGCCGACGCGGCGCAGGCGGTGGGCGCCTCCTACGCGGGCCGCCCGGTGGCCGCGTGGGCCGACGCCACCACGCTGTCGTTCTACCCGACCAAGAACCTGGGCGGCCTGCGGCGACGGCGGCATGGTGCTGACCACGCGCGACGACGTGGCCGAGCGCGTCCGGCTGCTCCGCGACCACGGCGCGCCGCGCCGGTACACGCACGTCGAGCTGGGCGGCTGCAGCCGGCTCGACGAGCTGCAGGCCGCGCTGCTGCGCGTGAAGCTCACGCGCCTGGCCGGGTGGAACGAGCGGCGCCGCGCGATCGCCCGGCACTACGACACCGCGCTCGCCGGCCTGCCGCTCACGCTGCCGGTGGAGCGGTCGCCCGCGCGCCACATCTACCATCAGTACACGGTGCGGTCGGCCAAGCGGGAGGCGCTCGCGGCGGCCCTGGCCGGGCTGGGTGTCGGCACGTCGATCCACTACCCGAGCACGATCCCCGCGCAGCCGCTCTTCTCGCAGCCGAACGCGGACCGCGACTTCCCGGTGGCCACCCAGGCCGCCGCCGAGGTGCTGTGCCTGCCGTGCTTCCCCGAGCTCCTGGATCCGGAGGTGGACCAGGTGGTGGACGCGATCAAGCGGGCGCTCGCCCAGGTGATGTGAGGTGACGTCGCTCGGCGCGCTCGGGTCCCGGCTCGAGGAGCGCCTGAAGAGCCGCGCCGCGACGGTGGGCGTGGTGGGCCTCGGGTACGTCGGGCTGCCGCTCGCGGTGGCCTTCGCGCGGGCCGGCTTTCAGGTCATCGGGGTGGACGCCGATCCCGCCCGCACCACGCTCCTGGCCGGCGGCCTGAGCCCGGTGGAGGACGTGCCCGCCGCGGAGCTGGCGCCGCTGGTGCAGAGCGGGCGCCTCGCGATCCACTCCGCCCCGGACGCGCTGGCCGAGGCCGACGCCATCGTGATCTGCGTGCCCACGCCGCTCGGGAAATCCAAGGAGCCCGACATCTCCTTCATCGTGGCGGCGGCCGACGGGGTGGCCCGCGTGCTGCGGCCCGGCACGCTCGTGGTGCTCGAGTCCACCACCTATCCCGGCACCACCGACGAGGTGCTGCTCCCGCGCATGAGCGCCCGCGGGCTCCGCGTCGGCGAGGAGTTCTTCCTCGGGTTCTCGCCGGAGCGCATCGATCCCGGCAACCAGACCTGGGGGCTCTCGCGCATCCCCAAGGTGGTGGGCGGCGTCACCCCGGTGTGCCGCCACCTGATCGAGACCCTGTACCGCCAGATCATCGACCGCGTCGTCCCGGTCTCCTCCACCCAGGTCGCGGAGATGGTGAAGCTCTTCGAGAACACCTTCCGCAGCGTCAACATCGCGCTGGTCAACGAGCTGGCCATCATGTGCCGCCGGCTCGGCATGTCGGTCTGGGAGGTGATCGGGGCGGCCGCCACCAAGCCGTTCGGGTTCATGGCCTTCTCCCCGGGGCCGGGCATCGGCGGCCACTGCCTGCCGAGCGACCCGCACTACCTCTCCTGGCGGACGCGCCTCGCCGGCTACGAGGCCAAGTTCATCGCCTTCGCCGACGAGATCAACGGCGGCATGCCGCGCTACGTGGTGCAGCTCGCCATCGACGCCCTCAACGACCGGGCGAAGGCGGTGAAGGGCTCGCGCATCCTGGCGCTCGGGGTGGCCTACAAGGCGGGCGTCGGCGACATCCGCGATTCGCCCGCGCTCGAGATCATCGAGGACTTCCTGGCCCGCGGCGCGCAGCTCGAGTACGCCGATCCCCGGGTGCCGCAGATCCAGGTGGGCGGCCAGCTCCTCAAGAGCGTGGCGTGGGCGCAGGCCGATCTCGCCGCCTACGACCTCGTGGTGCTGCTCACCGCGCATCCCGAGTTCGAGCCGGCGCGGCTGGTCCGGGACGCGCGGCTCGTGCTGGACACGCGCAACGCCACCGGCGCGCTGGGAGACGTCCGTCACGTCATCAAGATCTGAGGCCTCGTGCGCCTCCTGATCGCCGCGCTCGTCTCGCTCCGCCCGCGGCAGTGGGTGAAGAACCTCTTCGTCTTCGCCGGCCTCATCTTCTCGCAGAACCTGTTCAGCCCGCTCGTCTGGCCGGCGCTGGGCGCGTTCCTGATCTTCTGCGCGCTCTCCGGAGCCATCTACGTCTTCAACGACGTGGCCGACGCGG
Organism: uncultured Candidatus Rokubacteria bacterium; assembly: GCA_963747235.1. GTDB lineage: Bacteria > Methylomirabilota > Methylomirabilia > Rokubacteriales > CSP1-6 > CAMLFJ01. The sequence goes on from CAVVEU010000031.1 coordinate 39,562, forward strand.
AGAAGGACCGGCTGCATCCCGCGAAGCGCTACCGGCCCATCGCGCGGGGCGCCCTGCCGGTGCCCGTCGCGCTGGGGCTCGGCATCGCGCTGCTGGTGGGCAGCCTCATCGCCGCCTTCTCCCTGTCGCTGGGCTTCGGGCTCGCGGCCGCCGCCTACGCGGCGCTCCTCACCGCCTACTCGGTGTGGCTCAAGCACCTGGTGATCCTCGACGTGCTCACGGTGGCCGCGGGCTTCGTGCTCCGCGCGGTGGCGGGCGCCGAGGCCATCGAGGTGGAGATCTCGGGCTGGCTCGTGATCTGCACGATCCTGGTCGCGCTCTTCCTGGCCCTGGGCAAGCGCCGGCACGAGTACCGGACGCTCAAGGGGGACGCGGCGGCGCATCGGCCCATCCTGGCCGAGTACAGCGAGAGCTTCCTCGACCAGATGGTGGCGGTGGTCACCGCGTCCACCGTGACCGCCTACGCGCTCTACACGATGTCGCCGGAGACGGTCGCCAAGTTCAACACGCGGCTCCTGCCGGTGACGCTGCCCTTCGTGCTCTACGGCGTCTTCCGGTATCTCTACCTGCTCTACCGCCGGGACATGGGCGGCAACCCCTCCGACCTCCTGCTCAACGACCGCGCGCTGCTCGTCAATACCGGCCTCTGGATGCTGGCGCTCCTCGTCATCATCTACGGGCCGGTCTGGGGGCCCACGTGGCTCGCGCGATGGGCGCCGTGAGCGAGCTGCCCCTGGAGGAGGTCGCGGGCTGGGGCCGCCATCCGGTGGGCACGCGCGCGGGTGGACCGGTCGGGCGAGCCGGCGCTGCCGCCGGGCGGCGAGCCGGTGATCGCGCGCGGCCTGGGCCGCGCCTACGGCGACGCGGCGATGCCGGCGGCGCCGGGCGGGCTCGTGGTGGAGTGCACGCGGGCCGATCGCATCCTGGGGTTCGACGGCGACACCGGGCGCCTCACCTGCGAGGCGGGGCTGAGCCTCGCCGAGATCCTGCGCGTGTTCGTGCCGCGCGGCTGGTTTCCCCCGGTCACGCCCGGCACCAAGTTCGTCACGGTCGGGGCGTGCGTGGCCTGCGACGTCCACGGCAAGAACCACCACCGCGACGGCTCCTTCGGCAAGTTCGTCGAGCGTCTCGTGCTGGTCACCGCGGACGGCCGGCGCGTGGCGTGCGGGCCCGCGCTCGAGCGCGAGCTCTTCCTCGCCACCGTGGGCGGCATGGGCCTCACCGGGCTCATCGTGGAGGTCACGCTGAGGCTCCGCCGGGTGGAGTCGCCGTGGATCGTGCTCGAGACGGTGGGCGTGGAGGGACTCGAGGCCATGCTGGCCGGGCTCAAGCGCAGCGCGGACGACTGGCCCTACACCGTCGGCTGGATCGACTGCCTGGCCCAGGGGAGCGCGGTCGGGCGCGGCATCCTCATGCGCGGGCGTCACGCCACCGCGATGGAGGCGGCCGGGCGCCGGCTGCCGCGCGGCCTGCCGCTCACCGTGCCGGTGGACGCGCCGGAGTGGCTGCTGAACCCGCTCTTCATGCGCTGGTTCAACTACGGCTACTACCGGCTGCACGGCGGGACGCTCAAGCGGCGCGTGGTCTCCTGCGACCGCTTCTTCTACCCGCTCGACGCGGTGGGGCAGTGGAACCGGCTCTACGGCCGCCGCGGATTGCTCCAGTACCAGTGCGTGCTGCCGCGCGCGGCGGGCGCCGCGCCGCTCGCCACGATCCTCGACCGGCTGGGCACGGCCGGCGCGGCCTCGTTCCTGGCCGTGATCAAGGACTGCGGCCCCGCCTCCGACGCCTATCTCTCCTTCCCGATGGAAGGCACCACGCTGGCGCTCGACCTGGCGTACCGCGGCGCGGCCTCCGAGGCCCTGATCCACGAGCTGAACGCGCTGGTGATCGCCCATGGCGGGCGCGTCTACCTCGCCAAGGACGCGGTGACGCGGGCCGAGGACTTCGCGCGCATGATGCCGCGCCTGGCCGAGTGGCGCGCGGTGCGCGACCGCTGGGATCCGGGCCATCGCTTCCGCTCCGCCCAGTCCGTCCGGCTCCTCGGGGACCGCGCGTGAAGGTGGCCTTCGTCGGCGGGACCCGCGGCATGGGCCGCGCGCTGGCGCGGGCGCTCGCCGAGCGCGGCGACGCGCTCTTCCTGCTGGGCCGCGACGCGGCCGAGATGGCGCTGTCCGCGCGCGACCTGGAGGCGCGCGGGCCGCGCGCGCCGGTCGGCCACGCCCCGCTCGACCTCGGCCGGCCGGCCGGGTTCGCGGAGGCGCTCGACGCGGCCGATCGCGCCCTGGGCGGCCTCGACGCGCTCGTGGTGACCGGCGGCGCCTTCGGCCGGCAAGAGGATCTGGCCGCCGACCCCGCGCGCCTGGCCGCGCTGCTCGAGGTCAACTTCACCGGCACGGTGCTGCTCTGCCAGCAGGCCGCCGTGCGATTGGCCGCGCGGGGCGGGGGACTCATCTGCGCGTTCAGCAGCGTGGCGGGCGACCGCGCCCGGCGCGGCAACTATCTCTACGGGGCGTCGAAGGCCGGGCTCTCGGTGTTCCTCGACGGCCTCGATCTGGCGTATCGCGAGCGCGGCGTGCGCGTGCTCTGCGTCAAGCCCGGCTTCGTCCGCACCGCGATGACCGCGGGGCTGCCCGTCCCGCCGTTCGCGGGCGAGCCGGAAGCGGTGGCCGCCGCGGTGGTGCGGGCCATGGACCGGGGCCGCCACCAGGTCTACGCCCCGGGCATCTGGCGGTGGATCATGCTGGTCATCCGCGCGCTGCCGCGCGCCGTCCTGCGTCGCGTGCAGTTCTAGCGCCACTCCTCACGAAACTCTCCTACCGAAAGGGATCGCATGCCGAAGATCTGGCGGGTCTACAGCGGCGCGGACGGGAAGTCGCATGTCGAGGAGATGCCGCTCGCCATGAAGCCCTTCACCGACACCGAGGGCGCGCACGGGGAAGGCACGCCGATGCAATCCGTCGCGGGCCTCGCGTTCCGCGTGGCCCCGCCCGGCTACGTGCTCGACTGGCACTGCGCGCCACGGCGGCAGTACTCGATCACGCTCTCCGGGCAGGCGGAGATCGAGGTCGGCGACGGCACGGTGGTGCGCGTCGGGCCGGGCGACGTCCTGCTGGCCGAGGACCTCACCGGCCAGGGCCACGTCACCCGCGCGGTCGGGACGACGCCCCGCTTCTACGCGATCGTCCCGCTGGCCTAGACCGCGCCGCGTCAGGGCTTCTCGGGCGGGGCGACCGGGACGCCGCGCACGCCGGACTTCTCCAGGGCCTGCGCCACGAACCCGGAGGCCTTCATCTCCTCGATGAAGGCCTTCGCGTAGGCGAGGCCCGCGTCGCGGCCCTTGGGCAGGCCCATCGCCTGCTCGATCACCATGAAGCGGTCGTCGAGCACCTTCGAGCCCGGCAGCTTGGCCTGGTCCATCAGCAGCAGCTGGCGTACGCCCGCGATCACGTCGGCCTTGCCGCCCTGCACGAGGCCGACCCCGGCGCTGTTGCCCGGTGCGCGCACCAGCGTGGCCTGCTTGATGTTGCGGGTGAGGAAGTGGTCGTAGGCGCTCTTCTCGGAGACCGCGATCCGCACGCCGGCCTGATCGACATCGGGAACGCGGGTGTAGGGCGCCCCGGCCGGGATCAGATAGGTGCCCTCGATCAGCAGGTGCGGCGCGGTGAAGCCGATCTCGCCCGCGCGTCCCGCCTCGCGGGCGAGGAAGGCCACGTCCCACGCGCCGGTCGCGAGCGCGTCGGTCATCTGGCCGGCCGAGCCGTACTGGACCAGCGCGACCGGCACGCCGAGCCGGCGGCCCAGCTCGTGGGCCAGGTCCACCGCGACGCCCTTCACCTCGCCGGTGGTGGCGTTCTTCTGGGCGAGGACCAGATTGCCGTGGTTGATGCCGACGCGCATCGTGCCGGTCGGGGCGAAGTCGGAGCGGACAGCCGGAGAGATCGATGCCATGGTGGCGCAGGCTCCTAGCGGGTAGAGGGTGGCGAGAGCTCCGTGAGGGCTCTCAGAGAACGCATTGTCCATTCCGGGCGATGACGCGGCCGCCGCTGATCACGAAGGCGCGGGGCGGGCGCATCGCGACCAGCTCGCCGAGCGTCTCGCCCGGGAGCACCACGAAGTCGGCGCGGTCGCCGACCGCGAGGCCGTAACGCGTGAGGCCGAGCACCGCCGCGTTGCCCCGCGTGACGACGTCGAGCGCGCCGTGCACCAGCGCGTCGGTGCGGAAGCCGTTCCGGTAGGCGATCAGCATCGCGCGCTCGAGCATGTCCGCGTTGCCGAAGGGCGTCCACGCGTCCCGCACGCCGTCCGAGCCCGCGCCCACCGTGACGCCGGCCTCGCGCAGCCGCCGCACCGGCGGCGTCGGCCGGTCGCCGGGCGCGGTGGTCATGATCGCGATGCGCTCCTCGCGGAGCAGGTCGATGAGATGACCGACCTCGGGCTCGTCCACCATGCCGAGGCAGAAGGCGTGGCTGACCGCGACCTTGCCGCCGAGCCCCAGCGCGCGGGTCCGCTCGGCGATCATGCGGATCTGCGCGGCGCCCTGCTCGCCGGGATCGTGCAGGTGGATGTCCACGCCCGCCCCGTAGCGCCCCGCGATGCCGAAGACCACGTCGAGCTGGCCCTTCGCGTCCTGATCGATCCCGGCGGGATCCACGCCGCCGATCAGCTCGGCGCCGTCCTTCACCGCGCGCTCGAGCAGCTCCGCGGTGCCCGGGCGGGTGACCACGCCGCTCTGCGGGAACGCCACCACCTGGATCGAGACCGCGTCGCGGAGGCGGCTCCGCGCGGTCATGACGCCCTCGAAGTTGCGCAGGCCGATCTCGGTGTCCACGTCCACGTGGGTCCGGATGTGCACGGTGCCGCGGCTCACCGCCTGGCGCACCAGCCGCTCCGCCTGCACGTCGGCCGGCAGCCCCAGCTCCCGCCGCAGGCGCCGCTCGTTCTCGATCCGCTCGAGCGTGGTGGGCCCGGCCTCGTGCGGCCGCCACGGCTGCCCCCAGAAGGTCTTGTCGAGATGCATGTGGGCGTCCACGAGGCCCGGCAACAGGATGCCGTTCTCCCCGTCGATCACGGTGACACCCGGCGCGGCCTCGATGCCGGGGCCGACCCGCGCGATCGTCCCGTCGCGCGCCAGCACGTCGACGACGGGGCCGCCCATCGGTCGCACGTTGCGGAGGATCAGCTCGGCCATGACCGGGCGAGTGTACGGCCGAGCCCCGGCCGCTTCAAGCCCGGGAGGCCGGCTGCCCCCGCGCGGCAATTCTGCCCGGGTGGGAATTCTGGTAGTGTATGGCGCCATGGACCTCAAGGATCGCGTCGCCCTGGTGGCGGGCGGCACCGGAACGCTCGGCATCGCCATCGCGCGGGCCCTCGCGAAGGAGGGCGCTCACGTCGCCATCACCTACCTCGAGCGCAAGGACGCCGCGAAGGAGACCTGCGCCGCGGTCGAAGCGCTCGGGCGGAAGGCGTGGAGCATCGCGCTGGACCAGACCGACGCCGCCGCGATCGCGCCCGCGATCGAGGCGGTGGTGAGGCAGTTCGGCCGGCTCGACGCGCTCGTCAACAACGCGGCGTGGAACATCAGCATCCCGTTCCCCGATCTGGAGGCGCTCGACGCCCCGACCTGGGACCGGCTCTTCTCCACCAATCTGCGCGGGCCGTACCTGCTCTGCCGGGCGGCCGCCCCGCACCTGAAGGCGAGCGGCTCGGGCCGCATCGTGAACATCGCCTCGGTGGCCGGGCTCAATCCCGGCGGCAGCAGCATCGCCTACGCGACGAGCAAGGCCGGGCTCATCCACCTCACGCGCTGCCTCGCGGTGGCGCTGGCGCCCGCAGGTCAGCGTGAACTGCGTGGCGCCGGGGCTGATGGAGGGGACGCGCATGACCTCACGGCTGCGGCCCGAGCTGGCCGACGGGGCGCGCCAGCGCGCCGTGCTCAAGCGCGCGGCCAGCGTGGAGGACGTGGCGGATCAGGTCGTCGCGTTCTGCCGGACGGACAGCGTCACCGGCCAGGTGTTGAATATCGACGGGGGCGTGTTCTTCCACTAGCGGGGCGCTGAAACAGCCCTGCGGCGCGTCGGCGCCTACGTCCCGGCGGTCTTCTCGAGTCGGGCCCAGGTGTCGCGCAGGCCCACGCTGCGGTTGAACACCGGGCGGTCGGGGCGGTGGTCCTTCCAGTCCGCGACGAAGTAGCCCACGCGCTCGAACTGCACGGGCTCCTCGGGCGCGGCCTCCGCGACGCGCCGGCTCCACCTTGGCCTCGCGCACGACCTCGAGCGACTGCGGGTTGATCACGCTCTTGAAGTCGGGCGCCTCGTCGGGCTTGGGCACCGTGAAGAGCGTGTCGTAGAGCCGCACCTCCGCGTCCACCGCGTGCCGCGCCGAGACCCAGTGGATGGTGGACTTGATCTTCCGGCCCTTGACCTCGCCGCCGCGGGTCTCGGGGTCGTAGGTGGCGCGCACCTCGGTGACCTCGCCGGTGGTCGGGTCCTTGGTGAGCCCGGTGCACGTGACCGCGTAGGCCGCGCGCAGCCGCACCTCGACGCCGGGTGAGAGGCGGAAGTACTTGGGCGGCGGCGTCTCGCGGAAGTCGTCCCGCTCGATCCACAGCTCGCGCGAGAAGGGGACCTTGCGGGTGCCCGCGCCCGGGTCCTCGGGATTGTTGGTCGCCTCCATCTCCTCGGTCTGGCCCTCGGGGTAGTTCTCGATGACCAGGCGCAGCGGCCGCAGCACCGCCATGCGCCGGAGCGCGCGCCGGTTCAGGTCGTCGCGCAGGCAGTGCTCGAGCAGCGCCACCTCGACCAGGTTCGCGGCCTTGGTCACGCCGATGCGCTCGCTGAAGTCGCGCAGGGACTCGGGCGTGTAGCCGCGCCGCCGCAGGCCGGCCAGGGTCGGCATGCGCGGGTCGTCCCAGCCGCTCACGAGGCCGTCCTGCACCAGGGTGAGCAGCTTGCGCTTGGACATCACGGTGTGGCTCAGGCTCAGGCGCGCGAACTCGATCTGCCGCGGGTGGTAGACGCCGAGCGCGTCGAGGTACCAGTCGTAGAGCGGCCGGTGGTCCTCGTACTCGAGCGTGCACAGCGAGTGGGTGACGCCCTCGATCGAATCGGACTGCCCGTGGGCCCAGTCGTACATGGGGTACACGCACCACGTGTCGCCGGTGCGGTGGTGCGTGGTCTTGCGGATGCGATACATGACCGGGTCGCGCAGGTTGAGGTTGGGATGCGCCATGTCGATCTTCGCGCGCAGGACCTTGCTCCCATCCTCGAACTCCCCCCCGCGCATGCGCTGGAAGAGATCCAGGTTCTCCTCCGCCGGACGGTTGCGCCAGCGGCTCTCCCGCCCGGGCTCGGTCAGCGTGCCGCGGTGCTCGCGGATCTCGTCGGCCGAGAGGTCGTCCACGTAGGCCTTCCCGGCGCGGATGAGCTGCAGGGCCCACTCGTAGAGCCGGTCGAAGTAGTCGCTCGCGAAGTAGAGGTGCGTGCCCCAGTCGAAGCCGAGCCAGTGGACGTCGCGCGTGATCGCGTCCACGTACTCCTGGCTCTCCTTGGTGGGGTTGGTGTCGTCGAAGCGCAGGTGGCAGCGCCCGCCCAGCTCCTGGGCCAGGCCGAAGTCGAGGCAGATCGCCTTGGCGTGGCCGATGTGCAGGTAGCCGTTGGGCTCCGGGGGGAACCGGGTGACCACCGGACGGGGGAAGCGACCGGCCTGGAGGTCCTCCAGGACGGCGTCCCGGATGAAGTGGGAGGGCTTGGCCGGCTCGGTCATGGCTCTGATCCTAACATCGGTTATACAATAAGGTTCTTATGCCCGAGCCGGTCCGCGTTCGCTTTCCGCCCAGCCCGACGGGCCATCTCCACGTGGGAGGCGCCCGCACCGCGCTCTTCAACTGGCTCTACGCGCGCCATTACCAGGGCGTCTACGTGCTCCGGATCGAGGACACCGACCGCTCGCGCTCCACCGAGGAGTTCACCCAGTCGCTCCTCGAGGCGCTGCGCTGGCTCGGGCTCGACTGGGACGAGGGGCCGCCCACGCCCGGCTACCGCCAGACCGAGCGCTTCGAGATCTACCGCGCCCACGCCGAGCGGCTGCTCGCGGAGGGGAAGGCCTACCGCTGCCGGTGCACCCCGGAGACGCTGGACGCGCTGCGGAAGACCGCGGAGGCGCGCAAGGAGACGTTCCGCTACCCGGGCACCTGCCGCGCGGCCAATGTGCCCGCCTCCGAGCCCCACGCCCTGCGCCTGGCGATCCCGCGCGAGGGCGAGACGGTGGTGGACGACGTGAACCGCGGCCGGGTGGTCTTCAGCCACGCCGAGCTCGACGACTGGATCCTCGTGCGGACCGACGGCACGCCGACCTACAACTTCTGCGTGGTCGTGGACGACGTGACCATGAAGATCACCCACGTCATCCGCGGCAGCGATCATCTCTCGAACACGCCGAAGCAGGTGCTCTGCTACCAGGCGCTCGGCTACCCGCTGCCGGTCTTCGCCCACATCCCGATGATCCTGGCCGCGGACAAGACACGGCTCTCCAAGCGGCACGGCGCCACCTCGGTGCTCGCCTTCCGCGACATGGGGATCCTGCCCGAGGCCATGCTGAACTACCTGGCGCGCCTCGGCTGGTCCCACGGCGATCAGGAGATCTTTTCCCGGGACGAGCTGGTCCAGCACTTCGACCTGGCCCACGTGGGCGCGGCCGACGCGGTCTTCGATCTGGAGAAGTTCAAGTGGGTCAACCACCAGTGGATCAAGCGGCTGCCCGCCGCGCGTCTGGCCGCGGAGCTGACGCCCTTCCTCGAGCGGGCCGGCCTGCCCGCCCCGCGCGACCTCGCCTGGCTCGCGCGCGTGGTGGACACGCTGAAGGAGCGGGCGCGCACCCTCGTCGAGATGGCCGAGCAGGCCGCGTTCTACCTGCGCCCACCCGACGCCTACGATCCGCAGTCCACCGCGAAGTTCTGGAAGGAGCAGGCCGCCGAGCGCTACGCGATCCTGATCAAGCGCCTCGAGGCCCAGGACGCGATGGACCCGCAGGCGCTGGAGGAGCTCTACCGCTTCCTCGCCGCCGACCTCGAGCTCAAGCTCGTGGACCTGGCGCAGCTCACGCGCATCGCGCTTGACCGGCAAGACCGCGAGCCCGTCGATCTTCGAGGTGGTGAGCATCCTCGGCAAGCCGGAGACGCTCGCCCGCCTCAAGGCCGCCGCGGCCGCGGTGGAGGCCCGCCGGTGAGACGGCTCCTGCTCGCGCGCCACGGGCAATCCGTCTCCAACGCGGTGAGGCGGTTCCAGGGCGCGCAGGACGTGGCGCTCTCGCCGCTCGGCATGCGCCAGGCGGAGGCGCTGGGCCTGGCGGTGGGCCGCCGGCCGATCGCCCACGTCTACGCGAGCCCGCTCGAGCGCGCCCGGCACACCGCCGAGATCGCCCTGGCCGGCCTCGACCTCCCGCTGACGACGGTGGACGACCTGCGCGAGCTGTCGCTGGGCGAGTGGGAGGGCTGCACGGTCGAGGAGATCCGCACCCGGCCCGGCGATCCCTATGCCCGCTGGGTGCGCGATCCGGTGCAGTGCCTGCCGCCGGGCGGCGAGCCGCTGGCCGACGTGCAGGCGCGCGTGGTCCAGGCGGTGGAGCGGATCGCCGCCGCGCATCCTGAACGGCGACGACGTGTTGATCGTCTCGCACGGCGGCGTGATCAGCGCGCTGCTCGCCCACTGGCTCGGCCTGCCGCTGTCCTCGATCTGGCGGATCGCGGTCGCCAACTGCTCGCTCTCCGAGATCGCCCCGCCGCGGGTGGTGTCGGTGAACGAGACCGGCCACCTGCGCGACATCGACGTCGCGGTCACCGCCCCGCTGAGCCCGTGACATGACGCTGCTCGCCCTCTTCGGCGGCCTCGCCCTGCTGCTCTACGGCATGCAGCTCATCGGCGAGGGCCTGCAGCGCGCGGCGGGCGGCCACCTGCGCCACCTGCTCACCAGCATGACGCGCACCCGCCTGGCCGCGGTCGCCTCGGGCGCGCTGGTGACGTCGATCATCCAGTCCTCGTCGGCCACCACGCTGATGCTGATCGGCTTCGTCTCGGCGGGGCTCGTCACCTTCCCCCAGTCGCTGGGCGTGATCCTGGGCGCCGACATCGGCACCACGGTGACCGTGCAGCTCCTCGCGTTCAAGGTCCAGGAGCTCTCGCTGCTCCTGGTCGGCGTCGGCTTCGCGATGACCTTCTTCGCGCGCCGGGGCCTGGTGAAGAGCCTGGGGCAGGTGATCCTGGGCTTCGGCTTCATCTTCCTCGGCATGAAGGTGATGAACGACGGCCTCGCCCCGCTCACCGAGAACGAGCTCACGCGGCAGGTGCTGGTGGCCCTGGCCGACAACCAGTTCCTCGCGCTCCTGGTCGGCGCGGTGCTGAGCGCGAGCATGGCCTCCTCCGCGGCGACCATCGGCCTGACCCTTTCGCTCGGGCACCAGGGGCTGCTGCCCCTCGGCGCCGCGATCCCGGTGGTGCTCGGCGCCAACATCGGCACCTGCGCCACCGCGCTGGCCGCGAGCCTGCGCTCGTCCTCCGACGCGCGCCGGGTGGCGGTGGCCCACATCGCGTTCAAGGTGCTCGGGGTGGCGCTCGTCTTCCCGTTCATCGGGCCGCTCACGAGCCTCATCGCCCTGACCGCGGGCGACGTGGCCCGCCAGATCGCCAACGCCCATACCTTCTTCAACGTGGCGATCAGCGCGCTCTTCCTGCCGTTCGCGCCCTGGGCGGCCCGCGTGATCACGGTGCTGGTGCCGGAGGAGGAGCGGGGCGACAACCCCTACCGCACGCGCTATCTCGACGACCGGTTCCTCGACCAGCCGGCGCTCGCGGTCGGGCAGGCGACGCGAGAGGCCCTGCGCATGGGCGACGTCGCCCAGAACATGCTGCGCGACGCGATGGTGGTGCTCCGCACCGACAACCAGGAGCTGCTGGAGGACGTGGAGCGGCGCGACGACCAGCTCGACTACCTGGACCGCGAGATCAAGCTGTTCATCGCGCGGCTCGGGCGGGAGACCATGAGCGCGGACATGGCCCAGAAGGAGATCGCCCTGATCTCCTTCATCGGCAACCTCGAGAACATCGGCGACATCATCGACAAGAACCTGATGGAGCTCGCGCGCAAGAAGCTCTACCAGGGCCGGCGCTTCTCGGAGGCGGGCGAGGCCGAGCTGATCGAGTTCCACTCTCTGGTCTCGAAGAACCTCGAGCGGGCCATCGCGGGCTTCGCGGCCAATGACCGGAGCCTGGCCCAGGAGGTGCTGGACATGCGGCCGCTGGTGCGGCAGCGGGAGCGCGAGCTGCGCGACTCGCACCTGGCCCGGCTGCGGCGCGGGCTGGCCGAGTCGCTCGAGACGTCCGAGATCCACCTCGACGTGCTGACCAATCTGAAGCGCATCTCCTCGCACATCACCGCGCTGGTGTACCCGATCCTGGAAGAGGAGCCCTAGGTGCCCAGCCGGCTTCGCATCCTGCTGATCGCCTCCGAGGTCGCGCCGTTCGCCAAGACCGGTGGGCTCGCCGACGTGGCGGGCGCCCTGCCGCGCGCGCTCGCCGCGCTCGGGCACGACGTGCGCATCCTGCTGCCCAAGTACCGGGGCGCGGAGGCCCAGGCCGGCGAGACGCGGGTCGTGGTGCCGAACATCCGGGTCCCGCTCGGCGATCGGGAGGCCGAGGGCGCGCTGATCGAGGGGCGCGCCCCGTCCGGCGTCCCGGTGTACCTGCTCGAGCACGAGCACTACTACAACCGCGACAGCCTCTACGGCACCGGCGACGGCGACTACTGGGACAACTGCGAGCGCTTCGTCTTCTTCTGCCGGGCCGCGCTCGAGGGCATGGCGCGGCTCGACGCAGGGCGCCCGGGCATCCGCTGGCAGCCGCAGGTCATCCACGCCAACGACTGGCAGACCGGGCTGCTCCCGGTCTACCTCCGCACGCTCTACCGCGATCACCCGATGCTGGGCAGCCTGGCCAGCGTGTTCACGATCCACAACCTGGCCTACCAGGGCGTGTTCTGGCACTACGACATGCCGATGACCGGGCTCGGGTGGGATCTGTTCACGCCGGCGGGCATCGAGTTCTACGGCAAGCTCAACTTCATGAAGGGCGGCCTGATCTTCTCCGACCTCCTGACCACGGTGAGCCGGACCTACGCGCGCGAGATCCGCACGCCCGCCTTCGGCAGCGGGCTCGAGGGCGTGCTCGAGGAGCGCAGCCAGGATCTCCACGGGGTGGTCAACGGCATCGACTACGAGACGTGGAACCCGCAGAAGGATCCCGCCCTCGCGCACCCCTACTCGGCGGAGGATCCGGAGCCGAAGGTGGTCTGCCGCGAGACGCTGCGGCGCGAGCTCGGCCTCGAGGACGGCGCGGGGCCGGTCATCGGGATCATCACCCGCCTCGCCGAGCAGAAGGGCATGGACCTCGTGCTCGAGGCCCTGCCCGGCATCCTGGAGGAGGGCGCCCAGCTCGTGGTGCTGGGCGCGGGCGACGCGCGGCTCGAGGAGGCCTTCCGCGCCGCCGCGGCCGCGCACCCGGGCCAGGTGGCGGTGCGCATCGGCTACGACGACGAGCTCTCGCGCCGCATCTACGCGGGCAGCGACGCGTTCCTGATGCCCTCGCGCTACGAGCCCTGCGGCCTCGGCCAGCTCATCGCCCTCCGCTACGGCGGCGCGCCCATCGTGCGGCGCACCGGCGGGCTCGCCGACACCGTCACCGAGTTCGACCCGGCCCGGCGGAGCGGCACCGGCTTCGTGTTCGACGCGTTCACGCCGGACGCCCTGCTCGCCGCCGTGCGCCGGGCCGCGGCCACGTTCCGCCAGCCCCCTCTGTGGAAGGCGCTGGTTCGCAATGCCATGGCCGAGGACTTCTCCTGGGACGCCTCGGCGCGGGAATACGTTACTCTCTACCGCAAAGCCCTGAGGGCGCGCAGCGCCCGCTAGCCACGGAGGCCGGCATGAAGAAGATCGAAGCGGTGATCAAGCCGTTCAAGCTCGACGACGTCAAGGAAGCGCTCAACGAGCTCGGGGTCGTCGGCATGACGGTCACCGAGGTGCGCGGCTTCGGGCGCCAGAAGGGCCACACCGAGCTCTATCGCGGCTCGGAGTACACGATCGACTTCCTGCCCAAGGTGAAGGTCGAGGTCGTGGTGCCCGACAACCTGGTGGACAAGGTGGTGTCGGTCATCTGCCAGTCGGCCAAGACCGGCTCGATCGGCGACGGCAAGGTCTTCGTCCTCTCGATGGGCGAAGCCATCCGCATCCGCACCGGCGAGCGAGGCGAAGACGCCATCTGAGCTTTCTCTCACCCTCTCCCCTTTGGGGAGAGGGCAGGGTGAGGGGCCGGAAGGTGAGGGGCTCTGGGTTTCTGTGCCGTCGACCGTTTCGACGCGGGCTACCGTTTACTTCTTCAAGCTCTCCATATGCGGGGGCCCAGACATGGCCCCCGCACTCCCCCAGTCGGCGGACAACCGTTCCGAACCCGGCTTGGCTCCGCACTCCCCCAGTCGGCGGACAACCGTTCCGAACCCGGCTTGGCTTCCGCACTCCCCCAGCTAGCGGGCAACCGGTGAAGGACTTGCTGGCGGCCGCGCCCGATGATCGGGCGCGCTGCGGCGAGCTCAAGCGGCCTGGGCTTCGCGGATCCCGCCGCGGCGCTCCGCAATCTGCACGCGCTGACGCCCACGCCGCGCGAGGCCGAGCTGCTCGCGCCCGCGCTGCCCCGCCTGCTCGCCGAGCTGGCCGCGGCCCCCGATCCGGACATGGCGCTCAACAATCTCGAGCGCCTGGCCTCCCAGGGCGAGCTCGCCGCGTTCCTCCGCCTGCTGGGCGCGCATCCGGGCGCCATCCCGCTGCTCGCGCGCCTGGGCGGCACCAGCCAGTTCCTGGCCGACACCCTTCGCCGCTATCCCACGCTGCTGCCCTGGCTGCTCGAGCCGCGGACGATGCGGCAGTGGCTCGCCGATGAGCTCACGGAGGATCTCGCCGCGAGCCTCAAGGCCGTCGAGCGGCCCGAGGCGCGGCTCAACGCGCTCCGCCGCTTCAAGTACCGCCAGCTCCTGCGCATCGGCTGCCGCGACATCCTGGGCGACGCCGATCTCACCGTGACCACCGAGGAGCTGTCCCACATGGCCGACGTGTGCCTGGCCGCGGCCTGGGACTGGGCCCGGGAGCGGCTCGAGCGGCTCTACGGGGCGCCGATCGGCGCCGACGGCGCGCCCACCGGCCTCGCGGTCATCGGCATGGGCAAGCTCGGCGGCGAGGAGCTCAACTACTCCTCGGACATCGATCCGATCTTCGTCTACGGCGAGGACGGGGAGACCGCGGGCGGCGAGTCGGGCCGCATCGCCAACGGCGAGTTCTTCACCCAGGCGGTCCGGTCCATCGTGGACACGCTCGAGTCGGTCACCGAGGAGGGCCACGTCTTCCGCGTGGACCTGCGCCTGCGCCCCGAGGGACGCTCGGGCGCGCTCATCCAGTCGGTGGCCGGGTATCGCCACTACTTCGCGGACCGCGCCGAGCTCTGGGAGCGCCAGGCCCTCATCAAGGCGCGCGCCTGCGCGGGGGACGAGGCGGTGGCCGCGCGCTTCTTCGAGGCGGTGCGCCCGTTCGTCTACCGGCCCGGGCTCGACCCGGCCATCGTGCGCGCGGTGCGCGAGATGAAGGCCCAGATCGACCGCTCGCTCCGGGGCAAGGACGCCTCGCACCGCAACGTCAAGCTCGGTCGCGGCGGCATCCGCGAGGTGGAGTTCCTCGTCCAGGCGATGCAGCTCCTCTACGGCGGCGACGACCCGTGGCTGCGCGAGCGGAACAGCCTGCGCGCGATCTTCCGGCTCACCGAGCGGGGCTACCTGTCGCACGCCCTCGGGCGCGAGCTGGGCGACGCGCTCGTCTATCTGCGCACCGTCGAGCACCGCCTGCAGCTCCTCCACGAGTTCCAGACCCACACGCTCCCGGAGGAGCCGCGCGCGCTCGGGCTCCTGGCCCGCCGCATGGGCGTGGCGCAGCCGCCCGCCGCGGCGGCGCGGCGCTTCATGATCGAGCACCGGCGCGTGACCGCGCTGGTGCACCGGGCCTTCCGCGAGTTCTTCGCCGCGCCGCCCGCCGCCGCGGCGCGCCCGCTGCGCATCCCGAGC
This sequence comes from uncultured Candidatus Rokubacteria bacterium, assembly GCA_963747235.1. GTDB lineage: Bacteria > Methylomirabilota > Methylomirabilia > Rokubacteriales > CSP1-6 > CAMLFJ01. Next base: position 54,709 of record CAVVEU010000031.1, read on the forward strand.
TACACCGCGCTCAAGGCGACCGGCTTCACCGACCCGGACCGCGCGCGCCAGAATCTCCGGCTGGTCCTCGAAGGCCGCCCGCTGATCCCGTACCCGGCCGCGGCCGGCCGCGCGGTGGCCCGCCTCTTCCCGGTGCTGCTCGACGCGCTCTGGCAGAGCCCGGACCCCGACGAGGCGCTGGGCCAGTTCGAGCGCTTCGTCTCTGCGGCGGGACCGAGGACGGCCTACCTCGAGCTCCTGGCCGACCGGCCGGATCTGCTCGCGAACCTGGTCCGGCTCTGCGCGCGGGGCGAGCTGCTGACCGAGCTCCTGATCGCCCAGCCGGAGCTGCTCAACGGGCTGGCGAGCTCGGAGACGTTCGCGGCGCGCAAGCGCGCGCCCGACTTCCGGCGCGAGCTGGCACCTGTGCTCGCGCCGCGCCTGGCGATCGCCGAGCGCGCGGACATCCTGCGGCGGCTCAAGCAGGCGCAGGAGCTCGGGATCATCTGGCGCATGCTGCTCGGGGTGACGGACGCGGAGCGCTTCTCGCTCGAGATGACCGCGCTCGCCGAGGCCACCCTCGCGGTCGCGTGGATGCTGGCCCTCGAGCAGACGGTGGCCCAGCACGGCGGCGTCCCGCGCGACGCGAAGGGCCGGCTCGTGCCCGCCGCGATCATCGGCCTCGGCAAGTTCGGCGGCCGCGAGCTCACCACCGGCTCGGATCTCGACCTCTTCGTGGTGTACGGCGGCGCCGGGTTCACCGACGGAGATCCGCCGGTCGAGGCGCACGTGTTCTACGACCACGCGGTGGAGGCGCTGAGCGGCCTCCTGAGCGACATCACCGCGGCCGGCGTGGCCTTCGCGGTGGACCTACGCCTGCGCCCCGGCTCCAAGGGCAGCGGCTTTGCCTCGAGCGACGACGCGCTCGAGCGCTACTACCGCGAGTGGGCGGACCCGTGGGAGCGCCAGACCCTCACCCGCGCCCGGCTGGTGGGCGGCGATCCGCGCCTCGGCCGCGCGGTGCGCCGGCGCATCCGCGGGCTGCTCTACGGGCCCGAGGCGCCGCCGCCCGACCTCAAGGAGATGCGCGCCCTGCGCGAGCGCATGGAGCGCGAGCTGGGCAAGGAGACGCCCGGCCGGTTCCACGTGAAGTTCGGGCGCGGCGGGCTCGTGGACGTGGAGTTCATCACCCAGGCCATGCAGATGCGCCACGGGGCCCGGCATCCGGGGTTGCGTCGGGCCAACACGCTCCACGCCATCCGCGAGATCGCGGCGGCCGGGCTGCTCCCGGCGGAAGACTGCGCCACGCTCGCCGAGCAGTACCGCGTCCTGCGCCGCGTGTCGCTCGGGCTCCGGCTCTTCGGCACGCGGCCGTCGGACACCCTGGAGCTGGCGGGCCCGAACCCGGCCCGGCTCGCCAAGACCCTGGAGTATCCGTCGCGGAAGGAGTTCCTGGAGGACTACCGCCGCCGCACCGCGTGGGTGCGCGCGCTCTACGACCGCGTCGTGCCGAAGTGAGCCGGCCGCGTCAGGCGCCCGGCTCGCGGGTGATGCGCGCGCCGCGAGCGCCTGCGGCGCGACGTCGCGTCGCGCCCGGGGGCGCGAGCGAGTGGTCGCACACGGACCGATGGCGCCCGAGCCCACGGCCTCGACGGCGCCGCTGGCCGCAGGGCCGGCCGGCACCGACCGGTTCACTTACCGGCGGCGGTGTGCCGACCATAGCATGCCGCTCAGCGGGCGTGGTCGGCGCGCGAGGAGGCCGCTAATGTGCGCTGTGGTATCACACGCCAGGACGACGGCTGCCGGAGGGCGGGCATGTTGCCTATCCTCGGTTCTGATCTCGCCCGACGGGATCACGTGGAGCCGGAGGACCCCACCAACTGACGGGTTCGAACCAGAAGCCTCACGCCCTGGACTCTCCGAGCGTGAAACAGAATGTCGCCCCCTTTCCCTTTTCGGCCTCGGCCCAGATGCGGCCGCCGTGACGATTCACGATGCGCTGCACGATGGCCAGGCCGACGCCCGTGCCTTCGAACTCGTCCTGGCGATGCAGCCGCTGGAATACGCCAAACAGTTTCTCGGCGTGCTTCATGTCGAAACCGACGCCGTTGTCCTTCACATAGATCGCTTGCTCGCCGTTCTCCAAGCGGCAGCCGATCTCGATTTCCGGGCGCGGCTGCTTGCGCGTGTACTTGAGTGCGTTGCCGAGCAGGTTGACGAACACCTGCTCGAGCAGCGCCGAGTCGGCGCGGCACTCCGGAAGCTCCCCGACAACGACCTCGGCCTTGCGGTTGGCGATATCGTCGCGAAACGTCTTCAGGCATTGGTTCACGAAGCTTTTCAGGTCGATCGTCCGTTTGGCGAGCGGTTGGCGCGCCGTCCTCGCGAAGTTGAGCAAATCGTCGATAAGCCGGGTCATCTGCTGCGCGCCCTCGCGCACTAGGCCGAGATGGCGCCGGCCCTCGGCAGGCAGCGAATCGGCATGGTCGCACAATACGATGCTGGAGAAACCGGCGATCGCACGCAGCGGCGCGCGCAGATCGTGCGACACGGAATAGGAGAAAGCTTCGAGTTCCTTGTTTGCGCTCTCCAGCTCCGCCGTGCGCTGCTGGACACGGGACTCCAGGCACCGGTTCAGTTCGACAATGTCCCCGTGTGCCGCCCGAAGCGCATCGAGCGCCTTCTGCAGCTCGGCGTTCTTTTCCTCCAGCTTGCGCACCAGCGCCTCGTTGTATTGCCCGAGGACATACGTCTCGTCCCGTCCGGCGGCCGGATGCGGCGAGGTGTCGCGCGTTTTCTGCGCGGCTTCGCGCAGCGCTTCGAGGATCACCGGCATGGGAGCCGGCTTGATGATGTATTGATCGGCTCCTACGGATTGCGCCAGCTCGCGGTCCTCCGACGAATTGTAGGTGCTGGTGTAGAAGACGAACGGGAGCGAGCGGAGCTTGCCGAGCTTGCGGATTTCCAGGCATAGCCGGAAGCCGTCCATGTTCGGCATCAGAATGTCCGAAATGACCGCATCCACAGATTCACGCTCGAGCAACCGCAGCGCCTCGACGCCGTCAGAGGCGTCGAGCACGGTATGCCCCTCGGCCTCGAGCTGCACGCGGAGCAGCTTCAGGTTGGTCTGGTTATCGTCGACGATGAGGAGATTCACTGCGTCCGGGGGTCTAGTTGATCTTGTTCTGCGTTGTCTCCTCCAGCTGTTTCGACAAGCTTCGGGTATCGATGGGCTTGGTGATGCACGCATCGCAGCCGGCTGCCGCAATGTCCTCGCGGCGGTAGCGGTCGGTGTAGGCCGTGACCGCAACGATCGGGATCAGGCTGGTGGCAGGGTGTGCCTTGAGCTGGCGGACGAGCGTCAATCCATCCATGCCCGGCAGTTGCAAATCCAGCAGGATGACGTCGGGCTTATCCGTCGCGATGGCGTCCACGGCCTCCTCGGCCGACGTTCTCTCGCGCACGATGTGTCCGCTCATCTTCAGCACTTCGCCCATCAGTTTCAAGTCGGTCGGATTGTCTTCGATGACCAGGACTTTCACGTCGGTCTCTCCCTATGTGCCCTTGTTGTCCCGCAACGACTGCGCCACCCGGTGCGGCAAGGTGCGCGTATCGATCGGTTTGGTGATGTAGCCGTCGCAGCCCGCGTCGTACGCCTTCTGTTCGTCGCCGGTCATCGCAAAGGCCGTCAGGGCGATCACCGGGATGTGCTTTAGCCGTGTGTCGGCCTTCAGCTTGCGCGTGAGGGTCAGGCCGTCCATTCCCGGCAGGGCGATATCCATGAGAATCAGGTCGGGCTTGGTGTGCTCGAGGAGTTCCTGCGCCGATTCGGCATCCGCCGCCCTTACGACGGCGTAGCCCTCGGCCTCCAGGACGTCGGAAGCCAGTTTCAGGTTGACCGGATTGTCGTCGACGATGAGGATGCGGGCGGTCATGCGGGCATCAGTGGGTTAAGGTGGTCAGGATCTGTGTCAGCTACGAGCGGCAGGATCACCGAAAAGGTGCTCCCCTTGCCCGGCTCGCTTTCGACGGAGACGCTGCCGCCCTGGAGCTCGACGAGCTTGCGCGTGAGCGCGAGCCCCAGGCCCGTGCCCCCGTGGCGACGCGCCAGGCGCGATTCGAGCTGCTGGAACTGCGCGAACAGTCTGCCGATGTCTTCGGGCTTGATCCCGATGCCGGTATCGCGCACCTGCAGTGTCAACAGTCCTGGATCGCGCTGACCGACGATGATGTCCACCTGCCCCCCGTCGTCGGTGAATTTCACGGCGTTGGAGAGCAGGTTGAAGAGCACCTGCTTGAACTTCTGCCGGTCGAGCGTGACGCTGGTGATCGATGCGGCGATGTGTCTGCGGACGGCGATCTTCTTCTTCTCCGCCATCTGCGAGAGGACGGAGCAGACTTCCTCGACGGTCTTGGGCAGCGCAAAGGCTTCGGGGGACAGCTCCATCTTCCCCGCCTCCACCTTCGACAGGTCGAGGACGTCGTTGATCAGGTGCAGCAGGTGCCGCCCGCTGTTCAGGATGTCGTTCAGGTAGTCCTTCTGCTTGGCATTCAGTGGTCCTGGTTTCTCGTCGAAGAGGAACTCGGAGAAGCCGATGATGCCGTTCAAGGGCGTGCGCAATTCATGACTCATGTTTGCGAGGAACTCGCTCTTCATGCGGTTCGATTCCTGGATGCGCAGGTTCTGGGCTTCGAGCTGAATACTGTTGACCCGCATCTCCCGCATCCTTCGCTCCTCGGTTCGGTCGCGAAAGACCAGGACGACGCCGCGGATCTCTCCGGTCGGATCCCGGATGGGTGCGCCGCTGTCCGCGATCGGTCGCGCGGTGCCGTCGCGGGAACACAGGACCGTGTGGTTCGCAAGGCCCACGACCACGCCTTCGCGCAGGACACGGACTACCGGACTCTCTACCGGACGGCGAGTGTCCTCATCGAGAATGCGAAAGACCTCGGCGAGCGCCCGCCCCTTTGCCTCTTCGAGGGGCCAGCCGGTCAGTTGCTCGGCAACCGGATTCATTCGGATGACCCGCCCCTCGATGTTTGTTGCGATCACCGCATCGCCGATGCTGTTGAGGGTGATGGCTAGATTCTGTTCGCTCTCCCGCAGCGCTTCCTCGGCGCGCTGTCGTTCCGCGATTGTTCCCTTCAACGTGCCCGTCATTTCGTCGAACGCGCGCGAAAGGTCCCCGATCTCGTCCCTGGCGGTAACGTCGAGCCGAAAATCGAGGTTGCCGGCGCCTACGATCGCGGTGCCTTCGCGCAGGTGTGCGAGCGGCCGGGTTACGCTTCTGAGTGTTAGAAGCAACATCGCGGCGACGGCCAACACGACGATGCCGCCGGACGACACCACCGCGAAACGTGCCCGTTGTTGAGCCTCCAGGACACCCGCCCGGCTGCGCTCGGCGAGACCCTCCGCGTCGGAGATCATCGTCTGCGTCTTGTTCGTGATCTGCCCGGTCAGCCTGGTCTCCAACTCCGTGAGCGCCGCGCTGTGTTCCCTGTGGTGTTCACGGTTGTGGTGGTTCGTCACGAGTTGGGCGAATAGAGTGCTGACGCTGTCGTGGGTGTGGCGGAGCCCGTCTACGATTGCTTGGCCCTCGGTGCCGGTAAACTCCGTGGAGTTCGCAAGCAGTGTCGAGAGCGACGCGTGCCTCAGCCGCCACTGGGCCTGCGCCCGCTCTTCGTGGTGCAGCACATATTCGAGCGTCAGGTATCTGACGGCGGTGGCTCCTTTGAGCACTTCCGCGGCCACCTCGTTCTTGGTGAGCTCTTGCCTCACCTGCTGCGTGGTGGATAACAGCACCGCGGAGATGACGGCAACGGCTCCCACGGAGAGCAGTCCGGCAAGCTTGAGACGGGAGGAAATTCTCATTGGGGCGGTCTCAATGGATGACCGTGACCGCGGCGGGCGCCACTGCTTCCAACGCATCGAGATAGAAGTAGTTCAGGTAGTTCGGCATATCGGTCCTGGCGGTGAGCTTGTGCTTTATCGCCCATCGCGTTTCGTCCTCCAGGGCGAGCACCAGGCTTTGGCCGAGGGTAATCGCGAATCGGTACGATGCCCAGGAGTCCTTCAACTGTGTCGCGTCTGTCCGGATCGCCTTGGCAACGATTTCGCGCGCCGCATCCGGCGCGTCCCTGCAGAACCGTGCGCCTCGAATCAAGGCCCGGAGGACTCGCTTTATGGTCTCGGGATGGCTGACGACGTAGTCCCGTGTTCCGCCGAGGATGAACACCGGATCGTAGACGCCCGCGCCTGAGAAGGTCGCGGCGTTGGCGCCGAGCTGTTCTTTCAACGTGCCGACATACGGCTCCCAGGTCGAGGCGGCGTCGATGTCTCCGTTCGCCAGTGCCTTGGAGAGCTGCTCCGGCTTGACGTCGAGCACCGTCACGTCACGTGCCGACAGCCGCTCCCGTATGAGAAACGCGTCGAGTAAGAAATGGCCGGACGTGCCCAATGTAACGCCGATGCGTTTGCCCTTCAGGCTGGCAGGGGCGGCAATGCCCTTATCCCTTCTGCCGACGATTCCTTGACCTTGTTCTGTCGTGGAGATTGCCGCTACGATCGATACCGGCTGGCCGTTCATCACCGCGAACATGATTGGAATGTCGAGCATGCTCCCCAGATCGGCCTCTCCCTGTAGGGCGGAGTACAAAGCGGCCTTTCCGGTGCTGTGAGGCTGAAGAGCGACGAGGAGGCTTTCGCGCGAGAAATAGCCTTGCTGCTGCGCCACGAATATCGGGCACGATCCTACATATTCGGTGGTCGCAATTGTCACCGGCTCGAGGGGACCCCGCGGCGGTGACGGTGACGTCCGGTCGATCCACGCGTAACCTCCGACGACCAGCGCGGCCACAACTAGGAGGCCGGCCATCGCGGAAAGCGAGGGTGTTTCCACTGAACAGCCTTGTCGTCTTTTGTGTCATCGTGAATCCGCCCCAACCCGCTAAGACTGCTTGAGCCGCCTAGCGGCACCGTGTAGTTCGTACCCGGAGCGTGGTGCCCGCGATGCACCCGCATTCAAGGTTGGCGGCAAGCGAATATGCTCACTATTGGACCAAAGGCCAATGCGCCGGAGCCGTGGCATCGGCTCCTGAGGCGGCCAGCGTCCGGGTCTGGGGAGGTTACATCACGGTGACGGGATGCAAGGACTACCACCGCCGCACCGTGCGGGTGCGCGCGCTCTACGACCGCGTCGTGCCGAAGTGAGCCCGGCCGGGTCAGGCGCCCGGCTCGCGGGTGATGCGCGCGCCGAGCGAGCGCAGGCGCTCGTCGATCCGCTCGTAGCCGCGGTCCACCTGGTGCGCGTTCATGATCGAGGAGGTGCCGCGCGCGCACAGCGCGGCGCCGATGAGGGCCATGCCCGCGCGGATGTCGGGGGAGACCATCGGCGCGGCCCGCAGCTCGGTGGGGCCGACCACCACCGCCCGGTGCGGATCGCACAGGATGATCCGGGCGCCCATCGCGATGAGGCTGTCCACGAAGAAGAGGCGGCTCTCGAATAGCTTCTCGTGGATGAGCACGGTCCCGCGGCTCTGGGTCGCCAGCACGAGCGCGAGGGAGGTCAGGTCGGCGGGGAAGCCCGGCCACGGCGCGTCGTCCACCTTGGAGATCGCCCCGTCCGCGTCGGCCGCGACCGTCGAGCTCCTGCGGGCCGGGGACGACCAGCGTGGTGCCGTCGAGCGAGGTCTCGACGCCCAGCCGCCGGTAGGCCAGGCGGATCATGCGCAGATCCTCCGGGATCACGTCGCGGATGCGGAGGTCGCCGCCGGTCATCGCGGCCAGGGCCACGAAGGAGCCGATCTCGATGTGATCGGGGCCCAGGCGGTGCCGGCCGGGCCCGAGCTCGCGGACGCCCTGGATGCGGAGCTGGTTCGTCCCGATGCCGCTGATCCGGGCGCCCAGCGTGTTGAGGAAGCGGCACAGGCCCTGGACGTGCGGCTCGCTGGCCGCGTTCAGGATCACGGTCTCGCCCTCGGCCAGCACCGCGGCCATCACCGTGTTCTCGGTGCCGGTCACGCTCATCTCGTCCAGGAAGACCTCGGTGCCCCGGAAGCGGCCCTCGAGCGTCAGGTGGAGCGACGGGCCGGACGCGACGCGCGCGCCCAGCTCGCTCAGCGCGAGCAGGTGGGTGTCGAGCCGCCGCCGGCCGATCCGATCGCCGCCGGGAGGCGGCAGCACCGCCTGGCCCGTCCGTGCGAGCAGGCCCGGCGCGAGCAGCACGGAGCCGCGGAGCTGCGACATCACCGCGGGGTCGGGGTCGCGGCCCTTGAGCGTGCTCGCGTCCAGGCGCACCGTGCCGTGGTCGTCCACCTCCACCCGCACGCCCAGGTGGCGGAGCCCCTCGAGCAGCGCGGTCACGTCCCGGATGCGGGGCACGTTGTCCACGACGACCTGGACCCGCGACGAGCAGGCAGGCCGCGAGCACGGGCAGGGCCTCGTTCTTGTTGCCGGCCGGCGTCACCGTCCCCCGCAGGGGATGGCCGCCCTCCACCAGGAAGCGATCTCCGGTCACGTGAGCCTCCTCGTCAATACTAACCGAGCGTGCGGACATTAAAGGCACGGGAGAGGCGGTCGCCCGGAGGCCGGTGTATGATCCGGGCGAGTCCGCATGACCGAGCGCTTGTTCATCCTCGACGGCCCCGGCTTCCTCTTTCGCGCTTACCACGCGATCCCGTTCCTCTCCACCTCGAAGGGCGTGCCGAGCCACGCGGTCTTCGGCATGTCCACGATGCTGTGGAAGCTGCTGCGCGAGGACAATCCGGAGTACTTCGCGGTCGCGTGGGACCCGCCCGGCCCGACGTTCCGGGAGGAGAAGTTCGCGGCCTACAAGGAGACCCGGGCCCCCACGCCCGACGATCTCCGCACCCAGATCCCGCTGGTGAAGACGCTCTTCGAGGCCCTGCGCCTGCCGCTCCTGGAGGTGCCGGGCTTCGAGGCCGACGACGTGCTGGGCACCGTGGTGGACCGCACCCGCGATCTTCCCATCGACCTCGTCCTGGTCACCTCCGACAAGGACATGCTCCAGCTCGTGAGCCCGCGGGTGCGCGTGTTCTCGACCACCGGCCGGGGCGGGGACCGCGTGATCTTCGACGAGGCCGCGGTGAAGGCCAAGTGGGGCGTGGAGCCCGCGCAGATCCCCGACATCCTGGCCCTCATGGGCGACTCCATCGACAACATCCCGGGCGTGCCGGGCGTGGGCGAGAAGACCGCGGCCAAGCTGATCGGCCAGTTCGGCGGCGTGGCCCGCCTCTACGAGAACCTCTCGCTGGTGCCGGGCAAGCTGCGCGAGACGCTGGCCGCCAACCGCAAGCAGGCGCTGCTCTCGCGCGAGCTGGCGACGGTCAGCACGCGGGTGCCGATCGCGGTGGACCTGGAGGCCTTCCGGCGCCGCGAGCCCGACTGGGAGCGCCTGCGCGCGCTCTGGACCGAGCTCGAGTTCCACAGCCTGCTGCGCCAGCTCCCCGCGGAGCCCGCGCCCGAGGCCACCGGCGGCGAGGTGCCGACCCTGGCCGACGCGGAGGCGCTCGCGGCGTACCTGGCCAAGGCGCCCGCGGGCGAGCCGCTCGCTGTTGAAGCGATCGGCGAGGGTGGCCCTCCGGACCCGGCCCTGACGGCAGTTGGCCTGTATCACCCGGAGGCGGGTCCCGCGATCCTCGAGCTCGAGGCCTGGAAGGCCGCGGTGCCCGATCTCGGCGGGCGCACGCTGATCGGCCACGACATCAAGCCGCTGATCGAGTGGTGGCTGGCCCGCGGCGGCGCGCTGCCGCCGGTCGAGGACACCGCGGTGGCCGCCTACCTGCTGAATCCGGCGCGCACCAACTACAAGCTCGAGGAGGTCTGCGCCGAGCTGCTCGGCCAGGGGCCGGGCATCGCGCGGCCCGGCACGCGGGCCCGGTGGATCTGGGATCTCTGGGCGATGGAGCCGCGCGCGCTGCAGGAGGTGGGGCTCCACGCGCTCTACCAGGACGTCGAGCGGCCGCTGATCGGGGTGCTCGCGCGCATGGAGCGGCACGGCATCCGGGTGGACCCGGTCCGCCTGGGCGAGTTCTCGCGCGAGCTCGAGGTGCATCTCGAGCGGACGACACGCGAGATCTTCACCCTGGCCGGCGAGGAGTTCAACATCGGCTCGCCCAAGCAGCTCGCCCACATCCTGTTCGAGAAGCTCAAGCTGCCGCCGGTGAGGCGGACCAAGACCGGCTACTCCACCGACGCGGACGTGCTCGAGCATCTCGCGATCGGCCACGAGCTGCCCGCGCGCATCGTCGAGCACCGCACGCTCGCCAAGCTCAAGTCCACCTACGCGGACTCGCTGCCCACCTTGATCAATCCGGTGACCGGGCGCATCCACACCTCGTTCAACCAGCTCGTGGCCGCGACCGGACGCCTGAGCAGCCGGACGGTTATCCTCGAGCAATCCGAACGTTCAGAATATTCCGGTGCGCACCGAGCTGGGCCGGCGCATCCGCGCCGCCTTCGTGCCCGATCCGGGCTGGCAGTTCCTCGCGGCGGACTACTCGCAGATCGAGCTGCGCATCCTGGCCCACGTCTCGGGCGAGGAGAGCCTGATCGAGGCCTTCCGCCGCGGCGAGGACATCCACCGCCGCACCGCCTCGGAGGTGTTCGGCGTCGCGCTGGAGGCGGTGAGCCCGGAGCAGCGCGACATCGCCAAGACCACGAACTTCGCGGTGATCTACGGCGTCACCGCCTTCGGGCTCTCGCGCGGCCTCGACATGAGCCCCAAGCAGGCGCAGGAGTTCCTCGATCGGTTCTTCGCGCGGCATCCCAGGGTGAAGGCCTACCTCGCGCGCACCGTGGCGGAGGGCCGCGAGCGCGGCTTCGTCACCACGCTGCTCGGGCGGCGGCGCTACCTGCCGGAGCTGCGCAGCGGCAATCCGAATCTCCGGGGCTTCGGCGAGCGCATGGCCACCAACGCGCCCATCCAGGGCACCGCCGCGGATCTCATCAAGATCGCGATGGTCCGGGTGGCCCAGGAGCTGGACGCGCACCGGCTGGAGAGCCGCATGCTGCTGCAGGTGCACGACGAGCTGCTGTTCGAGGCGCCGCCCGCGGAGCTCCCGCGCCTCCAGGCGCTGGCCACCCAGGTGATGGAGTCCGCCATGTCGTTCGACGTGCCGCTCAAGGTGGACGTGAAGATCGGCGCCGACTGGGCCACGGTATGAGGCGCTTCCTCCTCGTCGGCCTCACCGGCGGCATCGCCACCGGCAAGAGCACGGTGAACGCCATGCTGGCGAACCCGAGCGTGCGGGTGGTGGACGCCGACGCGCTCGCCCGCGAGGTCGTGGAGCCGGGCACGTCCACCCTCGCCCTGATCGTCGCCGAGTTCGGCAAGGATGTGCTGCAGCCCGACGGCCGACTCGACCGCGCGCGCCTGGGCGAGATCGTCTTCGCGGATCCGGCGAAGCGGAAGCGCCTCGAGGCCATCACCCATCCGGCGATCCGCGCGCGGTTCGAACGGCTCATGGTGGAGCTCGAGCGCCAGGGCTTCGACGGCATCCTGATCTGGGACGCCGCCCTGCTGGTCGAGTCCGGCGGCCACAACAAGATGGACAAGGTGGTGGTGGTGACCACCGACCCGGCCACCCAGCTCCAGCGCCTGATGGCGCGCGACGGCTCGACCGAGGAGGCCGCGCGCGCGCGCACCGCGAGCCAGATGCCGCTGGCGGTGAAGGCGCGCGTGGCCGACTACGTCATCGACAACTCGGGCACCCGCGAGGCGACGGAAGCGCGCGTGCGCGAGGTCTACCGCGCCCTCCTGGAAGATCTGCGCCACCACCAGGCGCCGCGGTGAGCCCGCGCCGGAACGCGCGGGCCGCCGCGCCCCGCGCCCCGGTGTACCGGTCGGCCACGCGCGGCCGCACCCGCGCGCTCGGCCAGCACTTCCTGCGGGACCGGTCGGTGGTGGACCGCATCGTGGACCTGGTGGCGCCCACCGCGCGCGATCTGGTCGTCGAGATCGGCCCCGGGCGCGGCGCCCTCACCGAGACGCTGGCCGCCCGCGCCGGCCGGCTCCTCACGCTCGAGATCGACGCGGAGCTGGCCGCGACGCTCCAGGCCCGCTTCGCCGCGTCGTCGCACGTGGAGGTCCGCCAGGCGGACGCGCGCGGGTTCGACTACCGGACGCTGCGCGCGCTCGCGCCCGATCCGGGCGGCCGCGTGCTGGTGGTGGGCAACCTCCCCTACAGCGTGGGCAAGCCCATCCTGGCCGCCCTGGTGGAGGCCGCCGCGGCCATCGACGAGATGGCGCTCATGCTCCAGAAGGAGGTGGCCGAGCGCGTGGCCGCCGAGCCCGGCGGGAAGACCTACGGCGCGCTCTCGGTGCTGACCCAGGTGGCGGTCGCGGCGCGTCTGGCCTTCTCGGTGCCGCCCGGCGCCTTCAGCCCGCCGCCCCAGGTGGATTCGGCGGTGCTGCACCTCGTGGCGCACCGCACGCCGCCCGTCCCGGTGGCCGATCCCGCCCGCTTCGCCACCGTGGTGCGCGCCGCCTTCGGCCAGCGCCGCAAGAGCCTGGCGAATTCCCTGGCCGCCGGCCTGAGCCTGGGGGCGGAGCGTGCCCGCCGGCTCTGCGAGGCCGCCTCCATCGACCCCGGCCGCCGCGCCGAGACCCTCTCGCTGGCCGAATTCGCCCGGCTGGCCGCCACGGCGGGCTAGCCCCGTTCCTTGGGCCCGGCTAGGGCCCGGTGGTAGGATGAAAAGGCCGCAATGAACACCACTTACAGACCAGATCCCGTTCCGATCGATGCGCCCGGCGAGCCCGCGGTGCGGCTCATTCCCCTGGGCGGCCTGGGCGAGATCGGGCTCAACATGATGCTGATCGAGTGCGGCCCCGACATCCTGGCGGTGGACTGCGGCCTGCTCTTCCCGGACGACGAGATGCCCGGTGTGGATTTCGCCATCCCGGACTTCACGTATCTGCGCGAGCGCCGCGCCGCGTTCCGCGGCGTCGTGCTCACGCACGGCCACGAGGACCACATCGGCGCGCTGTCCTACCTGCTGCGGGAGTTCCCGGTGCCGGTCTATGGCACGCCGCTCACCCTGGCGGTGGCGAAGCACCGGCTCGCCGAGCACGGCGTGCTCGATCAGGCCGACCTGCGCACGTACGCGCCGGGCGATCGCATCGTCATCGGCGGCTTCACGGTGGAGCCGATCCGCGTGACGCACTCGATCGCCGACGGCATCGGCCTCGCGATCGAGACGCCGCTCGGCACCGTGGTCCACACCGGCGACTTCAAGCTCGACCCGCACCCGGTGGATCATCAGCAGCCGGACTACTCGCGCTTCGCGGCGCTGGGCGAGCGCGGCGTGCTCGTGCTCTGCTCGGACTCGACCAATGTCGGCCGGCCGGGGCACACCGGCTCCGAGACGCTCGTCGGCCAGGCGCTCGCGGGCCGCTTCGCGGAGGCCCCGGGGCGCATCATCCTCGCCACCTTCGCCTCTCACATCCACCGCATCCAGCAGGTGCTCGATCTCGCGGCGGACTGCCATAGAAATGTCGCGCTGCTCGGCAAGAGCATGATGACGAACGTGGCGGTAGCGCAGGAGCTGGGCTACCTCACGGTGCCGGAGGGCCTGATCCTGCCGCTCGAGGAGCTCGCCGAGCTGCCCGCCCAGCGCCAGGTGATCGTCTCCACCGGCAGCCAGGGCGAGCCCCACTCCGCGCTCTCGCTGATCGCGGCGGGCGACCACAAGTACGTGCATGCGGGGCCGGGCGACCTGGTGATCTTCTCCTCGCGCGTGATCCCGGGCAACGAGCGCGTGATCGGCCGCGTGATCAACGCGCTCCTGCGCCGCGGCGCGGAGGTGCTCTGGGAGGACGTGGCCTTCGTGCACGTCTCCGGGCACGCGAGCCAGGAGGATCTCAAGCAGATGCTCGCGATGACGCGCCCGCGCTACTTCGTGCCGGTGCACGGCGAGTTCCGGCACCTGCTGCAGCACGCGCGGCTGGCCGAGGGCGTGGGCATCCCCAAGGACCGCATCTTCCTCATCGAGGACGGCCTCGGGCTCGAGGTCACCGCGTCCGGCACGCGCGTGCTCGGCGGCTACCCGGCCGGGCCGGTGCTGGTGGACGGCAAGGGCGTGGGCGACGTGGGCAGCGTGGTGCTCCGCGATCGACAGCTCCTGGCCGAGGCGGGCATGCTGGTGATCGCGCTGACCATCGACCGCACGACGGGGTTGATCGTGGCGGGACCCGAGATCGTCTCCCGCGGGTTCGTCTACATGAAGGAGGCCGACGCCCTGATGGACGAGGTCAAGACCGCGGTGCGGGACGCCCTGGCCGGCCGGCGGGAGCCGGAGGCCTTCGACCGCGAGCTGGTCGGCGCGATGGTGCGGAGCGCGGCGCGCCGGTTCATCAACCAGCGGTTCCAGCGCAAGCCGGTGGTGCTGCCCGTGATCCTGGAGGTCTGATGGCGGAGAAGGTGACGATCGAGAAGATCCTGCCCGAGAAGGGGTCGGGCGCGAACGGCCACGGCCCGCGCGAGACACCGCGCGACGGGGCGCGCCGTCGCGGGCCGCGGCAGGGCAAGGCCGAGCCCGGCCGCTGGGTGCGCGAGGCCAAGGGCATCCTGGCCCTGGCCCTGGCCGGCTTCGGCTTCGTGGCGCTCTACGCCTACGACCCGATGGTGCATCCGCTCGATCAGTCGAGTCCGGTGGGCCCGGTCGGGGCCTGGCTCGGCTGGGGCTCCTTCCAGGCCTTCGGCTACGCCGGCTATCTCTTCCCGGTGCTGCTCGCCCTCTACGGTGTCTCGGCCTTCGTGCGGCCCCGCGTGGCCCACGGCTGGCAGGCCGGGGTCGGGCTCCTGATCCTGCTGGTGAGCGCTACCGGCATCCTGGCCCGCGCCTCCGACACGCTGGCCGAGTACCGCCTGCACAAGGGCGGCGTGGTGGGCTGGGCGGTCTCCGAAGGGCTCATGGTCTCGATCGGCACGGTGGGCACCTGGATCATCCTGCTCGCGCTCATCCCGGTCGGCGTGCTCTTCGTCACGCGCATCCCGTACGGCGTGCTCTCGCGCACGCTGCGGGCGCGCTCCGGACGGCTGCGGCGACCGGAGAGCAGGAAGGCGCTACGGGGAAGCCCGGCGTCGGCGGACCTGCCGCTGGTCGCCGCGGTGCCGCCGGGCGGCTGGCCGGCGGATCAGCCGGCCGCGCCACCGCCGTTCGTGGTGAAGGAGCAGCCGAAGGTGAAGTCGGGGCTCTCGGACAAGGGCCTCGCCTGGCAGGAGACGTTCGACTTCGGCAAGGGCGGCGCGGAGGCGTTCAAGCTGCCCGCGGTCGGCCTGCTCGCGGCGCCGCCGGCCTCGTCGCTCTCGCGCACGCGCGAGGAGCTCGAGGGCAACGCGCAGACGCTCAAGAAGAAGCTCCACGACTTCGGGGTGGACGGTCACATCGTGCAGGCGAGCCCGGGCCCGGTCATCACGTCGTACGAGTTCGAGCCGGCGGCGGGCGTCAAGGTGAGCCAGGTGGTGAACCTGGCCGACGACCTGGCCCTGGCCATGAAGGTGGCGGCAGTGCGGATCATCGGGCCGATTCCGGGCCGCGGCACGGTCGCGGTCGAGGTGCCGAACCCGGAGACCGCGACGGTGTACCTGCGCGAGATCTTGGTGAGCCCCGAATTCGTCACGACCAAGGGCAAGCTCCCGCTGGCCCTCGGCAAGGACACCACCGGCAACCCGGTGGTCGCGGACCTGGCGGCCATGCCGCACCTGCTCATCGCCGGCTCCACCGGCAGCGGCAAGTCGGTCGGCCTCAACACCATGATCTGCTCGCTGCTCTACAAGGCCACCCCCGCGGACGTCCGGTTCCTCCTGATCGACCCGAAGCGGCTCGAGCTCGGCATCTACGAGAAGATCCCGCACCTGCTCGCGCCGGTCGTCACCGACGCGAAGGAAGCCTCCGCGCGGCTCAAGTGGATCGTGGGGAAGATGGACGCGCGCTACAAGCAGCTCCAGGCCAAGGCGGTGCGCAACATCGAGGGCTACAACAAGGAAGTGCCGTTTGAAGAGCGCCTGCCCTACTGGGTGGTGGTGGTGGACGAGCTGGCCGACCTCATGATGGTCTCGGCCGGCGAGGTCCAGAACTCGCTGATCCGCCTGGCCCAGATCGCCCGCGCGGTGGGCATCCATCTGATCATCGCCACCCAGCGGCCGTCGGTGGACGTGGTGACCGGCCTGATCAAGGCCAACTTCCCGACGCGCATCGCCTTCCAGGTGGCGTCGAAGGTGGACTCGCGGACCGTGCTCGACGGCAACGGGGCCGAGCAGCTCCTGGGTCGGGGCGACATGATCTTCGTGCCGCCCGGCGCGAGCCGGCAGATGCGTGTGCACGGCGCCTGGGTCTCGGACAAGGAAGTGAAGGCCATGTGCGAGTTCCTGCGCACGCAGGGTTCGGCGGTGTACGAGCACGTGGAGTTGCCGTCCCAGGAGGCCGGCTTCGGCGGCAACGGAGAGGACCGCGACGACATCTACTGGGACGCGGTGAACCTGGTGATCGCGCAGCGGGCCGCGTCCATCTCGTTCCTGCAGCGGCGCCTCGGGCTCGGCTATCCGAAGGCCGCGCGCTTCATCGACATGATGGAGCAGGACCGCGTGATCGGCCCCGGCCACGGCGCCAAGCCGCGCGAGATCCTCGTCGGCCCGGAATACCTACAGAAGCGAGGCAAGTAATGCGCTTGGCGATTCTCCTCGGGCTGTTGCTTCTGTTCGTACCTGCCGCGCCGGCGCAGGCTCAGACCCTCGACGAGGTGGTCAACGGCGTCGAGTCCACCTACGGCAAGATCGTGGACCTCCGCGCCGAGTTCACCCAGACCGCGCGCAACAAGAGCCTCGGCCAGGACATCAAGGCCGAGGGCACCGTGCTGCTCAAGAAGGGCGGCAAGATGCGCTGGGACTACAAGAGCCCCGCGCCGCAGCAGATCGTCTCGGACGGCACCTCGCTCTGGGTCTACACGCCCGAGCTGAACCAGGTGAACAAGGGCCATGCGCCCAAGGCCCTGGCCGGGCCGGCGGGCAGCTTCCTGTCCGGGCTCGGCAAGCTGCGCGAGGAGTTCACGGTGCGCTTCCTCAACCCGGCGAGCCCGCGCGACGGCGCCGGCCGCCCGGTGCTCGATCTCACCCCCAAGCAGCCGACCCCGCTCCTCACGCGCCTGGTGATCACGGTGGATCCGAAGGATTACGTCGTCCGCCAGGCGGTGCTCTACGACCAGTTCCAGAACACGGTCACGATGACCTTCAACAAGGTCGCCATCAATCCGGGCCTCAGCGACACGCTCTTCGTCTTCACGCCGCCGAAGGATGCGGCGGTGGTGCCGCTCGACCCACGCTAGCCGAGGACCTCGCCATGGCCGCCGAGAACAGCTTCGACGTCGCCTGCAAGATCGACATGCAGGAGGTCACCAACGCCATCGACCAGGCCCGTCGCGACATCGCGACGCGCTACGATCTCAAGGGCGCCAAGAACGAGATCGAGATCGAGAAGATGGACATCGTGATCTCCTCGACCGACGACATGAAGGTCAAGGCGGTGCTCGACATCCTGCAATCCAAGCTCCACCGTCGCGGCATCGATCTGAAGGCCCTCACCATCAACGACCCGGAGCCCGCGGGCGGGGGCCTCGTGCGGCAGAAGATCACGCTGCAGGACGGCGTGCCGATGGAGAAGGCCAAGGAGATCGTGCGCCTGATCAAGGACTCCAAGATCCGGGTCCAGGCCTCCATCCAGGAGAAGCAGGTGCGGGTCGCGGGTAAGAACCGCGACGACCTGCAGGCGGTCATCGCGCTGCTCAAGGGCAAGGATCTGGGCATCGCGATCCAGTTCACGAACTACCGCTCCACGTAGATCCCTCCACGTAGATCCGTCCCCGTAGATCCATCTGGGTCCCCCGGCCGTAAGCCAGGGTGAACCCGGAGAGCGGGGCGCCCGTCGGCCCCCTCCGACCGGGGCAACTCTAGCCGGAAAGGATGGGACGATATGAAGCGGACAATCGCGTTCGTGCTGCTCAGCGCTCTGGCCGTCCTGCCCGCCGTGGCGCTCGCCAAGAGCGAGCCGATGGTGGGTGGACAGGCGATGTTCCCGAGCAAGGACATCGTGGACAACGCCGTGAACTCGGCGGACCACACCACGCTCGTGGCGGCGGTCAAGGCCGCCGGCCTGGTGGACACCCTCAAGAGCCAGGGGCCGTTCACGGTCTTCGCCCCCACCAACGCCGCGTTCTCGGCGCTCCCCGCGGGCACGGTGGACACGCTGCTCAAGCCCGAGAACAAGGCCGGTCTCACCAAGGTGCTGACCTATCACGTGGTGCCCGGCAAGATGGACGCCGCCGCGTTGCAGAAGGCCATCAAGGCCGGCAACGGCACCGCCACCCTCAGGACCGCCAGCGGCGGCATGCTCTGGGCCATGATGAACGGTGACCGCAACATCGTGCTCAAGGATGAGAAGGGCGCGGTGGCCAGCATCTCGACGTACGACGTCTACCAGTCCAACGGCGTGATCCACGTGATCGACCGCGTGGTGCTTCCCAACTAGAAGCGAGCCTGAAGAGCCTCTCCTCCTCACCTCCCTCTCCCCTCAGGGGAGAGGGCAGGGTGAGGGGTGGTGTCAACGACCCGACGTTGTACGCTAGTTGCTCACCACCGGATTCCGCCGCACGGTGGGCACCCCGATCTTGATGAACGCGTGCTGCTCCGCCGCGTGGCAGGCCGTGCACGCCGCGCGCATGACCTCGATCCGCTGCTTGAACAGGGCGAGGTCCTTCGCCTTGATCGCGTCCATCACCTGCAGGTAGGGGCCCTTCAGGAAGAGTGCATCGGCGTTCTTGCGGTACTGCGGCCGCCGCTCGAGGCCAACCGAGATCGCGCCGCCCATCTGGTGCGCCATGTGCGCGGCGTACTCCCAGTTGCCGTCGATCCCGCCGAAGTACATCTCCGTGTATCGGTATGCGACCTCGGCCATCGTGGTCTCGAACCCGCGGAGCTGCCGCTCGATGGCGGCGGCCCGGGCGTCCGGCGTCAGGCGCTTGTACCACCCACCCGGGTCCGGGACCCCTGGGGAGCGCGTGTGCGAGTGGCTCGGCGCCTGCGCGCGCACCGCCTCCCAGCCCGCGGCGGCGCCCAGGCCCACCAGGGCGGCGACGACCGCCATCACGAGAAACGAGCGGATCCGGCTATCGGGTCGTGTCATGAGCGGGAGTCCTTTCACCGTGACGCTTTCACCGTGAACGTGAAGCGACTGTCGACGATATGGCCGTCCACCGAGAGGACGCGGTACTTGACGGTGTAGAGGCCGGACTGGCGCACCTCCACCGTGACCGAGAGCCGGCGCGGGTCGTCCGGGCCCACCGTCACGTCGCGCGCGTCCACCTGCGCGCCCGCCTCGTTCCACACCGAGACCGTGCTGTAGGCGGGCTCGAGACGCTCGTTGAACCAGAGCTGCACGCGCTCCGGCATCTGCCCCAGCACCGCGCGATGCGCGGGCGTCGAGCGCACCAGGGAGGCGTGCGCGCCGGCGGGCGGCGCGGGGCAGGCGAGACAGGCCAGGAGCGCGACCGCCAGCGCCCCGTCCCGCCAGCGGCCCCTCACCGCTTCCCGGCCGGCTCCGGCGCGGTGACCGTGAAGAGCACGATGCCCTCCGTCACGTGGCCGTCGGCGGCCATCACCTTCCAGCGCGCCTGGTAGGCCCCCGGATCGAGCGGCGGCAGGGCATAGGCGAGGGTGTCGGCCGGGGTATCCGGGTCCTGGCGCAGCAGCGCGATGGTCTTCTGGCGCGGCCCGACGAGCTGCACGGAGCAGAGCGGCTTCTCGAGGCGGCTGTTGAAGCGCAGGACGAGCCGCTTCGGGCTCGCCAGCGATTCCTCGTGGCGTCGGAGCGGACTCGAGGATGATGGCGTGCGCGTGCGCGTCGGGGAGTCCCCACAGGCATGCCCCGATCATACCCAGGACCGCCAGGATCGCGAGCTTCATCGAGCGTTCGGGAGGCGGACCGGCTGCACCACCGTCTTGAGGAAGGGGAACTGCTCCTCGTGCCAGGCCACCAGGAACGAGCCGTCGGGGGCGAAGGCGATGTCGGGCGAGTAGGCCTTGATGGCGGTGGACAGCACGTGGATGGGGCTCAAGGTCCGCCCCGCGTCGAGGGTGTAGCGCAGCAGGATGCGGCGGCGCACCGCGGTGGACTCCTCCCACACGATCACCGCGCGGCCCGCCGGGTCCACCGCCATGCGCGCCTGGTCGGGAATGGAGGTCGCCGAGGTGTGCAGCCGCCTGGCCGGCCCGAAGCGGCTGCCCGTCCGTCGAGACGGCGAACTTCAGGTCGGGCCGGATGTCGCTGCCCTCGGTGTACCAGCTCATGTACACGCGGCCCTTCGCGTCCAGGCCCACCGCGCCGCCGCGATGGGGACAGGCATTGATCTTCCAGTGATCGGCGCTCACCAGCGTCGCGTCGCCGAAGGTGCGCCCGCCGTCGCGCGAGACCGCCAGCACCATGTCGCGGATATCACCCGGGAAGACGCGCCGCCAGGTGAGCGCCACCGTGTTGCCCGCGCCGGTGGCCGCGTCCACGCGGCAGCACACGCAGGTGTCGTCGCCGACCTTCCGGATGCCCTCGACCCGCGTGCCCTGCTCGGCCACGCGCGCGACCCAGGTGGCGGGATCCTTGCGGCCCTCGTGGCCGTCGATCCACGTGACCAGCACGGTGCCGTCGGCCGCCACCGCGAGCCCGTCGAACGAGTGCGAGATGGGCCGGTCCTCGTTCACCCGCAGGGGCGGCCCGAAGGTCCGGCCGCCGTCGAGGGAGCGGGAGAGCTGCAGGTCGGACGCGAAGAACGTCCCCTCCGGCTTGGCCTTGCCCGAGGACCAGGACACGTAGACCGGGCCGCCCGCGGCCACCGCCAGCCGCGGCGGATGATGGAGCGCCTCGACGGTGAGCGCCTCGGGATTGACCCGCACCGGCGTCGAGCCGTTGCCGATCTGGAGCACGTAGAGCTGGTTGGCGTGGCCTTCCTGGGCCGCCCACGTCACGAGCGGCCGGCCGTCCGGGCCCGCCGCCACCGCCGCGCCGGAGAGGTGGAACTCGTGCCCCCGGCTCACGTGCTTGTACTCGAGGCGCGGCCCGAGCGTCAGCTCCGCGGCCGGCGTGGCGGTGGAGGCCGCCAGGACGAGCGCGACCGCCACCCCGATCCGTCTCATGCTCATCGCCACCTCCAGGAGACGCCGCCGTAGAACGAGCGGCCGTCGCCGGGGAAGAAGAAGCGCCGGTTCGCGTCGTCGGTCGCCACCGCCGCCGAGTAGCTGGTGTCGGTCAGGTTGCGGGCCTCGAAGAACACGCCGATTCCGGTCGGCTTGTGCTCGAAGCCGGCCTTGAAGTTCACGAGCGTGTACGGGTCATTGCGCGCGTCGTTCTGGCTGTTCACGAAGTAGCCCTTGGGCACGATGTCGAAGCCGGGCGCCATCCAGAACCCGGAGCCGTGATCGTAGCGCAGCTCGGTCTGGATGAAGTGCCGCGGCGCGCCGGGCAGGTCATTGTCGCCGAAGTTGACGTCGTTCACGAACACGAAGCGCGACCAGGTGTAGGCGGCGCGCGCCCGCAGCGAGTCGCCGGCGCGGCCGAGACCGATGCGCGACAGGATGTCCTTCACCAGCAGCAGGTCCACCCCCGCCTCCACGCCGGTGTGGCGCGAGCGGTCGATGTTGCGGAAGCGCGGGATCGTGAACGGGGCGCCCGGGAAGGGCTGGACGTTCACGTTCTGGATCTCGTCCCACAGCTCGGCGTCGTAGACCGAGACGTCCCAGGCGAGCCGCTCGCCCACGTTGCCGCGGGTGCCCACCTCGAACTGCCAGGACGTCTGCGCCGCGAGCTGGCCCAGGTTGCCGCCGAGCTGGCCGGGCGCGGTCAGCTCGAGCAGCGCGGGCGGCTCGTGGGCGTGGCTGGCGTTGCCGAAGACCTGGATGTGGGCGCCACCTTCCAGACGAAGCCGGCCCGGGGCGAGGCGGAGAAGAAGTCCACCGCGTCGGACTGGTTGCCGTCCCGCTCGAAGCGATCGCGGACTTCTCGCGTCGCGTAGTTCACGCGGCCTCCGGCCACCGCGGTGAAGGTGGAGGTGAGGTCGAGCTGCTCCTCGAGGTAGCCCGCGACGTTGTTGGCGATGTTGAACTGGTCCTTGGTCTTGGCGCCGCGGTTGCCCCGGTTGTTGGCGAAGTTCACGTCGATCTGGCGGGTGCCGAAGAACTGGAAGCCCGCGGTGAGCCGGCTGGCCAGGCCGAAGAAGGGCGCGGTCAGGATGTAGCGCGCCTCGGTGCCGTAGCTGTAGGTCGTGTCGTCGATGATCGCGAACGACAGCGGGTGGTCCATGTCCTGGTAGTTGACCTGGGTGAACCACTCGAGCGCCTGGTTCTCGCTGAGCGGCGTGCGGACGGTCAGGGCCCCGCGCGTGTAGTCGTAGTTGCGCTCCTCGCTGAACTGGCTGGTCGCCGGGTTGCGCTGGCGGCGATTGCGATCCATCTCCTGCTGGGTGAGGGCGCCGGGCAGGTTCTCCTCGTTCTGGACATAGCCGAGGTCGAGCCGGATCGTCGTCCCACCCGCGAGGCGATAGCCGAGGCTGGCGTAGGCGCGGCGCCGGATCTGATCGCCGTGCTGCCGGAACCCGTTCACCTCCGTGTCGCTCAGGCCGACGTAGAGATCGACCGGCCCGTAGACCTGGCCGGTCCCCACGTAGTTCTTGAGAAAGCCGAACGAGCCGGCCTCGCTCCGCAGCTCGATGAGCGGGGCGTCGTAGCCGGTCTTGGTGACGAGGTTGATGGCGCCGCCCAGGGTGTAGCCGCCGAAGCGCAGGGCGTTGGCGCCCTTGTAGACCTCGATGCGCTTGGTGGTCAGCAGCTCCAGCGACTCGAAGTCGCCGAACCCGTCGGCGTTGCCGTACGGGAAGCCGTCGATCAGGATGTTGAGGCCCCGCAGGTGGAAGTTGCTGCGGAGCCCGGAGCCGCGGATCGAGATCTGGCTCTCGTCCGCCGCGCCGAAGCGGGGCTGCACGAACACGCCGGGCACGAAGTCGAGCGCGTCCTTCAGATTCGCCGCGCGCGACTGCTCGATCTTCTGCTGGCCGACCACCTCGGTGCCGCCGGGCACGCGGCGCAGCTCCTCGCGGGCCTCGGTCTCGGTCCGGGTGCGCTCGTCGGGCGCGCGGCTGCCCTCGACGATGACCGGGGGCAGCGTGGTCTCCGGCCGTGGCTGGGCCGTCGCGATGAGAGGGGTGAGCATGATGGCGAGTGCCAGGATGATGGGGCGCATGGATCTCCTCACTGGGTGAGCCGGAATTCGACGGGGAGCAGAACCCACATGGCGACGGCGTCGGCGCCGCGGCGTGCCGGCTCGAAGCGCCAGCGCCGCACCGCCTCCATCGCGGCCTGATCGAGGTCGGGGTGGCCGGCGGAGTGCTCCACGAGCACGTCGCCGATGCGGCCGTCCGCCAGGACGTGCACGCGCAGCATGGTCGTGCCCTGGATGCCGAGCCGCCGGGGCGCGGACGGATAGGCCGGGCGCACCTGATAGCCGCCCTGCGGCCGCGCGGTCCGGGTGACGCCATCGGGCGGCGTGGTGGAGGGCTTCGAGGCGACGTGGGGGCCGACGGCGGAAGCGCGATCGTGGTGCCGCTCGAGGCGGGGGCCGACGGGCCCGGCGCCGGCGCGGGCTCGCTGATGGCGGGCAGGGTGGCCGTCGGTGCCGGCCCCTGTCCGCGGGGGCCGGAGCGGGCGTGGGCGCCACGGCGGGCGCCGGGAGGGCGCGACGGGCTGCGGGGCGGGCTCCTCGACCTTGGCGGCGGCGACCTCCCGCGGCTTCGGGGGGTCCGGCCGCCGGATCGGAGCCGGCCGCTCACGTCGTGGCGGCGCCGGGGGCGACCTCCCGTGGAGGCTCGACGGCGTCGAGCGTGACGAGCTGCACGGGGAGCACCGGCGGCTGCTGGGCCACCACGCTGGTCACCCATTGCTGACCCACGATGAGACCGGCGACCAGCCCCACGTGGAGCAGGCAGGACAGGCCGATCGGCATCGCACGCCACCACGACAGCTCGTTGAGCACGAACGCTTCCCTCCGCAAGCCAGGATTGGAACCGCGACAGCCGGGACACCCGCACGTGGCCGCGGCGCATGGAGCGCGCGGGGCGCGGGAGACCGCGGCGAGCTACAGGATCGCGGAGGGAGGAGCGCGCCCCTGGTCGGGGCTGAGGAAGCGGGTCGGGATGGACGCCGGGGAGCGGCCTCTGCCGGTCCGACGACGGGGAGCACGATGGAGGACAGCCCGGGATCGTCCACCTGCACGGCGGCCAGATGGGCGGAGGCCGCGGCCACCGTGCACGCTTCCTGCTGCTGCGGGTCGAAGCCGTGATGCACCGAGTGCAGCGCGTTCTCGAACGCGAAGACGCAGAGGAGCAGGGCGAGCGTCACGGCCACGGCCCGCCGCGGGCGCGATACACGGCAGGGCCGGGGTTGGAGGGGGGAGGGATGGAAAAAATAACAAATTAGGAGTAGGGTGGAACCAGAGCAGAGAGGGAAGAATGGTAACAAGCGGCCAGGGCCGCCAGCCCCAGCGCGGCCGGCAGATACCAGGGCAGCGCGGGCGCGGCGGGGGCCGCGGTCAGGGCCGGGATGGTCCCGGGGGCCTCGACGGGCTGGAAGGTCTCCGCCGGAGGCGCCGACGCGGGAACATGGGCGCCCGCCGGGCCGGCGAGGGCCAGTAGGGCCAGCACCAGCAGGAGCGACATCGACACGCGCTGAAGCCGCAGCATACGCGACAAGGTAACCACTGAACCGGGTGACGTCAAGGAAGGTTCCGGGGCCCGTGTTTGACGCCACCGGAGGGGGTGTGGGATCATTAACGCCCCGTCATGAAAGTCCATTTCACGACCCTCGGCTGCCCCAAGAACCAGGTGGACTCCGAGCTGATGCTGGGCATGCTGACCGAGGCCGGGCATCAGATCGTCGAGGCCGCCGGAGGCCGCCGATTGCCTGGTGGTCAACACCTGCGCCTTCATCGACCGGGCGCGCGAGGAGTCGGTCAACACGATTCTCGAGCTCGCGCAGCTCAAGGAGCGCGGGCGGGCGCGATCCCTCATCGTGACGGGCTGCCTCACCCAGCGCTACGGCGGCGAGATCCGCACCGAGATCCCGGAGATCAACGCGATCCTCGGGACCTCGGAGCTGCATCGCATCGTGGAGCTCGTGAACCAGGCCGACGGGCGGCAGGCGTGGGTGAGCGCGGCGCCGCCGGGTTATCTGTACGACGCGCAGACCCCGCGGCTGCTCAGCGGCCGGGTGCCGTACGCCTACGTGAAGATCGCCGAGGGCTGCGACATGGGTTGCACGTTCTGCGCGATCCCGCAGTTCCGCGGGCGCCACCGGAGCCGCCCGCAGGCCGACATCGTGGCCGAGGTCAACGGGCTCGCGCGCCGCGGGATCCAGGAGGCGATCCTGGTCTCGCAGGACACGCTCGCCTACGGGCGCGATCTCCCGGGCAACGGCGACATCGGCGACCTGCTGCTCGCGCTGTCCGACACGACGATGCCGTGGATCCGGCCGATGTACCTGCACCCCGCGCACGTCACCGAGCGCCTCATCGCCAAGTGGCAGCGCGCGCGCGTGGTGCCGTACCTCGACATGCCGGTCCAGCACGGCGACGACGGGATCCTGCGCGCCATGCGCCGCGGCGTCACCGCGCAGCGCATGCTGGACGTCATCGCGCGGCTCCGCGACGCGCTCCCCGGCGTGACCCTGCGCACCACGGTGCTGGTGGGCTTCCCGGGCGAGACCGAGGCCGCGTTCCACAACCTGCTCGGCTTCGTCGAGGACGCGGGCTTCGATCGGCTCGGCGTCTTCACCTACTCGGTGGAGGAGGGCACGCCCGCCGCCGACATGGCCGATCAGGTGCCGGCCGAGGTGATGGCCGAGCGCGCCCAGCAGGTGCAGGACCTTCAGGATCGGCTGGCGTGGCCGCGCCAGAAGGCGCTCTTCGGCACCCGCCAGACCGTGCTGGTGGACGGGCCGAGCGCGGACTCCGCGTTCCCCTTCGAGGGCCGGACCGCCGGCCAGGCGCCCGAGATCGACGGCGTGGTGCTGCTGCGCGACCGCGCGCTCACCCCGGGGCGCTTCGCGGAGGTCACCATCGTCGAGGTCGAGGGCTACGAGCTCGTCGGGGAATAAGCCGCTCGGCGCGCTCGATCGCCTGGCCTTCGTGCTGGCCAGTGTCTTCGGCGCCGGTTATGCCCCGGTGGCGTCGGGCACGGTCGGCAGCTTCGTCACCGTGGTCGCGATCTGGCTCCTGCCGCTCACTCCGCTGCGCATCCTGGTCGCGCTGGTCGTGGTCACCCTCATCGGCATCTGGTCCGGCTCCCGCGTGGAGCGGGTGCTGGGCACGAAGGACCCCGGCGTCATCGTGATCGACGAGGTGGCGGGCATGCTGCTCTCGGTGATCCTGCTGCCGCCGACCATTCCCGTGCTCGTCACCGCGTTCCTGCTCTTCCGGCTCTTCGACATCTGGAAGCCGTTCCCCGCCCGCGAGAGCCAGGCCCTCACCGGCGGCGTGGGCGTGATGGTGGACGATCTCATCGCGGGCCTCTACGCGCTGGTGCTCGTGCTGGGCGCGCGCGCCCTCTTCGGCTTCCCCCGGTGAGCCGGCCGTGAGCGGCGCCTGGATCGTCACGGTGGGCGCGGCGCAGCTCGGCGCGGCGGACGACCCGACCGGGATGATGGTGGCGCGCGCGCTGCTGGCCGAAGGCGTGCCGGTGGCCTCGCGGCAGGTCGTGGACGAGGACGAGACCGCGGTGGAGGAGGCCCTGCGCGGCGCCGTGGAGGCCGCCGCGCTGGTGGTGGTGCTGGCGCAGCCGGGCGGCTCGAGCGGCGAGGTGGTCCGGCGCGCGCTCTCGCGGCTCGGCGGCGCGCGGCTGGTGCTGAACGACAAGCTGCTGGCCTCGATGGAGGAGGACTTCGCCCGGCGCGGGCAGGCGATGCCGCGACGGCTCGATCGCCTGGCGCTGCTGCCGCAGGGCGCGCTGCTCTGGCCCGCGGCGGGGGAGCCCGCGTGGGTGATCGAGGTCCGGCGCGCCGCGGTGGCGGTGCTGCCGGCCGGCTCCGCGATGCTCGCCTCGCTCGTGGAGTCGCACCTGCGGCCGCTCGCCCGCCAGCGGCTCGGCGCGGGCGAGAGCACGGTGCTCCGCACGCTGCACACCACCGGCCTCTCGCCCGCGGACGCCGAGGAGCGCCTCGGCCGCTGGCTGGGCGTGGAGGGCGCGGTCACCGTCTCCTGCGTGCCGGTGGACGGCGACGTGTGGGTGCAGCTCCGCTCGCGCGCGGCCTCGCGGAGCGCGGCGGAGGCGGCGCTCGTCCCGGTGGAGCGCGAGGTGCGCGAGGCGCTCGGGCCCGACTGCTGGGGCAAGGACGAGGACACGCTGGAGGTCGCGGTGGGCCGGCTCCTGCTGGAGCGGCGGCTCACCGTGTCCATGGCGGAGTCCTGCACCGGTGGGCTGGTCGGCCACCGGTTGACCAACATCGCGGGCTCCTCCCGCTACGTCGAGCGCGGCGTGGTCGTGTACTCCAACCAGGCCAAGGAGCAGCTCCTGGGCGTGCCGGAGGCCATGCTGCGCGCGCACGGCGCGGTGAGCGCGCCGGTGGCGGAGGCGATGGCGGCGGGCATCTGCCGCATCTCCGGCTCGGCCTGCGGCATCGCGGTGACCGGCATCGCGGGGCCCGACGGCGGCACGCCCGCCAAGCCGGTCGGCACCGTGTTCATCGCGGCGGCCGCGCCGGGCGCCGACGGCCCGCGCATCGAGGTGCGGCGCTTTCGCTTCGCGGGCGGGCGGGAAGCGGTGAAGTGGCAGTC
Source organism: uncultured Candidatus Rokubacteria bacterium (assembly GCA_963747235.1). Lineage (GTDB taxonomy): Bacteria > Methylomirabilota > Methylomirabilia > Rokubacteriales > CSP1-6 > CAMLFJ01. Next base: position 82,562 of record CAVVEU010000031.1, read on the forward strand.
CTCGCAGGCCGCGCTCGACATGCTCCGCCGCGCCCTCCTCGCGCGGGCGTGATCCGCGCCTTCGTCGCGGTGGTTCTCGACGACGAGCTACGCTCGGCGATCGCGGTTGCCGTCGAGCGGCTCCGGCCGCTGGGCTCGGCGGTCGCCTGGGTGCCGCCGCGCAATCTCCACGTCACGCTGCAGTTCCTGGGCGACCAGAGTGAGGAGCGCCTGGCCGAGGCCGCGGCCGCGCTGGCCGACGCCGCGGCCGCGGAGCGCGCCGGTCGACGTCACCTTCCACGGCATCGGCGCGTTTCCCGGACTCGAGCGGCCGCGCATCCTCTGGGTCGGCCTGGCCCAGGGCGCGCTCGAGGCGCGTGCGCTGCAGGCGCGGGTCGCGGATGCGCTCGCCTCCCGTGGGTTCGCCAGGGAAGAGCGACCCTGGCATCCGCATCTCACCATCGGGCGCGTCTTCGACCAGCGGCGCTGGCAGCGCGAGCTGGACCCTTCGCTGCGGAGGGCACTGGCCCAGGTCGCTACGACGAGCTTCGGCACGATGCGCCTCGGCGACGTCGCGCTGATGGCGAGCGATCTCTCTCCGGGGGGTGCGCGGTACACGGTGCGGCGAGCGGTGAGCCTCGGCGCGTGAGCGCGGGCGGCGACGCGTATCCAACGCGGGACATTGACACCGATTCGCGCGCTCTCGTCACACTCGCTTCGTTGACTTTGTCGCGACGCGCCCGTATCATGGGGAAACTTGTTGAACTATCGAACCTTTTCGTCTACCTCTCGGGCCGGTCACGAGGTCCCGTTCCACTCGTAGTCGAGGAGAATCAGCATGGCTGACGTCAAGAGCGACCGCCGCCAGGCCCTGGAACTGGCCATCACCGCGATCGACCGCCAGTTCGGCAAGGGCGCCATCATGCGCCTGGGCCAGGGCGGCATCTTCGACGAGATCGCCGTCATCCCGACCGGAGCGCTCCAGCTCGACGTCGCGCTGGGCATCGGTGGGATTCCCCGCGGCCGGGTGACCGAGATCTACGGGCCGGAGTCGTCCGGCAAGACCACGCTGGCGCTCCATATCATCGCGGAGGCGCAGCATCTGGGCGGCACCGCCGCCTTCATCGACGCCGAGCACGCGCTCGATCCGAAGTACGCCAAGAACCTCGGGGTCAACACCGACGAGCTGCTCATCTCCCAGCCCGATACCGGTGAGCAGGCGCTCGAGATCGCCGAGGCCCTCGTGCGCTCCAACGCCGTGGACGTCATCGTGATCGACTCGGTGGCCGCGCTCGTGCCCCGCGCGGAGCTGGATGGCGACATGGGCGACTCGCTCCCGGGTCTCCAGGCGCGCCTCATGTCGCAGGCCCTGCGCAAGCTCACCGCCGCCATCTCCCGCTCCGGCGGGGCGGTGATCTTCATCAACCAAATACGTGAAAAGATTGGCGTCATGTTCGGATCGCCGGAAACGACCACCGGCGGGCGGGCGCTCAAGTTCTACTCCTCTATACGGCTCGACATCCGGCGGCAGGACACCATCAAGAACGGGACGGAGGCCATCGGGGTCCGGACCAAGGTCAAAGTGGTGAAGAACAAGCTTTCTCCGCCCTTCCGGGAGGCCGAATTCGACGTCATCTACGGCGAGGGAATCTCCAAGGAGGGGTCGGTCCTGGACCTGGCCTCCGAGCACAATGTTGTCGAAAAATCCGGCACTTGGTACACCTATAAGAGTGAGCGGATCGGGCAGGGACGGGAGACCGCCAAGCGGTACCTGAAGGACAATCCCAAGGTCTTGGCCGACCTGGAAGTCAAAGTCCGCGATGCCCTTGGCCTCAAGCCGGTTGGGGGGGTGTCGCAGCCGGCGCCGGAGAAGGTGGCCAAGTAGGAGCGGGTAAACCATGGAACTGCAGCAACTGCTGACGGAAACCGCGCAGCGCAAGGCTTCGGACCTGCACTTGAAGCCGGCCTCGAAGCCGATCCTCCGGATCCATGGTCACCTCGAGGTGCAGGACGACCTGCCGCTGATCACCCGCGAGTTCATCGACGCGATGGCGAAGACCCTCCTCGGCGAGCGTCGTCTCAACATGTTGATGGAAGGCCGGGAGATGGATCTGGGCTACATGCTGCCCGGGGTCGGCCGGTTCCGCTGCAACCTCTTCCTCGCCATGGGCGAGGTGCGCGGCGTCTTCCGGCACGTGCCGGAGCGCATCCCCGCCTTCCACGAGCTGCATCTGCCCAAGGTCCTCGAGCGCCTCTCGATGGAGCGCCGCGGGATGATCCTGGTGACCGGCATCACCGGCTCCGGCAAGTCCACCAGCCTTGCGTCCATGATCGACTTCATGAACCGGAGCCGGAACGACCATATCGTCACGATCGAGGACCCGATCGAGTTCGTGCACCAGGACAAGAAGTGCGTGATGAGCCAGCGCGAGATCGGTCACGATTCGGTGAACTTCGCCCAGGCCCTGCGCGCCGCCCTCCGCGAAGACCCCGACATCATGCTGGTCGGTGAGCTGCGCGACGTGGAGACCATGGAAGTGGGCCTGCACGCGGCGGAGACCGGTCACCTCGTGCTCTCCACGCTCCACACCCTGAACGCGGCGGAGACCATCAACCGGATGATCTCCATGTTCCCGCCGCACCAGGAAGACCAGATCCGGGGTCAGCTCGCCTCGGTCATCCAGGGCATCGTCTCGCAGCGCCTCGTGGTGCGCGCCGACGGCCGCGGCCGCGTGCCCGCGGTCGAGGTCATGATCGCGACCGGCCTCATCCGCGACTGCATCCGCGAGGCCGACAAGACGCCGCAGATCCCGAGCGTCATCGCGGCGGGCACGGCCCAGTACGGCATGCAGACCTTCGACCAGTCGCTGCTGCAGCTCTATCGCGAGGAGCTGGTCACGTACGAAACCGCCCGCGACGCGGCGACGAACCCGGACGACTTCGATCTCAAGATCAAGGGCATCTTCTCCACCGGAGAGATGACCTGGGAGCATCCGGGCGGCAGCAACACCGCCTCGACCGCGGCGCCCATGCAGCCGGGCATGGCCGCCCCCACGCCGGTCGCCGCCGCGCGCAGCCCCTTCGGGAAGAAAGCGGGGTAACACTGCCGCCGCCCGCACCGGACGCTGGACGCGAAGGCCGCCAAGCTGGCGGCCTTCGACCTTTTGGCCCGCAAGTCCTGGAGCGGCCGCGAGCTGACCCACCGCCTCCGGCGCCGGGGCGCCCCCGCCGAGGTCGCGCAGGCGGTGGTCGCCGATCTCATCGACCGCGGCTACGTGGACGACCAGGCCTTCGCCCGCTGGTGGGCCGAGGCGCGTGCCCGCGGGCGCCGGGTCGGCAGCCACCGCCTGCGACAGGAGCTCTTGGCCAAGGGGATCCCGCGGGCCATGGCCGAAGCCGCGATCACCGCCGCCTTCGAGGAGGTCGGCGAGTCCGACCGCGCGCTCGAGGCGGGGCGGCGCCGGCTGCCCGCCCTGCTGCGCGGCCAGGCCGGCCGGGCGCCCGCCCGCCTGGCCGACTACCTCCTGCGCCGCGGCTATCCGGCCGCGACGGTGCGCCACGCGGTGCGGGTGCTGCTGGCCGAGCGGGGGGCCGACCTCTCCGGCATCGAGGAAGACGGCGGCGCATAATTCCGGGCGTGATTCCGGGCGTATAATACCGGTCTTATGACCGGGAGCGAGATCCGCGCGCGGTTCCTCGAATACTTCCGCCGGCGCGGGCATACGGTGGTGCGGTCCTCTCCGCTGGTGCCCGCCCAGGACCCCACCCTGCTCTTCACCAACGCGGGCATGGTGCAGTTCAAGTCCGTGTTCCTGGGGGAGGAGCGCCGGGACTACGTCCGGGCGGCCACCGCCCAGAAGTGCGTGCGGGCCGGTGGCAAGCACAATGACCTGGAGAACGTCGGCCGCACCGCCCGGCACCACACCTTCTTCGAGATGCTGGGCAACTTCTCCTTCGGGGACTACTTCAAGAAGGACGCCGTCCAGTTCTGCTGGCAGCTCCTGACCGAGGACTTCGGGCTCCCCAAGGACCGCCTCAAGGCCACCGTCTTCACCGACGACGACGAGGCGTTCGATCTCTGGAAGCAGTTTCTGCCGGCCGACCGGATCCTCCGCCTGGGGGAGAAGGACAACTTCTGGGCGATGGGGGACACCGGTCCCTGTGGACCCTGCTCGGAGGTTCACTTCCACCAGGGCGAGCACCTGCCGTGCGCCGAGGAGAAGGCGGGTCGGGTCTGCCTGGGGCCGGCCTGCGACTGCGACCGGTGGCTCGAGATCTGGAACCTGGTCTTCATGCAGTTCAACCGCGACGCGAGCGGCGCCATGACGCCCCTGCCCAAGCCCTCGATCGACACCGGCATGGGGCTCGAGCGGGTCGCGGCGGTGCTCCAGGGCAAGATGTCGGACTACGACACCGATCTGTTCTCGCCCCTCATCGCGCAGATCGCGGCCCTCGCGGGCAAGACCTACCACGCCCGCGAGGAGGACGACGTCTCGATGCAGGTGATCGCGGACCACGCCCGCGCCGCCACCTTCCTGATCACGGACGGGGTCACCCCGTCCAACGAGTGGCGCGGCTACGTGCTCCGGCGGATCATGCGCCGGGCCATGCGTCATGGCCGCATGCTGGGGCTGACGGAGCCCTTCCTGTGGGACATGACCCGCGGCGTGGTGGCCCTGATGGGCGACGCCTACCCGGAGATCCGGGAGGCGCAGGCGCGAGTGGCCGAGACGGTGCGCCAGGAAGAGGAGCGCTTCGCGGAGACGCTCGACCTCGGCATGGCCAAGATCCGCGAGTATCTCGAGGCCCACAAGGCCGACCAGAACCGGAGCCACGCGGGCGACGCTAGGCCGATAGTCGACGGCCGCTTCCTGTTCACGCTCTACGATACCCACGGCTTCCCGTTCGACCTGGCGCAGGAAGTCCTCCAGGACGCGGGCTTCACGGTCACGCCGGAGACGCAGCAGCGCTTCGACACCGAGATGGAGGCGCAGCGCGAGCGGGCCCGCGCCGGGGCCTCGTTCGGGGCGGGGGACAGTGGCGAGCCGAGCGTGGCCATCTACCAGCGGCTCTCCACCGAGCTGGCCAGGCCGCAGTTCCTCGGCTACGGATCGCTGGCCGCGCCCGCGCGGATCCTGGCCATGGTGGTGGACGGCCAGCGCCGCCGCGAGGCGCGCCAGGGCGAGACGGTGGAGATCATCCTCGATCGCACGCCCGCCTACGCGGAGTCCGGCGGCCAGCAGGGCGACACCGGCTCGGTGGTCGGCCGCGAGGGCCAGGGGCAGATCCAGGACACCTACTACCGCGGCAGCCAGCTCATCGTGCACCGGGTGGCGGTGACCCAGGGCCAGCTCCGCGAGGGCGAGGAGGTCGCGGTCAGCGTGGAGTCGCGCCGGCGGCAGGGGCTCCGGCAGCACCACACCGGCACGCACCTGCTCCACGCCGCGCTGCGGAAGGTGCTGGGCACCCACGTGGCGCAGGCCGGCTCGCTGGTGGCGCCCGACCACCTGCGCTTCGACTTCTCGCACGGCGCCTCCGTGAAGGACAGCGAGGTGGAAGAGGTCGAGGGCCTGGTCAACGAGCAGGTGCAGGCCAACGTCGTGGTGAGCCCGGCCGAGATGGACCTGCAGGAGGCGCTCCGCACCGGCGCCATGGCGCTGTTCGGCGAGAAGTACGGCGATCGCGTGCGCGTCATCCGCATCGGCGACTTCTCCACCGAGCTGTGCGGCGGCACCCACCTCGACGCGACCGGCCAGATCGGCCTCTTCAAGGTGACCGACGAGGGCGCGGTGGCCTCCGGGGTGCGCCGCATCGAGGCGGTCACCGGCGCAGCACGCGCTCGCCCACGTGGGCCGCGAGGAGGCCGCGCTGCGCGAGTCCGCGGGCCTGCTCAAGATCCCGCCGCTCGAGCTGCCCCGCCGCCTCGCCGCGCTGCTCGAGGATCAGAAGCGGCTCGAGAAGCAGCTCGCCCAGCTCGAGACCAAGCTCGCGCGCAGCCAGGCGCCGGATCTGGTGGCCGCGGCGAAGCAGGTGGCGGGCGTGCCGCTGCTCGCCGCGCGTCTCGACGGCCTCGATCCGGACGGGCTGCGCGCGGTGGTGGACACGCTGCGGGACCGGCTGCCGTCGGGGATCATCCTGCTCGGCAGCGCGGTGGACGGCAAGGTGAGCCTCGTCGCGGCCGTCTCCAAGGACCTGATGAAGCGCTTCCCCGCGGGCCGTCTCGTGCAGGAGATCGCCAAGATGGTGGGGGGCGGCGGCGGCGGCCGTCCGGACCTGGCCCAGGCCGGCGGCAAGGACGCCTCCAAGCTCGACGAGGCCCTCGGCGCGGCGGCGGGCTGGGTGGAGCGGACGGCGCAGGCCTAGCCCGAGGTTATCCGCACATGGCCACCATCCGCACCATGTGCCCGATGAACTGCCATCCCACCCTCTGCGGGATGCTCGTCACCGTCGAGGACGGGCGGCTCGTCGAGGTCGCGGGAGACCCGGACAATCCCGACAGCCGCGGCTTCCTCTGCGTGCGCGGCCACGCCTCGCGCGAGATCATCGGCAACCCGCAGCGCCTGCTGACCCCGCTCGCGCGCGACCGTCGCGACGCGCCGTTCCGCGAGGTGACGTGGGACGCGGCGCTCGATCGCATCGCTTCGGGCATGCGGTCGGTCGGGCGCGAGGCGGTCGGGCTCTGGTCGGGACACGGGTTCTTCGCCAACAACTACGGCACCCGCGTCAACTCGGAGCTGCTCCGGCGCTTCGCCAATCTCTGGGGCTGCCAGTGGTGGGCGCCCACCATGATCTGCTGGGGCCTCGGCGGCTTCGGGATCGGACTCACCGGCCCGCTCGAGACCAATACCAAGGAGGACATGGGCGCGCACGCGCAGCTCATCCTGCTCTGGGGCGCCAATCTCGCGAGCCAGCCGAACACCGCCCCGCACCTGGTCGCGGCGCGGCGCCGGGGGGCCCACGTGGTCACCATCGACGTGCGCCGCACCGAGGCGGCCGCGCAGTCGGACGAGGTGCTGATCATCCGGCCCGGCACCGACGCCGCGCTGGCCCTCGGCATGATGCACGTGCTGATCGCGGAGGATCTCTGCGATCGCGAGTTCGTCGCGCGGCACACCATCGGGTTCGAAGCGCTCGCCGCGCACGTGCGGCGACATTCGCCCGCGTGGGCCGCCGCGGTCACCGGCCTCGACGAGGCGGTCATCGTGGGCCTCGCGCGCCGGTACGCGGCGACGCGGCCGGCCATGATCGTGCTGGGCGGCAGCAGCATGCACAAGGGCGCCAACGGCTGGCAGGGCGCGCGCGCGGTGGCGTGCCTGCCCGCGCTCACCGGCAACCTGGGCATCGCGGGCGGCGGCCTGGGCCCGCGCCACGGCAGCAAGGGGCACGGCTTCGGCCTCACCGACATCGCGCTGGCCGAGCGGCGACCGCCCGGCGACTACGTGCCCAACCAGATGCCGCGCATCACCGAGGCGCTCGAGGCCGGCCGGGTGCGCGCGCTGCTGCTCTTCGGCACCGACATGCTGTCGTCGTTCGCGGACAGCGCCCGGGTCGAGGCCGCGCTCGCGCGCCAGGAGCTGATCGTCAGCCACGAGCTCTTCTGGAACGACACCGCGCGCCGCTTCGCGGATGTCGTGTTGCCCGGCACGTCGTGGCTCGAGGAGCTCGGCTGCAAGGCGACCAACACGCATCTCTACCTGATGGAGCCGGCCCTGCCGCCCGCCGGGCAGACGCGCACCGGCGCGTGGGTGCTGCAGGAGCTCGCGCGGCGCCTCGGGGTCGCCGATTTCTACCCGTGGGCGGACGCGGCGGGGCCCATCGACGCGATCCTCGATCACCCCGCGACCGGGCACGCCACCGTGGCGGCCCTGCGCGCGGAGGGCGGCCTGCGCGCGCTCCGCGTCTCGCACGTGGGCCATCCGGATCTGGTATTTCCGACTCCTTCCGGGAAGGTGGAGCTCTACTCGGCGCGCGCGGAGAGCCTGGGCCTGGCGCCGCTGCCGGTGCACGAGGACCTGCCCGCCTCACGCTTCCCGCTCGTGCTCCGCCAGGGGCGGACCCTGGCGCACTTCCACGGTTTCTACGATCACGGCCGCGCGCTGCCGTCGCTGGCCGCGCTCGAGCCCGAGCCGGTGCTCTGGCTGTCGCCCGCCGACGCGGCCGCGCGCGCGGTGGCGGACGGCGCCGCGGTGCGCGTGTTCAACGAGCGCGGCGAGATGCGCGCCCGCGCCCGGGTGACGGACCGCGTGCCCGCGCGCACCGTGTGGATGCGCGACGGCTGGGAGGGGCTCAACCGGCTCACCTCGGGGGACGCGTGCATCCCGGACGCCGCGGTGGACGTGTTCGGATTCTCGGCGGGCCAGGCCGCGTTCGACGCGGCGGTGGAGGTCGCGCCTGTCTGAGCGTCCCGCGGCCGCGCTGCTCTTCGACTTCGGGGGCACACTCGACGCCGACGGGGTGACGTGGAAGGAGCGATTCTTCGCCCTCTGGCGCGCCGAGGGCGCGGCGGATCGCGCCGAGGCCTTCGATCCCGTCTTCTACCGCGCCGACGACGCGCTCGTGGACGCGATCCCGGTCACGCTCTCGTTCGAGGAGACGGTGCGGCGCCTCACCGCGAGCATCGCGGCCGGCCTCGCGGTGCGCGACGAGCGGGTGATCGCGCGCGTCGGCGACCGCTTCCTCGACGACGCCCACCGCCATCTGCGACGCAACCAGGCGCTCCTCGCGCGGCTCGGCGCGCGCTACCGGCTCGGGCTCGTGTCCAACTTCTACGGGAACCTCGAAACCGTGTGTCATAATACGGCGATCCTGTCTCTCTTCGGCGTCATCGTCGACTCCGTGCGGGCCGGATTCTCCAAGCCGGATCCGCGCATCTTCATGCGGGCGCTGGACGGGCTCGGGGTGGCCCCGATCGACGCCACGTTCGTGGGCGATTCGGCGGCCCGGGACATGGCGGGCGCGCGGGCCCTCGGCATGCGGCACATCTGGCTGATCGCCGACCCGCCGCCGCCCGGCGGGCCGTGCTGCCCCGGCGACGCGATGATCCATTCACTGACGGACGTGGAGGCCCTGCTGCTCTGATGGCGGATTCGGTGCGAGGCGCGATCATCGCGGCCGGCGAGGGCAGCCGCCTGCGCGCGGACGGCTACCGGGTGCCGAAGCCCATGGTGGAGGTGGCCGGGGTGCCCCTGATCGGCGCGGTGTTGCGCAATTTCACGACCGCCGGGATCACCGCGATCACCATCATCTTGAACGAGCAGGAGCGGGAGTGCGTCGAATGGGTCCGGACGCGGTTCCCCGCGCTCGAGCTCGACTTCATCGTCAAGACCACCGCGTCCTCGCTCGAGAGCTTCCGGGAGGTGACCGGCCGCGGGCCCGCCGGGCCGATGCTCGTGTCCACGGTGGACGCGTGGTGCGCGGCGGAGGACTTCGCGCGCTTCGCGGCGGCGGCGGCTTCCCGGCCGGACGACGCGACGGTGCTCGCGGTCACCCCGTTCGTCTCGGACGAGAAGCCGCTGTGGGTGACGCTGGGGGCGGGCGGGCGCGTGGAGGGCCTCGGTACGGTGGATAGCGGTCTGGTCACCGCGGGGGTGTATCGTGTCTCAGATCGGGCGCGGCGGCTCGCGCCCACGCGGGAGCTCGGGCGGCTGCGCGAGTACCTGGGGTGGCTGCACGAGAGCGGCGAGCCGCTCTACGGGGAGATCATCGAGACGGTGGTGGACGTGGACCGGGCACTGGATGTGGCCAGCGCGGAGGCGCTGGCGCGAGGAGCGCGACGCACATGAGCGCGAGGAGGACGGGGGTGGCGGATCTGACATGCTGGGGACTCTTTCGCGAGCGCGAGCACTCGCCCGGCCGGGAGAGCGACGACGCGGAGATCCTGCGACTGACCGGCAAGCACCTGGAGACGTACGGCGTCCAGGTGGACCTCCGGGCCCCCGAGGACCTCGTCGCCACCGAGGTGCCGCCCGACGGCGTGTTCTTCATGTGCGAGCGCATGGAAGCGCTCGGCACGCTGCTCGCCTGGCAGGAGCGGGGCGTGCGCCTCGTCAACTCGCCGCTGGCCGTGCTCAACACCTATCGCGAGCGGATGATCGCGCAGCTCCGCGAGGCCAACGTGGCCTTCGTGCCGAGCCGGCTCGTGACCACGAGCGACGCGGACGTCGCGACCGCGGCTGCCGGTCTGGGTCAAGCGCGCCGACGTGCACAACACGCAGGACGGTGACGTGGTCTTCGCGGAGACGGAGGCCGCCGTCGCGGCCGCGCTCGCCGGCCTCGCGGCCCGCGGCATCGAGGGCGCGGTGCTGCAGCCGCACGTGGCCGGCGACCTCGTCAAGTTCTACGGTGTCGGCCCCGGCGGCGGCGGGCCGGACGGTGGGCCGCCCTGGTTCCGCTGGTTCTACCACAAGGATCAGCACCTGTCCGGCCACGCCTTCGACGCGGGCCGGCTCGCGCGCCTGGTGCGCGAGGCCGCCACCGCGCTCGGCCTCGAGATCTACGGGGGCGACGCCATCGCCTCCGCGGACGGTGGGCTCCAGCTCCTCGATCTCAACGCGTGGCCCAGCTTCGCGCTCTACCGCGACGAGGCCGCGCCGGTGATCGCGTCGTACCTGGCCCTGCGCTTCGGCGCCCGCCGGGCCGCCGGAGGCGGGCGGTGAGCGAGCCGCGCGAGCCCGGGCCCCGGTCGCGGGAGATCGTGGCGCGCGAGGCGCGCCACATCGCGCCCGGCTACCAGTCCTTCGCGCTCTACTCGGGGCTGGCCATGGCGCGCGGCAGCGGCGCGACGCTCTGGGACGAGGACGGCAACGAGTACATCGACTTCATCGCGGGCATCGCGGTGGGGAGCATCGGGCACTGCCACCCGCACTACGTCGAGGCCCTGAAGCGCCAGGCCGAGCGGCTGACCTTCGGCAGCTTCACCACCGAGACCCGCGCGCGCTTCCTCGAGCTGCTGGCCTCCGTCACCCCCGAGGGCCTCACGCGCATCCAGCTCTTCTCGGGCGGCGCGGAGGCGGTGGAGGCCGGCCTGCGCCTGGCCAAGGCCGCGACCGGGCGGCAGGAGGTCATCGGGTTCTGGGGCGGCTTCCACGGCAAGACCGGCGGCGTGCTGGGCCTGCTCGGCAGCGACTTCAAGCATCACCAGGGTCCGTTCCTGCCCGGCCAGCACTCGACGCCCTACGCGGACTGCTACCGCTGCCCGCTCAAGCTCCGCTATCCGGACTGCGGCATCGCGTGCGCGGAGTACGTCCGCGACGTCATCCGCTACCAGACCGCGGGCGAGATCGCCGCGATCATCGTGGAGCCGATCCAGGGCACCGCGGGGAACATCATCCCGCCCGACGGCTTCCTGCGGGCGATCCAGTCGGTGGCCCGCGATCACGGGGCGCTGCTCTTCGCCGACGAGATGATCACCGGGTTCGGCCGCACCGGCTCGATGTGGGGCACCGACCACGAGGGCGTCGTGCCCGACATCATGACGGTGGGCAAGGGCGTGGGCGGCGGCTTCCCGCTGGCCGGCGTGGTCTCCACCGAGAAGCTGGTCGCGCGCCAAGCCCTGGTCCAATCCGAGCTTCAGCTCGTCGAGCTACGGCGGCAATCCGCTCGCCTCGGCGGCGGGGCTCGCCGCGCTCGAGATCATCCTGAAGGAAGACCTCGTCGAGCAGTCCAATCGCGTCGGCGCGGTCATGCTCACCGAGCTCCAGCGCCTGAAGGAGAAGTACCGCACGGTGGGCGAGGTGCGCGGCCGCGGGCTGCTGCTCGGCATCGAGCTGGTCGAGGACCGTCAGAGCCGCAAGCCGCTCGACAAGTCCATCACCCGCGACCTCTACCTGGAGTGCCTGCGGCGCGGCCTCGTGGCGATGACCTACTCGCCGACCATCCGGCTCAACCCGCCGCTCGTCATCACCGAGGAGACGGCGCGGGCCGGCCTCGCGATCCTGGACGAAGCGCTCGGAGTGACGCTCAAGCGCCATGGGCGAGACTAGGAGACTCCGGGGCGCGGTCATCGGCCTCGGCAACGTGGCGGTGCACGGCCACCTGCCGGGCTGGCGGCAGCGGGCCGACGCGGTCATCGTGGCCGCCACCGATCTCCACCCGGCGCGGCAGGCCGAGTGCCGGGCCGCCCTGCCCGGGGCGCGCTGGCACGACTCGATCGAGTCCCTGCTGGCCGCCGACGATCTCGACTTCGTGGACGTGTGCACGCCTCCGTCGAGCCACGCGGCCCTCATCGAGGCCGCGCTCGCCCGCGGGCTGCACGTGCTCTGCGAGAAGCCCCTGGTGGCCTCCCTCGCCGAGCTCGAGCGCCTGGCCGGGCTCGCGCGCGCCGCGCGCGCCGTGCTCCACACCGTGCACAACTGGCACCAGGCGCCCCTCGTGCGCGCCACCGACGCCCTCATCCGCGAGGGCCGCATCGGAGCGGTGCGCGAAGTGGTCTGGCGGACGCTGCGCACCCAGCCGGCCGCCGCGGCGGGCGGGGATAGCTGGCGGGTGGATCCGGCGATCGCGGGCGGCGGCGTGCTGACCGACCACGGCTGGCACGTCTCCTACGTCGTCCCGCGCTGGGTGGGCGCCCCGCCGGACGCGGTGAGCGCGCGGCTCGAGACGCGCCGGCACCATCGCTTCGCGGTCGAGGACACCGCGACGGTGCGCCTGCAGTTCCCCGACGCGGTGGCCGACATCGTGCTGACGTGGGCCGCCGAGACGCGCGAGAACCAGGCGCACGTGATCGGGACCGCGGGGCGCATCGACATCGAGGACGACACGGTGGTCCTCCGTACGGACGGGCGCGAGGAGCGCCACCGGCGGCCGCCCGCACTGTCCGACGGGTCCCAGCATCCGGACTGGTTCGGGCCCGTCACCGACGAGTTCATCGCCCGCGTGCTCGGCCAGGACCCGAGCAGCCGCAATCTGGACGAGGCGGCGGTGTGCATCGCGGTGGAGTGCGGCGCTCGCGAGTCGAGCCGCCGCGGCGGCGTGCTGTTCCCCCTGGCCGCGCGAGTCGGGACGGCCGGGTGACCACGCTCTCCTCCACGGCCGTCTCCGTGCGGAGCCTCCTCGTGATCCTGCCGGCCCCGCCCGGCGCCGGCTCCCCGCCGCCCGGGACCGTGATCGCGGGCCTTCCCCTCGTGCGGCGCATCGTCCTGGCCGCGGAGCGCGCCGGCTTCGAGCGGATCCTGGTGCATCCCCGGGCCTGCCCGGAGCCGCGTCTGCTCGCGGGCACCGTCGCCGTCCTGCTCGACGCCGACACGCCGGTGGCGTCGCGGGCCCGGCTCGTCCTGGTGCCGGCCAACGTCCTGCCCCAGGCGCGCTGGCTGCGCGCCCTGCGCGAGATGCCGCTCGATCCGGAGACGCTCGCGGTCGACGCGTCCTTGACCGCGGTGGTGGAGAGCGCCGGGATCGACGAGGTGCTGCGCTCGGCCGGCCAGGCCGCCGGCGCGCAGGACCTGATCGCCGCGCTCTCGCGGCGCCTGGCGCGCGCCGCCGAGGCGGGCGATCCGGCGGGCCGCTTCGCGCTCGGGGACGCGGCGGCGGCCCAGGCCGCCGAGGACTGGCTGCTGCGCAGCCTCATCAAGGACACCGAGGGATTCATGTCCCGCCATGTCGAGCGGCGCATCTCGCTCGCGATCACGCGGCGGCTGGTGGGCACGCGCATCACGCCCAACCAGATGACGCTCGTGAGCCTCACCATCGGCCTGCTCGGGGCGCCGTTCTTCCTGTCCGCCGAGCCCCTGCTACAGATCGTCGGGAGCCTGCTGTTCCTGACCCACTCCATCCTGGATGGCTGCGACGGCGAGCTGGCGCGGCTGAAGTTCCAGGAATCGCCCTCCGGCGCGCGCCTCGACTTCTGGGGCGACAACCTGGTCCACGTGGCCGTGTTCGGCTGCATGGCCGGGGGCTGGACCCTGGCCGAGGCCTCCCTCTGGCCGCTGCTCCTGGGCGCCCTGGCGATCACCGGCACCGCCGCGTCCGCCTATCTCGTCGCCCACCGCGACGGCGCCGCCGCCGCGGCGGGGCCGCCCGGCCGCCTGGCCGACGCGGTGGCCAACCGCGATTTCATCTATCTCGTGCTCCTGCTCGCCTGCTTCGGCCGAGCCCACTGGTTCCTGATCCCGGTCGCGCTCGGCACACCGATCTTCATGATGCTGGTCCGGTGGGGCGCGGGGCGACGCCGGACGACCTGACGTGTTTTCCGTCCTCGACGTCCTGCTGCGCGGCCTGATCCTCGCCGCGCAGGCTACCGCGGTGGGCGGGGTGTGCTTTCTGCTGCTCGTGGCCCGCGCGCCCGAGGCGCCGCGCTCGCTGCTGCTCATCGCCGCCGCGGCGGTCACGCTCGCGCTGGGCCAGGCGCTGTCGCTCGGCAACGAGCTGTTCGTGCTCCTCCACGAGGCGGCCTGGCCGCTGCGCGCGGCGCTCGACACGCTCTACGTGCAGGTGAGCGTCGTCCGGATCGCGGCCGGGCTCGCGCTGGCCGGGTGCGCCCTCGGACTGCGCCGCGCCCGCGGGCCGTCGCGGCTCTGGCCGGCGGTGGTGGCGCTGGCCGCGGTGCTGGTCGTGGCCGCGCCGTGGACGAGCCATGCCGCCGCGCGGCTCGACTCCCGCGTGCTGCTGCTGCTGCTCGACGGCGCCCATCAGCTTGGCGCCGCGGTGTGGGTCGGCGGCCTCGTGCACCTGACCGCGGCCGCGTTCCGGCGCGGCGATCGGCCCTGGCCGGTGGCCCTGCTCCGGCGGTTCTCGAACCTGGCCCTGGGCGCCGTCGCGGTCCTGGTGGGCGCGGGCGTCGGCCTCACGTGGAACTACGCGCCGGACCAGACCGCGATCTTCGGCACCGCGTACGGCCTCATGGTCATGACCAAGGTGGCGATCCTCGGCGGCCTGCTCGTGCTGGGGGCGCTGAACTCCCGGGCGATCCGGCGCATGGACGGCGCGCCCGAGGCCGACCAGCTCACGCTTCGCCGCTTCGTGGAGGTCGAGGTCGGCCTGGGCCTCACCGTGCTCTTCGCGGCCGCCTCGCTCACCTCGCTGCCGCCGGCGGTGGATCTCACCCACGATCGCGCCACGCTCTCGGAGGTCGCGACGCGCTTCACCCCGCGGATGCCGTCGCTGCGCTCGCCCTCGATCTCCGAGATGCCGATCGACGATCCGCTGGCGCCCCGCAACGACGCCGATCGCGCCTGGTCCGAGTTCAACCACCACGTGTCCGGGATCCTGGTCCTCACCATGGGCCTGCTGGCCCTGCTGCACGCCACGGGCCGGGCCCGCTGGGCGCGGCACTGGCCGCTCGTCTTCCTGGGCCTGGCCGCCTTCATGGTCGTGCGCAACGATCCGGGCTCGTGGCCGCTCGGCCCGGAGGGCTTCTGGGAGGGCTGGCTCGTCGCGACGGTGGCGCAGCACCGGGTCTTCGTGCTGCTCGTGATCGTCTTCGGCATCTTCGAGTGGATGGTCCGCAGCGGCCGGCTGGCGTCGCGGCGCGCAGCCCTGATCTTCCCGCTGCTCTGCGTGATCGGCGGCGGCATGCTGCTGAGCCACTCGCATGCCGCGCAGAACCTCAAGGACGAGTTCCTCCTCGAGGTGACCCACGCGCCGCTCGGCCTGCTGGCCTTGCTGATCGGCTGGGGGCGCTGGCTCGAGCTTCGGCTCCCCGAGGGGCGGGGGCGCGTGCCGGGGGCGCTCTGGGCCGTCGGCCTCGTGCTCGTGGGCGCTCTCCTCATCATCTACCGGGAGAGCTAGCGCGCGAGGCGCTGACGCCGCGGGTGGGCGGCGGCGCGGGGGGCGGGGCCCTCCCGGGAACACGCTGAGTCGCTAGCCGCGTCACGCCGTCGCAATCGAGCCACGAGACAGGGCCCGTCGCAGCCTTCGACAACCCGCAGAAGACACGGTTCCCGGGAGGGCCCCGCCCCCCGCACCACCGCCCACCCGCGGCGCCGTGCCGGTGGTTACCTCCGCCATCTGATTCGTCCTTCATCAAGATCCAAGACCTGCTCCGCCGCTCGGCGCGCTTTGTCGGAATGTAAGACCTGACCCTGCCGATGCTTCGCGGGTTCGACTGGACGCGCGGGGAGGGTGGGGGTGGTGGTGCGTGGTGCGGGGGCCTCCCCAGACCCGTGTCTTCTGCGGGTGGTCGAAGGCGCGCGGGCTCTGTCTCGTGGCTCGATCGCGACGGCGTAGCGCGCATGCGACTCAGCGTGGTCTGGGGAGGCCCCCGCGCCGCGCGCCGCCGCCCCCGCCCGCTTCAGGCGGATTCGAGGAGCAAGCCGGTGAGGTAGCGGGATTCGGGGATGGTGAGGATGATGGGGTGGTCGCGGCTCTGGGTCAGGGTGGCGAGGACGCGGGTGCGGATGTTCGCGTCGCCGGCGGCCTGACGGCAGATCTCCTCGAACATCGCGGGCGTCACGTGGTGGGAGCAGGAGAACGTGGCCAGCCGGCCGCCGCGCTCGAGCAAGCGGAGGCCGCGGATGTTGATCTCCTTGTAGCCGCGCGCGGCGGCCTCGACCGCGTCCTTGCGGCGCGTGAAGGGCGGGGGATCGAGCACGACCAGCCCGAAGCGCTCGCCCTTCGAGTCCAGGTCCCGCAGGCCGTCGAAGGCGTTGCCGCTCCGCAGCTCGGCGCGGGCCTCCACGCCCGTTGAGCGCCAGATTGCGGCCGGCCAGGGCCAGGGCGTCCGCTGAGGAGTCCAGCAGCAGCGCGCGCTCGGCGCCGCCCAGCAGCGCGTGGCAGGCGAAGCCGCCGCCGTAGCAGAAGGCATCGAGCACCCGGCGCCCCTGGGCCATGCCGCGCGGTCAGGAGCCGATTGTCGCGCTGGTCGAGGTAGAGGCCGGTCTTCTGGCCGGCGCCCAGGGTCACCGCGAAGCGGCCCTGGCCTTCCTCGATGATCAGATCGCCGCTGGCCAGGTCGGCCTCGGGCGGGGTCTCGCGGACCGCGTCGAAGCCCTCGATGCGCGCCGCCGTCGGGTCGTCGAGCCGCACGATCCGGCCGTCGGGGAAGATCGCGGTGAGCGCCTCGCGGATCCACTCCGCGTTGCGCGCCATGCCGAGCGTGAGGCACTGGATCACGCTCACGGGCCCGTAGCGGTCCACCACCAGCCCGGGCAGGCCGTCGGCCTCGCTCCAGCAGAGGCGATAGGCGGGCGTGACGAGCGACGCCGCGCGCCGGTACTCGAGCGCCGCCTCCAGGCGTCGCCGGATCAGCGCCGCGTTGACGGCCTCGTCGGTCCGCGTGAGCAGGCGGCAGACCAGCGAGGAGCGCGGGCTGTAGAAGCCGCGCCCGAGGTAGCGGCCGGTGGCGTCGGTGACCTCGACGGCGGCGCCGGCGGACCACGAGCCTTTGAGATCGGCCACTTCGCCCCGGTAAATCCACGGGTGCCCTGCCCGGATCCGGCGCTCGGCCCCTCGTTTCAGGATCAGAGTGGCCAGGAGGGGGCTCTAGCGCTTTCGCAGCACGACGACCATCAGCAGCGGATGGTGGGCCTCGTCGAGGCGGAGATGGGGCTTGAAGCCGTAGAACCACTCGACCATCTCGAACCCGCCGGCGAGCTGGACCAGGGTCCGCAGCTCCTGGGGGAAGACCATCCGGGATTCGTGGCGCTGGCGGTAGACCCGCCGCGTGCCGTTCTCGTGCGCCTCGAGCTCCATGTCCTCGAAGAAGGTCTGCGTGACCGGGTTCAGGTCCTTGAGCGCCTCGAAGGTGGCGCGCACGGTCGCGCTGCCGCGCCGGCGCGTCCAGGACCAGCGGCGCGCGGGATCGGTCCAGGAGGAGCACATGTAGCGGTCGAAGACGTAGAGTCCGCCCTTCTTGAGCCCGCGGGCCACGCAGCGGAGATGGGCGAGCAGGGCGTCGTTGGTCAGCAGGTGGCCCTGCGAGTCCTGCATGCAGATCGCCGCGTCCACCGAGCGCCGCAGCTTGAAGCGGGTCATGTCCGCCACGAGCAGGGTGGCGTCGAAGCCCTTGGCCGCGGTCCGCTCCTTCAGGAAGGCGATGTTCTCCGGCGAGAGATCGAGCCCCGACATGGTGTAGCCGCGCGCGGCCAGGCGGATGAGGTGCGGGCCGGTGCCGCAGGCGATGTCGAGCACCGTCTTGACCGGACGGCGCGCGTAGCGGCGGAAGCAGTGAACGAGGAAGTTCACCTCCTGCCGCCGGTTCATGTCGAAGGCGATCTCGTAGTACCGGGGGGCCGAGTATTGCGCGCTCATGACGTCCCGAACCAGGTCAGGATGGCCTCCCGGAGGATCCACGAGGCGGTGATGCCGGTGCGGCCCGACGGGTCCCAGGCGGGCGCGACTTCCATCAGGTCGGTGCCGACGATCCGGCAGGGCTCGAGCAGGCGGACGATCTCCACCAGCTCCGAGGCGGTGATGCCGCAGGGCTCGGGCGCGCCGGTGCCGGGCGCCTCGGAGGGATCGAGCACGTCCACGTCGATGGTCACGTAGAGCGGGTGCGCCCGGAGCTCGGGGAGCAGGCTCTTCACCGCCTCCACCGGGTGAATCCGGTGGGCCGGGAAGAGATGCGGGGCTTTCCGCTGGTACTCCTCGCGGGCGCCCGTGCGCATGCCCACCTGGAACACGCGCTCGGGGGCCACCACGTCCATCACGCGGGCCATGGCCGAGGCGTAGTTGTAGCGCTCGCCGAGGAACTCCTCGCGAAGGTCCGGGTGGGCGTCGAGCTGGAGGATGCGCAGCTCCGGGATGGCGGGCGCCAGCACCTCGATCACCGGCAGCGTGGCGGTGTGGTCGCCGCCCAGCATGACCGGCAGCAGCCCCGGCCGCCAGAAGCCCCGGATCTCCTCCCGGGCCCGGGCGAGCTGCTCGCGCGGGGAGCCGTCGCCCAGCTCGCAGTCGCCCAGGTCGGCGATGGCGAGGTCTTCCAGGTCGCGCCCGAGGAAGGGCGAGTAGGTCTCGATGGAGTCGGAGGCCAGCCGGAGCTCGCGGGGGCCGTGGTCGGCGCCCCGGCGGAGGTTGATGCGCCCCTCGAAGGGGATGCCGAAGAGGATGATCCGGGCCTCCGGGAGGGAAGCCCGGCAGGCGATGAAGCGAGGCTCGGCCGGGATCAACAGCCGGCGCTAGCCGAGGTCTTCGTCGGCGAGGAGCGTGACGGCGGCCAGCGCGCAGCCCGTCCGCTCGACCCGATGCTCGACCGCGAAGACCTTCATGTCCCGGATCTTCTCACCCCGGACCCGGAAGGCCTCCTCGAGCATCTGGACGATCATCCGCTCCGCTTCCTCGCGCGTGGCCTTGTCGTGGAACTCCATGATGACCCCGTTCTTGGCGGGGTCCACCGGCCGGGCCCAGCCGACGGCGGCCGCGACGACCTCGCCGGGCACCTCGCTGGTCATGGCCGCGTAGGCGGTCGGCACGAGCGCGCCCGGCTTGATCCGCGGCAGCGCCACCAGCTCCACGCCCGGGGGCAGGATGCTGGACACCTTGATGAGGTTGATGTTGCCGATGCCGGCCGCCAGCAGGGCGTTGTCGAAGGCGTTCAGTGAGGTCGAGCCCTCGGCGTTGCCGGCCGTGCCCGCCGCCTTGGTCACCGGTGCGAAGCGCATTCGCTCCCTCCTCGTGGCGTTGTGCGCGGAAACCGCCGCGCGTCTCTCGAGCGGAGCATCGCCTCCGCCCGTCGTGAATTGCTCGTTCATCGTAGCGGCTCGGCCCACGAACGCAAGCAAAAAGTTGACTTCGGCGCCGCTTGGTGGTCTCGCCGAGCGGCCTCGGCGAGCGCTCGCGCCGCCGTGGGAGCGGCTCAAACGGCCATTTTTTTCTTGCAATGGAAAAAAAATAGCCCCACAGTGCAGAAAAATCCGGCAAGTAGAAAAATTGCCGGAGAAATCGGACCAGAACTTGGGGAGGAGGGAAAGAGTGCAAGCACTGGGACGTCACCTGCTGCTCGAGCTGTTCGACTGCGACGCAGAGGCCATCAACAGTCTGGACACCGTGAAGGCATCCATGGTGGAGGCGGCCAAGCGGGCTCAGGCCACCATCGTCGACGTCGTCTTTCACGAGTTCAACCCGTTCGGCATCAGCGGAGTCGTCGTCATCGCCGAGTCGCACCTGGCGATTCACACGTGGCCGGAGTATCGCTACGCCGCCGTCGACGTCTTCTCCTGCGGCGACGTCCTCCAGCCCCAGGTGGCCGCGGACTACCTCGTGGAGCAGCTCGGGGCCGCCCGGGCGTCCGTGGTGGAGCTCCAGCGCGGCATCTTCGTGAACCATCCCCGGAAGCTCCTGCACAAGCCGGCGGGGGCGCCCGTCGCCTCCACCCCGAGCTGATCGGGCCCGAATGGCCACGCTCCAGTACAAGTGGTTCTTCGAGACCACGACCCCGGTCGAAGGGCACATGCACGCCATCGCCCGGACCATCGTCACCCGACAGACCAAGTTCCAGTTCATGGAGATCATGGACACCCACTCGTACGGCAAGTGTCTGGTGCTGGACGGGCGGATCCAGTCGAGCCAGGCCGACGAGTTCATCTACCACGAGACCCTGGTGCAGCCCGGCATGCTGGCCCACCCCCGGCCCCAGAAGGCCATGGTCATCGGCGGGGGCGAGGGGGCCACGGTCCGGGAAATCCTCCGCTACAAGACGATCACCGACTGCCTCATGGTGGACATCGACGGTGAGGTGGTCGAGGAGTGCAAGAAGCACCTGCCCGAGATGCACCGGGGAGCCTTCGACGACCCCCGGACCCGGCTCCTGCACGAGGACGCCCGGGCCTATCTCGAGAAGACCACCGAGCGCTTCGACCTGATCGTGGTCGACCTCGTGGAGCCCCTCGAGGAAGGGCCGGCCTGCCTGCTCTTCACCAAGGAGTTCTACACCCTGATCCGTGACCGGCTGACCGACCAGGGGGTCATGACGATGCAGGCCGGCATGACCAAGGTGAACGAGATCTTCTTCCACGGGGCGGTGAACCGCACGCTCCAGGAAGTCTTCCCGGTGGTCGCGCCGTATCAGAGCTTCATCTCCTGCTTCGGGACTCCATGGGGCTTCATCCTGGCCTCCAAGGGCACGGACCCCCGGAAGCAGTCTCCGGCCGAGATCGATCGCCTCATCGCCGAGCGCATGAATCCCAAGGACCTCGGGTACTGGGACGGCAACGCGCACCTGCACTGCTTCAGCCTGCCCAAGTTCCTCCGCGAGTCGATCGAGAAGAACGACCGCGTCATCACCGACAAGAACCCCCTGATCGTTACCTGAGCCCGCCCCGCCTCATCCTCGCCTCGGCCTCCCCGCGCCGCCGGGAGCTGCTGGGGCGTCTCGGCATCCCGTTCGAGGTCCTGGCCAGCCACATTCCCGAAGAGCACCCGCCCGTGCCGCCCGCCCAGGCCATCGCCGCCGTCGCGCTGGCCAAGGCCCTGGCCGTCGCCGCCGACCTCGACGCCGGCGCGCGGGCCGGCGGTGGTGCTCGGGGCCGATACCGAGGTGGTGCTGGACGGCCGCCTGCTCGGCAAGCCGCGGGATGGGGCCGACGCGGCCCGGATGCTCCGCGAGCTCCGGGGCCGCGAGCACGAGGTGATCACCGGGTCTGGCGGTCGTGGACGTGGGGCCGCCGGGCTCGGCGCCCCGTCAGGAGACGGCGGCGGTGACGAGCCGGGTCCGGATGGCCGAGTACAGCGAAGCCGACATCGAGCGCTACGTGGCCACCGGCGAGCCGCTCGACAAGGCGGGCGGCTACGCGGTGCAGGGGCTGGGCGGCCGGCTGGTGGCGGCGGTGGACGGCTGCCTCACCAACGTGATCGGGCTGCCGCTCACCACCACGCGCGCGCTCCTCTCGCGCCGCGGCCTCCTCTAGCGCGCGCGGCCTACTCGACCAGGAGCCGCTCGGCCTTTCGGGGCAGCTTCACCTTCGCGGGGAGCGGCGCCCGAGCCCGGATCAGCTCGAGGCTGCGCTCGAGTGTCTCCGCGGTGACTCGGCCGTCGGCGAGGAAGAGGTCACGGGCGCCTCGAAGACGCAGGGCGAAGTCGCCCGGCGAGCCGATCACCGACGACGGAAGCGAGGCCTGGAGCGCGGCCGGCTCGGCCGAGATCGTCCGGGCCACCGCGGCCTGGAGCGCGGCCCGCAGGGCCTGGATCGTGGCCGCCGACGGCTCGGCGCCGGCTTTCGCGAAGAGCGCCGCGCCCACGGTGGGGCCGCCGAGCACCGCCGCCCAGTCCTTGGCGGCGCGCAGGTCCACCGCGATCACCGCCTTGCCGCCTTCGACCAGCCGGCTCACGTGCGGTTCTCCGAGCACGCCGGCCGCCACCTCGCCGCCCTCGAGCGCCCGCACGACGCCCCGCTCGCCCAGGCTCAGGACCTTGAGATGGTGCATCGCCACGCCGGCGCGCGCGAGCAGCAGTCCGAGCGCCTGGTCCTCCGCGCTGCCGGGCGCCGGGATGGCGACGGTCTGCCCGACCAGATCGGCCACGGAGCGGATGCTGTCGGCGCGGCCGGGCGCGACGAGCAGCGCGACGGGCGGCGCGGCGGTGAGGGCCCAGACGAGCCGCGGCGGCACGCCCTCGGTCCCGCCGAGCCGCAGCGCCGTGTCGAGCGAGGTCGCCGCGAGCTGCGCCTGCCCGGTGGCCAGCATCTCGGCCGCGGCGGCGTCCGAGCGCGTGGATCGGAGTGTCACGGTGAGCTGCCGGGCGGTGAAGAGCCCTTCGGCCTGGGCCACGTGCAGCGGCAGGTACTCGGGTGACGTGGCCGGCCCCGCCACCGCGATCGTGAGCGAGGCCTGCAGCAGCACCAGCCAGGCGATCATGCCCCGGTCGGAGCCGCCACGTCGAAGATCACCCGCGCGATGCGATCGGCCGCGTCGGGCACGGCGAGGCTCCGGGCCCGCTCTCCCATCGCCGCGAGGGCCGTACGGTCCGACAGGAGGCGCGCCACGGCCTCTACAAGCCCGTCAGGCGTGAGCGAGACCTGGGGGAATACCACGGCCCCTCCCGCGGCCTCCACGAGGCGTGCGTTGGCCGTCTGCTCGTCCCCGCTGGTGCCGGGCAGCGGGACGTAGAGGGCGGCGAGGCCGAGCTGGCAGCACTCGTTGACCGTGCCCGCGCCGCTGCGCCCGACGACGAGCGCGGCCGCCGCGTAGACGTCGCGCAGCTCGGCCCCGACGTAGGCGGTCAAGGCGTAGCGGCGGCGGAGCGATTCCGGCAGCGCCTGGGCGCGCTCGGCGAGCCAGGCTCGATCGCCGGTCTTCGCGTTGTCGCCGCACTGGTGGATGACCTGGCAGACCTCGAGCAGGCGAGGCAGCGCGGCGCCGACGTCGCGGTTGATCCGGTGCGCGCCCAGCGCGCCGCCCGTCACGTACACGATCGGGAGCGAGGTGATCCAGGTTGAACCGACGGTGGGCATCCGCCGGGATCCCGCCGAGCAGCTCCTGCCGGAGCGGGTTGCCGGTGAGCACGGTGCGCTCCTTCGGGAACTCGGCGCCGGTGAGCGGGAACGTGAGCGCGATGCGGCGGGCGAAGCGGCCGGCCACGCGGTTGGCGAGTCCGGGCACGCTGGTCTGCTCGTGAATGACCAGCGGGATGCGGAGCGTGCGGGCGGCGAGGGCCGGCGGCAGCGCGACGAAGCCGCCGGTGGCGAGGAGCAGCGCCGGCCGCAGGCGCCGGAGCAGCCGCCACGACTGCGCCAGGCCGGCGGGCGCCCGCACCGCGAGGTCGGGCACGTTCTGCCAGTCCCAGTAGCGGCGGAGCTTACCCACCGGAATGGTGTGGAACGTGATCCCGGCCTCGGGCACGCGCTTGGCCTCGATGCCCGCCCGGCTGCCGATCCAGTGCACATCCACGCCCGACTCGCGCAGCCGCGCCGCCACGGCGAGCCCCGGGCTCGTGTGGCCCCCGGTCCCGCCTCCCGCGATGACTACACGCATGCGGACGGGTTCTTCGGCGGGGACCTGCTGTCGTACCGGGTTCGGACGTTCTCCACGGACTCTTCAATGCGGGGGCCAGTCATGGCCCCCGCACTCTCCCCAGTCCGACGGAGCAACCGTTCCGAGCAGGCCCGAGCGCCCGCGCACCCCGCGCCCCGTCACCGGCGCTCGAGCGCCAGGTCGATCAGGCGGGCGATCAGCTCGGGGTAGGGGATGCCCGAGGCTTCCCAGAGGCGCGGGTAGGCGCTGGTCGCGGTGAAGCCGGGGATCGTGTTGATCTCGTTCACGAGCACGCGCCGATCGCCCTCGACGAAGAAGTCCACGCGCGCCATGCCCGCGCAGTCGGTGGCGCGGAAGGCGCGCAGGGCCAGCGAGCGGATCTCCTCCGTGACCTCGGGCGACAGCGGCGCCGGCACCTTGAACGTGGTCTGCCCCGCGCCGTACTTGGTGTCGTAGTCGTACCACTCGCCGGGGAAGCAGACCTCGCCGGGCACGGAGACTTGCGGCTCGTCGTTGCCGAGCACCGCGACCTCCACCTCGCGCGCCTGGATCCCGCGCTCGACGATGATGCGGCGGTCGTGGCGCGCGGCCAGGTCGATGGCGGCGGGCAGATCCTCGGCCGCCTTCACCTTGCTGATGCCGACGCTCGAGCCCAGGTTCGCCGGCTTGACGAAGCACGGGAAGCCGATCTCCTTCGCGATGCCGCGCGCGATGGCGGCGGGCTCGCGCTCCCAGTCGTGCCGGCGCACCACCGCGTACTCCACGATGGGCAGCCCATGGGCGCGGAAGAGATCCTTCATGGCGACCTTGTCCATGCCGACCGCGGAGGCGAGCACGCCCGCGCCGGTGTACGGCACGCCGGCGAGCTGCAGGAGTCCCTGCACGGTGCCGTCCTCGCCCTGCGGGCCGTGGAGCAGGACCAGGACGACGTCGAGCCGGTCGCGGAGGCCGGGCGGCAGCCCTTCGGACGTCTCCATGCGCATGAGCGAGGTGCCGGTGGCCTGGGCGGCGGCGCGCTCGAGCAGCTCGTGCTTGGTGTGCGCGTCGGGATCGCCCGACGCCAGGGCGAGCTGGGCGGCTTCCCCGGCCAGGGCGCGCAGCGGGTCGCCGCCCATGAGCCAGCGGCCGTCCTTGGCGATGCCGATGGGCACCAGCTCGAAGCGGTTCTTGTCCATCGCCGCCATCACGGAGGCGGCGCCGGCCAGGGAGACCTCGTGCTCGCCCGAGCGGCCGCCGAAGACCACCCCTACCCGGAGCTTGCGGGGCTTTTCCGCCATGAATTTAGTTGTATCAGACCACGGTTTTCCGGGGGGAGAACTCCTTGAAGCCCACCGCGAGCGGCCCGGCCAGGGCCACCACGCCCAGCACCCCGAAGGCCCAGAGCCAGCGGGAATCCGGGGAGGCGCCGAGCGCGGGCGCCCAGTCGAGCATCGCGCCGAAGACGGCCGGGCCGAGCGCGCCGGCCGCGAAGCCCGCCGAGGACTGCAGCGCCATCGTGCGGCCGAGATAGGCCGGCTCGGCGACGTCGGCGATGCCGGTGGACACCATGGCCGACTCCGCGGTCACCAGGATCCCGTAGACCAGCCCGAGGGCCACGAGGGCCGGGAACGGCCAGCCGAGTCCCCAGCCGATCGTGAGCGAGCAGGCGGCGGAGCACAGCATCACGATGCTGATGGGCCGGGCCCGACCGAAGCGGTCCACGATGAGGCCGGAGAAGGGATGCGGCAGGGCGCCGATGGCCAGCACCGCCGAGGCGGCGTACGCGGCCTCCTGCGTGGCCGCCGCGAGGCCGGCGCCCGCCGCCATCAGGCTCGCGGTGAAGAACGGCGCGATCCAGAGGCGCATGCCCATCAGCTCGAAGGTGTGGGCCACGTAGGCGGTGATGAGCCGGAGCGCGCTCGGGTTGCGGAGCACGGGACCGAACCCGCCGCCGCGCGACGGGCTCGCGGGCGCCGCCGGCCGCGGCGTCTCGTCGGGCAGGACCCAGTAGCCGATGAGCACGGCCACGGCGGGCCCGAGCGCGGTCACCGCGAAGGCCGCCCGCCAGCCCCAGAGGCCATTGGCCAGGCCGGTGACCAGCAGCGAGATCGAGGTGCCGAGCGTGAACGTGCCGATGTAGCAGCCCATGGCGAACCCGCGCCGGCCGTGCGCGAAGCGCTCGGCCACCATGCGCATGCCGGGCATGTAGGTGCCCGCCAGGCCCAGGCCCACCAGGGTGCGCAGCACGAGGGCCGAGAGGAAGCCGTCCGCCCACCACGCGAAGGCCACGCTGGTGAGCGCCGTCCACGCGGCGCTCGCCAGGTAGATTCGCCGCGGCGCCATGTAGTCGGTGAGCGTGGCCAGGACCGCCACGACGCCGATGTAGCCCACCTGGTAGAAGGCGAGGATGAGCCCGGCCTCCGTGTTGGAGAGCCCCCACTCGACCTTGAGGAGCGGCAGGAGCGCCGAGAAGCTCTGGAAGACGAGCATGGTGCCCAGCTCGGCGAGGCAGATCGCCAGGAGCCAGGCGCGATCGCTCACGCGCGCTTCTGCTTCTCCCGCCAGGCCCGCCACTTGGCCAGGCGCTCCGCGATCTCCTTCTCCGCGCCGCGCTCGGTGGGCCGGTAGTAGACGCGCCCGCGCAGGGCGTCGGGCAGGTGCTCCTGGCTCACCTGCGCGTCGGGCGCGTCGTGGGCGTACTGGTAGCCGCGGCCGTAGCCCAGGTTGCTCATGAGGCCGGTCGGCGCGTTCCGCAGGTGCAGCGGCACCGGCTCGGCCGGCTTCTCCTGGATGTCGTGGCGCGACCGCGTTCCAGGCCGCGTAGACCGCGTTCGACTTCGGCGCCAGCGCGAGGTAGCAGGTGGCCTGCGCCAGGGCCAGCTCGCCCTCCGGCGTGCCGAGGAAGTGGTAGGCCTCCTTGGCGTCGAGCGTCACGCGCAGCGCGGCCGGATCCGCGTTGCCCACGTCCTCCGAGGCGAAGCGCACGAGCCGCCGCGCCACGTAGAGCGGGTCCTCGCCCGCCTCCAGCATGCGGCCGAGCCAGTAGAGCGCGCCGTCGGGATCGGAGTCGCGCAGCGACTTGTGGAGCGCGGAGATCAGGTTGTAGTGCTGCTCGCCCGACTTGTCGTAGAGCAGGGTCTTCTTCTGCACCGCGTCGCGCACCGCCGCCTGGGTCACGCGGGCGCCCGGATCGCTCGCCGCGATCTCCAGCACGTTGAGCGCGGTGCGCGCGTCGCCGTCGGAGAGCCGCGCGATGAGGGCCAGCGCGTCGGGCTCGGCGGTGGCGCGGCCGGCGCCCAGGCCGCGCTCGGCATCGGCGAGCGCGCGCTCCAGGATGGCCACCAGGTCGGCCTCGGCGAGCGGGCGGAGCACGTAGACGCGGCAGCGCGACAGGAGCGCGCCGTTCACCTCGAACGACGGGTTCTCGGTGGTGGCGCCGATCAGCACGATGGTGCCCTTCTCGACGTAGGGCAGGAAGGCGTCCTGCTGCGCGCGGTTGAAGCGGTGGATCTCGTCCACGAAGAGGATCGTGCGCTGCCCGCGCCGGCCGCCCTCGGCTTCCGCCTCGGTCATCACCTGGCGGATCTCCTTCACGCCCGACACCACCGCCGAGAACGGCACGAAGCGGGCGCCCGCCACGTCGGCCAGGAGGCGCGCCAGCGTGGTCTTGCCGGTGCCGGGCGGGCCCCAGAGGATCATCGAGTGGAGCTGGCCCTCCTCGAGGGCGCGCCGCAGCGGCTTGCCGGGCTCGGTGAGCTGCGGCTGGCCGACGACCTCGTCGAGGCTCGTCGGGCGCATGCGGTCGGCCAGCGGCGCGGGCGCCTTCGGGGCGGAGGACGGCGGCGTGTCGAACAGGTCCACGCCGCGAATTATACGCACCCTCTCCCCTCAGGGGAGAGGGCAAGGGTGAGGGGCCCTGGAGGTGAGGGGTGGTGTCTAGGCCAGCGCCGCGGGGAGATCGAGCAGCGAGTGGATCTCCGCCGCGATCACGACCCCGCGCTGCTCCATCTCGGCCCGGTCGGGGCGATAGGCGATGAAGGGCACGCCGCCGGCCAGGGCGGCCGCGCCGTCCACCCACGAATCGCCCACGACCACGATCTGCTCGGCGTCCGGCCAGCGCTCCCGCACCACGCGCAGGCCGTCCGGATCGGGCTTGAGCCGGCGCATCTCGTCGCGGGTGACGATGAGATCGAGGTGCGGGAGCAGCTCGAAGCGCGCGAGGACGAAGTCCGCGACCACCCGGTCGTTGTTGGTCCAGATGGCGGTGGCGAAGCCGAGATCCTTCATCGCGGCCACCGTCTCGCGCGCGAAGGGCACGAGGGTCGCCTCCGCCATGGCCCGCCGCTCGTGCGCGACCGGGATCGCGAGCAGCTCGGCCTCGAGGTGCGCGGCCTCGCGCCGCACCAGGTCGAACAGCTCGGCGCCCGACCAGCGGAGCGCCCGCGCGGGCACCGCGATGCCGCGGGCGCGCACGAAGGCCTCCATGTCACGGCCCACGGCCTTCAGATCGAGCGGGGAGTTGACCAGCGTGTGGTCGAGATCGAAGACGCAGACCGCCGGCGCGGCGCCTATGCCACGGCCTCCGGCTCGTCGAGCACCAGCGCGCACAGGAGATCGGAGTGGGTGAGGATGCCCACGAGCCGGTCGTCCTCGGTCATGAGGGCCTCGGGCGCGCCCGCGGCGTCACGGTCAGCGGCGCCGGCGTCATCGCCTCGCGTGCGTTCACGCCCGCTCCCCGTCGAGCTGGGCCAGCACGTCCCGCAGCAGGTCCACGCCGCCGGTGTCGAGCCGCCGGTCGGCCAGGATCACCTCCACGTCGTGGGGCACCCGCTCGCGGATGCGCCCGGCGGCCTGCTCGGAGCAGACCACGATGCGCGTCTTCTCGAGCAGGCGGTCGATGGACCACGGATCGTCGGCCGCGGCGAGGATCGGCACCAGGTGCGAGAGCCCGGCGGACTGCACCGAGCTCAGCAGGTTCTGGCTGCCGCGCGACGTGTTGCAGATCAGCCCGACCGTCGTACCTTCCGCCAGCTCGGTCAGGCGCAGCAGCGAGGCGATGTTCGACTCCGAGAGCAGCGCGACGGTGGGCGGCCCGTCGAGCGGCAGCGCCTGCTTGACCTCGTGGATGTGGAAGAACGTGGTGATCACCACGCGGTAGCCCGCGAGGAAGCCCGGCTCCCGCAGGCGCGCGTCGAGCTCCTCCACGAGCAGCCGGTCCACGATGATCGGCAGCTCTTCCTCGAGCTGCTCGCGATAGCGCGTCAGCTCGGGGTGATTGCACTCGACCAGCAGCGTGCGCACCTTGGCCCGTCGCGCGGAGCGCGCCGCCGGAGCCTGGCCGGCGATGGTCGCGGCGAGCTCCTCGTGCGTGAAGCCCAGGCGCCGCGCCCGCTCGAGCGTCTCCTCTACGAGCCGCTCGAGGCTGCGCGCGGCCCGGCCCTCGTGTGCGGGCGGCCGGTCGGCCACGAACGTGCCGCGGCCCTGGTGGCTCGCCAGGTACCCGTCCTGGTCGAGGTCGGCCAGCGCGCGCGCCACCGTGTTGCGGTTGATCCGGAGAAAGCCCGCGAGCTGGCGCACGGTGGGGAGCTGCATCCCCGGCTTCAGCGAGCCGATATTGATCAGGTGCCGGATCTGGGTTTGGAGCTGGACGTGGACGGGCACCGTGCTCTTCCGGTTGACCCGGAGCCCCGAGGGCGGGGTGATCTGCGAGGCTTCGCGCGCCACGTCCGCGGCTCCCCTCAGGCCGTAGCTCGTCGCGGTCCGGCGGCCGGCTTGGGCGCCCGCCCGGCCACCCAGTGCCCGACCTTGATGAGCGCGAACCCGACCGCGACCCGCACGGGACGGCGCGCCGGCCGGAGCTTTCGGAGGAGGGCCAGGTGGGCCGCCAACGCCCGGGCCTCGTCCAGCCGCTCTCTGACCAGTTGCTCGTGCAGGTGCGTATTCATCTCCGATCTCCTTGATCGTGCGCCTTGGTTGCGGGAGCAGGTCGATTGTCCCTAGGACAACTAGACGTCGGCTCACCCCGCAAGGCTTAGTGTCTTAGTGTCCTATAACACTAAGACACTATACGGGAGATGTCAAGTTTTCCGCGGAGCCTACTCGGCGGCCAGGCGGTAGCCCACGCCCGGCTCGGTCAGTAGGTACCGGGGCCGAGCGGGCTCATACTCGAGCTTGCGGCGCAGGGCCCCCATGTAGACGCGGAGATAGTGGGCCTGGTCGGTGTGAGATGGCCCCCACACTTCCTTTAATAGGTGCCGCTGGCTCAGGACTCGGCCGGCGTGCTTGACCAGAGCGGTCAGCAGCCGGTACTCGATCGGGGTCAGGTGGACGTCCTTGCCGTCGAGCTGGACCTGGCGCTTGACCTGGTCGACTCGGAGACCGCCCACGGTGAAGATAGGCTCGCCCGACTCGCCGCCCGCCGCGTGGCGCAACGCGACCCGCAGGCGCGCGAGCAGCTCCCCCACCGCGAACGGCTTGCTGACGAAATCGTCGGCGCCGGCGTCGAGAGCCGCGACCTTGTCGCGCTCCTGGCCCCGCGCGGAGAGCACGATGATGGGCACGCGGCTCCACTCTCGCAGCCGCCGGATCACCTCCAGGCCGTCCAGATCGGGCAGGCCCAGGTCCAGGATGACGACGTCGGGCTGGCGGCTCGCCGCCTCGATCAGCCCGTCCTCACCGGAGGTCGCCTCGTACAGCCGGTAGCCCTGAGTGCCGAGGGTGGCGCGCAGGAACCGGCGGATCTGGGGCTCGTCCTCGATGAGGACGACGACCGGCGGGGGTGCCGGTGCGGGCGTTCTCGCGGCCGGCTCGGGCTCAGGCGGCATCGTTCTCGATCGGAATGGGAGGGGCTTCCTTCACCGGCAGCGTGAAGCGGACCGTGATCCCGCCGCCGGGGCGGTTCTCCGCCCAGATGCGTCCGCCGTGCGCGGTGACGATCCCCTCGCAGATCGCGAGGCCGAGCCCGGCGCCCCGCACCGTCGGCGTGGCCTCGGAACGATGAAATTTCTCGAAGATGCGCCGCTCCTCGCCCGGCCGCAGCCCGGGGCCGCGATCGGCGACCTCGATCAGCACGGCGCCGCCGGTGTCCGCCGCCGTCACCTCGATCGGGCTCCCCGGCGGCGTGTACTTGAGGGCGTTGTCGAGGAGGTTGATCAGCACCTGCTCGATCAGCACGTCGTCCATCGGGACGAGCGGCAGATCGGACGGCACGCGGGTGGTGAGGGCGCGCCCCGCGAGGGCCTTGCCGAAGCGGCCGAGCGCGGCGCCGACGACCTCCTCGACGGGATGCCACTCGGTGTGGAGCTGCAGCGCGCCCGACTCGAGGCGCGTCATCTCGAGGAGGTTCTGCACCAGGCGGTTCAGCCGGTCGGCCTCCTCGTGCAGGGACTCCAGCAGGTCGCGGCGGGTGCCCGCGTCGAGGTGCGCTTCGTTGTCGAGCAAGGTGCTGGCCGCCCCGGTGATCGAGGCGAGCGGCGTGCGGAGATCGTGCGAGACCGAGCTCAGCAGCGAGTTGCGCAGCCGCTCGGTCTCGGCCCGCACCTGGGCCTGCTCCGCTTCCTCGGCGAGCCGCGCCCGCTCGATGGCCAGCGCGGTCTGGCTGGCGAAGGTCTCGAGCTGGTGGAGCTGCTCCGGCGCCTGCAGCGGGCGCGGATCCTGAGGTCGGAGCCCGAGCACGCCCACGCTGCCGCGCGACCCGGTGAGCGGCAGGTAGAGCCCGGAGGCGCCGGGGAGCGTGTCGGTGCCCTGTCCCGCGACCTGCCCGTGCTCGTGAACCCACTGGCTGACCGCCAGCTCGCTGGCGTCCAGCGGGAACTGCGCGACCGCGCCCTCGTCCGGAGCCAGTCGCCCGTCCGACTGCGGGAGCAGCACCACGACCCGGGCCCCGAACACCTCGGAGATGTGCCGCACCGCCACCTCGAGCAGCCCGCGGACACCGCGGGTGCTGGCCAGCTCGCGGCTCATCGCGTAGAGCGAGGCCATGCGCCGCGCGCGCTCGCGGGCCGACTCGGCCTGGGCGCGAATGCGCACCGCGAGGCCACTGATCACGAGGGCCACCACCAGCATGACCGCGAAGGTGACGACGTACTGCGTGTCCGAGACCGCGAAGGTGAAGTAGGGCGGCACGAAGAAGAAGTCGAAGGCGGCCACGCTCAGCAGCGTCGCGAGCAGGGACCCGCCCCGGCCGTAGCGGGTGGCCACGATGATCACGCCGAGCAGGTAGACCATGATGAGGTTGGAGACTGCGAAGTACGGGAACATGGCCCACGCGATCGCGGTCGAGATCGCGACCACCACGAGGGCGGCGACGTAGGGCGTCCACTCCGTCTGCGATTGCCACGTGCGGGGCGGCATCGGCCGCGAATCGTCCCGATCGCCGCTGATCACGTAGACGTCGATCTCGCCGCTGCCCTGGACGAGCGTGTCCACGATCGAGCCCGCGGCGATCCGCTTCCAGAGCGGCCGCTCCGGCTTGCCCACCACGATCTTGCTCACGTTGCGCGCCCGGGCGAACGCGAGGATCTCGTCGCTCATCCGCCCCCCGGTCAGGGTGTGCGTCTCGGCCCCGAGCTGCTCGGCCAGCCGCATGGTCTGGGCCACCCGATCGCGGGCGTCCTGGGTCAGGCGAGTCTGCGCCGCGGTCTCCACGTAGGCGACGATCCACTCCGCCCCGAGCCCCTCCGCCATGCGCTTGGCCGCGCGCACCAGGCGGATCGAGGAGGGGCTCGGCCCGATGCAGACCAGCAGCCGCTCCCGCACCGGCCACGTCTCGTGGATCGCGTGGTCGCGCATGTAGTGGCGCATCTCGGCGTCCACGTGCTGCGCGGTCACCCGCAGGGCCAGCTCGCGCAGCGCGATCAGGTTGCCCTTGCGGAAGAAGTTCTCGATGGCCTCGCGGGCCTGGTCGGGGATGTAGATCTTGCCGTCCCGGAGGCGGTGGAGGAGGTCGTCGGGGGGCAGGTCGATCAGCTCGACCTCGTCGGTGTGCTCGAAGATGGAGTCCGGCACCGTCTCGCGCACGACCACGCCGGTGATCCTGGCCACCACGTCGTTCAGGCTCTCGACGTGCTGCACGTTCATCGCCGAGTAGACGTTGATCCCGGCGTCGAGCAGCTCGACCACATCCTGCCAGCGCTTGGCGTGCCGCGAGCCGGGCGCGTTGGTGTGGGCCAGCTCGTCCACCAGCATGATGGTGGGCCGGCGCGCCAGGGCCGCGTCCAGATCGAACTCCCGCAGCGTGGTGCCCCGGTACTCCATCGGCCGCCGGGGCAGGATCTCAAGGTCGCCCACGAGGGCCTCGGTGTCGGCACGGCCGTGGGTCTCCACCCAGCCCACCACGACGTCCACGCCCTGAGCCCGCTGCTCGCGGGCCGCCTCGAGCATGGCGTAGGTCTTGCCGACCCCTGCGGCGGCGCCGAAAAAGATCTTGAGCTTGCCGCGTCCCTGGCGGGTTTCCGCCTCCTTGACACGGGCCAGCAGCTCGTCCGGATCAGGTCGGCGCTCGGTAGTCATGAGGCAGTCCGGCGCCAGACTACGACGGAACGAGCACCCGATTCAACCGACGGGCTACGTCTCCGCAGGGTGACCGAACGGGTTGGGGAGCAGAAGGCGCCTGATGAGATCACTGCGGAATAGGGCGCCGGCGACGATCCCATGGTCGACCACCGCGATGACGTTCACGGCGTACTCGTCGAATAGACGGATGGCCGACGTCGCGGGCGTGAACGGATCCACCGCGATCACGCGCCTCAGCATGAGATCGGCCGCCACCAGGGTGAACAGGTGCTCGTCCGTCCCAAGTTCTCCGCCATCGGCCACGAGCTGGCGCCACCACGGACGGTTCCGGCCGGCATGAAGCCCGGCTACCAGCTGCTCATCTCCAATCGACCCGGCCACGCGCCCACGTCCGTCGACGACGAGCACCCCTTCGACACCCATGTCCACCATGACCTCTATGACGCGACGAGCCGGAGCGTGCGGGGGCACCACCGGCGCGTCGTATCGCATCATCTCGCCGACCGAGAGCATGGCTCCGCTCAGACCATCTCGTGATACCGGTAGCGCGGGCCGAGCGCGAGGAGATGGTCCTCGATCGCCTGGCAGCCTGGTACGGCACGAGCCATCGTGATCAGGGCGGCCTTCTCCGCATCGCCGCCCACCACTCCCCAGAGCGTCAGGACCCCGTCGCGCGCTTCAACGGTCGGCCGCAACCTCGGGATCCAGGACTCCTGCTCCATCCGCTCTTTCATGTCAGCGACCAGATCCGCATCGGCGCGCCGGCCCGGCGCCACGGGCCTCGTCGAAAGGCCTTCCGCGAGATCCCGGCGCCCGACGGCGCCGACCAGCCGGCCGGCCGAGACCACCGGGACCAGGTCGAGTTCCGCGGCGTCGAACAGGCGGGCCGCCGCGTGCAGCGAGGTCTCGGGACTCACGGTGGTCGGAGCACACGTCATGACTTCCCCCACCGTGATGCCGCTCGCCTTCCGGTATTCCCGGGCGAGCTGCTCGGTCTCGACGAAGAAGTGCCACCACGGCCGGCGTCGCCGGGGGGCCAGGCGCGCGATCAGATCGTGCTCGCTCAGCACGCCGACCACGCCGCCCTTCGAGTCGACGACCGGAAGGCCCGGGAGCCCCTGTTCCCGGAGGAGCCGGGCCGCCTCATGGATCGGGGTATCCGGCGAGATCGTGGTGACCTCGCGCGCCATCACGTCGGCAACGGACATTGGGTCGGGAGAGCGGCCGAAGGCCGCCCGGCGCATCGGAGTGGTCTGCAGGGCTCGCATGGTTGATCCTCCTGCCTCAGTAGATGCGGGGGGCCCATCAAGATGGCATCAAATTGGGGTCATAGCCGCTCAACGAACGATCAAGCCCCGATTCTTGATGGCGCCTTGACCGGGGTTCGGCTAGCCTCACCGCCAGGGGGGCGTACCGTCCATGCTCCGATCAGCACTCGTTGCGCTCGATGGCTCGGCCTACAGCGAGACCGCGACGGCTCTCGCGATCGACTGGGCCAAACGGTACGGGGCCCGATTGATCGGCCTGGGTGTGCTCGACGCGCCCTCCATCCAGGGCGCGGAGCCGGTGCCTCTCGGGGCCGGCGCCTACAAGCAGGCGCGCGACGAGGCGCGGCTGGCCGACGCGCACCGTCGGGTGGTGGACTTCCTGACCGCCTTTCGCGCCCGCGGCGAGGCGGCCGGCATCGCGGTGGATGCGCTCGAGGACATCGGCGACCCCGCCGCCCATATCCTGCGCGAGGCGCACCGGTGCGACCTGGTCATCCTCGCCCGCGAGACGCATTTTCACTTCGAGACACAGGAGCAGCCCGACGAGACGCTCGCCCAGGTCCTGCGGGGCAGCCCGCGGCCGGTGGTGACCGTGCCGCGCGAGCTCCCGCAGGGGCAGGGGGTCGTTGTGGCCTACGGGGGCGGGCAAGAGGCCGCCCGCACACTGCAGACGTTTCAGCTTCTCGGCCTTGCCGCGGGCGAGGCCATCGAGGTCGTGAGCATCCACCGCGACGGCGCCGAGGCTGAGGCGCTGACGCATCTGGCAGGGGAGTACTTGACGGCCCATGGAGCCCGGCATCGACTGCGCGCCATCGTCTCGGCCGCGCCGCCGGCCGATATCCTCCTGGAGGAGATCCGGCGCGTCCGCCCCCGCCTGCTCGTGATGGGCGCTCACGGCCGCCATCCCCTGCGCGATCTGTTCGGCACCTCGGTCACTCGCGCCGTCCTGCGCGCGTGTCCCGTTCCCGCGTTCATCGGCTCGTAGGCGGATATCCCCGGCCTGGCGGGTCACTGACGGGACACGTGCGGTCCCTCGGCGGGGCACGGCCGCCCCGGCGCCGAGAGTCTTGATTACCAGGTCTGCCTGAACAATAGCAATTCCGCGTGGCACGGTTGATGCCGTGCACCCACCGGCGTCTTGAGGTCCTCTTGATGCGGAGGGGCACCTTCTTGAGACCCCTCTGAGAGGGGCCCCGGCTAGGATTCACGTTTGGGAGATTTGACGCGATGACCGAGACGGCAGGCGAGAAGGAGAGCGTGTGATGGCGGACATTCTATACCTCGGTGTGACCCTCGTGTTCTTTTGGCTGTCGTGGCTCCTGGTCGTGCTCTGTGAGCGGCTGTAGGAGGCATCCATGCCCATGCTCTACGTCGTCGGCGCGGTGGTGTCCCTGGGACTTCTGGTCTATCTGGTGCTGGCCCTGCTGAAGCCGGAGCTCTTTCAATGACTGCGAACGGTATCTTCCAGCTCGTCCTCTACGTGGTGGTGCTGCTCGCCCTGGCCAAGCCGCTCGGGGCATACATGGCGCGCGTCTACGAGGGACGCCGTGTCGCCCTCGATCGCGTCCTCGGCTGGCTCGAGCGCCTCATCTATCGCGCGGGCGGCGTGTGGCCGAACGCGGAGATGGGCTGGAAGACGTACGCGCTGGCGATGCTCGCGTTCAACCTGCTCGGCCTGCTCGCGGTGTACCTGCTCCAGCGGGTCCAGGGCGGCCTGCCCTTCAATCCCCAGGGGATGGCCGCGGTCTCGCCCGATTCTTCCTTCAACACCGCGGTGAGCTTCGCCACCAACACCAACTGGCAGGGCTATGGCGGCGAGACCACCATGAGCTACCTGACCCAGATGCTCGCCCTCACGGTGCAGAACTTCGTGTCCGCGGCTTCCGGCATGGCGACCCTGGTCGCGCTGATCCGGGGCTTCGCGCGGCGCTCGTCCGAGACCATCGGGAACTTCTGGGTGGACCTGACCCGGGGGACGCTCTACATCCTGCTCCCGCTGTCGTTCGTGCTCGCCCTTGCCCTGGTGTCCCAGGGGGTCGTCCAGACGTTCAGCCCCTACGCCACGGCCACCGTGGTCCAGCCGACCCAGTACGAGGAGCCCGAGACCGACAAGGAGGGCAAGCCCGTGCTCGACGCGAAGGGCCAGCCCAGGATGAAGAAGTCCACGCTGACCGAGCAGGTCATCGCGGTGGGCCCGGCCGCCTCGCAGATCGCCATCAAGCAGCTCGGGACCAACGGGGGCGGCTTCTTCAACGTCAACTCGAGCCATCCGTTCGAGAACTCCACACCGTTCTCGAACTTCCTCGAGCTGCTGTCGATCCTGCTCATCCGCGGCGGCGCTCTGCTACACCTTCGGCGTCATGGTCGGGGACACCCGCCAGGGCTGGACGGTGCTGGCGGCCATGACCGTGATCTTCGTGGTGCTGCTCGGGGTCTGTTACGTGGCCGAGCAGAACGGAGCCGTCTTCGTCAAGCAGGGGGCGGATCACGCCGCGAGCGCACTCCAGTCGGGCGGCAACATGGAGGGCAAGGAGGTCCGCTTCGGCATCGCCAACTCGGCCCTCTGGGCCACCGCCACCACGTCCGCCTCCAACGGCTCGGTCAACTCGATGCACGATTCGTTCACGCCGCTGGGCGGGCTCGTGCCGCTGTGGATGATCCAGCTCGGCGAGGTCGTCTATGGCGGGGTGGGCTCGGGCCTCTACGGCATGCTCATGTTCGCCATCGTCGCGGTCTTCGTGGCGGGCCTGATGGTGGGCCGCACGCCCGAGTACCTGGGCAAGAAGATCGAGGCCTACGAGATGAAGATGTCGTCGCTCGTCATCCTGATCACGCCGGCGCTGGTGCTGATCGGCACATCGATCGCGGTGGTCACCGCGTCGGGGAAGGCGGGTATTCTCAACCCCGGCATCCATGGGTTCAGCGAGATCCTCTACGCCTTCTCCTCGGCGTCCAACAACAACGGCAGCGCCTTCGCGGGGCTCTCCGCCAACACGCCGTTCTACAACACCGCGCTCGGGCTGGCCATGCTGTTCGGCCGGTACTGGCTGGCGGTGCCGGTCCTGGCCATCGCGGGCTCACTGGCCCGGAAGAAGATCGTCCCGACGGGGCCGGGGACGCTCGCGACCCACACGCCCCTGTTCGTCGTCCTGCTGATCGGCGTGGTGGTCCTCGTCGGCGCCCTGACGTTCGTGCCGGCCCTGGCCCTGGGCCCGATCGTCGAGCATCTCACCTTGATCGCAGGGAAGTAGGAGCTGACACATGGCTAGCACCGTGGCCCGATCGCGCTCGCTCTTCGACACCGGGATCGTCAAGCAGGCGATCGTCGATTCGTTCCGGAAGCTGACGTTCAAGCGCCAGGTGCGCAATCCGGTGATGTTCGTGGTCTACGTCGGCTCCATTCTCACGACCCTCCTCTGGTTCCAGGCCCTGGTCGGCAAGGGTGAGGCGCCGGGCTGGTTCATCTTCTGGGTCTCGGTCTGGCTCTGGTTCACCGTGCTCTTCGCGAACTTCGCCGAGGCCATGGCGGAAGGCCGAGGCAAGGCCCAGGCCGCGGCATTGCGAAGCGCGCGCCGCGATTTGCAGGCCAAGCGGCTGCCGCGTCCGGAGCGGACGGCCCGGTACGAGGCGGTCTCGGCCTCGGACCTGCGCAAGGGCGATCTGGTGCTGGTGGAGGCGAGCGACTTCATCCCGGCCGACGGGACCGTCGTCGTGGGTATCGCCTCGGTCAACGAGGCCGCGATCACCGGCGAGAGCGCGCCCGTGATCCGCGAGGCCGGCGGAGACCGGAGCTCGGTCACCGGCGGCACCCAGGTGCTGTCCGACTGGATCATCGTCGAGGTCACCGCCAACCCCGGCGAAGCGTTCCTGGACCGGATGATCGCGCTGGTCGAGGGCGCCAAGCGGCAGAAGACCCCCAACGAGATCGCGCTCGATATCCTGCTGGCCGCGCTGACCATCGTCTTCCTGCTGGCCACCGCCACCCTGCTGCCCTTCTCGCTCTACAGCGTCGGCGCGGCGGGCCAGGGCTCCCCGGTCACGGTCACGGTGCTGGTGGCGTTGCTCGTGTGCCTGATCCCGACCACGATCGGCGCGCTCCTCTCCGCCATCGGCATCGCGGGCATGGACCGGATGATCCAGAAGAACGTCATCGCCATGTCCGGGCGGGCCGTCGAGGCCGCGGGCGACGTGGACGTGCTGCTGCTGGACAAGACGGGCACGATCACGCTGGGCAATCGCCAGGCCACCGCCTTCGTGCCCGCGGCCGGCGTCACCGAGGCCGCGCTGGCCGACGCGGCCCAGCTGGCGTCGCTGGCCGACGAGACTCCGGAAGGACGCAGCATCGTCGTCCTCGCCAAGGAGAAGTATCAGATCCGGGAGCGCGAGATCGAGAAGCTCGGCGCGACCTTCGTGCCCTTCACGGCCCAGACCCGCATGAGCGGCGTCAACCTGAACAGCCGGCAGGTCCGCAAGGGCGCGGCCGACGCCATCGAGGCCCACGTCAAGACGCTGGGCGGCACCTTTCCCGCGGAGGTCCGCCAGAGCGTGGACACGATCGCCAAGGCGGGGGCGACGCCCCTCGTGGTCTGCGACGGAGCCAAGGTGCTGGGGGCCATCCAGCTCAAGGACATCGTCAAGGGCGGTATCCGCGAGCGCTTCGCCCAGCTCCGCCGCATGGGCATCAAGACCATCATGATCACCGGCGACAACCCGCTCACCGCGGCCGCCATCAGCGCGGAGGCGGGGGTGGACGACTTCCTGGCCCAGGCCACCCCGGAGGCCAAGCTCAAGCTGATCCGGGACCTCCAGGGGCAGGGCCGGCTCGTCGCGATGACCGGCGACGGCACCAACGACGCGCCCGCGCTCGCCCAGGCCGACGTGGCGGTGGCGATGAACACCGGCACCCAGGCCGCCAAGGAAGCGGGCAACATGATCGATCTCGACTCCAACCCGACCAAGCTGCTCGAGGTGGTCGAGACCGGCAAGCAGATGCTGATGACCCGCGGCGCGCTCACCACGTTCAGCATCGCCAACGACGTGGCCAAGTACTTCGCGATCATCCCGGCCGCCTTCGCCACCACCTACCCGGCGCTGGCGATGCTGAACATCATGGGGCTGGCCACCCCGGAGAGCGCGATCCTGTCCGCGGTCATCTTCAACGCGCTCATCATCGTCGCCTTGATCCCGCTGTCGCTGAAGGGCGTGCGGTACCGCTCGCTCGGGGCGGCCGCCGTGCTGCGGCGTCACCTGTGGATCTACGGCGTCGGGGGGCTCATCATTCCCTTCCCGGGCATCAAGATCATCGACATGATCCTGGTCGCCCTGAAGCTCGTGTGAGTGGAGGAACCACCATGGCTGCGCACCTGAGGCCCGCTCTGATGTCGCTGTTGCTCCTCACCCTGATCACCGGCGTCGTCTACCCGCTGGTGGTGACCGGCATCGCCCAGATGGTCTTTCCCTTCCAGGCGAACGGCAGCCTGATCGTGAAGGACGGGAAGGTGGTGGGCTCGGCGCTCATCGGGCAGCCCTTCGACGACCCCAAGTACTTCTGGGGCCGTCCCTCGGCGACGAGTCCGTTCCCCAACAATGCGGCGGCCTCGTCCGGCTCGAACCTGAGCCCGACGAACCCGGCGCTGATCAGCGCGGTGCAGGGGCGGGTGGACGCGCTGCGGGCCGCGGACCCGACCAACAAGGCGGCGGTTCCGGTGGATCTCGTGACCGCGTCCGGCAGCGGGCTCGATCCCCACATCAGCCCGGCCGCGGCGCTCTATCAGGTCTCTCGCGTCGCGCGGGAGCGCAAGCTCGCGCCGGACGCGGTGCGCGCGCTCGTCGACCGGCATACGGAGGGACGCTTCCTCGGCCTCCTCGGGGAGCCCCGCGTGAACGTGCTGGCCTTGAACCTCGCGCTGGACGGCCGGTAACGCGGCGAACCGGAGGGATCAACGATGAAGATGACCTGTGCAGGGGTGGCCGCAGCTTTGATCGGGGCGCTCGTGAGTGCCGGGCCGGCCTGGGCTCAGACGCCGGCTCCGGCGGCGGAGGCGAAGAAGGAAGAGGAGAAGCCGAAGACGTTCTGGGAGGAGCACAAGCTCTTCGCCTACATCGAGAACAGCTTCACCGCGAACCTGAGCGGGTCCGGGCGGGGCGGGGTCAACGAGCTGCGGTTCTACGATTTCCACGAGGGGTACACGTTCAACACCGCGGAGTTCAGCATCAAGAAGGACCCGTCGGAGAAATACCCGTTCGGCTACGGCCTCGTGCTCACCGCCGGCATCGACTCGCAGAAGAACCACTCGTACGGCATCTTCCGGGATGAGACCGACGTGTTCCCGTTCCGGAACACCGAGAAGTTCGACCTCCTCGAGGCCTACGTCTCGGGCCTGGTCCCGGTGGGAAGCGGACTCACCCTGAAGGCGGGCAAGTTCGTCACGCTGCTGGGCTACGAGGTCATCGAGTCCCCGAACAACCTGAACTTCTCGCGCGGCTATCTCTTCGGGCTCGCCATCCCGCTGACCCACACCGGCGGGCTCGCGTCGTACACGTTCACGGACTGGTTCAACATGACCGCGGGGGTGGTGCTGGGCTGGGACGACTCGAAGAACGTCAACGACGCGGTCAGCTACACGGGCCAGTTCGCCTTCACCCCGCTGAAGGACTTCACCGCGAACCTGAACTGGATCGTGGGGCCGGAGCAGATCGACCCGCGGCGGATCGACGAGAACGTGGCGCGCGATTCGCGGACCTACGTGAACAGCCACATGCGGTACGTTCTCGACTTCGTGTTCGCCTATACCGGGGTCAAGAACCTGACGCTGGCGCTCAACGTCGACTACGGCCACGAGCAGAGCGAGCCGTTCATCCGGAGCCTGGGGACCCGTCAGAACACCGACGCGACCTGGTGGGGGTGGGCGGGGTACGCGGCGTATGACTGGACCGACAATCTGCGGACCGCGGTCCGCCAGGAGTTCATGCGGGACGCGGCGGGGGCGCGGACCGGGTCGGGGCTCGGGACGGACCTCTGGTCCACGACCGCGACGGTGCAGTACAAGATCTGGAAGGGCCTGGTGGGCCGGCTCGAGTATCGCCACGACCAGTCCGACGAGAACGTGTACCGCGTCCGCTACTCGCGGCCGGACATCACCTCGCAGGGGCTGCTCGCGCGGGGCAAGAGCATGGACACCATCTCGGTCAGCCTCTACTACTCCTTCTTCTAGTCGCGAGCTAGCGGAACATGAGGTGCTCGACGAGGGGCCCGAGGGCCAGGACCGGCAGGTAGCTGAGGGCGCCCACGATCAGGATGGTCGCGATCGTGAGCCCGGCGAAGAGCAGCGTGTCGGTGGGCAACGTTCCCGCGGTGACCGGCTTGCTCGGCTGCCGGGCGAACCGGCCGGCGAGCGCCAGCGCGAGGATCGCCAGGCCGAAGCGGCCGGTCACCATCGCGAGCGCGGTCGAGATGTTGTAGAAGGGGGTATTGGCGCTCAGGCCGGCGAAGTTCTGGCCGTTGTTGGCCATCGATGTCGTGTAGGCCACCAGGATCTCGCTCGAGGCCGTGCGCGCCCTTGTTCGTGGTGAGGCCGGCCAGGCCCGCGTCCGTCACCAGCGCCACCGCGGTGAGCGGCAGGATGGTGAGCGGGGCGATGATCGTGTACAGCGCGATGAGCTTCATCTCGGTGACGGTGACCTGCTTGCCGAGATACTCGGGGGTCCGCCCGATCATGAGGCCGGCGACGAACAGGCCGACCAGCGCGATCAGCACCAGGCTGTAGAGCCCGGTGCCGAGCCCGCCGAACACGACCTCGCCGAACAGCATGTTCAGGATCGTCACGAGGCCGCCGACCGGCAGTGTAGCTGTCGTGCATCGAGTTGTAGGAGCCGGTCGCGCCGTTGGAGGTGGTGACCGCGGCCAGCACCGAGCCGCCGATCCCGAAGCGGACCTCTTTGCCCTCCATGTTGCCGCCGGCCTGCAGCGCGCTCGTCGCCGTGGTCCACCCCCTGGGCGGCCAGGGTATGGCCGCGCTGCTCGGCCAGGTCGCACACCAGGAGGCCCGCCGCGAACAGCACGAGCATCACCGCGAACAGCACCCAGCCCTGCGCGGGCCGCCGGGTCATGCGCCCGAAGGTGTAGGTGAGCGATGCGGGCAGGACCACGATCGACAGCAGCTCGAGAAGATTCGCGAGGGGTGTCGGATTCTCGAAGGGGTGCGCCGCGTTGACGTTGAAGAAGCCGCCGCCGTTCGTGCCGAGGTTCTTGATGGGCTCGAGCGCGGCGACCGGGCCCATCGCGATGACCTGCTCGGTGAGCCGGGCCTTCTTCGTCTTC
Source organism: uncultured Candidatus Rokubacteria bacterium (assembly GCA_963747235.1). GTDB lineage: Bacteria > Methylomirabilota > Methylomirabilia > Rokubacteriales > CSP1-6 > CAMLFJ01. The sequence goes on from CAVVEU010000031.1 coordinate 125,459, forward strand.
GGCTGCCCCTTCTCGTCGAGGACGGGCTTGCCGTCGGGGTCGGTGAGCGGCTCGTCGTACTCGACCGGCTGCACGACCGCGGCGTGCGCGTACGGGGCGAAGTTGAGGGGCACCCCCTGCCAGACGAGCACCGGGGCGGTCACCACCGCGAGGGGCAGCAGCACCCAGAGCGTCGCGCGGGTCACGTCCACCCAGAAGTTGCCGAGCAGGGGCGTACGCTCGCGGGCCAGGCCCCGGATGAACGCGATGCCCGCGGCGAGGCCGGCGGCTCCGGCGAGGAAATTCTGCGACGTGAGGCCGACGACCTGGCTCAGGTAGCTCATCGTGGTCTCGCCGCCGTACGCCTGCCAGGTCGTCGTGGTCGCGAAGCTGATCGCGGTGTTCATCGCGAGGTCGGGAACGAGCGGCCCCGGCCGGTACGCCGGGTCGAACGTGTGGAGCAACGGCTGCACTCGGAGTATTGCGTACAGCAGCAGCGTGCCGCCGAGGCCAAATCCCACGAAACACCCGGCATAGTGCTTCCAGTCCATCTCGACGCCGGCGTCCACTCCCGCGAGCCGGTAGATGATCCGCTCGACCGGACGCAGCACCGGGTCGAGCCAGGTCCGCTCACCGCTGAAGACCCGGGCGAGATAGCCTCCGACCGGCCTGACGAGCAGGGCGACGATCAGCAGGAATGCGCCGTACTGCGCGAGGCTCACCGCGCTCATCGGATGTGACGCGGTATCGCAAAGCGTCGTTGGTCAGGTCCGTCGGGTTCCGAATCGACGGTCACGTTTTCGATAGTAGCCCACCTCCATGCCTCGGCGCTCAGCGCCAGCGCGCGGCCCTGCGTCCCGGGAACCGCCGAGTGCCCGGATGCCGGCTTCCTTTTCCGAAGTCGTGGTGGCAGGCCGGGCCGCAGAACCGCGCGCCGTCGCCGGCGAACTCCTTCTTGCACGTCTCGCAGCGAGACATCCGTTTCGCTCTTTCAGGCCGCGCGCTTTCCGTCGCGATCGCGCGGCGTTCCGTCGGTGGGCCGATCGGGCTGCGACCAGGACGTCGTTGGCGCCACGGAGGCCTTGCGCGGCATGCCGGCCTCATACGCTCGCCGCCGGTACTTCGCGCGATTTCTCTTCGTCATCCGCCCCATCTTGAGATTCATGTCGATCCTCCTTGCCGGCCGGGTTCGGTCGGCTACCTCATCAGATGGCGGAAGGGCCTCAACACTGCGTCAAACCGGTGGTGGCGGACATCAAGAGCGCCTAAAGACTCTGCGTCCGGACGACATCAACGGCCTGGAGCCACCGCGCGATGCTAGACTGCGTCCGCGACTAAGGTCCTAGGCTGGGCGCGACGGAGGAGGAGCGATGAGGCGAGCCGACGATATTCGGGTCTGGATGGTGACGGGGGCGCTGGGCTCCATGGCGCTGGCCATCGCGCTGATCCCGCTGCGCGGGATGGTGGCCGCGTCGAATCTCGCCTTCGTGTTCGTGGCCTTCACGATCATCGTGGCCGAGCTCGGGGGCCGCGGCCCCGCGCTCGTCACCGCGCTCGTGTCGGCCATGAGCCTGAACTTCTTCCTGACCGAGCCCTATCTGACGCTCGCGATCAGCAAGACCGACGACGTGATCGCCTTCTTCGCCCTCGCCGCCTGCGGGCTCATCGCGGCCGCGTTCGGCCAGCGCCGGGAGCGGCTGTCCGAGGCGGCGGGGCGGGCCGACAAGGAGCTCGACCATCCTGAACCGGCTGGTGGAACGCGCGCGGAGCGGGCGCCCCCTCGAGGGCCAGCTCCAGGACCTGCGGGCCGAGTTCGACCTGGGCGGTCTCGTGCTCCGCGACGAGGCCGGGCGCGTGCTCGCGGCGGTGCCCACGGATGCGGGCTCGCGCCCGGTGCCGCGGATGGCGGTCGATGGCACCACGCTCTTCGCCGCGGGCGACGAGAGCCCGCGGATGGGGACGAAGGGCCTGCGGCTGCCCGAGGGCGGCGGCCGGCTGACACTCCAGACCGCCCGCGGCCCCGTGTCGCTCGACCTGTGGGAGGGCAACGACCAGGGGTTCGGACTCGACGAGAGCCGGACGCTCGCGATCGCCGCCTCGATTCTCGGTCTCGGGATGCGGTAGGGGCTTGGGTTTCGTGGTAGCGTGGTTTCATTGCCATGAAGCCTACGTCGCTACGCGTCTTTGTAACGGCGCTCGGCGTGCTGGTGGCCTGGCCGTCGCTCGCGCTCGCGGTCGGAGAGCCCGAGCGGCTGTGGACCGTCGGCGACCGGGCCTTCCAGGACGGCCTCTACGGGGTGTCGCGCCGCATGCTCGAGCGCCTGGTCGAGCGCTACCCGACTGACGGGCGCGTCCCCGACGCCACCCTCCTGCTCGGCAAGGTGCGCCTCTCGCAGGGGCAGCACGACGCGGCGCTGCAGGCATTCCGGCAGGCGCAGACCTTCTCGCCCCCGCCCGGGCGGCCCGAGGAAGCCCGATTCTGGGAGGGCGAGACGCTGTTCCGCATGAAGCGGTTCCCGGAGGCGCGGGCCATCTACGATCGGATCCTCGCCGAGAGCCCGAATTCGCCCAGCGCCCCCGACGCGGTCTACGGGCTGGCCTGGGTGAATCTCGAGCTCAAGCGGCGCGATCAGGCGGTCACCGAGTTCCGGCGCATCCTCTCGAACTATCCCGAGCACGCCAACGTCTCGTCCGCGACCTTCTACCTGGCCCGCACCCTGCTCGAGCTCAAGCGGGCGGATGAGGCGGTGGGGCTGCTGCGCGGCTTCGTGGCGCGGTACACCGATCACCGGCTGCTGCCCGACGCGCGCTACACGCTGGGCCAGGCCCTGATCGCGGGCGGGCAGAGCGACGAGGGCGTGGCCGAGCTGCGCGCGTTCGCCAAGGCCTATCCCAATCACGACCTGGCCGCCGGCGCGCGCCGGAGCGTGGTGGACACGCTCGTGCGCCAGGGCAAGAAGAACGAGCTGGCCGAGGAGTACAAGGTCCTGGCGTCGCAGCCCGCCACCGCGGAGAGCCTCTACGACGCCGGCCTCGTGGCCGGCAAGATCGGGCGGCCGCGCGACGCCGACACCGCGTGGGCGCGGCTGCGCAAGGACTTTCCCGGATCACCCGCTGAGCGGCCGCGTCTCGCTCGAGATGGCCCAGTCCGCCTTCGCCAAGAACAGCTTCAAGGACGCCTCGACGCTGGCGCGCGCGGCCTCCCGCAGCCCGGAGGACGCGGTGCGCGGCGAGGCCTTCGTGCTGCTGGGCGAGAGCGAGCTCAAGCAGCACCGCCACGCCGCCGCGATCACCGCCTTCAAGTCCGCCGCGGAGGCGCCCGCGGTCGAGCCCGCCATGCGCTTCCGCGCGCTGGCCGGCACCGGCCTGGCCCACGAGGAGCAGAAGCAGTACGGGCCCGCCGCGAAGCTCTACGAGGAGGTGGCGACCAGGAGCCCGGACAAGGCGCTCGCGTCCTGGGCGAAGGAGCGGCTGGCCGCCGTCAACGCGGCGGCCCGGTCCGAGGCCCCGCCCGCGGACAAGGCCACGCCCAAGAAGGCGGCGCCCGAGAAGACCGCGCCCAAGAAGGCGCCGGGAGCCACGAAGTGATGAGGTCTCGCGTGCTCGCCGGTGGCCACGCTGCTCGCCCTGCTGGGTGGCGCCACCGCGCGCGCCGAGATCACCCTCATGCTGCCGGCGCCGGACGTGGGCGCGCTGGTGCCGCTGGCCGTCCCCGCGCTCGACAAGCCGCCGGTGCCGCTGCCCGCGGTGCCGCTGCCGCCCGCGCCCCAGGGCATGCCGGAGCTGCCGCCCGCTCCGATGGTGGGGCACCTCGGCGAGCGCCCGGTGGCTCCGCTGCCGCCGCCGCGCTTCCTGGCCTGCAACCCGGTGGGCAACCTGCTCGGCGTGGCCTCCGAGCTGATCGAGTGCGGGCGCGCCCGCTATCAGCGCAACGAGCTGGACGAAGCCCGCGCGGTGCTCGAGAAGGCGGCGCAGTTCGCCACCGAGCGCACCCAGATCCGCGAGGCGCGCTACTGGCTCGGCGAGACGCTGGTCCGGCTCAACAAGCCGGCCGAGGTGGAGCGCCTGATGCTGCAGGTGCAGCAGGACGATCCGCGCGGCGAGCTCGGCCTCTACGCCGCGCACCAGCTCGGCTGGGTCTCGCTCGAGCTCAACAAGCCGGATCGCGCGCTCACCTACTTCGACATGCTGCTCAAGACCGGCGCGCCGCCGGCCATCATCTCCTACGCGCGCCACGGTCGCGGGCTCGCGCTCTACGGGCTCAAGCGCTACCCGGAGGCGCGCGACACCTGGGTCGGGCTGCTCAACCAGAGCGCGCCGCGCGCGGTCGCGTGGGAAGGCACCTTCTGGCTCGGCGACACGCTCGGGCGCCTCGGCGATCACGCGGCGGCGGTCCAGCGCCTGCAGACCTTCGTCTCCGGCGGGCCGCAGGTGCTGATCGACAGCGGGCTCCTGCGTCTCGGGTGGTGGAGCCGGGCCGCCGGCCAGCCGCTCGAGGCGGCGAAGGCCTATCGCGGCCTGCTCTCGGCCTATCCGCAATCGCGCGAGGCCGCGTGGGCGCGGGCCGGGCTCGTGCAGGCGCTGCTGGACCTCGACGACTATCCGGCCGCGCGCGAGGAGGCGAAGAAGCTCGAGGCGATGGGCCGGACCGGCACCCTGGTGGTGCCGGTGCGCCTGCTGATCAGCCGCTGGGCCACCGAGAAGGGACGCTTCGACGAGGCGCGCGAGATCAACGACGAGCTGCTCGCGCGCACGCTCGATCCCGCCACGCGCTCCTACGTGCTGGCGCTGAGCGCGGAGGCCAGCCGGGCGAGCGGTCAGGTCGGCGAGGCGCGGGATCGCTTCGAGCTCGTCCGCGGAACGCCCGGCTCGCCCGCGCTGGCCGCCTACGCGGCGCTGCGGCTCGCGCAGATCGACTTCGACACGCGCGAGTTCGCCAAGGCGCGCGACGGGGCCCGGAAGCTTCAGGCCGACCCCGCGGCGCCCGCCGAGATGCGCGCGGCCGCGCTCGTGCTGGGCGGCGAGGCCGCCTACTGGGCGCGGGACTACACGCAGGCGGCCGCCTCCTACAGCGGCTTCCTGTCGGCGTATCCGAGCTATCCGCAGGCGCCGATGGCGAGCCTCGCGCTGGGCTGGGCCGAGCTGCAGGGCGGCAAGCCCGAGGCGGCGCGCCAGCGCTGGACGCGCTACGCGCAGCAGGCGCAGACCGATCCGCGCGCGCCCGAGGCCCTGGTGCTCGCGGCGGAGCTGGCGGGCCGCGCGGGCGACTTCGCGGGCGCGCAGACCCTGCTCGACCAGGTGGTGGATCGCTACCCGAACAGCCCGTACGCGGAGGTGGCGGTGCTGAACCGCGCCATCCTCGCGGTGCGCGGCGGGCGCGCCGCCGACGCGCTGCCCGAGCTGGGGCGGCTCGTGCAGCGCGGGGCGGTCTCGCCCTACGTCGCGCGCGCGCGCGTCACGCGCGGCGCGGCGCTCCTGGCCACCGGCAAGCCCGCCGAGGCGGAGCGCGACTTCCAGGCCGCGCAGAGCCTGGGCGAGACCGGGGTGGCGTACCTGGGGATGGGCACCGCGGACTTCGCGCGCCAGCAGTGGGACGCGGCGGTGCGGGATTTCGTGCAGGCGCGCGACGCGGGGGCCGGGCCGGTGTCGGCCGCCGCGAGCTACGGCCTCGCCGCGGTGCTGTTCAACCAGCGCCGGATCGACGAGTTCAAGCAGGCCGCGACCCCGATCGTCGCGGGCGCGGTGGACCCGATCATCACGCCGCGCCTGCTGCACGGGCTGGCCGCGGTGGCGGCGGAGGAGAAGCGCTGGCCCGAGGCGAAGACGCTCACGCTGCGGCTCGCCGACCAGTTCCCGCGCTACGAGGGCACGCAGGCCGCGCTGACCACGCTCGCGACGGCGGCGAGCCAGGGCGAGCAGTGGACGCTCTCGCGCGAGGTGTACGCCAAGCTCGGCGAGCGCTTCCCGGGCAGCGCCACCACCGGCGCCAACCGGCTCGACTACGCGGAGGCCCTGCTGCGCACCGGCGCCGCCGCGGAGGCGCGCCGCGCGCTCGAGCCCGCCGCGGGCGGCGCGGCCGCGCCGGCCCCGACGCCGCGCGCGACCATGCTGATGGCGGAGGCGCAGGAAGCCACCGGCGATCGCGCCGCCGCGCTCGACACCTACGCGCGCGCGGCCGCCGCCGCGGGCACCCCGAAGGAGAAGGCGTTCGGCCTGCTGGGGCAGGGGCGGCTGCTGGTGGCCGACGGCAAGTGGGACGAGGGGCGCGGCCGGCTCGAGCAGGCTCTCGACGCGGGCGACGGCGCGGTGGCCGCGGAGGCCGCCTACCGGCTCGGCGAGGGATTCCGCGCGACGGGCAAGGCGCAGGAGGCCGCCGACATGTACATGACCGCGGCCTATCTCACCGCCGATTCCCCGTGGGCGCGCCGCGCGCTGGTCGGCGCCGGCCAGGCCTTCGCCGCGCTCAAGCAGAACGACGCGGCGGTGATCGTGTACCGCAAGCTGCTCGCGATGAGCGGCGTGGAGCCCGACCTGGCCGAAGCGGCCCGCCGCGGCCTTCGCGCGCTCGGCGCCAGCTAGGCACCCTCACCCTGCCCTCTCCCTCAAGGGAGAGGGTTCCTTGATCCCCTCTCCCCTCGGGGAGAGGGCTAGGGTGAGGGGAGCGCTCCGACCACCTCGTCCGGATCCGGGTGGTGGCCCGCGTAGCGGTCGCGCCACTCGTAGCGCACGCGGTTCCCCGGTCCCAGCACGAAGGTGCCGCCCTGCTGCACGACATCGCCGTGCCGGCCCACCTGGCGGAAGCCCCGCGCCATCGCGCCGATGCCTCGGAGCACCGCGAGCGGGTGATAGGTGCTGGCCCGCCCGCGCACGAGGCCCGCGGTCTTGAACGCCCGCAGCGTGGGATCCACGAAGAGCGCGCCCTTGTAGCCGGTGGACTCGCGGAAGCCCGCGATGTGCTCGCTCTTCGAGGGCGCCACCACCACGAGCAGGCCGCCGCGCCCCTCGATCTCGGGCACCCGCTTCGACAGGCCGGCCACCTGCTGGCGGCAGAAGATGCAGCCCAGGTGGCGCACGAAGGCGAGCACGACGGGGCGCTTGGCCCAGAAGCTGCCCAGCGACGTCGCGGCGCCGGTCTCGTCGAGCACCGTCATCTGGCCGAGCGCGGCCGCGAGCAGATCGTCCATCCGGATCATTGTAACCGGCCTTCAACCTATCTAGAATGGCGCCCATGCGAGGGTACGGCGGCCGGATCCTGTTCGTGGACGTCACCGATGGCCGCAGCCGCGTCGAGTCCGTCTCCCCGGAGCTGGCGCGGAGCCTGCTGGGCGGCAACGGCTTCGCGGCGCGGCTCCTGCTCGATCACGTGCCGGCGGGCGTGGACGCCTACGATCCCGCCAACGCGGTGATCTTCGCGGTGGGCCCGATCACGGACACCACCGTGCCCGGCAACAGCCGCGCCTGCGTCGCCGGCAAGTCGCCGCTCACCGGGCTCTTCTTCGACTCGACCTTCGGCGGCCGCTGGCCCGCCACCATGAAGCGCACCGGCTTCGACGCGATCGTGATCACCGGGCGCGCCGCGGAGCCGGTGTACGTCAAGGTCACCGAGGCGGGCGCCGAGCTCAAGCCGGCGCGCGGGCTCTGGGGCAAGACCACGCGCGACACGGTGCACGCCATCCAGGCGGTCGAGGGCGGCGACGTGGACGCGATGGCCATCGGGCCCGGCGGCGAGAACCTCGTGCGCTTCGCGGCGATGGGCACCTACTGGAAGAACCGCGAGGCCTTCGCGGGCCGCGGCGGGCTCGCCGCGGTGCTCGGCAGCAAGCGGGTCAAGGCGGTGGTCGTCGCGGGCTCGCGCAAGACGGAGGTGGCCGACGCGGCCGCGCTCAAGAGCCTGCTCGAGCAGCAGCGCGAGCCGCTCAAGACCGGCACCAAGGCGCTGTCCACGTACGGGACGCCGTTCCTGGTGAAGCCGATCAACACCCTGGGCGCGCTCGGCTCCTACAACCTGCGCCAGGAGGTCTTCGCGGACGCGATGGCGATCTCCGGCGAGGAGATGCACGCCCACTTCCACGACAAGGACACCACGTGCCTGAAGTGCCCGGTGGCCTGCGGCAAGCAATATGAGGTCCGCGAGGGCGAGCTGGCCGGGCTCAAGGCGAAGATGCCGGAGTACGAGACGATCTTCGCGTTCGGCTCCATGCTCGGCAACGGCCACGCGGCCTCGCTCGCGCGGGCCAACGACCTCTGCGACCTGCTCGGGCTCGACACCATCAGCATGGGCGTCACCCTGGCCTTCGTGTGCGAGGCGCTCGAGCGCGGCTGGCTCACGGAGTCGGAGATCGGCCTGCCCTTCGGCTGGGGCGACTGGCGCGGCATGCTGAAGCTCATCGAGATGACGGCGGCCCGCGAGGGCTTCGGCGCCCGGCTCGCCGAGGGCGGCTGGCGCCTCGCCGAATCCGTGCACGCCGAGGGCACGCGGCTGGTCTACGCGGTCAAGCGGCTCGAGCTGCCGGCCCACTCGGCGCGCGCGCTCAAGGGCATGTCCATCGGCTACGCCACCGCCACGCGCGGGGGCAGCCACCACGACACGCGGCCCACGCCCCAGTACGCGCAGAACTACGATCGGCGCAGCCCCGAGGGCAAGCCCGAGTTCGCGGTGCGCAGCCAGCACTTCACCGCGGTGGACGACTCCCTCGTCCTCTGCCGGTTCACCTCCGAGCGCGGCTTCGGCCTCTACGTCGAAGAGCCGTACGCCCGGATGGTCAACGCGGTCACCGGCTGGGACATGACGGTGGAGGAGCTCGAGCGGGTCGGAGAGCGGATCATCAACCTGGAGCGACTGATCAACGTTCGGGAGAACGTGCGCCGGAAGGACGACGTGCTGCCGTGGCGCGTGATGCACGAGCCCATTCCCGAGGGTCCCTCCGCGGGCGCCTACTGTCCGCCCGAGGAGCTGGGCCTCATGCTCGATCGCTACTACGCCCTGCGCGGCTGGGACGGCGACGGGGTGCCGACTCCGGAGCGCCTCGGCGCGCTCGGTCTCTAGCCTTCCCCGCGAGGTCATCCCATGCCGGTCACGCGATTCGAGATCACGCTGCGGCGTCCCGTTGCCGGCGCTCCCGGGTACGAAGAGCTGAAGGGGCGGCTGCACTTCGCCATCGATCCGCTGCACGCGGCCAATCGCCGCATCACCGACGTGGAGCTGGCCCCGCGCGACGCGCAGGGGCGCGTGACGTGGGACTCGGACGTGTCCATCCTGCTGCCGGTGGATCGCGCGCGGTGCAGCGGGCGCGTGCTCCTCGACGTGGTCAATCGCGGCAACACGGTCGCGGTGCCCAACTTCAACCGCGCCACGCGGCCCGCCTTCGGGCCCGGGTCGGACCCGAACCCGCCGGTGGACGTGGGCGACGGCTTCCTGATGACGCGGGGCTGGGTGGTGATCTCCTGCGGCTGGCAGGGCGACCTGCCGCGCGTGCCCGGGCTCATCGGCATGCGGACGCCCGAGGCGCGCGACGCCCAGGGCCGGCCGCTGCGCGGCCGGATCTACACCCAGCTGCAGTCCACCGGTCCGGGGGCCGTCTTCCTCCTCTCCGACCGCGGGCACGTGCCGTACCCCGCCGCGGACCTGGAGGAAGCCGACGCGCTCCTCACCGTGCGCGATCAGCCGGACGGGCCCGCGACCACGATCCCGCGGTCGCGCTGGCGCTTCGCCCGCGTGGACGGCGGCCGCGTGGTCCCCGACGCCGATCACATCCATCTCGACGGCGGCATCGAGACGGGGCGGCTCTACCAGATCACCTACACCGCGGTGGGCGCGCCGGTGCAGGGGCTCGCGATGGCGGCGCTGCGCGACAGCGTCGCCTGGCTCAAGCACGGCGGCGCCGAGGCGGGCAATCCCGCGCCGGGGCGCCTCCGGTGGGCCTACGGCTACGGGCGCTCCCAGACCGGGCGGCTCCTGCGCACGCTGATCTACGAGGATCTCAATCAGGACGAGCAGGGGCGCGAGGCGCTCGACGGCGTCATCGCCAACGTGGCGGGCGGCATGCGCGGCGAGTTCAACCAGCGGTTCGGCCAGCACTCCAAGGACCGCAACAACATGATGGCGCATCTCTTCCCGTTCACCGATCAGCCGCAGGCCGAGCCGGAGACGGGCGCGAAGGACGCGCTGCACGCCCGGCTCGACGCGCGCGGCAGCCGGCTGCGCGTGTACTACACGAACAGCTCGGCCGAGTACCACCGGGGCGACGCCTCGCTGATCCACACCGATCCCGACGGCACGCGCGACGTGGCGCCCGGGCCCTACACGCGCGTGTACCACTTCGCGGGGACGGAGCACGGCCTCGGCATCTGGCCGCCCACCGACGCGCAGCCGGCGCCCGCCGATCCCGACCGCGCCGGTCGAGCGCTCGCAGAACCTCCGCGGCGTGGCCGACTACTCGGTGCTGCTGCGCGCCTGCCTGGTGAGCCTCGACCGCTGGGTGGTGGAGGGCGTCGAGCCGCCGCCGAGCCGTCACCCGCGCCTGGCCGACGGCACCGCGGTGCCGCCCGACCGCCTCGCGCCCGCCTTCGCGCGGATCCCCGCCGCCCGCTACCCGCGCCACAACCCGCGGCCGCGCCGGCTCGACTGGAGCGCGCTGCCGCCCACGCCGGGCAAGCCCTTCGGCTCCCTCGTCTCCGCGGTGGACGGCGACGGCAACGAGATCGGCGGCATCGTCCTGCCGGAGATCGCGGTGCCGCTGGCCGCGCACACCGGCTGGAACCTGCGGCACCCGGACATCGGCGGCGCCGAGCAGCTCCTGATGTTCGCGGGCGCCGTGCTTCCCCTGCCGCGGAATCGCGCCGAGCGCGAGGCCACCGGCGATCCGCGCCTGTCGGTCGCGGAGCGCTACGCATCGCGCGAGGCGTATCTCGACCGCGTGCGGCAGGCCGCGGAGGCCCTGGCCCGCGAGGGCTACATGCTGGCGGACGACGTGCCGCTCTCGGTGGCCGCGGGCGCGCGCTTCTGGGATCACTTCACTCGCTGACGATCGGAGACCCCATGTACGACCTCCTGCTCAAGGGCGGCACCGTGCTCGATCCTTCCATGAAGCTCGACGGCAGGCAGGACGTGGCGGTGCAGGGGGGCGCCATCGCCCGCGTCGCGCCGGACATCGCGGAGACCGAGGCCGCGCGCGTGATCGACGTCCGCGGACGGACCGTGGTGCCCGGCCTGATCGACCTGCACGCCCACGTGTTCGAGGGCATCAATCGCACCGGCGTGAACCCGGACCTGGGCGGCGTCTACGCGGGCGTCACCACCATCGTGGACGCGGGCAGCGCGGGGGCGGCCACCTTCGCGGGCTTCCCCCGCCACATCCTGCCCCACTGCCACACCGAGGTGATCCCGTTCCTCCACATCTGCCAGACCGGGCTGGCCACCATGCCCGACATCATCGCGGAGAGCAGCATCAACCTCGACGACACCCTGAAGGTGGTGGACCAGCACAAGCATCTGATCCGCGGGATCAAGGCGCGCATGGTCTCGCCCGCGCTCGAGATCATGGGCATGGAGATGCCGAAGCTGGCCAAGCGGGCCGCGAAGGAGAGCGGCGTCAAGCTCATGGTGCACATCGGCGACACCGAGAAGCGCTACGACCCGAAGGTGATCCGCTCGCTGCTGCCGATCCTCGAGAAGGGCGACATCCTCACCCACTACTTCACCGCCAACCCGGGCGGCGTCCTCGACGGCAACGGCAAGCTGGTGCCCGAGGTCAAGGAAGCGGCCGACCGCGGCGTGTGGTTCGACACCGCGCACGGGCGCATGAACTTCAGCTTCGACGTGGGCCGCCGCGTGATCGAGCAGGGCGTGCTCCCGCACTGCATCAGCACCGATCTCACCGTGCCCGGCCGCGTGATGACCGTGCACAGCATGACCGAGATGATGACGCGCTTCCTGGGCCTGGGCTTCACGCTGCCGCAGGTGGTGACGATGTGCACCGCCAATCCCGCGAAGGCGGCGGGCGTGGACGACCGCCTCGGCAGCCTCGCGGTGGGCCGGCAGGCCGACATCTCGGTGCTCGACATCCGCCCCGGCGACTGGATGGTCTACGACGTCCTGGGCGCCGGGCTGCGGGTGGACCGCGCGGTGGTCCCGTTCGTGACCGTCAAGAAGGGGCGCGTGTTCACCCCCGACTGGGGCCCGCGCACGTGGGGCTGGGAGCCGGACCGGGCATTGCCCGCGGGCGGGCCCATCCGGGGAGGGTGCTGCTGATGCTGGTCCTGCCGGAGTGGTCGAGCCTCGGGTTCTTCATGCTCGCGGCGCTGGTGCTGCTGCTGACGCCCGGCCCCGCGGTCCTCTACATCGTCACGCGCAGCATCGATCAGGGCCGGCGCGCCGGCCTGGTCTCGGTGCTGGGCGTGCACGTGGGCACGCTGGCCCACATCTTCGCGGCCGCCGCCGGCATCTCCGCGGTGCTCGCCGCCTCCGCCACCGCGTTCAGCGTGGTGAAGTACCTGGGCGCGGCCTATCTCATCTTCATCGGCGTGCGGCGCCTGCTCGACCGCACGCCGCTGGGCGCGGTCACGCCGGGCGAGCCCAGGCGCCTGCGCCGCGCCTTCACGGACGGCGTGATCGTCAACGTCCTGAACCCGAAGACCGGCCTCTTCTTCCTCGCCTTCCTGCCCCAGTTCGTGACGGTCTCACGGGGGCACGTGGGCGAGCAGATCGTGGCGCTGGGCGTGGTCTTCGTGCTGCTGGGCGCGATCACGGACTCGCTCTACGCGATCGGCGCCGGGTCCGCCGCGCAGTGGCTCCGCGGCAGCCCGCGCTTCCTGGCCAGCGAGCGCTGGATCTCGGGCAGCCTCTATATCGGCCTGGGCGTGGCGGCCGCGCTGTCGAGCAACCAGCAGGGGAAGTAACGGCGCGGCGCGCTACTGGCGCGCGGGCCGGCGGGGGCGCCGGCGCGGCGGGCGCTTGATCCGCTGGTCGTCGTCGGGTCCGGGCCCTTGGGGCTGATCGCCCGCGTAGTCTTCGGTCTCCTCGATCGTCATGCCGTGCCCAAGAGCAAGGCATATGCCCGCGTCCTATCAGGCGTTCATGGGCTCGAAGGCCCGGATCGCGGGGGTTCACGCCGCTCGGGGCGGGAAGGCACTGCCCGGTAAGACTGGCCACCCGGAAGTCCCTGCCGAGACATCCCGGCGGCCCGATGGCAGGCGTGGTAAGGTACGGACCTTACGCCGACTGACGGAGAGGGCTGAGCGGCGAACGGAGGGCGGTTGTGGCTCGTCGCCTTCCCATGGAAGATCGCAGACAATGAATTGCCAGGATGCCCGGGAGCAATCGTCTGCCCCGCCACGCGGCGGGACGGGCCTGACGGAGCGAGCGCTCGAGCACGCCCATGTGGTCCAGTGCGCGGACTGCCAGGCGGAGCGCGCGTCACTCCAGCTCGTGGCCAGCTCCCGCCCGCCGGTCGAGCCGTCCCGCGAAGCCGTCACCGCTCACCTGATCGGGCAGGTTCGTCCCGTGATCACGCGCGTGGCCCCCTCGCTGCTCTGGCTCCGCTCGTCGTCGCGGAGCGCATTCCAAGGGGCCGCGCGCGCTGTGCGTGAGGCCACCGGTACCGAGGCGACGCGGATCCTCGGCTTCCTGACCCGGCTCGGCGTGCTGGTGTCGAGCTCGCTGACCGTGTCCGGGCGAGCGATCGCGGCGGTGTCGGCATTGCTCGCCGTGGTGGTGCGACGGCTGCCGACACTCTTCGTCCCGTCGGCTCGAGCCGCCGCGGGCTTGATCGGACGCGCGCGATCCGGGAGTGCGCGCGTCCCGCGCCTGCTGATCCCGCTCGGCTCGGCGGTGATGATCGCGGGCCAAGGGGCGGCGCGCGCCGCGAGCGTGGCTGCCGGCGCGGTGCTCGGCCTGGTGTCGCGCTCCTTCGGGGAGACCATCGGCGCGGCGGGTAGGGGGCTCACGGCCAGCCGGGTCGGCGCCATGCGGACTCGCGACGTGATCTTCCGGGTCGCCGGCCGAGTGCCCGCGCTTCTTGCGCCATCCGCGCGCGCCGTCGGGCACATCGTCGGGACGATTCCCGCCCGCGCCTGGGCCCATCCCAGGATCTGCGCCGGGATCGCGAGCGTGGCCGTCCTCGTCGCGGCGATCCTGTTCCTGGGGCCGCGTCAGTGGCCCGACAATCTCGTGCCCCGGCTCTCGCCGGGCGAACGGCTGTTGCGAGACGTTCGTCTGCCCCTTGACCGCAAGCCGGTCGAGCCAATCGCGGCGACGCCGCTCGTCCAGGTCACGCCGCCCAGGCCTGCCCCCGGACCTCAGCCGGTCCCGACTCCGCGCGTCGCGGCGCCCGAGACGTACGCCGCGATCCCGGCGCCGGTGCGAAGGGCGCCCGCGTCCGCGCCGCTGCCGTCCACGGAAGCGACGCCGGGCGCGGACGCGTCGGACCCGACCGCGGCGATCGACTGGCTCCTGAAAGGGAGCGGCCGGCGACACGCCGAGAGCCCGTGAGCACAATTCCGCGCACGATCAATTCGGAGGCGATAGAATTCTTCGTGCAAGCCTCGGACATTCCAGCATAGGCGGGTAGCTCAGCTGGGAGAGCACGGCCTTTACACGGCCGGGGTCGGGAGTTCGATCCTCCCCCCGCCTACCATCAATCGCCCGAGCCCACGCGATTCTGCGGTCCCCGTGCCTTCGTCGCCTAGTTGGACCTTGGTCCACTCGCGGGGCCGCGACTGCCGTGTACCGATCGGAACAGTCAGCCAGGTGGCCCGAGGTGTAGGCTCCGACCACACATGGACGGCGACGTCTTGCGGAGACTCCGGAAGTCGATGCGATTGACTCAGGCCCAGATGGCTGAGCTGATCCGGATGCCCGTGGCCACGGTGAAGAAACTGGAAGCCAAACCGCTCGCCATGCCCCGGAGGAAGATTTCTCGATGAGGCTCGCCGGGATTGCACTCGCCCTTTTGCTGACGGCCGCCGCGGCGTCGGCACAGCCGATGGTTCCGATCCAGGACGTGGCGAGCCTTGCGGGCAAGTGGGTGGGCCCGGGCGGCCTCGGCGCGCCGGGGAGCATTGCGTCGGTCACCGTGGAGCAGACGAACAATCCGGATGGAACCTACCAGGCGATCGTCACCCTGCTGTCGGGCGAGCGCGTGCCCGTGCAGGGCACGATGCAGGCGCTCCGCGACGGCACCGTGGCCTACGACGGGCTGTCGAACACCGGCATCTATCGGCTCCACGTGGTCAACGGGCAACGGGTGATCCGGGCGGAGGCGAGGAACAAGGCCACCGGGGCGCCGTCGTGGGCGGAGCTGACGGAAGCAAAGTAGCCGGTTTCCCGCGCCGGACCCTTAGAATGGGGCCGGAATGAGCGATTCACTGCCCATCCGCGAGGTCATCCTGCGGGATTTCGAGGCGCTCATCGCGTTCTGCGAGTCCCTCCTGTCCGACGCGAAGCAGAAGTTTCCCAATCGGGTGCGGTCGGCCGAGCTGATGCTCCGGGCGAGAAACCTCATCCGACGAGCCTGCGGGGAAGGCTCCGAGCACTACCGGGTGTTGCTGGAGCTCGCGAGGATCGACCAGCCCGCTGCCTACGTGCCGCGCCTCCAGGGGGTGCTCCTCGCGGCCGCCAGTGACTTTGGAGAGGGCCGGTTCTTCGAGTTCCGGCACGTGATCGAGGCCGAGGTGCTCGGCAGCTTCATCGACCAGGCGGAGACCCTGCTCGCCGCGGGTCACCATCTCCCCGCGGCATCGTTGACCGGCGCGGTGCTCGAGCGGGCGCTCAGGAAGCTGTGCGAGGCGCGCGGGATCACCCCGCCGTCGGCGAGCACGATCGACAGCCTCAATGCCGACCTGGCCAAGGCGGGCGCCTACGGCACGCGCGCGCAGGAGCGCATCACCGTGCTGGCCGCCCTGCGGGACAGCGCGGACCAGGGCAAGGCGGAGGCCGTCCCGCGAGACGACGTGGAAGGCATGGCCCGGTGGGTCCGGGCGTTCGCCGCCGACTCACTCGGATAGCTTCAGACGGTCGGCGTCTCAACCCCGCTGGAGCAGGATCGGGAGCACGCTGGCCGCGATGATGCCGGCCGGCGCCACGTAGCGCAGCAGGAGCACGAGCGCGCGGGCCGCCGACGGGCCGAGCCGTAGCTCGGCGGCCAGCAGCCGCGCCGGCATCACCCAGCCGCCGAAGAGCGCCAGCCCGAGCCCCCCCACCGGAAGCAGCACGTTCGAGGTGACGTGATCCAGCGCTCCGAACACGGTGAGGGGCGCCAGACCCGGCAGCCAGGCGAGCGGGCGCCAGCCCGCCCAGACGTTGAACGACAGGACGGAGGCGAGCCCGAGCGCCCAGCAAAAGGCCCCGGCCACCAGCGCGGCCCGGCGGCGGGACCACCCCAGCCAGCGATGGACGAGCGCGACCGGCATCTCGAGCAGCGACATCGCCGAGGCCAGCGCCGCGAGGCTCAGCAGGACGAAGAACGCGATCGCGGCGGCGGCGCCGAGCGGGACGCGCGCGAAGGCCAGCGGCAGCGTCACGAACATCAGCCCGGGCCCGCTCGAGGGATCCAGCCCTTCCGCGAAGACGACCGGGAACACCGCCAGGCCGGCGAGGAAGGAGATGGCGGTGTCGCTCAGGATCGTGACGATCGCCACGGTGCGCAGATCGAAGTCGGCGCCCGCGTAGGCCGCGTACGTGACCATGACCGCGAGGCCCACGCCGATCGAGAAGAATCCGAGGCCCAGGGCCTCGAGCGCGGACCGCGCGGACAGGTGGCCCGGGTCGAACGAGAAGAGGAATCGCAGCGCGGCGTACGCGTCGCCGTGGGTGGTGGAATGGATCGCGAGGAGGACGACGAGGACGATCAGGATCGGCATGAGATAGAGGGAGGCGCGCTCGATCCCGGCCGCGATCCCGCGCGCGACCACCGCCGCCGTGGCCGCCATGAAGAGGGTGTGGTAGATCGTCATGCGCAGCGGCGAGGCGAGGAGCGCGTCGTAGCGGGCCTGCACCGCTTGGGCGGTGGCGCCCGGCAGCCCGTCGCGGATGGTGTCCACGACGTAGGCGAGCGCCCAGCCGCCGATCACCGAGTAGAAGCTCAGGATGAGCACCGCCCCGACCACGCCCACCATGCCGATGGCGGCCCAGGAGGCCGACGCCCGGCCGGCCACCGCGACCGCCGCGATGCTGCCCACCGCGTCCGAGCGGCCGCGGCGCCCGATCGCGAACTCGACGAGCATCAGGGGGAAGACGATCAGCCCCAGTCCCAGCAGGTAGAAGACGACGAAGCCGCCGCCCCCGTTGACGCCGACCTCGTAGGGGAACTTCCAGATGCTGCCCAGCCCGATCGCCGACCCCATCGCGGCGAAGATGAAGCCGGCGCGACTCGTCCAGCGCTCGGGGCTCAACGCGGCGGCGGGTTGCGGAGTTCCGCCCGGACGCGGACGAGGCCGAAGGAGAGGATCGCGCCCACCAGGAGCACCGCCGCGGTCATGCCCATGATGAAGCCCTCGAGCTCATGGGCCGGGGTCCGGCCACCCGCCACGAACACGAACGCGGCGACGGCGTGCACGGCGCTGAGGGTGCCCAGAATCCACACCGCGATCGGCCGCGGCGCGCGGTGCGGTGCCTCCGACACGTGGATGCCCATGTGCCCTCCGGTGCCCGACGCATGCACCGAGCGTGCCGGAGTGCCGGACAAGAGAAATCAGGACGTTCGGCGCGACTCGATGGGACCACTGGGGCGCGGCCATCCCAGGTCGGGGCGCCCGTGCCGCATTCTGCGCGATTTGATCTGGGCCGGCTTCGGAGCGATGATTCGCAGAGCCCGATGAGCGCGCCCCGCGTCCTGATCGTCGACGATGAGCCCGACATGCTCGAGAACTGCTCCCGCATCCTGTCGCGCCAGGGCTATGCGTGCACGACGGCCGGAAACGGGGCCGCCGCGCTCGCGATCCTCGAGCGAGAGCGGCCGGACCTGATGCTGAC
The DNA here is from genome assembly GCA_963747235.1 of uncultured Candidatus Rokubacteria bacterium. Taxonomy (GTDB): domain Bacteria; phylum Methylomirabilota; class Methylomirabilia; order Rokubacteriales; family CSP1-6; genus CAMLFJ01. Next base: position 143,406 of record CAVVEU010000031.1, read on the forward strand.
CGACTTCAGGATGCCGGGCATGGACGGGCTGACGCTCCTCCGGCGCGCCCACGAGATCGATCCCGCGTTGCCCATCATCGTGATCACCGGGTTCGCGACCATCGAGTCGGCGGTGGCCGCGGTCAAGGAGGGGGCGTTCGACTACCTCCCGAAGGACTTCTCGGTGGATCAGCTTCGCGTCGCGGCCGAGCGCGCCCTCCGGCACCGGGGCCTCCAGGTCGAGAACCGAAACCTGCGCCAGCAGCTCCAGCAGGCCCTGGGCCTCGAGAACATCGTGGGCCGCAGCCCCGCCATGGCGCAGGTGTTCGAGCTGGTGAAGAAGGCGGCGCGGTCGGAGGCGAACATCCTGATCCTCGGCGAGTCCGGCACGGGCAAGGAGCTGATCGCGCGCGCCATCCACGCCAACAGCCCGCGCGCGAGCCAGCCGTTCGTGCCGGTCGACTGCGCGTCGCTGCCCGAGCATCTCCTCGAGTCCGAGCTCTTCGGTCACGAGAAGGGCGCGTTCACCGGCGCGGTGCGGACCAAGGCCGGGCTGATGGAGACGGCCCACCGGGGCACGCTCTTCCTCGACGAGATCGCCGAGCTGCCCGCCCCCCTCCAGGTGAAGCTGCTCCGCGTGCTGCAGGAGCGGCAGATCCGGCGAGTGGGCGGCACCGCGCTGGTGGACGTGGACGTGCGGGTCGTCTCGGCGACCAACCGCGACCTGACCGACGCCATCGCGAAGGGCCAGTTCCGGGAGGAGCTCTTCTACCGCGTCAACGTCATCGCCATCCACCTGCCTCCGCTGCGGGAGCGGGCGGGGGACGTGCGCCTCCTCGCGCACACCTTCCTCAAGCGCTACGGCCAGGGGCGGGTCATCGCGATGGACGACGCGGTCGTGGAGGCGCTGGAGCGGTACGCGTGGCCCGGGAACGTGCGCGAGCTCCAGAACGTGATGGAGCGGGCGTGCGCGCTGGCCGATGGGCTCACCGATCACGGTGGGGGACCTGCCCGATCACGTGGCGCGGGCGGTCTCGCGGCCTCCCGCGCCGTCGGCCGGTCCGGCCTCGCTGGTCGGCCCGCCGGCGGGGACCGATCTGACGCTCAAGGCCGCGAAGGATCAGTGGCTCCAGGTCCTGGAAGTCTCCTATCTCCGGGACCTGCTGGCCCGTCACGACGGCAATGTCTCGTCCGCCGCCAAGGCCGCCGGCATCGACCGCAAGACGTTCCATCGGCTGATCAACAAGTACGACCTGCGAGCCTAGCCGTACCGGGGCGCGACTGTCCCAGCGTGGAGGCGCCGCCTCATGTCCCGGCGTGCTGCACCGTTCCAACCATCTGGTTTTATTGTCTTCCTCGGCTGGCACCGCCGTTGCTCTTCCCTCGGGCCAGAGGAGGACATCATGAAGCCCAACAAGATCCTGGTTCCGCTCGATGGCTCCGAGATGGCCGAAGCGGCGATCGCCCCGGCCCTGGGAATGGCCCAGCCCGGCTCCGCGCTGATCCTGATGCGGGCCGCCGAGGCCGGGGTCCTGGCGGGGGCGGATGTGATCGGCGCGCAGATCCAGGTGGTGCGCGAAGCGGAGGAATACCTGGCCGGCGTGAAGGCCAAGCTCGAGAAGACGGGCGCGAAGGGCGTCGAGACGCACGTCTGGTACGGGCCGGCGGCTCCGGCGGTCGTCGAGGCGGCCAAGGTCCAGAAGGTCGATCTGATCGTGATGAGCACGCACGGCCGCAGCGGGCTCGGGCGGATCATCTTCGGGAGCGTCGCGGAATCCGTCCTGCGCGGTACCCGCGCGCCGATCCTCCTGATCCGTCCCTCGGGCGCGCCCGTCGAGGCCCTCGCCGGTCAGGATGGCGCGCGGCCGGCCGAGAAAACCCACCCCGCAACCCGAACGGAGGCACTGCGATGAGCCGGATCCGACGCATCCTGCACCCCACGGACTTTTCCAAGGCGTCCTCCGCCGCGTACAAGCGCGCGGTGGAGATGGCCAAGAGCAACCGCGCCGAGCTGCTGCTCGTCCACGTGCTGACCCCCGCCATCCCCATGGCGGCCGACGGCTACATCTCGCCCCAGGTCTACGAGGACATGGCGAACGCCACGCGCGCCGTCGGACAGAAGCATCTGGCCGCGCTCGTCCGGAAGGCGAAGCAGGGGGGCGCGCGCGTCAAGGGGCTGCTGCTCGAAGGCGTGCCGCACGAGCGCATCGCGCAGGCCGCCCGCTCGAGAAAGGCCGACATGGTCGTGATCGGCACGCACGGGCGCACCGGCTTCGCCAAGCTCTTCCTCGGAAGCGTCGCGAGCCGGGTCCTGGCCGTGGCGCCCTGCCCGGTCCTGACGGTCCGGGGAAAGTAGCCGCGTGGAAGCGGCTCTCTCCGCCTACCTGGCCGCCGTGTTCGCGGGGCCGGTCGAGATCCTGGGCCTGCGGTCACTGGGCGGGCCCGACGCGGAGGGGCGGGATCCGAAGGGCTTCGGCTACGGGGTGCCCTTCGAGGTGGAATGCGTGGTGAACGGCGCCGCTCGGAGCCTGGTGGTGGCGCGCACCCGGGCCGCGCAGGGCTTCGGCCACGATTATCCGGAGGACCGGGCGTGGCAGGCCCTCTACGGCCACCGCGCCTACAACAGCTTCCCGGCGCACGTCCGCAGCCTCGACGTGGGCTTCATCAGGGAGTCGGGCGCGCTGGTCTCGGCGGGCGACGCGACCGAGTTCTTCCAGCTCGTGGAGAAGGCCGACGGCGCCCTCTACTGGCTCGATCTCGACCGGCTCCTCACCGAGCCCCTGCGGCCGCTCGACGTCGCCCGGGCGCGGGCGCTCGGCGCCTTCCTCGCGCGCGCCCACGCGACCCGGCGCGACGAGCCCACGCTCTACGAGCGCCGCATCCGCGAGCTGGTGGGGCACGGCGAGTGCCTGATGGGGATCCTCGACAGCTACCCGCATCCCTACCCGCTGCTGCCGCTGCACGTGTGCGAGGCCCTCGAGCACGACGCGGTCTCGTGGCGGTGGCGCCTCCGCGGCCGCGCCCACCGGCTGGCGTGCGTGCACGGCGATTTCCACCCGTGGAACCTGCTGTTCCGCGACGGGACCGACTTCTCGGCGCTGGACAGGAGCCGCGGAGAATGGGGCGAGCCGGCCGACGACGTGAGCGCGCTCGGCATCAACTATCTCTTCTTCGGGCTCCGGAAGGCCGCGCTCGAGACCCGGCGGGGCGTCGCCGAGCCGTTCGTCACGCTCTTCCGCGCCTTTCTCGAGGCCTATGCCGCCGGGTCGGACGACGACGAGCTCTTCGAGGTGCTCCCGCCGTTTCTCGCCTTCCGCGCGCTGGTCATCGGACACCCTCGCTGGTATCCCTCGCTGGCCCGGCGGACCCGCGAGGCGCTGTTCGGATTCGCGCGGTCGTTGATGGCCGGCGGAACCCTCACCCCCGACGGCGTGCCGGAGCTCCTGGGGGGCGTCGCATGAGCTGGGCCATCTGGATCACGGGCCCTCCGGGCAGCGGGAAGTCCGCGATCGCGCGCGGGACCGAGGCGGAGCTTCGCGCCCTCGGGCGGCCGGTCGTCCGCCTCGAGCTCGACGAGATCCGGAAGGCCGTCACCCCGGCTCCGCGCTACACGGATCACGAGCGTGACATCGTCTACCGGGCCCTGGGCTACATGGCCGCGCTCCTCGTCGAGACCGGCACGCCGGTTCTCATCGACGCGACCGCCCACCGGCGAGTCTGGCGTGACCTCGTGCGTGAAGCCGTTCCCCACTTCGCGGAGGTGCAGCTCGTCTGCCCTCTCGCGATCTGCCAGGAGCGTGAGCGGGAGCGGGCCCCGGGGCACGCGCCTCGGAACATCTACCAGCAGGCGGGGCGCCCCGGCGCGACCGTCCCGGGGGTGGACGTGGCCTATGAAGCCGCCCTGGCTCCCGAGCTCCTGATCGACACCAGCGTGCACACGGTCGGCGAGTCCGTGGCGCAGGTCGTGCGGCTGGCCGGCGGGCTCGTCCGCGCCACCGGCGGCGTCTCCGCTCGGGTTGCCCCACGAGAACCGGGCTGGGCGATCTGGATCACCGGGCGGCCGGGGAGCGGCAAGAGCACGC
>CAVVEU010000032.1:0-6540 GCA_963747235.1 uncultured Candidatus Rokubacteria bacterium
GCCGAGGACGTCGTGGCGGCCCTCGCGCCGTGCCGCCTGGTGGTCAAGGCGGGGCGGGTCAGCGTCGAGCACGCGAGGGCGGTGGCGGAGCCCTGGCGCGAACCTTGACCGCCGTCCCGGGAAAGACTACGGTGCCCCCACGAGATGCAGTGCCTTCAGTGTCACGCGGATAACCAGCCCCCGGCGAAGTTCTGCGCGGACTGCGGCGCGTCGCTGTCGCCCTCGTGCCGCCGGTGCGCCGGCCCGCTGCCGCCGACCGCGCGCTTCTGTCCGGAGTGCGCGGAACCCACCGGGGCGCGGCCCACCGAAGGCTCCCGCTTCGCCTCGCCGCGCGCCTACACGCCCCCGCACCTGGCGGATCGCATGCAGACCATGCGCGAGTCGCTCGAGGGCGAGCGCAAGCAGGTCACCGTGCTGTTCGCCGATCTGAAGAGCTCGCTCGAGCTCCTGGCCGACCGGGATCCGGAGGAGGCGCGGCAGATCCTCGACCCGATTCTCGAATCCCTGATGGAGGCGGTCCACCACTACGAGGGCACCGTCAACCAGGTGCTGGGCGACGGGATCATGGCCCTCTTCGGCGCGCCGCTGGCCCACGAAGATCACGCCCTCCGCGCCTGCTACGCGGCGCTGCGCATGCAGGACTCGGTCCGGCGCTACGTGGCCGGGATCCCGGGTCTCGCGGTCCCGGTGCAAATCCGGGTCGGGATCAACTCGGGCGAGGTCGTGGTGCGCGCCATCGGCGGCGATCTGCACATGGACTACTCGGCGGTCGGCCAGACCACGCATCTCGCCGGGCGCATGGAGCAGCTCGCGCCGCCGGGCGCCACCCTGCTCACCCGCGAGACGCTGCAGCTCGTCCAGGGCCACGTCACCGTGCGGCCGACGGGGCCGCTGCTGGTGAAGGGCCTCGCGGACCCGCTCGAGGCCTTCGAGCTGATCGGACCGGGCCAGGCGCGCTCCCGGCTCCAGGCCGCCGCGATCCGCGGGCTCACCCGCTTCGTCGGGCGCGAGACCGAGCTCGGCATGCTCCGCCGCACCATGGAGCGCGCCGGCGCCGGGCACGGGCAGATCGTCTGCGTCATCGGCGAGCCCGGCGTCGGCAAGTCGCGGCTCGTCCACGAGTTCATCCACGGCGAGCTGCCGCCCGTGTGGCGGGTGATCGAGACCGCCACCGTGTCCTACGGCCGGGCGACGCCGTACCTGCCGATCGTCGCGCTACTGCGCGACTACTTCCAGATCGAGGACGGCGACGACGAGGTCAAGGTGCTCGACAAGGTCGGCTCCCGGCTCCGCGGGCTCGACGACACGCTCGCCTCGGGCATCCCGGTCGTGCTCTCGCTCCTCGACGTGCCCGTCGCCGACGACGCCTGGGACGCGCTCGATCCGACCCAGCGCCGCCGCCGCACGCTCGAGTTCCTGCGGCGCCTCTTCCTGCGGGAGAGCCAGGCCCAGCCGCTCTGCCTCGTGCTGGAGGACCTGCACTGGATCGATTCGGAGTCGCAGTCCCTGCTGGACCGGGTGATCGAGAGCCTGCCCACCGCGCGGATCCTCTGCGTGGTCAGCTCGCGGCCCGAGTTCGAGCACGACTGGACCAACCGGAGCTACTACACCCAGATCTCGCTCGAGCCGCTCGCCCCCGGGCTCGCCCAGGCCCTGCTGAACACGCTGCTGGGCGGTGACCCCGCGCTCGACGCGCTCAAGGCCCAGCTCATCGAGCGGACGGAGGGCAACCCGTTCTTCCTGGAGGAGAGCGTCTGGCATCTCGCGGAGACCGGCGCGCTCGCCGGCGCGCGCGGCGCCTACCGCCCCGCCCGCGCGATCCGCGAGGCGCAGGTGCCGGCCACCGTCCACGCGGTCCTGGCCGCGCGCATCGACCGGCTCCCCACGCTGGAGAAGCGCCTCCTGCAGGCCGCGGCGGTCATCGGCAAGGACGTGCCCCTGCCCCTGCTCGCCGCGATCGGCGATCTCGGGGAGGACCGCCTGCGGCTCGCCCTGCGACACCTCCAGGCCGCCGAGCTGCTCTACGAGGTGCCGCTATTCCCCGCGTCCGAGTACACGTTCAAGCACGCGCTGACCTACGAGGTGGCCGCGGCCAGCGTGCTGCGGGAGCGCCGCCGCGCCCTCGACGCGCGCATCGTGGAGACGCTCGAGGCGCCGGGCGCCGAATCCCGCGCGGACCAGGTCGAGCGGCTCGCGCACCACGCCCTCCGCGGCGAGGTCTGGGACAAGGCGCTGGCCTATTGCCGCCAGGCCGGCGCGCGCGCCGTCGCGCGGTCGGCCCACCGCGCGGCGGTGGAGTGGTTCGAGCACGCGCTCGCCGCGCTCGCGCATCTGCCGGAGGCGCCGCCCACGGTGGCGGCGGCGATCGACCTGCGCCTCGAGCTCCGCGCCTCGCTGAGCCCGCTGGCCGAGTTCACCCGGATGCAGGACTACCTCCAGGAGGCCGAGCGGCTCGCGGAGGCCTCGGGCGACCGGCGCCGGCAGGGGCTGGTGGCCGCGTTCCTGACCAACTTCTACACCGTGATGCTCGAGCTCCGGCGGGCCACCGAGTACGGGGAGCGCGCCGTCGCCATCGCCGCCCAGGTCGGCGACGTCGAGGCGCAGGTGCTGGCCCATACCTTCCTCGGCCTCGCGCGCTACGGGCAGGGCGACTACCGCGCGGCGGTCGAGCTGGCGCGCCACAACGCGGCCCTCCTGCGCGGCGACCTGGTCCGGGAGCGCTTCGGCATGGCGGTCCTGCCCGCGGTCTACTCGCGCACCGTGCTCGTGTGGAGCCTGGCCGAGCTCGGCGAGTTCGCCGACGGCCTGGCGGTCGGGCAGGAGAACGCGCGGATCGCGGAGGCGGCCGAGCATCCCTACAGCATCGTCTTCAGCCGGTTCGGCCTGGGCGCGCTGCACCTGCGCCAGGGCGATCTCCCGCGCGCGGTGGCCGCGCTCGAGAGCGGCCTCGCGCTGTGCCGCAGCGCGGACATCCGCGCCCCCCTCCTGAACGTGGTCACGCCGCTCTGCGCGGCCTATGCCCTGTCCGGGCGGATCGCCGACGCGCGGAAGCTGGTGGACGAGGCGGTGGAGATCGCGGTGGCCATCGGCGATCCCCTCGGGCACTGGCTCCGGACGGGCGTGCTCGCCGAGATCCACCTGGCCGCCGGACGGGCCGAGGACGCGCTGCCCCTGGCCCGGCGCGCGGTCGAGCTGACCCGCTACGTCAAGAGCCGGGGCTCGGAAGCCTGGGCGATGCGCCTGCTCGGCGAGGCCGAGGCGAGCCAGCCCATTCCCCTCGCCGAGGACGCGCAGGCCACCTATCGCCGCGCCCTCGCCCGGGCGCTCGAGCTGGAGATGCGCCCGCTCCAGGCGCGGTGCCACCTCGGGCTCGGCACCCTCGCGCGGCGGCTCGGGCACGACCGTGAGGCGCAGGCCGAGATCCAGATCGCCCGGGACATGTTCCGCGCGATCGGCATGGAGTACTGGTCGACTCGCGCGGACTCGGTGCGGGCGGCGGACCCCGCGGGAGGCTGAGACGGGCTGTCTTGCGGTGCCGTCACCTCGCGTGCTAGCGTCCCCGGGGTAGATCCGCGACCACTTCGAACCGAAGGAGGGCGCCCGCCATGTCAGGAAACCGCAAAGGCGGCCAGCACAAGCTGGTCATCACCAAGAAGAGCCTGCAGTATCCCGTCGATCCCGGTAATCCGGGCAACGTCAAGATCGAGAAGGAAAGCGACGTCGCGGCCGAGACGACGCTGCCCCAGGCGGCCCTCCAGCTCAAGCTCGGCCTGCGCGTCAAGCTGGCACAGACCGTCGAGCTGTTCGAGGTGCGCTTCAAGCCCGGGCCCGACGGCCTGCTGCCGCTCCACGTGCAGCCCGCCGACGATCCCATCGCGCAGGATCTGACCGCGACGCTCGGCCGGGCGCCCGACGAGCGGTGGGCGACCTTCCTGGCCGACTACGATCCGGTGTTCGGCGCCAAGTTCAAGACGATGCTGCGCCTCAGCCCGTTCGCGGTGCACGACAACGGCTTCCAGGTCGTCACGGTGGCGTTCACCCACGCCAACCACACGTTCGCCCGGGACAACTACGTGTTCGGCATCAGCCTGCTGCCCGGCAAGAACAACGCGGGCGTGCAGCTGAACCTCGGCACCGGTGGAGATGGCAGCGCGGCACCGGTGAAGAAGACAACGAAGACCCCGGCCAGAGCTAGCAAGACCCGGACGTCCTCGAAGAAGGCGTCGAAGAAGTCGGCCAAGACATCGCCCAAGAAGTCAAAGGGCGGGACGCGACGGAAGCGCTAGACCGCACGCGGCCGATCGGGCGCGCCGGCCGGATCCTCGTGGACCCGGCCAACCGCGCCCCGCGGAGCTGGTTCGACCCGACCGCCGCGCCGGTGGTGCGTCCCCCATTCGCCCCTCGCGAGGTCGTCCGTCAGCTCCTGCAGCAGAGCGCCGAGGTCTTTCGCTGGCCCTCCGGGCTCGCCGATCTGCGCGATGCCGCGCTCGTCGAGCGGCCTCACGGCTGGTCGGCGCGTCTGACCCAGGAGTTCAAGGGCCTTCCGGTGGACGTGAGCGAGGTCATCGTGAACGTCACCGCGGACGGGCGCCCGCTGTCCGGCTACAACCAGTACCACTACGACATCCCGGACACGCTCGACCCGGCGCGGATCAGGATCGGACCCGTGGAGGCGCGGGCGCAGGTCGCCCGACTCGCGGCGCCGTACCGGTCACGCGAGATCGGCCCGCCCGCGCTGATCGTGCACCGGTACCACCCGGTGGCGAGGACGCCGCCGAAGCCCAGCCGGCGCCCCGCGGGAGCCCGCGCGCGATTTCTCCAGCGGGTCCGCATCGCGCTGGCCGGGGGGCGCCGGCCCCGGCTCGGGGAGCACGTCATGGCCTGGGACGTCCGGTTCTCCACCGAGGAGCCGAGGGGCCTCTGGCGCGTGCTGATCGACGCGACGACCGCGCGGCTGATCGAGGTCCGCGACCTCGTGGCCTACGCGCGGGCGCCCCAGGGCAAGGGCTCGGTCTTCGATCCGAATCCGATCGTGACCAGCGGCGACCTGACGCTCTCGTCGAAGAGCTCGGTGGCCAAGCTGAACGCCCAGCGGGTCCCGGTGAAGCTCCTGCGGCTCGATCCCGCGCCCGCCGACGGCCGCCTCCGCCTCGACGGCGCCTGGGTGCACATGGAAGACTTCGCGAAGCCGCACCTCGCCGAGCCCTCGAGCCCGACCGGCGCGTTCGTCTTCAACGCCAAGGACCGGGACTTCCTCGACGTCATGGTGTACTTCCACATCGACCGGTTCCAGCAATACGTCCAGGCCACCCTCGCTCTCCCCCGGATGGGCAGCTCGTCCGTGCGGGCGGACCCGCAGGGCGAGAACGGCGCCGACGGCTCCACCGGCAGCGCGAACGGCCTCTCCTTCGGCGCGGGCGGCGTCGCCGACGCGTCGGACGCGATGATCGTGCTCCACGAGTATGGCCACTTCCTGCAGGACGCCGCGAAGGCGGGCTCCTCCATCGGGAACTTCCCCAGTGGCGTCGCGGAGGGCTTCTGCGATTTCCTGGCCGCCGTCTACTACGACGACAAGCACGCGAACCCGGCCGCGACGCGGGGGCACATGTTCTCGTGGGACGCGAACCCGGTCGATGGCTTCTGGGAAGGCCGGCGCTACGACAGCGCGATGATGCTCTCCGGCACCGCGTTCGAGAACCTGGGGGGCTACGAGCGCGGCGAGGTCTGGTGCTCGACGATGTTCGAGCTCTACCGGAAGCTCGGCGGCGACTCGAGCCGCGCGGCCCGCCGCGCCGCGGCGCGCGATCTCACGATCCGTCTCCACCTGGTCGCCAACGGCGGCGTCCCGAAGGAGGACACCAGCATCACCCAGATGGCCCATGCGATCGGCGAGGCCGACGCGGACCTCGGAGGCTGGCGTTACCCGGACCGGCTCCACCAGAAGGTGATCGACACCACCTTCATCCGCCGCGCGGTCCCGAGCTACTCGCCGCTCCCGGTGGACGTCTACGTGGACGACGGGCGCGCCGGGGGGTACGGCTCGGCCGACGGGCTGGATGCGTTCGCCGACCGGCTCTGGAAGGAGAACCACGGCGACGCCCCCGACGTGTGGGTGCGAGACGTGGCCGCGCCCGGCACGCCCGCCGACCACCAGGAGCAGGTCCCGGTGAGCGCGCCCGCGTTCGTCTTCGCGCGCGTCCGGAACCGCGGCCCGGCCGCGTCCGGCGCGATCACGGTCAGGGCGTTCAGCAGCGCGCCGGCCAGTCAGCGCCGCTGGCCGACGGACTGGACGGAGCTGCCCGCCCCGCCCGGCGCCATGCCGAGCACGGTCCCGGCCGCGCCGGACGCGGGCGTCATCGTCGGCCCCTTCTCGTGGACGCCGGCCGGGACGGGGCCGCAGGCCATCCTGATCGTGGTGGACAGCGCGGAGGACCGGGCGCTGACCCAGGGCCTGCCCGCGGGCGCCCAGGTGGCCTGGATGGACCTGGTGCCGTTCGACAACAATCTGGCGGTGCGCGAGGTGCGGGCTACGCCGGCGTG